>NZ_JBIVOQ010000003.1:117037-297721 GCF_044754225.1 Arthrobacter sp. NPDC093125 | reverse complement strand
CAACAACCTCGTCACCGGCCAGGTACTCCACACCTGCCATCGCCGGAATCGTGTAGGTGTCGGCTGTGGTGCCGTCCTCATCGATGAACCCGGGCGCGATGACAACCACCTCATAGGGCGCAGGGGGCGAGAGATGCACTCCGGCATCGGCGAAATTCAGGACAGATGGCTTGGGTGCCTCCAGACCCGACGGGTTCCTGTTCACCGTGCCATCGCTGCTGTAGGTCATCTTGCTATTCGTGGAGATCATGCTGACCGTGACCAAATCCAGGTCCCCCGCGGCCAGTTGCGTGTCATCGACCAGGTAGCGCGCAGTCCCGCTGAAAGCCTCCGGGCCATCCCACCGGACATTCTGGGTGTGTCCAAGGGAATCCCGAAGATAGAACCCGATATAGCTCACGGGCCTGTCCTGGACCGCCCAGTCGATCGTGATCTCATCGCCAGCACGAACCACATCGGAAGAAGTACGCTGAAAACTCACCAACGACGGTGGCACGGAAATATCGCGCTCACTAACGAGCTCGACTCCGGCATCGGCGAAATTCAGAAGAGATGGCTTGGGTGCCTTCAGACCCGACGGGTTCCTGTTCACCGTGCCATCGCTGCTGTAGGTCATCTTGCTATTCGTGGAGACCATGCTGACCGTGACCAACTCCAAGTCCCCCGCGGCCAGTTGCGTGTCATCGACCAGGTAGCGCGCAGTCCCGCTGAAAGCCTCCGGGCCATCCCACCGGACATTCTGGGTGTGTCCAAGGGAATCCCGAAGATAGAACCCGATATAACTCACGGGCCTGTCCTGGACCGCCCAGTCGATCGTGATCTCATCGCCAGCACGAACCACATCGGAAGAAGTACGCTGAAAACTCACCAACGACGGTGGCACGGAAATATCGCGCTCACTAACGAGCTCGACTCCGGCATCGGCGAAATTCAGAAGAGATGGCTTGGGTGCCTTCAGACCCGACGGGTTCCTGTTCACCGTGCCATCGCTGCTGTAGGTCATCTTGCTATTCGTGGAGACCATGCTGACCGTGACCAACTCCAAGTCCCCCGCGGCCAGTTGCGTGTCATCGACCACGTAGCGCGCAGTCCCGCTGAAAGCCTCCGGGCCATCCCACCGGACATTCTGGGTGTGTCCAAGGGAATCCCGAAGATAGAACCCGATATAACTCACGGGCCTGTCCTGGACCGCCCAGTCGATCGTGATCTCATCGCCAGCACGAACCACATCGGAAGAAGTACGCTGAAAACTCACCAACGACGGAGGCACCGACACGTCGCTAACGCTTACGACGGAGCTGGTAACTTGCGCATAGTCGAACACTGTAGGAATTGGATCTTGTGCTCCCTCGGGCGAACTGCCCACGCTTCCATCCACGCCGTAATTGGAATTGGCGTATCCATTGCCAGCACCAAAACTGGTGAGAACCAAGTCCCCCTCAGCAACGCCGGCGTCAATGCTAGCTGTAGCAGTACCGGAAAATGCAGCTTCTGCGTTGGGCGTGTCCCATCGGGCCTGTAGTTGGTTACCTAGACTATCCCGCAGATAGAAGATCACGTTCGTCGCCGGGGAATTCCTAACCTCCCAGTCGATCATGATTTGGTCTCCCACACGAAGCATGTCGGGAGATGTCCGTTTCGCGTTAACCAACGACGGCGGTACCGAGACGTCGCGCGAGCTCTCCACTCGGCTCGATATCTGGGCGTAATCGAAGGCAACGTGCAACGGATCCTGTGCGCCCTCGGGGGACTTGCCGATGCTTCCGTCGGTGCCGTAGCTAGAGTTCGCGTAGCCATTGCCGACTCCAAAACTGGACAGGACCAAGTCCCCTGCAGCAACTCGCGTGTCATCGATGGTTGCCGTAGCTGTACCAGCAAAGGCATCTGTTCCGTTCGGAGCATCCCACCGAACTTGCACCTGACTACCCAATCGGTCGCGCAGGTAGAAGATCACGTTCGTCGCGGGAGAGTTCTTCACCTCCCAGTCGATCATGAGTTGATCCCCGTCGCGAATCACGTCTGGCGAGGTCCGATTCATACTCACCAGCGACGGCGGAATGGAAATGTCTCGAGAACTCTCGACACGGCTGGATACCTGCGCATAGTCGAAGCTTGCCTGTATCGGTTCTTGCACGCCCTCGGGTGACTTCCCCACGCTGCCGTCGGACCCATAGTTGGAGTTCGCGTAGCCATTGCCGGCTCCGAAACTGGACAGAGCCAAGTCCCCTGCAGCAACTCGCATGACATCGATGGTCGCCGTAGCTGTGCCCGCGAAGGCACTGGTTCCACTTGGAGCATCCCATCTGGCCTGTACTTGGTTACCCAGTCTGTCCCGCAGGTAAAAGATCACATTCCCCGCAGGACTGCCCTGAACTACCCAGTCGATCCGGATCTCGTCCCCGTGCCGCACCGTTTCCGGCGACGACCGATGAATAGTCACCAACGACGGCGGGATGTTCTCATCGATATCAGCGGCTAGAACCGGCGCCGCCATCCCGGAAACGAGCAAGAGCGTGGCAGCAACAAATGCAAGCCCGCGGATGACAAACGAGCGCAGCGTCATATGGTCCCCATGTACAAAGATTCTTCAGAGCACGCAACGCATGTCCGGAGAGAGCATATGGCATTTTTCAAAAATCTCCGCACCGTGAATACAAGATTCCCTAACCGCGCCTTCAAAGCCAAGAGAATGGCCGCTGCCTGAACTCACACGGCTGCCATAAAATCGCGGAAAAGGTAGAACCTACCGGTACCCGTCCACGATCGCGGCAGCGATTTCCTTGTACGCCCGCCGCGTCTCCGGCTTGAGGACGTCCAGGGTCACCAGGTCCCCGTCGGCCACTCCCCTGTCGTGCGGCACGGCAATGAGTTCGCGGCACATCCCCGCAAGGTGCTCCTCAATGGCGTCCTTGTCCACGCGTGAGGAGACCTCGTCCTTGTCCGTGATCACCACGATGGCGTTGCGGGCCAGGTCCTCGTAGCCGTGGCTGGAGAGCCACTGCAGGGTGCTGCGGGCACGCTTGGCGCCACTCACCGCGTAGCCGGCGGCGATGATCAGGTTGTCCGCGGACTGCAGGATCCCCTTCATGGCGTTGTGCGTCACGCCCGTGCCGCAGTCGGTCAACGCCACGGAGTAGTAGCTGCCGATCAGCTTGCGGATCCGCAGGTACTCCTCGGCAGTGAGCGAGTCGGAGACCTCGGGGTCCTGTTCGCCGGCGATGAGGTGCAGCCTGCCCGAGTGGTGCATGTAGCGGGAGAGCTCGGTCAGCGAATCGATGAAGTCGATGTTCTTGAGCAGGTCGGTGATGGTGCGCGGCGTGGCCTTTTGGTAGATGCCCTCGCCCAGTGCGCGCTCCACGAGGTCCCCAGAGTCCGGGTTGGCGTCGATGGCGCACGGCGGGTCGCCGCGGAACTCGGCGAGGGTCAGGCCCACACCCACCGTGGTGGATGTCTTGCCGATGCCGCCCTTGAGGCTGAGCACGGCAGTGTTGAAGCTGCCCTGCAGCTGGCGGGAGATGCGGCGGGCGAGCTCTTCCTCCTCCCGCTCCAGCGGGCTAGGCCCCATATTCCAGGAACCGCCGGACACCCGATACAGGAAGCCTCGGAATCCGCGTTTGGGGCGGGGCTTCTGCTCGCGGACAAACGACGTCGGGAGGGCGGTGGCGTCCGCCACCGGCTGTTCCCGTTCGGTGACAGTTTCCGGAACGGACGACGCCGGTGCTGCCGCCGGCTTGCGGGCCGGCGCGGGTGGAGTGGCGGGCGCTCCGGAGAGCGCGTCGGCGACGGCGGCCGCCTCAGCCCAGGAGGAGCTGCGGACCGGGAGCACGGGGGCGGAGCTTGTGTTGGGTGTCACGGCTTCGAAGGATCCTGTCCAGTCGTCGGAGTCGCTGCCGTCACGGCGGCGGGTACGGCGGCGTCGCAGCCCGGGCTGCTCTGCGTCAGTTTCCGCTTCAGCTATCTGATTGTCCGCTGGTTTGGGCATGTTCGGTCCCCCAGGATCCACAGCAAGGTCCCGCTGCGCTTCTCGATTGGATTGGTTCAAACAGCAATTCTAGGCGCTGGCGCACCCGCCGCTGTCATCAGCCCTGGACGAGTGCGGCCCCCACGACAGCGGAGGTGACAACCAGGAGGAGCCCCAGGGCAACGTAGCTCCACCATTTGGGACGGCCGCGGTGCGGATTGATGTCAATGTACGGCACGTCTACTCCGCCTGTGCAGGGACGGAGCGGGAAACAACCGGAGAAACCGCGCGGCGCTTCAGGCGCAGCAGCGCGTAGAGGCCCGCGAACGGAATCAGGAGGCTGCCCAGCAGGGCGCAAAGCGCAAAGATGAAGTCGGGAAGTGCCACGGTAAACCTCCGGGACGTTGAGACCTTGCGACGCAGCCGAACTGGGTTTTGGCAACGGCGACAGTAACTGACAGGTAGATCCCCCATAGATCTATTGGTCAGACTACTTAGCAGTCAACGTGGCTGTCCAATTGGACACGCTGTAACAGAAATTGTCACGGCGCCATCAGGACGCAGCAGCGCCATCCCTTAGCTCTATTTCTGAAGCGCGAACACCACCACTGCCGCCGTCGCAACGGCCAGCAACGCCAGGCCAACGTAGGCCGAGAACTGGAGCTGACGGCGGCGGCTCTCGCGCCGCGCGCCCCTGCCGTATCTGTGGCCCCCATAAGCACTCATGGGTCTGAAACTAGTGGCGCAGGATCAAGAAAGGCTCAAGACAAGCTCAAGAAAGGCGCAAGGCACTCGTTGCGTCGCAGGCAAGCGACCCAACATCAGATCTTTTCGTCCACTGTCGGCGAGCCCGCCGCACCATGAACGCGCGCAGCGCGCCGTCCCTTCAGCCGGCCAAAGGACTGCAGGCGCGGCATCGCGCTGTGCCGCCCCGGAAGCGGGGGCAACGGAGCCACAGGCAGGCCCGAAACCGGAGCGTCCACGCTCCTTTCTTGGCGGGGCATGTCCTGCTCATCAAGCCATGAACGCTGGGGCAGAGGATCGTCGGCAATGACGTTGCGCTCGATGAATTGACGGATCGAGTCGCGGATTCCGGTCTTCATGCACTCAACCTAAAGTGAGCGCATGCGGGGCCCCAGAGTAGCCGATACCTGTTTTTCATGCGCCGTGGCTACTGAGTACTCAACCTCCGCATATCGTCAATGCTGGGGCCGGGTCTCCTGCAGGCGCTTGATGAACCAACGGGACTGCTCGGGCCCGTACGGCAACACAGGAATGGCCTTGGTGGCGTCGGATGGAGTGTCCCGGATCGACTGCCGTGCCTGCCGGACGGCTGTGGTCATCGTGTCCGCCATAGTCTTGACGAAGCGGTCACTGCACGGCTCCCCGTGGCCCGGGATCAGAAATTCGTAGCGGTGCCGCAGTGCAGACAGGTGCCTCAGAGCGCCGGCCCACTCCTCCGGGTACGAGTCTTCGAAGGAGGGGTGTGCTCCCTGCTCCACCAGGTCGCCCGCGTAGAGGGTGGTGGTTGTCCCTACCAGGAGGTCGCCGTCGGTGTGCCCACGGCCGAGGTGGAACAGTGTGGCGGTCTGTCCACCCAGGTCCACGAGGACGGGCTGGTCGCGTACCAGCGCGTTGGGCACCACGAGCTCGACGTTCTCCCCTTCGCCGGCGGCCATCTCGGGCTCTAGTT
Source organism: Arthrobacter sp. NPDC093125 (assembly GCF_044754225.1). NCBI lineage: Bacteria > Bacillati > Actinomycetota > Actinomycetes > Micrococcales > Micrococcaceae > Arthrobacter > Arthrobacter sp. NPDC093125. The sequence goes on along the minus strand of NZ_JBIVOQ010000003.1, from coordinate 292,067 downwards.
CTGCCACGGCTCCTCGCTGCGCGTCGCCGTTTTCGCCGATCTCCTCGGCGCAGTTCTCATGCGCCCAGAACTCCGAGACGCCGTCCTCGGCGAAAACTGCGTTGCCGAAGAAGTGGTCGTAGTGTGCGTGGGTATTGACTACCACGAGGGGAAGCTGGGTTTTCTCCCGGACTGCGTCCAGAATGTCGTGCCCCTGCCGCGGCCCGCATCCGGTGTCGATGACCATGGCCCGTTCGGTGCCAAGGATCAGGCCGGTGTTGAGCTTCGAACCTTCGGTCGTCAGTACATAGTTGTCCGTACCGACTTTGAGCCATCGTGACATTCGTTCTCCGTACATTTTGGGAGCGTCTGCGGTCTTCAGATCTAGATTCTATCTATGGAGGCTGGGCTGTTCCCGGGAGCCCATGCACAGCATGTACGGGAGCCGGAGGCGAATAAACCGAAGCGAAATGTTGGAACCCGTATGATGTCTGGCTATGGGGACTAAACAGCATAAGCACTTCTGCGCGACTTGCAACGCCATCACAAACCACGTCACGTACTACAAGCAGGATGCTGGAGGGTTAGTAGTCACAGTGCGCTGTTCTGGCCACTCTGACCAAGGGAATGAATAAGTAGAGTCGGAGGCCGCCTGATCGAGCTCGTGGAAGTCAGTTTGCATACCCGAACTGCGGTTCGAACGCGGAAACCAGTGGAGTAGCCAGCCTGTACGCACTGGAGTTGACGGGAGGGCCCTCACGCTGTGGTGTTGGCTCATTTAGCCATCTTCAGGAGCGATCGCGCGGTCGAAATGCCACTGGTTGGAGCAAAACAGGAAGACGGGTGAATAGGTAGGCCTCCTACCTGCACGAGACTTCGCGCTTTAGGAAGCACCACCAGCCATCCTGGACGTGTATTGCAAAGAGTTCGGCTCGGGGCAGGCAGCAAGGTATCCGCAATTTGAATAGGCGCAGCCACACCTCACCATGGTTTCGCCCGCGATCCAAGCCCAGCGCAGCGGCCCACCGTTGCTCCAGCCAACTTCCCCAAGAAGCTCTGTCGCTCAGCAGGCACCATCACGGGCCGTGGTGCCACCGCTCCCCCGGCGGGTGCGGATTTGACGCCGCAAACCGTTACTAACGGCTTAGACTATTCGCCCAACGAACGGCACAACAGCCGCGCACCAGGTCGACGGCCGCACATGGGCCCCTATTGGAATCGCCGGGCTCGAGAGAACCACAAAGTCAAGCGACTCCACAGCGTGAACCTTATCCAAGCCCATGAGCGCGGCATTCGCTCTCCGAGGCGTCCACCCTAAAGTCTTCTAGACGGAAGTTGGCTGGTAATCCAGCCCGCGGTTAATGGCCGTAGCCGCATCTTCCGCGAAGAAGACGTTGGGCAGCTCTCCAACGTAGTCCTTGAAGATCGCCGAAACCTTCTTGTTAGCGTTGTCGTACGCATAAACCGGAATGCCCAGTAGCGCGGCCAAAACCATGGCGTGCAGGCGGTCGGTGACGACAACGTTACCTTCGCTGAGAATGCGGGACGCTGAACGAACATTTGCTTCTGCCATCGCCGCGAAGCTGAGTTCGATGAGCGGATACAGGGCTGGGGTGAGTTTCGGGAAAACGCGAACGACATCCTCAGCGAGGCGCAGCGCGCGCCAAGCAGGAACACGCAAAGTGCCCCGAAAGCCCCAGTCAACAATCTTGTAGCTCGGGCCGCGCAATAGAGGAGTATCCTGCTGCACCGATTCGTTGTCGTTTCGCTTGAGGAAGACGAGAGAGTATTTGGCTTTGCCCCGCTTGTGATAGCCGTACCCCAACGCCATGTCTGGGCAGAACTCCACGTTGTTGTTTGGGAACGCTCGCTTGGCCGCAGCAAAGCCAACCCTGTCTCTCATAAGAATCGTGACGTCTGGGTGGCTGCCATAGACGGCTTGCGCGCGCGCTAACCCCTCATTGGTGTTGAACTCCATCGTTTGGGGGAGTTGAACAATTTTCCGATCCGGGAATTGTGCGATGACCGATTCTTTGAAAGCTTGGCTTTCGACCCAACGGTCGCCGAAATTGCCGCCGCCATTGATCAAGATGGGGCCATCAGGGACACGCTTGCGCAGTTCTCTGGCAGAGAAGTGGTTGAGGCTGGCGATATAGGCAACCTCAACCCCAAGCATCTTCAGGTATTGCCGAGCACCGAGCCAGATAAGAGCGTCGCCCGCATTCTGATGACGGGGGTAGTCCAACAGTGCGACTTTGTCGCCTCGGACCAGATGTTTCGAAAGTACGCTAAGCGATTGCGATTGGATATCCCCAAGGTTCATCCCCACAGAATAACAGCGTCAGCTCACATCACCGTTCTGGGTTATCATCACGGAAGTAGGATGAGGATGCTGGAGATCCCACCAACGTATATTTCTACCCCTGAATGCTCATACCCTGCTCAGAGTTGCTGCTCCAGCTACTCCTTGAAGCGCCCCTTGAACCTCCAACATCCGCAAACTAGAGATCAGCTACGACCCGTCCCGGGTTCTCGATGGCGTCCGCCACGTAACGCAGGAATCCGCCGGCTGTTCCGCCGTCGCACACCCTGTGGTCGAAGGTCAGCGTCAGCTCGGTGACCTTGCGGACCGTGAGTTCGCCGTTCACAACCCACGGCTTATCGATGACTCGCCCTACGCCTAGGATTGCCGCCTCGGGATAGTTGATGATCGCTGCCGAACCATCCACACCGAAAACACCGTAGTTATTGAGCGTGAAGGTACCGCCCCCCAGTTCGGCAGGTGTCGCCTTGCCGGCCCTTGCGACGCCGGTGAGGCGCTTGATCTCAGCATCGATTTCGCGTGCGCTGAGCTTGTCTGCGTTGCGGACAGAAGGCACCACCAGGCCGCGATCAGTTTGAGCGGCGAAACCAAGGTTGACTCCGTCGAAGGCGACAATCTCCTGCTGTTCTTCTCCGGGTTTCCCTTGGGTGGTGACAATTCTTGTGTTCAGTTCCGGGTACTTTTTCAAGCCCGCTGTGACAAAGCGTGCGATGAAGGCCAGAAGCCCGGGCGTGCTGTGCCCGTCCTTCTTCTTCAATTCTGCGCGCATCTCAAGGAGAGCCGTCGCATCCACATCCACCCACACTGTTGCTTCGGGGATCTCAGTGCGGCTGCGGCTCATATTCGCAGCGACCGTCTTGCGGACACCCCGGACTGGGATGCGGCTCGCAATGCCGAGGCCGGTACGGGGGTCGGTGGCGCTGGTTGCCGCTGCTGTCGACGCTTTCGTTTCGGCAGGCTCAACCACCGGGCTCGCCTCTGTGTCGACAGGCTCCACCACCGGAGCTTTGATCGCGGCTTCGACATCCCGCCGCATGATCAGGCCGCTTTCACCCGACCCCTGCAGATGTCGTAGGTCCACTCCGCGTTCCTTGGCCATCCGGCGTACCAGTGGGGAGATGACAGCTCCGAGTTTGCCGGGTGCACGCGTGCGCGTCAGAAGGAGGTCATCCGCTGAAGATGTCAATTTTTGCTCGGCTGGGCTCTTGGCTTCGATGGGTTTGCTTTCGGCCGGCCGTGTTTCGACAGGTTCAACCATGGCGAGGGTGCGCCTCGGGCGCGTCCGGCGGACCGCTGTGGTGCCACCCGGTGTTCCGTATCCGATCAAGACGTTGCCGGAGCCTGCCTTTTCCTCCTCGCGGTAGGTTTCGGCCGTGACCTCGGCAGGCTGTTTCGCCATCGAGCCCCCGATCGGTGTCACTGAGATGAGGGGCCTGCCTACGTCCAGGGTCTGGCCTGGTTCGCTGTGCAGCTCGGCAACGGTGCCGGCGTATGGGGAAGGGACCTCCACTATGGACTTGGCTGTCTCGACCTCGGCGATAGGTTGGTCGACGCGGATCTCGTCGCCCACGGACACGAGCCAGTTGACCAGTTCGGCTTCGGTGAGACCTTCGCCCAGGTCGGGGAGCAGGAATACTTTCGTGTCGGTCATCTGTTCAGTCTTCCCACTGGAGGTCGTCTACGGCGTCGAGGATGCGGTCGACGCTAGGCAGGTAATAGTGTTCGAGTTTGGGGGCAGGGTACGGCACGTCGAAGCCTGCCACCCGGCGGATCGGCGCTGCGAGGTAGTGGAAGCAACGTTCCTGCATGCGTGCCACGATCTCGGAGGACACGGACGCGAAGCCATGTGCCTCCGCGATCACCACGGCTCGGCCGGTCTTCCGCACGGACGCTGCGACGGTTTCGTCGTCGAACGGCACGAGGGTGCGGACGTCCACGACCTCCAGGGAGCGGCCCTCCTCGGCAGCCGCGGCAGCGGCGGCGAGCGCCGTCGGGACAGCCGGCCCGTACGCTATCAGTGTCGCGTCGGTGCCGGGACGGGCGACGGCGGCACTGCCTTCCGTGGAAGTTCCCCGCTCGGCGTTGGCTTCGTGTTCCCGGCGGAGCGCCTCAAGGTCCACCAGATCCTTGGACCAGTAGAGCTTCTTGGGTTCCATGAACATCACCGGGTCATCGGAGTCGATGGCCTCACGGAGCATCCGGTAGCCGTCAGCCACCGTGGCGGGGGTGTAGACCTTCAGGCCCGCGGTGTGGGCGTAGTACGACTCGGACGAGTCACAGTGGTGCTCCACTCCCCCGATGCCGCCGGCATAGGGAACACGGATGACCATCGGCAGTTTCAGGGCGCCCTTGGTCCGGTTGTGCATCTTGGCCACGTGGCTGGCGATCTGTTCGAAGGCCGGGTACGCGAATGCGTCGAACTGCATCTCGATCACGGGCCGCATGCCGTTTATCGCCATACCTACGGCCATGCCCACGATGCCCGACTCGGCCAGTGGCGTGTCAAAACAGCGCTGCTCACCAAAGGTCTTGGTGAGGCCGTCAGTGATGCGGAAGACACCACCGAGCATGCCCACGTCCTCGCCAAACACCAAGACGGACTTGTCCGCGTGCATCGCGTCCGCCATCGCCGTGTTCAAGGCCTTCGCCATGGTTACCAGCTGCGGTCCGGCCGCCTCGGTCGTAGCCGCCGCGGAGGCGGCTGCCCGAGCTGTGGCGGAGCTGACGTTGCCGTTGGCTTCCGAAGACGTGGTAATGGTGGGGCTCATTCGGGGGCCTCCGTTTCGGATGAAGCACCGGCACCAGCGTCGCGGGCGAGTTCGTCGGAGAGAAGCGCGGACTGTTCACTGAGCTGCGGCGTGGGGACGGAGAAGACGTACTTAAAGAGGTCCTGCGGGTCCACCGGGACGTCCTCGCTAAGGCCGTTGCGCAGCTGGGTGGCAACTGCTTCCGCTTTCTCCGCAATTCGGGACTCGCCGTCGTCGTCCAGCAGCCCCTTGTCGGTCAGATACTTCTTCATCCGCGACAGCGGGTCGCGGGCTACCCATTGCGCCACTTCGCTGTCCTGCCGGTAGCGGGTGGCGTCGTCCGCGTTGGTGTGGGCCTGCATGCGGTAGGTGTGAGCCTCAACCAGGAGTGGGCCGGATCCTTGGCGCGCCAGCTTGACTGCCCTGTCCAGAACCGCGAGGAGGGCGACGACGTCGTTCCCGTCCACGCGTTCGCCCGCCATGCCGTAGCCGACCGCCTTGTGGGCGAGCGACGGCGCGACGGACTGGTGTGCGAGCGGCACAGATATGGCGTACTGGTTGTTCTGTACGAAGAAGATGACAGGCAGGTGGAAGACGGCTGCGAAGTTCAGGGCCTCATGGAAGTCACCTTCGCTGGTGGCTCCGTCCCCGCACATCGCCAGGACCACCGTGTCCTCGCCGCGCAGCTTGGCTGCGTGGGCGACGCCGACTGCGTGGAGCAGCTGGGTGGTGAGCGGGGTGCACTGGATGCCGACCTTGTGCTCGGCGGGGTTGTAGCCGCTGTGCCAGTCGCCCCGGAACAGGGTCATGGCCTGGACTAGGTCGACTCCTCTGGCCATGACGGCGACAGAGTCACGGTAGGTGGGAAACATCCAGTCACCGTCGGAGAGGCAGAGCGCGGCAGCCACCTGGCAGGCCTCCTGCCCATGGCTGGAGGGGTAGACGGCCATCCGCCCCTGCCGCACCAGGGCGGAGTTCTGGTCGTTGACTCGGCGGCCGACAACAAGCTGCTCATAAGCAGCAATAAGTTCCTCGTCACTGGGCAGCGGATACTCGTGGCCCGGTTCAGTTCCCTGTTCGGAGTGCGGTTTGAGGTTGCCGTCCTGATCCACCATCTGGATCTGGTGGCGTGCCGGCAGCATGTAGTCCTCGGCGGTGATTCCGAATTTGCGCACGGCTTCGGCAACGGCGCCTTCCAGGTGCAGGTCTTGGCCATGTTCCGGGGCCTGCCCGGCCTGCGCGGCCTGGTCCCGGGCAGTGTGGTCCGCGGAGATCGTCATTGGTCCGTCCTTCTGTAGCCACTATTCGCTCTCAGTATGCTCCCGGACGAAGTTTCGTATCCAGCCCCTGCCGGAATCATGGAGAAGTTTGAGGCATTGCCATAATCTGAAAGACGAATCGTGACTCTGAGCGGGGTTACCGACGGGAGTAGTAGACGAATGGCTGGAGCTGAACCGGAGCAGGTGGCGGTGCCGCTGGACGCTGTGGACCGGAACATCATCGCGGAGCTGACACGGGACGGGCGGATGTCCGTGACGCAGGTGGCCGAGAACGTGCACATTTCCCGTGCGCACGCCTACACGAGGATTGCCAGGCTGACCGGCGAGGGCGTGCTGACGAAGTTCACTGCAGTGGTGGATCCCATCAAGGCGGGGCTGAAGTCATCCGCATATGTGACGCTAAAAGTGCGGCAGCATTCCTGGCGTGAGCTGCGGGAGCTGCTGCAGGCTATCCCTGAGGTGCACCACATTGCCCTCGTGGGTGGCGATTTTGACGTCATCCTGCTGGTAAGGGCCGTGGACAACGTTGACCTGCGCAGGGTCATCTTCGACCAACTGCAGTCCATGCCTGGAGTATTGGATACACAGACGTTTTTAGTCTTCGAGGATGTAGACACAAGATGAGTCATGCATTCCTTCCAGAAATAGCCATTCCTGACAGAGTTGCAACAGGCCGTTAGCCTGAGAGCTCCACTGACGCTGTTAGTAAGAGGGAATGGTGCCTCAGAAAAGGTCAGTTCGGCTTCGGGAAGTAGGACGCTCAGCTAACGCAGTCGTTGAGTCCAGCTCGAGCCGTTCGGCAAGACGAGCACAATCCGCTCGGGGAGCGACCCGAGGCGATCGACATAGATGGCTGGCAGCTACGTATGTGAAGCGGGGGTATTGAGCGACCGGCAACTCATGGCGGGTAGAATTGAGAGAATCGCACGAACACGCCGATCTGGTGACCGCCATCTGGCCGCTCCAGTAACCTGTACAGGGGGACCCAAGGTTTTGGATATACATGACTACGTGCGCGTTTTGCGCCGCAGCTGGGTGCTTATCACCGCAGTAACCTTGGGCTGCCTGTTGACAGGGGGCGCAATCTCGGTCCTGGTCAAGCCGACATATACGTCGGAGACGCAGCTTTTCGTTGCCCTCCAAGGCTCAGGAAGCATCTCTGAGCTGCAGCAGGGGAACACGTTTAGTCAGGCCAGAGTGCAATCGTACGTTAAGACGGTCACCACGCCGTCGGTCCTCCAGCCAGCCATCGACGAATTGGGGCTTCCGGAGACCACAGAAAAACTGGCAAGCCGAATAAAGGCCAGCGCCGATCTCAATACGGTTTTAATAAACATCTCGGTCTCGGATGAGTCACCTGTGCAGGCAGCGGCCATCGCCCATGCCGTTGGTAACAGCTTAGTGAAAGTCGTGGAGAGCTTGGAAAAGCCGAAAACGGGCGGCACGTCTCCGGTCAGTCTTTCCATCATCACACCAGCAGAAGCGCCGGCAGCGCCTTCTTCGCCAAACACGCGCCTGAATTTGCTTTTAAGTGCGCTCATCGGGATGGCAGCAGGAGTGGGAGCCGCCATTCTCAGGAATATGCTGGATAACCGAATCCACGGTGAAATGGACTTGCGTCGCATCACCGATGCCCCGCTCCTCGGCGGTATCTCCTTCGATCAAGATGCCTCAAAGAAGCCCTTGCTTACTCAAGCTGCCCCCCAAAGCTCACGTGCAGAGTCTTTTAGACAACTACGTACAAATCTCCAATTTGCGAATGTTTCAGGAGCGGCTAGATCCGTTCTCATAACATCTTCACTCCCCGGTGAGGGCAAGAGCACTACAGCAACAAACTTAGCCCTCGCCTTGGCTGATGCCGGCCAATCCGTCTGCCTGATAGACGCCGACCTTCGGCGGCCCATGGTCAACGAGTACTTGGGGCTAGAAAGAAGCATTGGCTTAACTACCGCCCTGCTCGGAGCTGCCGAAGTGGACGATCTACTCCAACCATGGGGAACCGCACCGCTCTATGTACTGACCTCGGGGCAGATCCCCCCCAATCCAAGCGAGTTGCTGGGATCAGAGGCGATGCAGCATCTTCTGGCGAGACTTGAAGAAGTGTTTGACGTGGTCATTATCGATGCGCCTCCACTGCTACCCGTGACGGATGCCACAGTGCTTTCTCAGCATGTCGGAGGGGTGGTGGTTGTTGTCGGCTCGCAGTCCATCAAACTTGCAGAGCTAGACAAGTCGCTTGCGGCATTACGACTGGTCGGAGCGAATCTCCTTGGAGTGGTGCTCAACCGGCTCCCTGCTAAAGGACCAGACGCGTACACCTACAGTTACAGTTCGTATGCGACCCCTACCCCAGAAAAGGGGCGACTGAAGCGTCCAGGTAATCGAGCAGGTGAAAGTCCAGCGCGTCAGGCTGAACCATTGAGTCAGGAACCGATGAGCACACCGTCCTCAAACGATCGATACAAAACCCCCTTCACCGAGGAGAGACAACGTGACGCTGCGCGCTTTCCTTCCTCGTATGTAGATCGCAAATAATCAGACTATTGTCAATGGCTACTGTGAATTTTGACCGTAATGCCGGATCGCCATACCTGGACAGGAACCTGTGACCAATCAAACGCTGTGGACGATCACACACGACTTCTCTCACTCGTGGGGCGGAGCAGAAAAGTGTACCGAGGTCCTGTCCGCGCATGTGCTGCCCAACTCTTCGACCTGGGTTATTAGCGGCAATTCTGAAGTGACTGCTCGGTTGTTCCCTGGGACTCCAGGCAAGCCCACAAAGTCACTACTCCCTCTGGACAGCATTTCAGCAAGCTTGGCTCGCATGCTGACGCCCGTTCTCTACCCGGTGATCAGAGCAATCCCGGCCACGGACGAGAACATACTTGCGTCTTCCTACGCCCTTGCCCACCTTCGGCGAAGCAAGAATGTCAAGGTAATCTACTGCCATTCTCCCTTCCGACAGATATACAGCGGCGTCAGCGATTATTTCCCGAAGAATCGGATTGTCCAGAACCTTTTGTCAGTAGGTTTGGCCCCATTCCGACACATCGATAAAAAAGCCGCTAATGAATCACAAATAATAATCGCCACGAACAGCATTGTCGCCGCGCGCATAAAGGAGTTCTGGGGAAGGGATGCCGACGCAATTATTCCCCCACCAATCGATACCCAGCTCTTTCGACCAGTACCGCTACCAGAAAGATCATACTTCGTCTGGGCCGGGAGGATCGTGGAGCCCTATAAAAAAGTTGAACTCCTGCTAGATACTTTCAGGATGCGGCCCGATCTACAACTAACAGTGGTTGGTGATGGTAGAGATCGCCGCGCATTGGAGGCGGTCGCTCCGGCTAACGTGACATTCGTTGGCAAGAAGATGGGAGCCGAGCTCAGTGATGTCATTGCAAACGCCGAAGCCCTCATCTTTCCTAGCGCAGACGATTTCGGGATGGTTCCGCTTGAAGCCATGGCCGCCGGGACTCCTGTAATTGGCTTTTCAGGTGGCGGGGCCCGGGAAACCGTCGTGGATGGACTGACAGGCGTTTTATTCGAGGAACAGTCTGTTGACAGCCTTGGGGACGCCATTAATCGCATGCGAACATCAAATTGGGACTATAGAGCAGTCCGTCAGCACGCTCTTCAATACGGCCAAGAAGCATTCGTGGAGAGGTTCAGCAAGCTGTTGCAGGCTGGCCTGGAGACCGAACGGCGTAATAGTTGATCGAATCGTGGACAACAGTCGTCCTCGCCCCCGGATTAGGAGCAACTCATGCCTAAACTCGCAACGATAAGCATGCTGAAACGCTTAATGTCCTCGCTGGAGATCAACTCAATTTGGCTCGCCAGCTACTTTCCATCCAATTTTGTTCGTCGAACAATTTTACGAATATGGGGTGCGGAGGTTGGAGCGGGGGTTGCACTGCACCGGGGTCTGCAAGTCAGAGCAGCAAGGCGACTTGTCATAGGGTCCGACTGCTATTTGGCCGAAGACCTAGTCCTCGATGCCAGAGGCGGGATTACCATAGGCGAAAGCGTTAGTGTCAATAGTGGTGTGCAGATTTGGACTGCTCAGCATGACTGGCAATCTGAGACATTTGCCTACACAAGTGAGCCTGTTGTCGTCGGACATCACTGTTGGATCAGCGCGAGGGTGATCATAATTCCGGGACGTGTCGTAAATGAAGGTTCTGTAATTGCGGCCGGTTCCGTTGTTACGAAGAACATTCCGGCTTGGTCGCTTGCTGGGGGTAATCCCGCTAGAGTGCTATCCGCACGGCCCAGGGTCGACAGCTATACGCTCGACGCCAGTAGGAGCAAGTTGTTGTGGTGGTGAAGCGCATCCAGGAAAGAAGATGGGAACAACGTGAGGGGCTGAACCAAGTTGGTCCTGCTCGTTGGGCAGAGGTTCAGGACCCATACCGGCACCGGTCCGGAGTAAGCCCACTTACAAGACGTTTTATCTGTGCGCTTCTATTCATCTCAATAGTCGGACAACAACTGGCAGTTCCGGGCCTGGGAGTGCCGCTAGCGCTAGTTCCTTTTTGGGCCTGTGTGTTATGGCTTTGGGCCTCTGGAGAAATCGTACTCGGTGCCCGACGTCTTGCATTCAGTTCGATACTCGCGGCGACATTAGCATTGTGTCTTTGGGGCTGGCTCTCCTTGACACCCGTACCGCCGTCGCTCTTTTCTCTGCTTTTTCTTGTCGCGTGTTGGATGCCTTTCCTCTTCGTTGCGCCACGGAGTGCGGAACTCACACACGCGGTATCAAAGACTTTCCTCCGGACTGTGGGGGCACTTGCGGTAATCGCTATAGCACAGTTCGCTATCCAAATACTTGGCGGCCCTTTCATCGACGTTTTTTCGCTAATCTCGAAAGAAGTCGTAATTCCGGGGTACGTTCACCGTGCCAGGCTAGATATTGCGGGTTTCGAAGGATATCTGATTCGCTCGAACGGCATGTTCTTCCTTGAGCCAAGTATCGCGTCGCAATTTTTCGCCTTGGCGGCAATTCTCGCCTTAAGAATCGCCCCTGCCTCAGTACCACTATTCATCGCTGCGCTACTTTTCACCGGTTCTGGAACTGGTATCATCGCGCTTGCCGTCGGAGTACTTGGTATTGCAATCACAGGAACCTCGAAGGAAAGGGTCCTCAGTGTACTTGCAGCGTCGCTCGGCCTAGCAGTTCTCACCTTCACAGGCCTGCTTCTTGCGTTCTTCTCCAGAACTTCTGAGTTCCAGACAGAAGGCAGCTCTGCCTCGTTCCGCTTCCTCGATCCATGGGAGCACGTCGCCAAGTTCATGCTGGACTTTCCGGCTGCAATAATGACGGGATATGGACCCGGCGGTGCGAGTCTTACCGCGGTGACGTATGGCACCGGCGTAAATTACACGTTTACGCCAAAACTCGTCATTGAATACGGAATTGTAGTTGGACTCGGATGCACTATGGCAATGTTGTTATTCGTCATGAAAAGCACTGATCTTCCGCTTGCCGGACGCCTGGTTATATTAGCAATGACGTTTGCACTATCCGGCGCCCTTGGACAACCGGCTTCTGCAATTCTCGTGTGGTGTTTCTGCCAGCCTCAGAGCCATCTCAAAACCCCCAGGGCGACACGATGGGACCCACTTTTTCCGCGCTCCTTGCCAACTCTGGAGGCATCTCCCAAGCGCTGGTGATGGCCTCAATAGGGCCCTTCGCATTTAGCGGTCCAGCGACGCTGTCGCGCCGTGGTAGGAGAAAGTACGCTGTCGCCTCTCCACGGGCTCTGGGCAGTCCAAGGCTGGGCGGCGGATCATGGAGGTGTCTGCCACGGTGGACGCCGGTTTTGCGGCTCTTGGTGGTTGATGGGGATTTGAATTCGTGTCGTTGAAGACAAAGGGGCCCGTGGCCCTGTTGGGATGAGTGTGTCTAAGCATTCAACCTGGAACAGGACCACGAGCCTTGAACGAGCCTACCGGGGTCGCAGCCGACGCTGCCACCATCCTCTTCAACCTTCCCGACTACCGCGTCATTTCCACCACCGTCACTGTTGGCCGACGGCAGGTCATCATCGAAACGGACCAGCCACCGGGCTGCCCGAGCTGTGGCGTCATCGCTTCCCGGCGGAAGGAGCGGCGCCTCCAGCGGCTCCGCGATATTCCTGTCGCCGGGCCCGTGGATGTGCTCTGGTCCAAGTACCGCTGGTACTGCGAAGAACCGGCCTGCGACAGGCTGTCGCTCTTCGAATCGACGCCACAGGTCCCGCGCCGCGCACGCTCTACCAGCCGGCTCCGGGACCAACTCGTGGAGGCGGTCATCCGATCGGGCAGAGCCGTATCGGAAACGGCCGCCGGCTTCGCCGTGTCCTGGTGGATGGTGCGGGCTGCGCTCAACGAGGCATGCCTGCTGCGGCTGCCCGACGTGGACAAACTGGCTCTTCACGGTTCGTGGGGAAATGAATCTCTGAGATGAGTGTCATGCCGCCGTCCGGACGGCACTTCTCAAGAGAATAACCGATTTGTAGTTGGCTGGGTTGCGGTAGCCGCGGGCGGTGCGCTTGATGTTCTTGATAGCGGTGTTGTTGGCCTCGACCTTGCCTGTCGTGGCGCCGGTAATGATCTTCAACTCGATCTCTTTCCACCACCGGCAGACGGTGCGATAGAGCCTGTTTGTCTCCGGTCGGTCCGCCGCCTTCACCAGCTCCTCGAGCTTTGTTTTCGCTACTGTGGCGTCCTCCAAAGAGCCGGTGCGCAGCAGGGCCCTGACCTGTTCCTTGACCTTCCAAACGGCTTGGAGGGTCCCGGTCGGATCGTCGACGGCGAACACCTCGTCCAGCCGGATGGCCGCCCTGCTGCTGAGCGTGTCGCCACCGCGCAGGAGCAGCATGCGGTGCGCCCACGCCTTGTCGATGGCCCGACCGCGGCGGCCCTTGACCTGCTGTGAGAGGTTCTGCCGGGTCTCGGTCATCGCTTGGTTGGCCAGCGAGATCAGATGGAAGTGATCAACCGCGACCACGGTGCGCGGAAGCCACATCCGCAGCGCCTTCCGGAACGCAGCAGACGGATCGATGGCCACGACCTGCACGGCCAACCGCCAGTGCAGGGGCCGGGCGAACAGCCAGTCCCCGACCCCCTGATGGTCCCGGCCGTCAACCACGCCAAGGACCTGGCCGGTATCGAGGTCCACAATGGTTGTCATCCACGGCTCGAACCGCGTCCAGGTCTTTGACTCCGGATCCTGGAAGTAGTGCACGGATCGGAACCGGTGTTCATCGATGCCCAGCATCCGCGGGCTGAGCGCATCCACGTCTGGCAGCTTCAGCAGGCACGCTTCATTCAGTGCCGCCCTGACCATCCACCAGGACACGGCGAAGCCGGCAGCTGTCTCGGACACCGCCCGGCCCGAACGGATGACCGCGTCAACGAGTTGGTCCCGGAGCCGGCCGGTGGGGCGGGCACGGCGAGGAACCTGCGGCGTCGATTCAAAGAATGACAACCTGTCGCAGGCCGGTTCCCCGCAGTACCAACGGTATTTGGACCAGAGCACCTCCACAGCGCCGGCAACAGGAATATGGCGGATCCGTTGGAAACGGCGTTCTTTCCTCCGTGACGCCACCACCACGCAGCTCGGGCAGCCTGGCGGCTGCTCACTTTCGATAACGACCTGGCGCCGTCCATCGGCAGCCAAGGTGGTGGAGATGACTCGGTAGTCGGGCAGGTTGAAGAGGATGGTGGCAGCGTCGGCTACGACCCCGGTAGGCTCAGTCAAGGCTCGTGGTCCTGTTCCTGGTTGAATGCTAGACACACTCATCCCAGCAGGGCCACGGGCCCCTTCTTCAGCTACGACACGGAATCAATTCCCCACCAACCACGAAGAGCCGGGTTACTACGCGGCCGCGAGTGAATCGAAAAGCGCGTCAGCGGGGCGCGGCAAGCTACTCCGAACGCGCCGGCGAGCAGTTCGAGGAGCCGCCGAGGGCCTTTTGGCACTCGGTGTGGAGCTCAGGCGCAGATAAAAAGCCCTGGTTTCCCCCGCCGGCAACAGGACTCTCCAATTTTCTCGCGAGGTGGTGCCCGGGGCTAGAAGAACAGCCCGTGATGCAGCGGTCTACTCAAAATCCATGCACTAAGGAAATGCGCCAAGTCAGGAGGATCACGAGCCCTACCGTCAATAGCCCTTAAATGTAAAAAACCTTGTCTCGTACACTTCCACGGATGCGTCCAAGATGAGACCCCAGCCTCTCCACAGCTTTGCGCCGCTTCAACGATCCTTTCGGGGCAAAGAGAAAAGTAAGGGAACTGTGCGACATTACGAGAATAGACCGCATGGGATTCGATCTGGGCATCCCGAGGTGTTGGTACTTCGCGTAGAGACGAACATGTGACCGGCCATAGTTAACGGCCTGTCGGAAGACCTGCCGCAGGTTGTCACGAACGAAGTACTTGACGACGGCGGTTTCTACAAGTTCGGTAGAAAAACCCGCAAAGTGAATCCTCCAGAAGTAGTCCGTTTCATCAGCGCCACCCATCAAGTCCTCATCGAAGAGTCCAACTGCTTCGAACACTTGTCTAGAGAAGCCACAGTTAGCCCCGGCTGGCCAAGGAATATTCCAGAACATCGTATAGAGACGCTTCTCGACCGAGAGCTGATATCCATTCTGAAGACGGCGGTCCAACGTTCCGCCTACGGAAACAGCACCTGCAGACACGGCCGCAGACATCGCTTGCAGCCAATCTCTGTCGACCTCGTCATCTGCATCACAGAACAGGATAAAATCGCCCCGTGATTCCTCCACTCCCCGATTCCGAGCATGGTTGATCCCCTTGCGCGAGCTAGCATCTACTCGGCGGATGTACGAGTGCATGGCCCGAAAATCAGCAATGACCTCCGCCGTCCCGTCAGTAGATCCGTTGTCCGCGACAAGAACTTCAAAGGTACCCGAATAGCTTTGATTGACCAGGGCCGACAATTGTCGAGCTAGGGTGCCTTCCCCGTTAAGGCACGGAATCACTACTGTAAATTTCGGAACGGGCGAAGCTGGGTGTGACTGCGAGTCCTCCTGCTGAGGAATAGACGGGGCCACGATCAAACTTTTCGCAGTAGCGGAAAGACATCCGACAACAATTTCAAGAGTCGTACCTCACAATTAGAAGAGCAGTGCCATACACCAAAAACTGAACAGTGTATGCTTCCAATACTCTACAACAAAGTCCCGGGTCTCTATCAGAAGTGACCTGGATAAGACCAAAAGTTCCTTCAAAATGACTACGCGCAGTGCCGGCACGCACTCCTGTCGTCATGCTTGTGTTTGCCCTCATTGCCCAGCTGCCACGCGGGATTGTGCCTTGTTGCACGTATCGCACGAAGTAGGACTTCACTCTGAAACCGCAGCCCTCCTAGTCGCCCAATCAACCCTTAGGATTGCAGCACCGCGGCCTTAATTCGGGATCTTCAGCGCTACGGAAAGGCTTGGACCAGCAGAACGCGCAACCCTCACCTATCGGCGACAACAGGCCGCGAACACGATTTTAACGATCTCTTGCGAAGATTACCCCTTTCTTAGCGACAGCTAACGCATCGAGCCAGTCTCTAATTGGTGAAAAATGACCGCATCTAGATAACCAATAGCGAGGTGGAGACGGTCAATGCGGTGAAAACGGCCGCGGCCTGCCATAGACTCTTGAGGGGTAGCTCACGTCGAACCAGCCAGACCATCCAGGACATCACCAGAACTTCCCTAAGGACCGCAAGCCAGGCCGCAAAAGTGAGCCCAAACATCGCAGCAAAAGCAATCGGTACTGCAAGGACCAGTCCAAGCATTTTTGGCTGAAGTCCAGAACGAAGCTTCCCCGTTCTCGTCAAATAAATAGTCGCCGAGTAAGAAAATACTTGAGGGAGCGTGCATAACGCCATGACGGGAACTGCATTCAAAGCATCAAACCACTCAGCGCCCAAGACTGGCTTGAGAATGATTTCTGTTCCAGCGACTGTAAGTATAATCATGCCCGCTATCAGCAAAGATGCTCTATCCAACAAGGTCTTCACCGTGTTATCGGACGTTGCATTGCTAAGAAGAATTTGGGGCCGTAAAACATTGATGGTGGCGTTCACTATTGCATCCCCCAAGCTCCGTGAGACCGACCAGGCCAAGTTGTATTGTCCTAGCCTGGCAACACCTGCGAAAAATCCGACGAGCACTCGATCTGATTGTCCTTGGCCCCACCCTAATGTGGAATAAATGGATGCAGAAGAAAACTGCGAAGATATGTTCGGTGGAGCAGTGACGGCGTTCGTACCAGATGGAATTATCGTTCTTCTGGCATTCAGTGTGACGAGCAGCGCGAAGATGACCTCCACAACTGCGACTTGAAGCACGCAACCTGCAATCGATTGAGTTAGTAGTACCACGGGCAAGCTGATGGCCAAAGATGCCATAACTGCCTTTGACTGGGCGGACGCAAGAGCTTTCCATTCACCTGCAGATTGCAGAATGGCAACCGATCTAGTTGCAAGGGCCATAGAAATAGGCGCCAGTATAAGTGGGGCCAAAGTCCAGATGGATCCATAAAGCTCAGCGGGCTGCGATATTAGTAGCAGCATTATAATGAACACGAGAAATGCAGGGCCAGCGATAATAAATGTCTGCCGGTATCTCTTCAGGAAACGAAGACCGCGACGAGTCTGCAATGCCCCTACAGCAACTTGGCGAACGGCTACATCGAAGGCGGATTGGAGAAGACTTAAGCCTAGAATGGCCCAGGTGTAAACACCCAGCACCGAGGGAGAGACGTATATCGCTGCCAAAAACATTAGTCCTGCTGTGGCTGCTCGTGGCATTATGCGTTCGATAAAAGACCATACAAGGCTACCGAACACCGGAGCACCGTTCAGTATACCGCTCTGCGGCTCGGACCGCTCCCTGAGATTTTCTAGGCAGTTTTCTCACCGGAAAGGTCGTGAACTAGTGTCGCCAGTGCCGTCCCGGCCGCTAGTGGCGTAAACGATCGAATGTTTCGCTGAAGCAATTTCGACTTGCTGGCCCATAAATCATCTGAAGTCAATAGGTCAACGCAAAGCTTACTGAATTCAATGGGGCTATCGGCAACGCTCAACCCCGATGCAATTGCATCCAGTCCACGGGCTCCGATTGATGTCGAGACTATGGGTACTCCATGTTGACTGGGCGGCCCAACTTTCATGTTGACCCCGCTGCCGCTGAAAACGGGGTTTATGAATATTCGGACAGAAGATACAGTGGGCTCGAGGTCCCGCACTTCCCCCATGTACCGAACGTGCGGGTTACTTTTTAGCTCCTGAACCAATCCTGGGGATGCACGCCGTCCTGCGATAACGAGCACTGCACTGGGGAAGCTTTCCCTAATTAAAGGTAAGACGTCTGTTATGAACCACTTCAGGCCCTGTACAGCCTGCGGCGCATCCAAGGAACCCACAAACAGGATTTCTGATGATTCGGGCGGACGGCGATCCGCGGTACGTTGCTCTTCGCTGCTCTCCGTAAGCACCGGTGGAATCAGTTGGGTTCGAACACCAAGAGACTCGTAAGGATGTGAATCTGCGTCGGACAAGACAGCGGCCAGGCATACTTTTTCCATGAGGCTAGCCAGCGCCCATCTGAGCCGCACTGCTTCAGCGCGGTAGTAAAGCCTCTGGATAGCGTAAGCGTCTTGTGCGAGGCTGTTCATGTAGGCTACCTCGTCATTATGGCTGCGAAGGATCACCGGGGCTTTGCATACCTTCGCCGCGCGGTGCGCTAGATCTATTGTCCATTCGTGGGAGGCGATGACAGCCCGGATTGTTGATCCCCCGATCAGCTCCCGTGTCTGAGCTAGGGTCATTCGTCGACTTGCAAGCTGGTACGGACTCCAAGGCCGACAAATTGTTGAAGTCAAAAATGAAGATCGCTTCAGGAAGACAGCCTCCGGGTCGATCGCTCGGTGGAGTTCCTTGTCTTTATCTGAAATATCGAGCCGATGTGAGACGAGTAACCGGACAGGGATACCCAATTCGATAAGCCCATGAAGCTCACCCAAAGCTTCAACACGCCCCCCGCTGTTCGTGGGAAACAGCGAATCATCGGCTATAAATAACACGGTCATATAGAATCCCCTTGTCTATGGCCGAGTCGGCTACTTTGCAGCGTCGGGCTAAGAATTGGACTCCGTCAAGTAGTCGTTAGAGGAACCCATGAGCTCAGCATATGCAGTATTCTCCGCCCTCTCGGGCCCAGCAAGATTGGCTGTGCGAGGATCGGACGCGTCGCTAGATATTATGCAAGGGGAAGGCACTTGTCCATTTGGTGGCTGCATTCAATAGGGACCACCCCCTGCACGCTGCAAGGGAGGACCTGGCTTGCAACGCGCTTCACACAGCTCACCTCGCCCGTACCGGCCCTCGGCGTATCGTGATACGACATTGGCTGGGTGCACCAGGTGGTAGCGCCGGCGAGCGTTCAACGAGGACGTTGCCACCCTTACTGCTCTGGTCTTCCGTCCGGGTTCCGGTCAAGCACCAAGCCTACTGTGCAAATCCTGATTGCTACGCCCGCTTGTTCGACATGTAACCTGAACCCTGGACATTAGCTGATTTACCGGCACTATTGGGGGGCAGATGCTTAGTGCGCTCGACTGGCGTACCAGATATTCGAGGCGGCTAGCAATCATTGACGCAGCCGTGGTGTCGTGGGCAGTGGCCGGGGCCTACATAGTCCGGTTTGGCTTCGAGCCCGTAGGCACCAGCGAAGACGCGACCTATATCTGGTTGTCGTTCATATTAGCCATGGCTTGGTGGCTGATGTTGGGCGCGTGGAGCAGCAGGGAAACGCGAATACTCGGCGCTGGGGCCGAAGAGTACAAGCGGGTAGCAGCGGCCTCACTCTGGTTGTTCGGTGCGGTTGCAATATTTTCCTATGTATTACGTGTTGACACAGCCCGTGGGTACGTTGGGGTCGCGTTGCCGGCGGGCCTGGCTGGGCTACTACTGTCTCGCTGGTATTTGCGGCAACACCTGAGCGTGGATCGACTCCACGGCCGTAGCGTTTCGCGTTTGTTACTGATGGGCGGACCGAGCGCTGTTGCCCACTTGGCAGCGACGCTACACACCGCGAAACAATCGGGATACCACCCAGTTGCTGCCTACATCCCCGGGTCTAATGATGGTCACGACGTTGAGCCCCAATCTGGCTTGGCGATCCTTGGTAGCGCAGCGGACACGAAGTCAATTCTCGAAGCCATCGAACAGTGTGGGGCGGATGCAGTCGCCTTGTCTGCCGGGGTTCAGCTCCACCCGCAGACATTGCGACATCTCGGGTGGGAACTAGCAGCTCGCAACGTCGGGCTCATAATGGCACCAGCTCTCACTGATATTGCCGGACCTCGAATTCACACCCAACAGGTGGCCGGACTCCCCCTTATCCATGTAACAACTCCCACACTGGAGGGGGGTCAGCGTGTCGCGAAGCGGCTTTTCGACATTGCTGTGTCCGGAATCCTTATAGTTTGCCTTTTACCCCTAATGGCCATTATTGCTCTCGTGATCAAACTGGATAGCCACGGCCCTATTCTTTTCCGGCAACAGCGCGTTGGCATGGAGGGTGTGCATTTCGGCATGCTTAAGTTTCGCTCGATGGTCGTCGATGCTGAAAAGCGACTTGAGGACTTGCAGCATCGCAACGAGGGCAGCGGGGTTCTATTCAAAATCAAGAATGATCCCCGAATCACCCGTGTCGGCGGGGTTCTACGCAAGTACAGCCTCGACGAGCTCCCACAACTTTTTAATATTTTCGCGGGAACAATGAGTCTTGTCGGCCCTCGGCCGCCTCTTCCCCGCGAGGTCGAAGCTTACGAGCAGTATGTTCGGCGCAGGCTCTTGGTAAAACCTGGCCTAACGGGTCTTTGGCAGGTGAGTGGTCGTTCCAACCTCTCATGGCAGGACTCTGTTCGCCTTGACCTTTACTACGTGGAGAACTGGTCACTGGCCGGCGATCTATTGATAATACTGCGCACAGTTCGGGCGGTTTTCCACAGTACCGGAGCGTACTAATGCTTCCATTCGCGCCACAACGTTATAATAAGATCCGGAAGGACGCCGTGCATCATGACGGATCAGAATGAACCGACTTACCAGCGTTCTAGTACTCCAATTAGGCCGGCATCACGCCAAGCGCCTTTCCGCCTGTTTCCTCGTCGCATTGCGATTTTATTGGCGTTTGCCTCCACTGTCGTAGTAGTTCTCGTCGTTGCGTCACTACTGCTGGTCGCGAAAGCCTCTACCATAAGGTCGGAGCTGACGTCAGCGGCGGAACTAGTTCCCGAAATCAAGGCGGGCATCGCTCAGAAGGACGTTGGCCAGGCCACGACTACGGTGAGCCGATTCAACGCACACACCTCAGCAGCACGTGAAGCTGCTGAACACCCCCTTTGGACTTTGGCCTCTGCGCTGCCGTTGATCGGTGCGAATTTCAGTGCCATCACAGAAGTGGCGCGGTCGGCAGACGACGTATCCTCACTCGCAGTTGCACCACTAGTGAGAGTGTTTCAGTCCCTAGATTGGGACCAGTTAGTGCCGAGCAGTGTCGGAGCGGAGTTGGAGCCCCTCCAAGAAGCCGCGCCGACCGTTAGCTCGGCCGCCCATGCGGTACGGGCTTCAGCTGCGCGGTTGCAGCGCATCGATGTAGAACATCTACTCCCTCAGGTTAGAGAGCCGTTACTCCAAGCCCGTCAGCAGTTGCAGTCGATCACTGGCACTTTGGATGCGTCGGCAGACGCTTCGCAAATCGCCCCAGGAATGTTGGGCGCAGACGGTCCTCGGACCTACCTCCTGATGATCCAAAACAATGCCGAAGCGCGCGCTTCTGGAGGTATTCCAGGTGCGCTGGCGGTCATTACTGTTGACCAGGGAAAGCTCACAATGGGTGCGCAAAGCACTGCTGCAGATGTGGGGGTGATGTCGCCCCCTCTGGATGTTGATCTTGAGCAGGAAAAGATATATTCCAAACGCCTCGGGAAATTCATGCAAGATGTCAACCTGACCCCCGACTTCCCCACTGCCGCAAGGACGGCACAAGCTATGTGGGAGAAAAAAACCGGTCAGCGAGTCGAAGGGGTCATATCGTTGGACCCAGTCGCATTGAGCTACATGTTGTCTGCGACAGGACCCATAAAGATTGCCAACTCATCGGTGCCCGAGCTTGACAACAGTGGTCTGTCTACCGAACTCTCTCAAAGCAACGTGGTCGGCACACTTCTCTCCGATGTGTACTCGAAGATAGAAAGCCCCGAACTTCAGGACCTGTACTTCGCGGCTGTCGCCAAAGAGGTTTTCGGAGCCCTAACCACCGGTAAAACCGATACAGCAGCCCTTATAGAAGGACTTACTCGTGGCGCGGCCGAAGGGCGAGTTCTGCTATGGTCGGCATCAGCCAATGAAGAGAAGGTCATTTCGAGTTATCCCCTTAGCGGATCGATTAAAGGTCCAAGCACCTCACCGGCTCAATTTGGCGTGTATCTTAATGACGGCACGGGCGCAAAGATGGATTACTACGTCAAGAGGACCGTTCAGCTGATCAGCGGGTGCAGCAACGACGGCTACCAACAAATCAAGGTGCGTGTCACGAGCAAGAATACTGCGCCTAGTGATGCCGCTACTTCCTTGCCGCAGTACGTTACGGGAGCGGGCGCCTTTGGCGTACCTGCAGGAACAGTACAAACTAACGTTGTGGCTTATGGCCCCGTCCAATCTCATGTGGACAGCGTCACGGCAGATGGCAAGAAGATCAGCTTTGCGTCCCAGATGCACAGTGAAAGGCCTGTAGGGACTGTGACCGTGGCGCTGCCTCCTGGTAAGAGCAGCACCATCGAATTTCTGTTCGACAAGATCGTCCAGAACACAGAGCCTAAGTTGTCCGTAACGCCAACGGTGCAGGCACATGGAGACGTGGTCCTCGATTCAATATTGGAAGATTGCCAGGTCGCTCCGTAGCCAATGCATTAACAGTATGTAAAGTGTCTGGATTCACTTTGGAGTCGCCCTCACTTGGATGCTAACCTTTGGTAGGCAGGACAACGAGATTCACCCCACGGTCACATGGGGACGGGGAATCTCCACAATAATGTGACACACGTGTAAAGGTCTCAGGGGGACATAAATGAAGAAGTCTATTGCTGCGCTCGCGCTCGCAGGCACCATCGCACTCACGGGGGCTGTACCGGCAATGGCCGCACGCTACCCGGCGCCGCCCGCTAACGCCGCTGTTTCTGACGGCGTTGTTGGCCCCGGCGAAGCCTTTACTTTCTCGGCCCGGGGCTTCAGCCCTAACGAGCCGCTGATCATCCGTGTTACTCCAGGAGCGCGGCCGGCATCCACTGGAGCAAGCATCGCAAACGGTGGCCGTACCGTTCCTGTCAGAATTGCACCCGTCGCGGTGGCACAGGAGTTCAACGCAGTGGCTGACGCTAACGGTGCTGTTTCCCTGCCGCTGACCATCAGCGAGCCGGGCGTTTACACCATTACCGCCACAGGCCTTGAATCGGACGTCACCAGCGCGCCGGTGACGGTAACGGTTGTCGGTAACGAGCAGGCAGGTGCCGTTGTTCCTGGTTCAGCTGGCAACTCCGGTGCTGGCCTGGCCAACACGGGTGCCGGTCTCGCCAACACCGGTGCCGACTCCAGCCTCGTGCTGTGGTCGCTGGTTGGTGGCGGCGCACTGGTCGCCGGCGCTGCTTCGGTTGTAGTAGTTCGCCGCCGTGCAAACGCTGAGGCCTCTGCGTAAGGGCTAGTAACACAAGCTTTCTAAAAGCGGGTGTCTATCCGGGAAGCCGGAAGGACACCCGCTTTTGTGTGCCCGGATAGCTCGACAGGCAAAACGGGCTCTTCGCAGATGAGCGTGGTTAGGGCGGTTTGAAGCGCCGCCGCGGCTGGACGTGCCCGATGCGGCGTGGTGCGGTGAGAATGAGGTCAGGGCCTCTTCGAATTGGTAGCGACCAAGCAACCAAATCCCAAAGAGACCCTGACATGACTAACTCTATGTCTTGTTCCCATGGCCGCTGGTGCACGCGTGCGGATGTGCTGCTCGGTGTCGAGGGCATCCACGTTTGTGCCGTCACTGCAACCCCGTCAGGCCTGGTTCTGCACGTCGAGACCGGTGACGATCTTGCCGGTTGCCCTGACTGCGGCGTCGTTGCGGTGGGTCACGGGCGCCGGCAGGTCCGGCTGCATGACATTCCCTGTTTCAGCAGGCCGGTCCGGCTGCTCTGGGCCAAGCGTGTCTGGCGCTGCCCGGACGCCGGCCGCCCCGGAACCACGTTCACCGAAGAGCACCCGTTGGCAGGAGCGAGGGCGAAACTAACAGCCCGTGCCGCGGCGTGGGCGACCGACGGGCTGCAGCGTTTTCGACACCTCGGTTTCCGCCCTGGCCCGTCAGCTCGGCGTCTCCTGGCATACGGCCTGGGACGCCATGAAGGCAGAGGCCGCCCGCCGAATCGCAGCGGTCGGCAGGCTGACAGGGGTGAATGCGCTCGGCGTCGACGAGCACGTCTGGTCCCACACGGGACCGCCGGGATCCGGTACGGTCACCGGGATTGTGGACCACACCCGCGACGCCCATGGAGTGGTGCAAGCCAGGTTGCTGGACCTTGTTCCAGGTCGGTCCGGGAAGGCCTACGCGGACTGGCTCAAAGAACGCGGCGAGGAATTCACGGCCGGCATCAAAACGGCGGCGCTGGATCCGTTCCGCGGCTACGCGAACGCGATCCGCGATGAACTGCCCGAGGCCATCACCGTCCTGAGTGCCTTCCATGTCGTGAAGCTCGGCTCGGCCATGGTCGATGAGGTCCGCCGCCGGGTCCAGCAGGACACCCTCGGGCACCACGGCCGCAAGGGCGATCCGCTCTACGGGATCCGCCGTACCCTGCAGATCGGAGCGGAACACCTCACCGACAAACAAGCCGCCCGGCTCGACGCGAAGCTCACCCTCGGGGACCCGGACCACGAAGTGACCCTGGCCTGGCAGTGCTACCAGAAGCTCCGCCACATCTACCACGCCACACCCGCCCGGGGCAGGGAACTCGTCGACGAAGTGATCGCCTCGTTCCCGTCCTGCCCGATCCCCGAGTTCTCACGACTGGGCCGGACGCTCAAACAATGAAAGGCCGCGATCCTGGCCTACTTCGACACCTTTGGCGCCTCCAACGGCCCCACCGAAGCCATCAACGGCGTCATCGAAACAACCCGCAGGATCGCGCGCGGCTTCCGAAACTTCACCAACTACCGAATCAGATGCCTACTCGCAGCCGGCGGCCACCGCCCCTACCGGACTAAACCGACCAACCATGCGTAATTGCGAAGGGCCGCAAAACGAGGCGGGTCTCTTCGTGATCTCCACGAAGAAGCCCGCCTCAACTTACTGCGCTACTAGTCTCGGCTTTTCATGAGGCGGCGTTCCTGGGTGCGTGTTTAAACAGGGGAAGAGTACTCTGAGCTGGGAAAATAGTGGTTGTCGAGACCGTTATTCTGCCGAGCATTACGGCACGGTCTGCGGCACCGGGGAAATCCTCGCTGTCCTGCTGCGCCCGGGCAACGCCGGCAAACAGCGCCGATGACCATATCCGGGCCTTGGAAACCGCGACCGCCCAGCTGCCGGATGGGTTCTTCGACGGGAATGGGCACCTGGACGGGAAGAGGATCCTGGTCCGCACCGACAGTGCCGGGGCCTCGCGGAAGTTCCTCTGGTACATGCACGGTGCCGACGCCCAGTTCTCCGTTTCCTACCCCGCCCCGGCCGCCAAGGCCCACGTGATCGACTGGATTAACGACAAAACGAACTGGCAACCGGCCTTGGACCAGCAGGGCCGGGACCGTACTGATGCGTGGGTCATCAACGCCACCGACATCATCCCGTTGGCGGACTACCCGCCCGGGACGAACATCTACCTGCGCGCAGAACCCCTGCACCCCGGCGCGCAGCCAACGCTGCTGGACCTGGACGGGCACCGGATCACCGCGTTCCTGACCAACTCACCGCGCTGGCACGGCCCGTTCCTGGACGCACGGCACCGGGCCCGCGGCCGATGCGAGAACCGGATCAAAACCCTGAAAAACACCGGCCTGGGCAAACTCCCGTTCTTCAACTTCGCAGCGAACCAAGCCTGGGCCAACATCGCCTCCCTGGCAGGCAACCTCGTCTCCTGGCTGCAGCTCACCGCACTCCCGGACGGCCACCGCGCCAAGAACTGGGACATCAAAGCCTGGCGCTATCGGTTCTTCGCCACCGCCGGCAAAATCATCACCCGGCGCAAGCACATGCTGCTTCCCGAAAAAGCACCCGAGAGGGCACTCATCGCCCTGATCCTGGACGCAATCACACAGTTGCGACGCCCATGGCTGGTCCCCACCTGAGAACCAGCCGCCAGGCCCTGACCCGACGAACAGAACCACGCAACATCACACCGGCCGTGGAACCGGCGCCCATCCCGGGCGACAACGGGCCATCCCGCACGCCCCCGACCAACCCGGCTAAACAAGCCGACCAAGATCGAGCCTAGGGCGACACCTCAGACAACCGATGAAAAATCGGGGCTAGCCGTTGAATTCCTTCATCCATGCCTTCAGGTCCTCACCGAACTCAGGACGTTCTGACGCCAGCGTGATCACGGCCTTCAGGTAGCTGAGCTTGTCGCCCGTATCGTAGCGGCGGCCGCGAAAGACTACGCCGTACACACCAGACCCCTCCCCTTCCGCTGCCGCCAGCGTCTGCAGAGCATCGGTCAGCTGGATCTCGCCACCGCGGCCCGGTTCCGTATCCTCCAGAACGTCGAATACGGCCGGGTGCAGGACGTAGCGGCCGATGACGGCAAGGTTGGACGGCGCCTCTTCTGCAGAAGGCTTCTCCACCAGGCTGTTGACGCGGACGTAGTCTCCGCCAGCAACAGCCGAGATGTCGGCGCAGCCGTAGGCGCTGATTTGCGACGGCTCCACTTCGATCAGCGCGATCACCGATCCGCCGGTCTTCGCCTGCACCTCGATCATTGTCGTCAGAAGCTCATCCCGCTCATCAATGAGGTCATCACCCAGCAGGACGGCGAAGGGCTCGTCGCCGACATGCTGGCGGCCGCAGAGGACTGCATGTCCGAGGCCTTTGGGCTCGCCCTGACGGACATAGTGAATGGGTCCAAGGCCGGACGCGTGCTGGACGGCGTCCAACCGGGCCTGGTCGCCCTTGAGTTCCAACGTCCGCTCAAGGGCGGGAGCACGGTCAAAGTGATCCTCCAAGGCTCGTTTGTTACGGCCAGTGATCATCAAGATGTCGCTGAGGCCAGCGTCTACAGCTTCCTCAACTACGTACTGGATAGCCGGCTCATCTACTACCGGCAGCATCTCCTTCGGCATCGCCTTGGTGGCAGGCAGGAAGCGCGTGCCCAGTCCAGCGGCCGGAATAACTGCTTTACGAACTGATTTCCCCAATGTCATGATCGAACCTTACAAATTGACTTGCAGAATGCGAAATTTTGTCGGCCAGATTTCGGAGTCATCGCGTAACTCGCGTAGCGTCATTGCATGGGCAAATGGGGGCGGAACGGCACAGCAGCACCTGCGCGGTTGCTGCTGGCCCTCTACCTTGCCGCGCTGGCCTTCGTGGCATTCTGGCCGACGCCCGTTGACCGGCCCGCGGCAGGTCGCCTCCAGACCGCGCTGTTCGCCCTCCACCGCGCCGGGCTTCCCGACCTGATCAACTACAGCTTCGTGGAGTTCGCCTCCAACATCCTGCTGTTTGCCCCCATCGGCATCCTCGCAGCGCTGGCATTCCCCGTGTTTCACCGGGGACGGTTCGTGCTGGCCGCTTTCCTGGCCTCCTGCGGCATGGAGTTGGGGCAGAAGCTGTTTCTACACGACCGCTTCCCCAGCGCCATGGACATCGTGGCCAACACAGCCGGTGCAATGCTGGGGCTCTGGGCGTTGGGCGCGGTGGAGGAATGGGTCCGGGAGGGTGGCTTGGACAGGGCTAAGCGGCGGTAGTTTCCTGACTCGGCAGGCTCAGTCAGCCCTTGAAGCTGGGCTCGCGCTTCTCCTGGAACGCACGGAAGCCCTCGGCATAGTCGTCGCTCTTGCACAGCCGCGCCTGCTCGGCGTTCTCCTCCTGCATGGAGGCCCACAGGCCCAGTCGCTGGTCGCGGATGTGCGCCACCAGTTCCTTGCTCGCCTTGAAGGCACCCGTAGCGCCGGTCGCAACGCGGGAAACGATTGCACGCGTCGACTCCAGCAGCTCCCCCGCCGGCATTGCCCGGCTGAACATCCCCTGCGCGACGGCTTCAGCGCCGGACATCAGCTCGGCGGTGTAGATCAGGTCCAGCGTCCGGTGCATGCCCAGCCGCTCTGTGAAGTACCAGTGCCCGCCTGAATCCAGCGTCGCGCCGAGCTTGGCGAACGGGGACCCGAACTTTGCATTCTCCGCCACGTACACCACGTCCGTGGCCAGCAGCAGACCCAGCCCTACACCCAGGCAGGCACCCTGCGCTGCGGCGAACGTCGGCGCCGGGAAGGCGGCCATCTTCTGCAGCAGCGGCTGAACCAGGCCGCCCAGGTACGCCTCGGCGTCGTCGCTCTCCGGCGTCACGCCCGCGATGTCCCGGCCCGCGCAGAAGGCGCGGCCCTCTCCCCTGAGCAGCAGGGCCCGCACCTCACCGCGCGCGGCGGCGGCAGCAGCGTCGTCGTACGCCTGGGACAGATCCGCCAGCGCCTCCTCGTCCAGCGAGTTCAGCTTGTGCGGGGCGTTCAGGACGACTTCGGCGACGCCGTCGGCGATGGAAAGGGAAATCATGGCTGCTCCTTTGGAACCGGGAAAGCGGGTGAGACCGGGAAGGGCTTAGACGTCGAAGTCGACGGTGACTTCCTTGCTCGTGGGGTGGGACTGGCAGGTCAGGACGTAGCCCTTGTCCAGTTCATCCTGCTCCAGCGCGTAGTTTTCGTCCATGGTCACGGTACCGGTGACCACCTTGGCGCGGCAGGTGCCGCACACTCCCCCGGCGCACGCGAACGGCACGTCCGGGCGGACCCGCAGCGCGGCGTTGAGGATGGACTCGCGGGCGTGCGTGGGGCTGGTGATGTCGCCCTGCAGGCCGTCCAGCTTGAACGTGATCTTGTACGTCTCCTTGGATTCGTCCTCCACGACGGGACGGCCGGCGTTGCCCTCGGGGCGGTCCGGCTTGCCGGAGGTGAACAGCTCGAAGCGGATGTGCTCGGCCTTCACGCCGCGCTCGGCCAGGTGGTCCCGGCACAGCTGCACCAGCTCGAACGGCCCGCACAGGAACCACTCGTCCACGTCGTCCGCGTGGATGGCGGTGCCCAGCAGCTTCTGCAGCTTCTCGGCGTCGATCCGCCCGCTCAGCAGCGGCGCGATCCGCTGCTCGCGGGACAGCACGTGGTGCAGCGCCAGGCGCTGCGGGTACTTGTCCTTCAGGTCCGCGAGCTCCTCCAGGAACATCACGTCCATGGCCGCCTTGTTGGCATAGATCAGGTCAAACCGGGTGTCCGGGTTCGCGGCCAGCAGCGTGCGGGCGATCGCAATCACCGGGGTGATGCCCGACCCCGCAGCGATGGCGACGAAGTTCCCCGGCTCCCCCGCCAGGTCGCCTGCCATTTCCTGGGGACGGTTCATGGAGCTCATCACATTTTGCTCCACGGCCTGCCCGTCCCGGCCGTGCTTGGAGACGAAGGCTCCCATGGGGCTCATGACCTCCAGGGTGTCCCCGGCCTTCAGCTCGGCGTTCGCCCACGTGGAGAACAGCCCGCCCAGGTCCTTCTTGATGGCCACGCGGATCTCGCTGCTGCCGTCCTGGAAGCTGCGCGGTTCGGCGCAGATGGAGTAGCTGCGGCGGATCTCCTTCGGCTCGCCGGTCTCATCCGGCAGCGTGGTGCGCAGGGCCACGTACTGGCCCGGCAGGTAGTCGAAGTGGCCGGCCAGTTCGGCCGGCACCGCGAAGGTCACCTCGATGGCGTCCTCGGTGAGCCGGCGCACCTCCGCGACGGTGAGGGTGTGGAAGGACGGACGACGGCGGCCGGTGGCTTCCGCTGTTTCGGCGGCAGTCTGGCGGACAACGGGCATGGCAGATTCCTTACAGGACTTTGAAGTAGTCGAACGGTTCCTTGCAGTCCTGGCACACGTACAGCGCCTTGCAGGAGGTGGAACCAAAGCGGGTGAGTTCCTTGGTGTTCAGCGACGAGCACTGCGGGCACTTCACGGCCAGGCTCAGCCGCACCGGACCGTTGTGGCCCAGGCCTGCTTTGCCCGTGGGAGGGGCGATGCCGTACTCCTGCAGCTTGGCCTTGCCGGACTCGGTCATCCAGTCCGTGGTCCACGCCGGGCTCAGCACCAGGTCCACGTGCACGCTCGGGTAGCCCTCCTTGCGGAACGCGGCCTTGAGGTCGTCGCGGATGGCGTCCATCGCGGGGCAGCCCGAGTACGTGGGCGTGATGGTGACCTGCACAGCGGGCACCAGCCCGCCGTCGTCGAACAGCTGCACTCCTCGCAGGATGCCCAGGTCCTCGATGGTGAGGACAGGGATCTCCGGGTCGCAGACCGTGGCGGCGATGTCCCAGGCCTTCTGCTCCGCGGTGACCCCGGTCTTGGTCTCGAAGTCCGACACGTACATGGGCACGGGACTCACCAGCTTGCGCCGGGATGCTCGCGGGCCAGCACCTGCATTTCGGCGAGGATGTAGCCCAGGTGCTCGGAGTGCTTGCCGCGGCGGCCCCCGCCCGGCGCTGCCGGGACGTCGGGCACCTCGAGCTCCGCCTCTGTGAGGATCTCACCTGTGAGGCGGTCAAAGTCGGCGCGCAGGCTGGAAGGCTCGACGGCGGCACCGGCTGCAGTCAGGCGGGTGGTCAGCTCGTCATCCGTGAAGAGCTCCTCGACGTAGGGCCAGATGAGACGCAATGCGTGGATGATCCGGCGGCGGGACTCCTCGGTGCCCTGGCCCAGGCGCAAGATCCACTGGGCGCTGTGGTCGCGGTGGTAGTCCACTTCCTTCACGGCCTTGGCGGAGATCGCGGCGATCGTGGCATCGGTTGACTGGGTCAGCCTGCGGTACAGCTCGAACTGGTAGTAACTCACCACGAACTGGCGAGCGATGGTGACGGCGAAGTCGCCGTTGGGCTGCTCGAACAGGTGCGCGGAGCGGAACTCGTGCTCACGGCGGAAGTAGGCGAGGTCGTCCTCTGACTTGTCCCATGCACCGCCGGCGTAGCTGAGGAAGGAGCGGGCGTGGCCCAGCTGGTCCAGGGCGATGTTGCCGAGGGCCACGTCCTCCTCCAGCTCAGGTGCCCGGGAAATCCAGTGGCCCAAGCGCTGCGCGAGGATCAGGGCGTCGTCACCAAGGCGCAGCGCGTATTCGGCCACGTCCTCGGTGGGCTTGGCCAGGCCCGTGCGGACCTCAAGGGCAATGTCCTCCGGGCGGAGCGCGTTCCCCGGGGTGATGCGGGTGGCACTGGCTGACGAGTCGCCGCTGCCGGCGACGCCGACCGAGATGTCGCCGTGGCCTTCGGTGTGGGTTTCTGTCTGCTCGGGAGTCGTCACAGGTGTTTCACTCCTTCGCTCTTGGTGTAGTAGGTGGCATGGCGGTAATCCTTGCCCTGCGGGGACTCGAAGAACGAGCCTTTGGCGTCGGGGTCGCTGGCGGCGATGGCATCGGCCGGGACCACCCAAATGGACACGCCCTCGTTGCGGCGGGTGTAGAGGTCGCGGGCATTGCGCAGGGCCATGGCGGCATCCGGTGCGTGCAGGCTGCCGGCGTGGACGTGGGAGAGGCCGCGGCTGGACCGGACGAAGACCTCCCACAGCGGCCAAACGCTGCGGTCGCTGGTTGAGCTGGCCGAAACCGCCGAGACCGGGTAACCGCTGGTTGAGCTGGCCGAAACCGGAACCTCCGCGGCCGAGCTCGTCAGGACGGAGATTTCCTCACCGTTAGTGGAGCCCGAGCCGTTGGTTGAGCTTGTCGAAGCCGAAGGGTCCGGGCTCGCGGTCTTCTCGGGTTCAGTGACCGGGGCCACCGGGCTCTTCTCGGTCACAGGACGTTCGCCCGGGAACTCCGGGTTGCCGTGAGGGCTCATGCTGCAAATTCCTTCTGTGCGTTTTTACGTGCCTGTTTTGCCGCATAAGCTGCGGCTGCCTCACGGACCCAGGCGCCGTCGTCGTGTGCCTCCCGGCGGCGCTCAAGCCGCTGGGCGTTGCAGGGACCGCGGCCGGCGAGGACTTCCTTGAACTCTTCCCAGTCCAGCGGGCCGTGCTCCCACTTCTTGGTCTCGGCGTTGAAGCGGACTTCGCTGTCCGGGAGGGTGAGTCCCAGGACCCTGACCTGCTCCACCATCATGCCGACGAAGCGGCTGCGCAGCTCGTCGTTGCTGAAGCGCTTGATGTTCCAGGCCATGGACTGCTTGGAGTTGGGGGAATCGTCGTCCGGCGGGCCGAACATCATCAGAGCCGGAGCGTACCAGCGGTTTACGGCGTCCTGCGCCATCTGCTTCTGCTCGGGGGTGCCGTTGGAGAGTTCCAGCAGGATCTCGAAGCCCTGGCGCTGGTGGAAGGACTCTTCCTTGCAGATGCGGACCATGGCCCGGCCGTACGGACCGTACGACGCGCGGCACAGCGGCACCTGGTTGCAGATGGCGGCGCCGTCAACGAGCCAGCCGATCGCGCCCATGTCAGCCCAGGTCAGGGCCGGGTAGTTGAAGATCGAGGAGTAGCGGGCCTTGCCGGCGATGAGGTCGTCCATCATCTTGTCGCGGGACTGGCCCAGCGTCTCGGCGGCGGAGTAGAGGTAGAGCCCGTGGCCGGCCTCGTCCTGCACCTTGGCCATGAGGATGGCCTTGCGCTTCAGGCTTGGGGCGCGGGAGATCCAGTTGGCTTCCGGCTGCATGCCGATGATCTCCGAGTGCGCGTGCTGCGAGATCTGGCGCAGCAGCGTCTTGCGGTACGCGGCGGGCATCCAGTCACGCGGCTCGATCCGGGAGTCCTCGGCCATTACGCGGTCAAAGTACGCCTGGCCTTCGGCCTCGAGCCGTGCCTGTTCGTCAGTTTCGCCCGTCCCCTGGGCTGCCGACTGGTCAGGCACTGACTGCAGATTCTGCGCTGCCATGGTTGCTCCTATGCATTCACGTCCGTACTCGGAAATTATTTACCGACCGTTCGTTCAGGATATGCGGAAGCGAGGAAGGGCGTCAAGCAGTGAGAGAGGAGAACCAACTCGTGGCCGGGTCAGCCCTAGGGCGGGGCCAAGGGCGGCAAATGCCGGTGGAGGAAGTCCAGTACGGCGGGTCCGGCTGGGTCGATGAGGTGTCCGCCCGCCACGAGGGCCGATTCCGAGTTGGGCAGCAGCTCGGCCAAGCGCCGGTTAACGGCGTGCAGGGCTTCCGGGGAGTCTTCCGCGGAAACGATCAGGGCCGGTTGGCGTATGTCAGCGGCTTCCGCCTTGCTGAGCTCCAATGGCGCCCCACTGAGGTCCAGGCCACGGCCCCTGATTTCGGCCAGCACGGCCGGGCTCGCGTCCGTGAAGTGCTGGCGCAGATGGCCGGAAAGCGCCACCCATGCCTCGTGGCCCAGCGCCGCCCTGAGCACGGTCTCGGAAGCCGTCGAAGGGCTTCTTTCTGCCACGGCGAGCACTGTCTGGCGCAGCTGCTGTGCCCACGCCGCAGCCTGGGGGTCCAAAGTGAACAGGGCCGGCTCCAACAGCACCAACGCGGCAACCTTCCCTGGGTGGCGGCGCGCCAGCTCCAGGGCGATCTCTCCACCGGTACTGCGTCCGATCACCACAGCCGGGGCCGCGGACAGAGCCTCCAGCAGCGCGGCCGCGTCCTCGACGTGATCGGCGAGGTTGACGGCTTCGAACGGTTCGGGCCGTTCGCTTCGGTAAAAGCCCCGGCGGTCATAAATGATGCACCTGCTGCGCCGGCCGAGCACTTCCGCAGCGTCCTCCCACAGCAGCGCCGAGCTGGGCGTGCCGTGAATCCCCAGCACGGGCGGACCGCTGCCGTGGACTTCGTAGTAGAGCTCAACCCCGTTCACCGCCAACATGGGCATGGCTTCAGCCTAGGATCGACCACGGTATCAAGACAATGCACCCGACCGGTGCGGCGAAGGCCCAACGACCGGACGGATCATCCTGCTTTTAAGCACCATCCTCTGGCCACGATCCGAACCGGGGCGGTGGCCTGCCCCGGTCCGGTTCAGTGCGTGGCCGTGCCGGGGGCAGCTTGGGGGGCCACTCCCCCGGCACGGGGTCTGTGCATCCCTGCTTGTCAGGCGAGGGAGAGGAAAAGCTTTTTTACCTGACGGCTTCGCCCAGGTCGGCGAGGGCCTTCCGGAGGCGGGTGCCGGCGTCGTCGGCCACTTCTTTGACCGATGGGGCATCGCTGAGCTGGACCATGGTCTGGGGGTCGATGGCTTCGATAGTGGTCGCTTCCGCGTCTCTGCCGCGGCGCACGACGACGTTGCAGGGCAGGAGTGCGCCGATTTCCGGTTCGGCGGCGAGGGCACGGCTGGCCAGGGCGGGGTTGCAGGCGCCAAGGATGACGTAGTCACCGACGGCGTCAGCGGCTTCAACGCCAAGCTTGGCTTCGAAGGTGGAGCGGACGTTGATCTCGGTAAGGATTCCGAATCCTTGTGCTGACAGGGCGTCGCGGGTGCGCTCCAAGGCTTCAGCCCATGGAAGGCCGACGGCGGTGGTGAGGGTGTACGTCATGGTTCTCCTTCGGTAGCTCGAAACTCGGTCCGGTCAGGCTAGGGAGAGGAAAAGCTTTTCGAGGTCTTTTTTATCCATAGTTGCGTCCTTCTGGACGATGCACTGCTCCAGGCCCGTGGCGATGATGGCGAACCCGGCCCGGTCCAGTGCCTTGGATACGGCGGCGAGTTGGGTGACGACGTCCTTGCAGTCCCGGCCTTCTTCGAGCATGCGGGTGACAGCAGCCAACTGGCCCTGGGCGCGCTTGAGGCGGTTGATGACAGGGGTGAGTTCTGAGGGATTGAGTTCCACGGGTTTCTCCAAATGTCGGGGGCCTACACCCATTGTATACCCCCTGGGGTGTATTGACTACCCCCGGGGGTATCTGCAATACTCGGTGGGGTATCCACCTGACCACCTTTTGAGAGGCCAGCACATGACTTCCCCTTCCACAGCATCAGCCGTGACCGCACTCGCCCCCGAAACTCTTCAGTCCTGGGTCAAAGAGCACCAGGATCTTGTGGTGATCGATGTCCGCTCCGCCGCCGAATTTGAGTCCATGCATATCCGCGGCTCCTACAACGTGCCCCTGCCGCTGCTGTCCGAGCACACCGATGAACTCGCTGCCCGGCTGGGTTCCCGCGTGGTCCTGGTCTGCCAGTCCGGCGTGCGCGCCGAACAGGCCCGTCAGCGCCTTGCCAAGGCCGGGATCGAGACCGCCTACGTCCTGACCGGCGGGGCACCCGGGTTCGCTGCCGCCGGCGGCGACGTGGTCAAGGGCAAGGACCGCTGGGACCTTGAACGGCAGGTCCGCCTGGTGGCCGGTTCCCTGGTGGTGCTGGGCCTGGCCGGCGGTAAGTTCGTTTCCCCAAAGATCCGGACGCTTGCCGGGGTGATCGGCACCGGCCTGACGTTCTCAGCTGCGACCAATACCTGTGCGATGGGCAAGGCTATCTCGGCAATGCCGTGGAACAGGGCCGCCAAGGAGCCCACCCGCGAAAGCGCCATCCTTGCCCTGCCTGTTGCCAACAACCAGACCACGGAAGCCGCAGCCTAGTGACCATCAGCCTGCTCCTGGTGCTTGCCCTATCGGTGGTCATCGGACTCTCGCTCGGCGTCCTGGGCGGCGGCGGGTCCATCCTGACCGTGCCGATCCTGGTCTACGTGGCCGGATTCGAAGCCAAGGAAGCCATCGCAACCTCCCTGTTCGTCGTCGGCGTCACCTCCGCTGTCAGCGTGTTCAGCCACGCCCGCGGAGGCAGGGTGATGTGGCGGACCGGCCTGATCTTCGGAGCGGCCGGCATGGCCGGCGCGTTCGTCGGCGGCCTGCTGGGCGGGCACATCCCCGGCCAGATCCTGCTCATCGCCTTCGCGGTCATGATGGTGGCCACCTCCGTGGCCATGCTCCGCGGCCGAAAGAAAAAGGAGGACGGGGCAGCGCCGGTCAAGCATGAGCTGCCGCTTGGCAGGGTGCTGCTGGACGGGGCTGTCGTCGGACTCATCACCGGCCTGGTCGGTGCCGGCGGCGGATTCCTCGTGGTCCCGGCCCTGGCACTGCTGGGCGGCCTGCCGATGTCCGTCGCCGTGGGCACCTCCCTGGTGGTCATCGCCATGAAGTCCTTCGCAGGCCTCGCCGGTTACCTCACCACCGTCCAGCTCGACTGGGGCATCACCCTCGGCGTGACCGCCGCAGCGATCGTCGGATCGCTGATCGGTTCCAAGCTCGCCGGACGGATCCCGGAAGCTGCGCTGCGCAAGACATTCGGCTGGTTTGTCCTAGCCATGGGAACCTTTGTCCTCATCCAGCAGGCCCCGGCCGACATGCGGTGGCTCATCATCGCCGGAGTCGCGGCCCTTACGGCCGCCACCGCCGGCATCTGCTGGTTGTTCATCAGCTCCTGCCCCCTGCGCAACCGCAGCGGCCGCCGCAGTAACATCCCCTCACCCGCCTGAACCTGGCACCGACCAAGGAGAACACCATGGGCCTCATCAGCTCCCTGAAGAAAGCCTTCAGCAAGCCCTACAAACCCATCTCAGTAGCTGAGGTCAAGGACCTCCTGTCTTCAGGTGCTGCGCTGATCGATGTCCGTTCCGCCCAGGAATGGCGGACAGGCCGGGCACCCCAGGCAAAGCACATCCCGCTGGACCGGCGGCAGACCAACACCGCGGGAATCAACAAGACCCGGCCGGTGATTGCGGTCTGCGCCTCCGGCGTACGCTCAGCCTCGGCAGCCCGGCTCCTCGCCTCCCAGGGCTACGACGCCTACTCGATGCGCGGCGGCATGGGCGCCTGGCGCCAGGCCGGCGAACCCGTCCGCTAAGCAACACCGTCACCACGAGCCGAAAACCACTTCAAAGGAGAACTCCCATGGCCGAAATCACCGTCGCTGAAGCCGAGCAGCGGCGCTCCACTGCCCGCATCCTCGATGTCCGCGAGGACTTCGAGGTCGAGGACGGCATGATCCCCGGCGCCCTGCATATCCCCATGGGCCAGCTGCAGGCACGCCTGTCCGAACTGGACCCTGCCGTCCCCATCATTGCGGTCTGCCGCAGCGGCAACCGTTCAGCCCGCGTGGCCGACGCCCTCAACGGAGCCGGCTTCACAGCTGACACCATGGCCGGCGGCATGACCGCCTGGACCCGCGCCGGACTTCCCACCACCTGACCTCGCAGGACCCAGGCCGTGAAGAACCTGGACAAGAACAAACTCCGCCCCGACGCTACACCGCACCAGCCCTAACGCCCACAGCAAAATCAGCTGGCACATCCAGCACTCAGGAATACCCCACGGGGTATTTACGTTGGAATCAGAGAGAACGACAAAACCACCCTCCACCCCTTACTGAAGGAGAGCACTACATGCTTATCGAGCGCATTTACGATGAAGACCTCGCCCAGGCCAGCTACCTGATCGGCTGCCAGACCAACGGCACGGCCGTTGTTGTTGACGGACGCCGCGACATCGCCGTCTACAAGGAGCTCGCTGAGAAGAACGGCATGAAGATCGTGGCCGTAACCGAAACTCACCTCCACGCCGACTACCTCTCCGGCACCCGCGAACTGGCTGCCGCCACCGGCGCGAAGATCTACGTCTCCGGCGAGGGCGGGCCGGACTGGCAGTACGAATTCGACGGCGAACGCCTCTACGACGGTGACAAGATCACCATCGGGAACATCAGCATCCAGGCCGTCCACACCCCGGGCCACACCCCCGAGCACCTGTCCTTCCTGGTCACTGACGGTGCGTTCAGCGACCAGCCCGGCTACCTGCTCTCCGGTGACTTCGTCTTCTCCGGAGACCTGGGGCGGCCGGACCTTTTGGATGAGGCAGCCGGTGGTGTCGACACCCGCTTCGAGGGCGCCAAGCAGCTCTTCGCCAGCCTGCGGGACAAGTTCCTCACCCTTCCCGACTACGTCCAGGTCCACCCCGCCCACGGCGCCGGCAGCGCCTGCGGCAAGGCCCTCGGCGCCATCCCCTCCTCCACGGTGGGCTACGAACGCCTTTACGCCTGGTGGGGCCCCTACCTCGCCGCCAACGACGAACAGGGCTTCATCGATGAGCTCCTGGACGGCCAGCCTGACGCCCACGCCTACTTCGGCCGCATGAAGCGGGAAAACCGTGAAGGACCTGCCGTAATGGGTGAGCGCACCCAGCTTCCCGAACTGGCAACCGGCATTGTTGCTGCAGGTCTGGCCGAGGACACCCTGACCTTCATCGACACCCGCTCCAACAGCGAAGTCCACGAGGGCACGGTAACCCGCTCCCTGAACGTACCGGCCGGCAAGTCCGTGGCCAGCTACGGCGCCTGGGTAGTGAACCCCGAGACGGACAAGAACCCGCTGGTCCTCCTGGCGAAGGATCAGGAACAGGCCATGGACATGTGGGACCACCTGGTCCGCGTCGGCATCGACAACGTGGCCGGCTATGTCAGCAGCATCGACGGGCTCCCCACGTTCACGCCCAAGCTGATCCAGCCCGAGGAACTCAAGGACTTCGACGCGGCCATGGTTGTGGATGTCCGCAACCGCAGCGAGCACACTGCGGGCAACATCCCCGGGTCGTACCAGCTCAGCGGCGGTCGCGTGATGTGGCACCTGGACAAGCTCCCGGGCGAAGGGAAGATCGTGACGTACTGCCAGTCCGGCGTCCGGAACT
This sequence comes from Arthrobacter sp. NPDC093125, assembly GCF_044754225.1. Taxonomy (NCBI): domain Bacteria; kingdom Bacillati; phylum Actinomycetota; class Actinomycetes; order Micrococcales; family Micrococcaceae; genus Arthrobacter; species Arthrobacter sp. NPDC093125. The sequence goes on along the minus strand of NZ_JBIVOQ010000003.1, from coordinate 253,874 downwards.
CCGTGGCCGCCAGCGCCCTGCGCCGGGCCGGATATGACGTCGTCGAACTCGACGGCAGCTACGCCGCTTGGAACGCCTGGCACACCGGCGTCCCCGCGGCCTAACCAAGGCGCACTACCCCATACCTCCCGGGCAGGACCCCCCTCCTGCCCGGGCTCCGGCCCGGGCGCGTTCCCCCCAACGCGCCCGGGCCACCTTCATATCCCCCCACCAGGACGGAATATCCAATGCCGGGCAAAACACTTCCCAACGCATCCGGTTCAGCCGTTCCCGGGCTGGGCCTGCGGCAGAACCTGGCGCAGTTCATGCTGCTCGTTGCCGTCAACGCCTTGGTCGGCGGCACCCTTGGCCAGGAACGCACCGTCCTGCCCCTGCTCGCCTCCCAGGAATTCCACCTCGACCTGTACACCGGCGCGCTGACTTACATCCTCGCTTTCGGCCTGTCCAAGGCCGCGATGAACTACTTCGCCGGCACGCTTTCCGACAGGTACGGCCGCAGACCGGTCCTCATCGCCGGCTGGCTGGCCGCTGTACCGGTCCCGCTCATGCTCATCTTCGGCCCTTCCTGGGCCTGGATCGTGGCGGCCAACGTACTGTTGGGCATCAGCCAGGGCCTTACCTGGTCCACAGCGGTCATCATGAAAATGGACCTCGTCGGACCAAGACAGCGCGGCCTGGCCATGGGCTTCAACGAAGCCGCAGGGTACCTTGGTGTCGCCGTCACCGCGCTGGCCACCGGCTACCTGGCAACCACCTACGGCCTCCGCCCTGCCCCTTTCCTGCTCGGAGCCGCCTACATCGCCCTAGGCCTGGGACTGACAGTCCTCGCCGTCAAGGAAACCCAACACCACGCCAATACCGAGGCCACCCAGCATGCAGAGGCCCGCAGCAGCGCCCACGCAGGACTCACCACCGGCCAGGTGTTCACCCTCACCAGCTTCAAAGACCGCTCCCTTTCCGCAGCAAGCCAAGCCGGCCTCGTCAACAACCTCAACGACGGCCTGGCCTGGGGCCTTTTCCCCGTCCTGTTCGCCAACGCCGGGCTGAACCTAGATCAGATCGGCATCCTCGCCGCCGCCTACCCCGCCGCCTGGGGCGCCGCCCAACTGGCCACCGGCGCCGCGTCCGACCGATGGGGCCGCAAATGGTTCATCACAACCGGCATGCTGGTCCAGGCCGCCGCCCTGGCAGTCACCGCCTCAGCCCATAGCTTCGGGGCATGGCTCGGAGCAGCCATCGTCCTGGGCCTCGGTACGGCCATGGTCTACCCAACCCTGCTGGCCGCTATTGGCGACGTGGCCCACCCTGCTTGGCGGGCGCGATCCGTGGGCGTATACAGGCTCTGGCGCGACGGCGGATTCGCCGTCGGTGCGCTCCTCTCCGGCGTCCTCGCCGACCTCTACGGCATTCCCACCGCCATCGCCGCCGTCGCCGCGATCACCGCAGTATCTGGCGTCGTTGTAGCCGTCCGCATGCGCGGCAACGACCACGCGTAGGACAGTAAGCCATCACAAAAGACCGCCATAAAGTGATCAAATCCGATTTTCGACTTCTTCGGAGGCGGTGACCCTGTCCCAATTGCCGAACGCGGGCGCAGGGTCACCGGACCGGAGGTCGTTCACTGGTCGTCGTGCGCGAGGGATGAGGATAGTTCGCGGTAAACGTTGGCCTGCTCGAGGAGCAGGTGTGCCTTGTCCTCTGCAGTTTGGACGGCGTCCGCCCCGGCGAGGAAACGCAGCGGCGGCTGGTCCTGGGCGGCGATAGTGATGACGGCGGCTGCGAGTTTGGCCGGGTCCCCTCCCTGCTTGCCGTTCATCCCCCTCCAAGCCTCGATGGTGCCGTGGGTGCGCTGGTTGTAGTCATCAATCGAAAGCTCGGGCCAGATTGTCGAGGCACCTTCGACGAGCAGTTCTGTGCGGAAGAAACCGGGGTTCACGATGGTGGTATTGATCCCGTACGGCTCCAGGTCGTATCGGAGGGATTCCATCCAGCCTTCGGTTGCGAACTTTGAAGCGCAGTACGCGGCGACGAACTCCTGGCCGGTGAGCCCGGCGGTGGAGCTGAAGGTGATGACGTGGCCGCTGCGCTGGGCGCGCATAACCGGCAGCACGGCCCGGGTGACATTCACGGGTCCGAAGAAGTTCGTTTCCATCTGCTGGCGGAACTGGTCCGGGCTGATGACTTCGAAGAACCCGGCGTAGAAGTTCCCAGCGTTGTTCACCAGCCTGTCGATCCGGCCAAACCGTTCCACCGCCGCTTCGACGGCAGTCCGGGCAGCAGTTTCGTCAGTGATATCCAGGGACACGGCGAGCAGGTTCTCGTGCTCACCCAGGGCCTTGGAGACGCGGTGCGCGTCGCGGGCAGTGCCGACCACAGCATGGCCGGCGTTGAGGGCGGCACGGGCGATGTCGATGCCCATTCCGCGGGCGGCACCAGTGATAAACCAAACTTCCTGAGCAGTCATGATGTTTCCTTTTCGTGTCGGTGACTGTCCTCAGTCAATCCGGCTGGCAACAGGCAAGGGAGTCCCCGTTTACACGGTTAATGGCAGTGACCCCCTAACGCCGGTTTTTGGGCGTAGCGTCAAAGGATGGACAGCGCCACCGAGATCCGTGAATTCCTGATGACCCGGCGGGCCAGGATCACCCCGGAGCAAGCTGGCCTGCCCGTCTTCGGATACCGCCGACGCCGCGTCAATGGACTTCGCCGCGAAGAGGTTGCCCTGCTGGCCGGGATGAGCACCGAGTACTACATCCGGCTCGAGCGGGGGAACGCCAAAGGCGTCTCGGAATCGGTTCTGGAAGGCATCAGCCAGGCCTTGAAGCTTGACGACGCCGAGCGTGCCCACCTCTACGACCTGGTACGCGCCGCCAACGAAGGCGCCCAGCCGCAGCGTCGTCGCAATGCTCCCCGGGCACAGGACGTACGCCCGGGCGTGCAAAGGATGATCGACGCGATGACCGCCCTGCCCACCATCGTGCAAAACGAACGGCTGGACCTCGTCGCCTCGAACCAGCTCGGGAGGGCGTTCTACTCAGAGATGTACATCCAGCCCCAAAGACCGGTGAACTTCGGGCGCTTCCTCTTCCTCGACCCCCGGTCCAGGGTTTTCTACCGGACCTGGGACGACGCCGCCCGACAAACGGTTGCGCTCCTGCGCAGCGCCGCCGGCCGGGCACCCTACGACCGGGGCTTGAGCGACCTCGTCGGTGAGCTGGCCACCCGCAGCGACGATTTCCGCACTCTTTGGGCAGCCCACGACGTCCGGCTTCACCACTCCGGTTCCAAACAAGTTCACCACCCGGTCGTCGGGGACCTGGACCTGACCTTCGAAGGACTGGAAGTGGCCACCAACAAAGGACTGTCCATTATCGCCTACACCGCCGAGCCCGGCTCCACCTCCCACGACAGCCTCCAACTACTCGCTCACTGGGCCGCAACCAGCAACCAAGCAGCCCAGCACCAAACACCCGAGCCCCGTCCAGCAACTGCAGTGGCCGAAAACACCGAACGAAGCTGACCAGGGGCTGTTCCCTGAGCCACTGCCCGCTCACGGCGAGCGCTACTTCTTCAGCGTGAGAACCAGCTTGGGTGCGGCCGTGCTGCCGGCTTCCTTGGAGTTGAGATCCAGACCGTCGCTGCTGCTGGAGTCCAGGCCCAGTGAGAGCTGTTGGCCGAGCTCGCCGGCCAGGCCGCTGACCGTCAGCGGAATGCTGTAGTTGGTGTTGGTCGTTGTCGGGCCGAGCGTGCCGATGCTGGTGCCGAGCGCCGGGCGGTTGGCGTATGTGATCGCACCCGCTCCGCTCTCCGTCCACGTGTCATTGGCGACCAGCTTGACGTTCTGCCTGCCCGTGGACCCGCTCCCGGCGCTGCGCAGCTGCAGCGTTGCACTTTCCAGGGTCCTGCCCGCATAGGCCGAGAGGTTGAACTTCAAGTACGTGGCCTCCACCGGGCTGTTGTCCACACCCAGCATCGCACTGGTGCCGAAGTTCGTCCCCGCCGCCCCGCTCGACACATAGCTGTCAGCGGTGGCCGTAAGCGTGACCGTCTCGGACGTTACGCCGCCGCCTGCGGCAGCGGTGGTGAAGGTCCACGTCTTGTCCGTCGCCAACGGGTTACCGGCGAGATCCTTCACCCCGGTGGAGCCGCTCCTGATCCTCGCCGTGTACGTCGTACCCGCCGCCAGGTCCGCACCCGGGTTCAACGTCGCAACCTTGTCTGTGCTGTTGTACGTCACAGATGCCGACACCGGCGTGGTCCCAGTCGTCAACGTGAATGTAATCGCCGTGACCGTTGAGGCATCCAGCGCCTCCGAGAACGACCCCGTCACATTCGCCGTCACCGCCACACCAGCCGCGCCAGAAGCGGGAGACATACCCGACACCACCGGAGCCGTCGTATCACTGGGGGTACCGCCGCTGGGGCCCAGCCTGAGCACCAGTTTGGGTGCGGTCGTGCTGCCTGTTTCCTTGGAGTTGAGGTCCAGGCCGTCGCTGCTGCTGGAGTCCAGGCCCAGTGAGAGCTGTTGGCCCAGCTCGCCGGTCAGGCCGCTGACCGTCAGCGGAATGCTGTAGTTGGTGTTGGTCGTTGTCGGGCCGAGCGTGCCGATGCTGGTGCCGAGCGCCGGGCGGTTGGCGTATGTGATCGCACCCGCTCCGCTCTCCGTCCACGTGTTATTGGCGACCAGCTTGACGTTCTGCCTGCCCGTGGACCCGCTCCCGGCGCTGCGCAGCTGCAGCGTTGCACTTTCCAGGGTCCTGCCCACATAGGCCGAGAGGTTGAACTTCAAGTACGTGGCCTCCACCGGGCTGTTGTCGACACCCAGCATGGCACTGGTGCCGAAGTTCGTCCCCGTGGCCCCGCTTGAGACATAGCTGTCAGCGGTGGCCGTAAGCGTGACGGTCTCCGACGTGCCGCCGCCGCCCGCGGGGGCGCCCTGCCGGTCGCGCACGAACACGTCACTGTTGCCGTTGGTGTCGCCCGGCACCAGGTTGCTCGCAGTCGAAGGGAAGGCGACGTAGCGGCCGTCGCCGCTGATCGCGGCCGGCCCGCTGGAGTCGTTGGCCTGTGTGCCGTCGGTGGCGACACTGATCGGTTCGGTGCTGCCCGTCACTCGGTCATGCACCAAGACGTCCCAAGTGAGCGACTGGAACGCGACGTACCGGCCGTCGGCGCTGATCGCGGTGGGCCCGCTAGTGTCGTTGGCGGCGCTAATCAGTACCGTGCTGCCCGTCACTCGGTCATGCAGGAACGCATCCCACGTAAAGCTGGTGTCGCCGGGCACAAGGTTGTCCGCAAACGATGTGAAGGCGACGTAGCGGCCATCGGCACTGATCGCGGCGGTCCCGCTAGGATCGTTCGCCTGAGTGCCGTCGTTGGCGACACTGACCCGTCCGGTGCTGCCCGTCACGCGGTCGTGCACGAACACGTCGTCCGCGTCGTTGGTGTCACCCGGCACCAGGTTGTCCGCTGGCGATGTGAAGCTGACGTACCGGCCGTCGGGACTGATCGCTGCGCCGACGCTTTCGCGGTTGGCCAGGGTGCCGTCGCTGGCGACGCCGACCGGCTCGGTGCTCCCCGTCACGCGGTCATGCACGAACACGTCGGTGTCGTTGTTGGTGTCGCCGGGCACCAGATTGGGCGCTAATGACTGGAAGGCGACGTACCTGCCGTCGCCGCTGATCGCGGGGAAAAAGCTTTTGTCGTCGCCTTGGGTGCCGTCGCTGGCGACACTGACCCGTTCGGTACTGCCCGTCACCCGGTCATGCACGAACACGTCATCCTGGCCGTTGGTGTCGCCGGGCACCAGGTTGGGCGCAAATGACTGGAAGGCCACGTAGCGGCCGTCGGCACTGATCGCGGGCCAGGAGCTGCCAATGGTTCCGTTGGCCTGGGTGCCGTCGCCGGCGACGCTGACCCGTTCCATGCTGCCGGTGTTCCGGTCGTGCACGAAGACGTCCGAACTGTTGTTGGTGTCGCCGGGTACCAGATTGCTCGCAGTCGACTCGAAGGCGACGTAGCGGCCGTCGGCGCTGATCTCGGCGGGACCGCTTTCTGAGTTGGCCTGCGTGCCGTCGCTGGCGACGCTGACCCGCGTGGTGGTCCCGGCCGCGGAGGACGCCGGCGCCGGGACTCCGAGAATGGCGGTGAGAAGAATCAGTGAAACTCCGAACCGTGTCCCTAGTTTGACCCGTGTTATCCCTGGTTCTCGAGCCGATGTCTTCTTCATGATTTTTCGGACCGGGGCGGAGTATGACGATTCGGGGAGACTGCGCACAGACATGGCGTCCTACGTTCTGCCAGTCGCGGGCGTCCCCAGCGCCGAACCGTGAGATGTTCCGATGTTGTTTAGGCCAAAAGAGACTTGGCCAGTGTATGCCCGGGATAAGAGTCCAACCAGAGTGGTGAGGGGCTTCCCGATACCCGTCTTTTCCGCGTGCACTACCCGTATCCCAGCCCGGACTACTCGACCGCATGGCTAGTCTGTCCCCGTGCCGTCAACCCCACCTGGCGTGGATTCGCACGTCGCTGGCACTCCGTTCGCGGTGCAGGACATTGTCCGCAAGATTCTTCCGCTGCCGGGGACAAACAAAGTGCTGCCCTCGCTGTCCCGCATGCGCCGGCTGGGCTTGCACGTAGCGCTGGTCGTTGATGAATATGGTGGCACGAACGGCTTTGTCACGCTGGAAGACCTCCTCGAGGAACTGGTCGGCGAAATCTACGACGAAAGCGGTCTTGAAGCCGGCTTTGGGGGTTGGCGGCAGCTTCGTGGCGTGCCTAGGATGCAATCGTTAGCCGCTGGCGCTACTGCCGCGGGATCACCAACCGTAGGGAGCAAAACCATGGGTTTGGATGACAAGATCGGCAACGCCGCTGAGAAGCTGGGAGGCAAGGGCAAGGAGGCTGCAGGGAACGCCAGCGGCGATGAGAGCCTGAAGGCAGAGGGCCAGACAGACCAGGCCAAGTCGGATCTGAAGCAGGCCGGCGAGAACGTCAAGGACGCCTTCAAAAAAGACTGAGGCACGAAAGCAAAGGGTGTGGCCCATTGGGGGCCGCACCCTTTGTCGTGTCTTTCCAGCCGGCGTTAGCACCGAGGCGCGGGTCTAGGTGCTGGTGGCGTCCTGGACCTCGCCGACGAGTTCTTCGATGATGTCCTCGAGGAACAGCACGCCGGTGGTGTTGCCGTGGGCGTCGAAAACGCGGGCCACGTGGGCGCCGGTCCGGCGCATGGTGGCCAGGGCGTCCTCGAGCTCACCGCCGCTGAAGACGGACGCCAGCCGCCGGATCCGCTTGGCCGGCACCGGCTTGGTGAACTTCTCGGGCGTGGTGAGGTCCATGACGTCTTTGAGGTGCAGGTAGCCGGTGGGCTCGCCGTCGTCATTGGTGAGGATGTAGCGGGAGTAGCCGTGCCGGGCGACGGCCTGCTGAATGTCCGCCGGAGTGGAATCCGCGGGCAGCAGCACCATCTCCTTGATCGGCACCTCGGCGTCCGCTACGGTCTTGGCCGTGAACTCGAAGGCGGCGGTGAGGGCGCCGCTGGTGTCCGTCAGGACACCTTCCCTCGTGGACTGCTCAACAATGGTGGCCACTTCATCCAGCGTGTAAGCGCTGGTGGCTTCATCCTTGGGCTCCACCCGAAACAGGCGCAGAACCGAGTTCGCGATCCCGTTCAGCGTCCAGATGACCGGCTTGAAGATCCGTGCCACCATCACCAGCGGCGGCGCCAGGATGAGCGCTGCACGGGTGGGAACCGAGAAGGAGATGTTCTTCGGAACCATTTCACCCAGAACCACGTGCAGGAAGGTGACCAGCAGCAGCGCGGTGACAAAGGCGATGATGCCGATCGCCTCGCCGGACAGTGAGGTCAGGCCGAGCGGGATTTCCAGCAGGTGGTGGATAGCCGGTTCGGAGACGTTCAGGATCACCAGCGAGCAGACGGTGATGCCCAGCTGACTCGTGGCGAGCATGAGCGTGGCGTGCTCCATGGCCCACAGCGTGGTCTTCGCAGCTTTGCTCCCCGCCTCGGCCTTGGGCTCGATCTGGGAACGGCGGGCTGAGATGACGGCGAACTCCGCGCCGACGAAGAAGGCGTTGACGACCAGGAGGACGGCGAGCCAGACGATGCCGGGCAGATACTCACTCATGGGTCAGCTCCTGGGTCAGGCTGTCGATGATGCGGTCGTGTTCGCTCTTGGGCGGCTCCTGCGAGGCGTCGGGCGTGAAGCGCAGGCGTTCGACGTGGGTGCCTGCCACCCGCTCAACGCGCAGGATGCCGCCGTCGACCTCTACTTCATCCCCCAGTTCAGGGATGCGGTCCAGCTGGTCAGTGACAAAGCCAGCCACGGTGTCATACTCCTCGCCGTCGGGAACCGTGATGCCGGTGCGGTCCAGCAGCTCGTCGGGGCGCAGCGACGCGTCGAAGGTGATGGAGCGTCCAGTGCGGACGACGCCGGTGCGGGCGCGGTCGTGCTCGTCCTCCAGCTCGCCCACGATCTCTTCCACCAGGTCCTCGAGGGTGACGATGCCGGCGGTTCCGCCGTGCTCGTCCGAGACGATGGCAACCTGCAGGCCCTGTTTGCGCAGGAGCCCCAGCAGAGTGTCCACCCCCATGGATTCGGGGACCTGGAGCGGTTTGATCATGAGGTCGGCCGCGGTGACGTTGCTGCGATCCTCAAGCGGCACAGCGAAGGCCTGCTTGACGTGCAGCACCCCGAGGACGTCGTCCCGGTCCCGCCCGATCACCGGAAAGCGGGAGTAGCCGGTGGCCGTGGCCAAACTGACGATCTCCTCGGCCGTGTCCTCGGCATTGACGGCGGTCATGCGCACGCGCGGCGTCATGACGTCCCCGGCACTGTGCTCGGAGAACCGCAGCGTCCGGTGGAGAAGGGCCGCGTGGTCCAGGTCCAGCACGCCCTCCAGGGCGGAGCGGCGCACCAGAGAGCTGAGTTCCTCAGCGCTGCGGGCGCCCGAAAGCTCTTCCTTGGGTTCAATGCCGACGGACCGGATGAGGGCGTTGGCGGTGTTGTTGAACAGCAGGATTACCGGTTTGAAGACCGCGGTGAAGGCTGCCTGGAAGGGCACCACGATCTTGGCCGTTTTCAGCGGCAGCGCCAGCGCGAAGTTCTTGGGCACCAGCTCGCCGATGACCATAGAAAAGACGGTGGCGATGAAGATGCCGGCAACGGACCCGATTCCGGGCACCACTTCCTGGGGAAGTCCGACGGCGGTCAACGGTTCGCTGAGAAGCTTGCTGATGGCGGGCTCAAAGGTATAGCCAGTCAGCAGTGTGGTCAGCGTGATGCCGAGCTGCGCACCGGAGAGGTGGGTGGAGGTTATTTTGAGGGCTTTGATGGTGGGGGCGAGGCGCTTCTCGCCGCGGGCCTGGCGTGCTTCGAGGTCGTTGCGGTCCAGGTTGACCAGCGCGAACTCGGAAGCGACGAACAGGCCGGTGCCGACCGTTAGGAGCAGGCCGACGCCGATCATGATCCACTCATACATTCGGGCGCCCCTCTCCGGTGATGACCGTCGAATCGGTCAGTTCGTCGAGGGGCCAGGGCATGTGTGAAGGAGGGTCATCCATAGTGCATTCCATTCTATCGGTGCTGCGGTTCGATTCGCTGAGGGTGAACTTTTCCAGTTGCCCGGCCACCGCCGCCTGCGAGGAGCCGGTCGCCCGGAACTGGCTAGACTGACACCGTGCCGTCAACCTCTCCCGATCCACGCCCCACACCTGGCAGAAGCCGGCTCGCCGAAAAGCTGCTGCCCGGCGGCACCGAGCCGGACCCCCGCTTCACCTTGGCCAACGAACGGACGTTCCTGGCGTGGATCCGCACGTCGCTGGCACTCCTCGCCGGCGGCATCGCCGTGGAAGCGTTCACCTCGGACGTGTTTCCCGAGCCTGTCCGCCGCGGGCTGGCAGTCCTGCTCCTGCTGCTTGGCATGCTGCTCAGCGCGGGCTCGGCAGTGCGCTGGCTGCGGGTGGAAGGCAGCCTGCGCACCCAGCGGCCGCTGCCTTTGCCGCTGATCGCTCCCTTGCTCGCCGCCGGCTGCGCCGTCGTGGCCGCCGCGGTGATCGCCGTCGTCGTTCTGGCCTGAACACCGTGGACGAAAAGGCGGGCTCCGCCCCTCTTCCGGGTGACGCTCCCCTACCTGGCGAGGCTGCACTGCACGGCGATCCCGGGCTGCAGCCAGAGCGCACCGCGCTCGCCTGGGGCCGGACGGTGCTGACGCTGATCGCCGCCAGTGCCATTTGCCTGCGGTGGCTCCCCGAGCAGGGGCTGTTCGTGCTGACGCTGTTCGGCCTCACCGTCGCCACAGGAAGCGCCATCTACCTCACCCAGCGGCGGCGCTACCGGCGCAGCGCGGCGGGAATCAAGGCTGAACAACTGGCGCCGGACATCGCCGCGGTCTTCTGGACGGCTGGCGCATGCGTTGTCCTGGGGGCACTTGGCGTGTGGCTGGTGCTGGTCTGACTTGGAGAGAAGGTCCGCGGTTGGGTTAGGATTTTCTTATCAAGGGGAGTACTCCCGTCTGTGATTGGCCCGTCAATACGGATGCAACGAAGCATCCCGGGTCATCGGTTCCGGTTTCACCCGGACGGAGGAGACCTTGGCGTGTCCGTCCAGCGCCTAGCCCCTTGGGAGCACCCCTATGCAAGTCACGCCCCTGATCTGGATCATCACACTTGCTGTGACAATCCTGTTCTTCGTCTACGAGTTCTTTGCCCATGTGCGCAAACCCCACGAGCCGTCCATTGCCGAATCGGCGCGCTGGTCGGCGTTCTACATCGGGCTCGCGCTGCTGTTCGGCGTGGGGATCGGAGTGGTGTCGGGATGGACGTTCGGTGGTGAGTACTTCGCCGGTTACCTTACGGAGAAGGCACTGTCGATCGACAACCTGTTCGTCTTCCTCATCGTAATGGCCGGGTTCGCGGTGCCGAAGATGTACCAGCAGAAGGTGCTGATGGTCGGGATCATCATCGCCCTCGTCCTCCGCGGCGGGTTCATCGCCATTGGAGCAGCCCTGATCCAGAACTTCTCCTGGGTCTTCTACATCTTCGGTGCCCTGTTGCTCTTCCTGGCGTACCGGCAGGCGTTCAGCAGTCATGACTCCAATCCGGCCGAGGGCAGGTTCATGAAGCTCGTGCGCCGGGTCCTTCCTGTCACCGGCGTCTACCACCAAGACAGGCTCACGGTAAGGGAGGGCGGTAAGCGCTTCGCCACGCCGATGCTGCTCACGATCATCGCGATCGGCTTCGTCGACCTCATCTTCGCGGTCGACTCGATTCCCGCTATCTACGGCCTGACTAACGAGGCCTACATCGTCTTCACCACCAACGCGTTCGCGCTGATGGGGCTGCGACAGTTGTTCTTCCTTGTCGGAGGATTGCTCGAGCGCCTGGTCTACCTCGCCCAAGGACTGGCCGTCATCCTCGCCTTCATCGGCGTGAAGCTCGTATTCCACGCCCTACACGTGAACGAGCTCCCCTTCATCAACGGCGGCCAACCTCTCCTCTGGGTTCCTGAGATCCCAATCTGGTTCTCGCTGCTCTTCATCGGTGCCACCATCGTCGCCGCGACCGTCGCGAGTCTATTCAAGACCCGCTATGGCGAGAACCGGGACGACCACGGACTGGTTCACGGCGAACCGGTGATCACCGTCGCCCCACAGGACCGGGATGAGGATTCCCAGGCGGACGAGAAGACAACTTCCACTGCAGACAGGTCGAAGTAGGTGCCGCACCGGCGGCTGTGACACGGGCGGCCCGCAGTGCTTCAGGACCTCTACTTGGTATTGGTGTGAAGCTCTGCACGGATGCGCGGGAGGGCCCTAGCTGGTGTGAAAGCTCCGCCTGTACTCCGTGGGCGTGGTGGAGAAGGCCGTTGCAAAGTTCTGCCGGAGGGTCACGGCGTTGCCGAATCCGCAGTCAGCTGCGACTTGATCCACGGACAGGTCGGTGGTCTCGAGAAGGCGCCGGGCAGCGTCGAGGCGCCGGGCGCGTATCCACACGGACGGCGTTGTCCCCGTTGTGGCCCTGAAGGCGCGGATGAACGTCCGGCGGCTCATGTGCGATCGGGCGGCGAGACGGTCGATGCCGAGCGGTTCGCCGAGGTGGCCCAGTGCCCACTCGAGCAACCGCGCGATCGGGTCGTCAGTGGAGCGCGGTGGAACCGGATGCTCTATGTACTGGGCTTGGCCGCCCTCCCGGTGCGGGGCGATGACCAGACTGCGTGCCACCTGGTTTGCCGCGTCCGCCCCGAGACGGCCCCGCACGAGGTGCAGGCAGGCGTCCAGTGCGGATGCTGTGCCGGCCGAAGTCAGAATGTCACCGTGATCGATGTAGAGCACCGACTGATCGAGGGAAACGTCAGGGTGCCGGACGGCGAGCGATTCAAACGCCTGCCAATGCGTGACCGCGCGGCGCCCCGACAAAAGACCGGCGTCCGCTACGGGGATGGCGCCAAGACAGAGCCCCAGGATGGTCACCTCACGCCGGTGCGCCTCCTGCAGCACCCGTCGCAGCACGTCGCTGGGAGGACGGCCGTCGTCAAACCAGGAAGGCACAACGACGACGTCTGCCGCCTCCCCCGCTTCGGGCCCCTGGACCTCTCCCAGCTGATAGCCTTCGGTCGTCCGAATGTGGCCCGCTTGGTCCGAGAAGAGAACGGTGTTCCATTCAGCGAGTCCCTGACGCGTGACCTCGTCGAAGACCATCTGTGGAACGGCGAGGTGGAACATGGTCACCCCGTCGAAGGCGTACACCGCTATGCGCATTTGCTTCCCCTGCTCCTCCTTGGCCCGATTCCATCGTATATGGGCACCTGTGCCACTGTCGGCGGCTGCAGGTACAGCGAAGGATGGAAGGACTGCCATTAGGCGGTCAGCAATACCACTATCTGGGAGAACAAAATCATGACCACGCCTCGCCGCGCCCTCATCCTCATCGACGTGCAGCAGCAGTACTTCAGCGGCCCCCTCGAAGTCCACTACCCACCGCACCAGGAATCCCTGCCCATGATCACGCGGGCTGTGGACGCCGCGAACGCTGCAGGCATTCCCGTTGCGGCCGTCCAGCACAGCGCAGGTGAAGGCGCCCCGGTCTTCGCACCCGGGACGCGGGGCTTCGACCTGCACCCCGAGATCGAACGCCGCCGAACCGATGCGTGGAAGAGCGTCGTTAAGCAGTACGGCTCCGTTTACGCCGGCACCGACATCGCTGGTTGGCTGCGCCAGCACGACGTCGATACGGTCACCCTCGTCGGGTACATGACCAACAACTGCGTCCTCGCTTCGGCAGTGGAAGCCGAGTTCCTCGGCTTCGCCACCGAGGTTCTCTCGGACGCCACCGGTGCAATCAACCTCGCCAACGATGCAGGTTCCGCCGATGCAAAGACCGTGCACACAACGCTGCTCGCACTGCTGCACTCCAACTGGGCCGCTGTCAGCACGACTGATGCTTGGGCAGAGGCCCTCAGCGCCGGGCAGTCACTCTCGAAGAGCAACCTCGGCAACTCCGCCGTGGCTGGGACGGAGCGGCTGTCAGTGGCGTAGCTAATCGTGGGGCTGCTGCTTCGCTTTGGTCGGCGGGGCCGTGACGCTTCGCTCACCAAGGCGACGCGCCGCCGTCGTACTTCCTTCGCACTCTTTCTTCGCACCTCGCCGCACTAACGCGACTTCAGCGGGTCCTCGCGCAGCATCGCTTCCATCTCGTCGATGAGCCCGTCCACACCGGGCGACGCCGCTATCGCCGAGCCAATCCGCTGGCTCCCAGCCTTGTAGCGGCCGTCGCTCAGGACCTTCCGCACGGCGTCGCGGATGGCGTCCGGCTTGGGTCGGCCGGTCTTGAGGTTGATGCCCGCGCCGGCCCACGCCACCCGGGCCGATCCCTCCGGCTTGTCCTCGGTGTCCCCCGCAACCACGATGGGCACGCCGTTCTCCATCGCGTAATGCAGGCCCCCGTAGCCGCCGTTCGTGACATAGACGGCGACCTTCGGCAGGAGTTCCGCATCCGGGAGGAACTCGGCGGCGCGGGCGTTTGCCGGGAGCGGAGGAAGCTCGGACAGGGGACGGCGTCCCGTGCTGACCACCACGGTGACGTCCTCCTCCTTGAGCCCTTCAAGCGTGGGGCCCACCAGGGCGGTGAAGTCCTCGTTCGAGACGGTTCCCTGGGTCACGTAGACCACCGGGCGCGAGCCGTCCAGGTCGCCCCACCAGTCGGGCTTGGCGCCTCCCGAGACCCCGTGCCGGGCCATCGGCCCGAAGAAGCGGAGGTTGTCCGGGGCGTCCGAGCGCGGATACTCAAATTCCTCCACCGTGAACTGCGCGAACAGATCGGCCTTACGTGGCCAGTCAAGGAAGAACGAACCGTCGAGGCCCACGCCGCCGAGCTCGCGCATCCTGGCGTCCACCTGCCGCTGCGTGTCCTTGAGCGCGACGTTGCTCACGAACCAGTTCAGGGCCCTGTTCCGCAGACGCGACACCGGCCCTTTTCCCGGCATCAGTCCGAGCCCAAAGGGTGCGCAGTCCCGGCTGGAAAGGGTCACGGGCAGGATCCCGCAGGCGATCACTGGCGGCCGGCTCCCCCGGGGCTGCCGGGCGAGGATGGACGTCGCCATGAAACTGATCTCCGCCAGCACGACGTCCGTCGGCTCGGCCGCTATGGCTGCCCTCAACGGCTCGTACTGCCCCCGGGCAGGGTCGATGACCAGCAGCCGGACGCCGTCGCGGATTGCCTGCAGGCCGGTGGCATCCGTGGACCTCGGCGGCTCCTCGGCCCCGGGCCCAAGCGGCAGGAACTCGGCGCCGGCGGAGCGCACGGCCTCCTCGTACTTTGGTCCGGTCAGGAACCGGACCCGGTGCCCGCGGGCAATCAGCCGCCGCGCCACCCCCAGCATCGGTGAAACGTGACCGTCATGGGGAGCGCTGCACACGATCACTGAAGCCATGGGTGGAGCTTATGCCCTGCAGGGGTTTGGAAATAGAGCGCGGGTGTCTAGTTCGGGGGCGTCCGTTTCGGAGCAGGTGGCGCATTCCGAACGGCGAGAGAACGCATTGATGGCGGCCCGTACAACGGCAGTGCAAAAGCGACCTCCTAGCCAAGATCAGCTGCGAGGTGGATGATTCGGGGTGGGTGCTCCGAGACAGCACGGGCGCGCTACCGTCCGGGACGTCTGGACCACCTCCAGCAGCCGTACCGAAACGGATGCCCGATCATCGCACTGCCCGACCATCTCACTGACTGCAGCGGTCACGGCCGGCAATCACCAAGCCTCTAGACAACCCCTTCCATCCCCGGAAAGAGGACCACCAGTGGACCCAACCAGTCATGCAGCAGCGATTCCCGGACCCACCCGAAGAAGCGGACAGGGCGCCAGCCTGGCACCCCCTAACCGCTGGTTTGTGCCGGCAGCCCTGATTCTGCTCACCCTCATCCCGCTGCTGGCCGGAGGTGCACGCCTGACCGAACTGTCCGCGGGCGCCGATATCACCCCCAAAAACGCCAGGTTCTTCGACTCGCCCCTCCCCGTGGTGACCCATATCGTCAGCGTCACCGTCTACTCCCTCCTGGGAGCCTTCCAGTTCCTTCCCGCCCTTCGCCGGGGCAGGCGGCCCTGGCACAAGGCCGCCGGGCGGATTCTGATACCCGCCGGCCTGCTCGCGGCCCTCTCCGGTTTGTGGATGGCCCTGTTTTACGCGCTGCCGCCCAGCGACGGAGTCATTCTCCTCATCCTCCGACTGGTCTTCGGCACCGCCATGCTGGCCAGCATCATCCTCGGGATCCTCGCCATACGGCGCCGGGACTTCACCGCACACGGCGCCTGGATGACTCGCGGCTATGCGATCGGGGTGGCCGCTGGCACCCAGGCCCTCATCCTCATCATCCCCGAACTGCTGACCGGACCGCCGGACGTGACCACCAGGGCCATCTGCATGGGCTCCGCCTGGGTCATCAACCTCGCCGTCGCCGAATATGTCATCCATCGGCGCGCCCGGTACCCGGAACGGGCCGCACGGGCCGCGCAGAGAATCGCCGCACCCGGAGCCGGGGCTGCACGATGAGGGCCGCGGTGTACCGGAAGTACGGGCCCGCCAACGTTGTTCAGGTCCAGGACGTCGCCAAGCCAGCTCCTGCGCCCGGCGAAGTGCTCATTAAAGTCCACACAAGCACGCTCAGCGCCGCAGACTACCGGGCCCGGACCCTCGATGTCCCCCGGGGCCTGCGGATACCCTCAGCACTGTCCCTGGGCATCTTCCGGCCCCGGACACCGATCCTCGGCATGGACGCCGCCGGCGTCATCGAGGCTGTCGGCGCAGCCGTCACCACCTTCACCCCCGGCGATGAGGTGATTGCGATGCTCGGAGCCAGGTTCGGCGGCCACGCCGAGTACGTCACGGTCCCGCAAAACGGAATTATTGCCACTAAGCCCCGCAACATGAGCTTTGAGCAGGCCGTGACCCTGGTCTTCGGCGGGCTTCCTGCCCTTGGATTCATGAAACACGCCACCATCAAGCCCGGCGACAGCATCCTCATCAATGGAGCCTCCGGCGCCGTCGGCACAGCAGCAGTCCAGCTCGCCAAACACTTCGGGGCCGACGTCACCGGCGTCTGCAGCAGGGACAAGGCGGAACTGGTCGCGTCCCTGGGCGCAGACACGGTCATCGATTACTCCACCCACGATTTCACCGCGGACAGCAGAACCTACGACGTCATCATGGACTGCGCCGGCAACGCGTCCTTCGAACGTGTAGAAGGGCTTCTCAGGCCAGGCGGGGCACTGCTGCTCGTCATCGCCGACCTCAAGGCAGTCCTCCTGGCCCGCGCCAGAAGCCGAAGAAGCGGAAAGCTGGTGGTGGTCAGCGCCGGCAAGTACACGGCCGAAGACCTCGCCTTCCTCGTCGCCCTTGCAGAATCCGGGGCCTACCGTGCGGTCATCGACCGGACCTACGACCTGCCGGACATCGTCGAGGCGCACCGCTTTGTGGAATCGGGACGGAAAAGGGGCAACGTCGTTGTACGGGTCGCCGCCACCACCTCCTCCCCTGCGCCGCCGGATCCCTGAGGAGCCAGCCAGACCGGGTGAAGCGGGCACGTACTGGTTTCACCGGCTGATCCATGCTGGACTGGGCCCGGACGGTAACCGCCGTCCCTGCACGCCTCAGGTAGCCGCTCGAGGGCGGCCCGCTGTGTATCGGGAAGGAACACTGCTATGGCCACTCACAAGATCGGATACTTCGTTGGCAGCCTCGCTAAAGGGTCCATCAACCGGACGCTCTCCCAAGCGCTGATCAGGCTCGCACCGGAAAAGCTTGAGTTCACCGAGATCCCAATAGGGGACCTGCCACTCTACAGCTACGACTACGACGCGGACTTCCCACCTCAAGCCCGAGCCCTGAAGGAAGGGATCGAAGCCTCTGACGGCATCCTGTTCGTCTCCCCCGAGTACAACCGGTCCATTCCCGGCGCCCTGAAGAACGCGATCGACTGGGGGTCCCGGCCCTGGGGCACGAATTCATTTGCCCGCAAGCCCACCGGCATCATAGGAGCCTCGCCGGGAAATATCGGCACGGCGGTGATGCAGTCCTCGATGCGGGCGGTGCTGAGCTTCCTGGACGCCCCGCAGCTGAACGCGCCCGAGGTCTACCTGAAGTTCGACGCCGCGGCGTTCGGTACCGACGGCGAAGTCAAAGACGAATCCACGGAAGCATTCCTGCGGCACTACATGGATGAGTACTGCGCCTTCGTCGAGCGCGTCCTGGCCGCGAACGCGCCCGGCCACATCGGTGATCAGGACCCGGAGACGAGCAAGTAGCACGGGCTGCCGGGCATCTGGCCGCTACCGGCGAAACGCCCCGCAACTCCCGCCAGAGAGTACAAAAGGTGATTGCCGCCGTCGTCGTGAGATTCAGCTGAGATCGTGGAGATCCCGGACGGTAGTGCGGGTGAAGGCCGTCAGGGGGTCATCTCGGCCCGCCGGAACCGCAGCTCGCGCAGGGCAGCTTTCAAGGGTGAGCCGGTGAAGGGCAAGGCCGTCAGGTCGATGGCTGCGGCCGCCCTCAGGGCGAGGGTGTTGGCGGCGGCGGCTGCCCGCGCGGGAAGCCCGATGGCGGCTGCAAATTCCTGCCAGTGCCTTGCCCTGAGCCCTTTAACCTTGCCAGCGACGGTGAGGGCCAAGGTGTCATCGCCGTAGAGCAGCGTGCAGGGGATGTCATAGACCGGTGCCACCGCCCAGGCGCCATGCCTGCCGGCAAGGACCGCAACGTTCTTCGCGTGCAGATCCCCGTTGCCCGTCAGCCACGCCAAAACAAACTGTAGGTACAGGTTCCGCACGGCCACCGGCCTGGCCCTGCACGGCCCGGCCAAGCCGGTCACCGCCTCCTCCGAGCTCACGGCGTATTTGGACGCCGGCGGCAGGTTGAGGACCTGCGCGGCATCTTCCAGCGGCAGCCGGACCGGCACGTCGTCATCCTTGCCATCTTTGACCTCCTTGCCGTCCTTGCCATCCTTGCCATCCTGGATCCGGTCGAAGCGTTCGACGAGCAGCCCGGGCATGCCGTTCCGGTCGGTAACGACACGGTGCGCGGCCACGGGGACCTTCAAGCCCTTGGCCCCTGCCAGGTGCGCAGCCTCGTTGACCACCAGGTTGGGGTGGAGCGGCGGGTCCAGCTGGAGCAGGTACCGCCTGCCGGCGAGTGCAAGCGGGGTGGTCAACATGGAGGCGCTGGCCTTGTTCTGGACGCCCGGCAGCCCATGCAGATCCACGGCATCAGCCAGGGCGGCGAAGTCCAGGTCCTCCGGCCTGGAAGTATCGGCCAGCGGCTTCGGCTCCACGGGCGCCTTCCCCGCGGGAACGATCTGGACGTCGCCGGGGACATCCGCTCCGATGGCCAGCAGCAGGCTGAGCTCGTCCGCCAGGCTCGTCTTGACGGCATCTTTGAGCACGGTCAGGCGGTGGCCTTCAGGCAGGAGGCCGCTGAAGAAGGCCGGGAGCGCTCCGTTCGGGGACTCCACGGGATCCTGCGTGAGGGGCAGGGTGGTGGCGACCGGACTGGTTCCCGATGTGAGATAGCCGGACGCGTAGGAAAAGACGACGCTGCCGCGATCTGTCCGGTCCAGATGACCGGCCAGCACGCCGGCCTTATAGACGTCCGCGTTGCGGACAAACTTCAGGCGCCCCAGTTCCTCAGTACCGGTTACCTCAGTCATCGGTCACCCTGAGATGAAGTCCGACGGCGTTCGCTGCCGCGGCGACCGTGAGCAGGGACGGGTTGCCCCTCCCGGTCTCGATGGCGTGGACCGTCCGCGTGGAGGTGCCGATCAGGTCGGCAAGGGTCTCCTGGGTGATGCCCGCGCCTTTGCGGGCACGTCGGATGCTCACCCCAATGGTCTTGATGTCATCCATCACTTCGCCCTGCTTCGGAAATATATTGCTGATCTAGCCGTGACTGGTTCCCAGCCTGCCCGACTTCCCGCGAATCTGCAAGATATTTCCGAAAGTTTGAGGAAGTGCCTTTCCTGCGTTCGTTGGTATGGGAAGCAGAAACATCTTTCCGGTCTTCTTATTGTCTCAGTGGGATTCGGGCTCACGGATTTTGGAGCGCTTGACCGGCAGCAGGATGCGGCTTGCCTCGAGGCGCACGCGTTGAACCTCGGCTGTGTGGTGGCTTTGAGGCGATGGCTTAAATGTCACAGGCTGCCGTCATGCTGTGGGTATGGATGACAAGGCGATAGTGGAGACGTTGGAGGGCATAGAGTCCTCCGTCGCTGCGTTGGCTGTTGTTTTCCGCCCCGCTGGTTTTGTCGTCAGTGCCGACGGCGGGGCCGCCGACGGCAGCACGTCCGCGGCGGGCGCTGATCCCCTGAGCGGTGCTGACGCTCCTTCTGGGCAAGATCCTTTGCGGGATCAGGCGGACGCGTTTTTGGATGGCCTGGCCGGGGTGGCCGGGTTGGAGGCCCGGCTGGCGGCGCTGAAGGTTCAGCTCATCGCCGCGTACGCCGCCGCTGCCGAGGCCCTGGCGGCGCAGGCTCGTTCCCCGCAGGAGCGCACCGCCCAGCAGATGGCCGTGACCGCCGAGGTCGCCGGCGTGCTGACGGTGAGTGAACGCACCGCCGGGGCGCTGCTGTCGGACGCCCGCACCCTGACCACCGGGCGGCCGCTGGCGCTGGCCGCGCTGGGATCCGGGACTATTTCCTGGCTGCACGTACGGATCCTGTGCGATGAAACAGCCAACCTGGAACCGGCCGCCGCGGCGGCCCTGGAAGCCCACTTCATGGATCCGGACGCGCCCGGTGCCGCCCGGGGCTGCCCGGCGGGGGAGCTGGTGCCGGGCAGGTTCCGCGTCAAGGTGCGCGCCTGGCGGGAGCGGCACCATCCGGTGAGCATCGAAACCCGGCACCGCAGGAGCGCCGCGGACCGGCGGGTGGAGTACGTCCCGGACCGGGACGGGATGGCCTGGTTCTCGGCGTACCTGCCGGCCGACACCGCGGCCGCCATCTGGAACCGGGTTACCGACGCGGCCCGGGCCCTGCAGGGTCCGGGCGAATCGAGGACGTTGACGCAGCTGCGCGCGGACGTCACCGAAGGCTGGCTGCTGGGCGGCGTGGCCGAGGGAATCCCGTCACCGAAGGCGCAGGTGCTGGTCACCGTGCCGGTGTTCTCGCTGATCGGTGTTGGGGAGGAACCGGCCACCCTCGACGGGTACGGCCCGATCCCGGCATCGATGGCACGAAAGCTCGTCGCGGACGGGGCGACATCGTTTCTGCGGGTGCTGGTCGATCCGCGGGACGGCGCGCCGCTGGAGATCGGCCGCACCAGTTACCGGCTGACCACCCCGATGCGCCAATGGCTCCGGCTCCGCGACGCGCGCTGCACGTTCCCCTGCTGCAACAACCCGTCCCTCGACAACGACGCCGACCACATCCTGGCCTGGTCCGACGGCGGGACCACCGGAATCAGCAACCTCGGGCAGGCATGCCCCCGGCATCACCGCCTCAAACACAGCAGTCGCTGGAGGCCGGTCGGCGCGACCCATGACAGGCCACCCGGATGGCTCTCACCGGCCGGGCGGTACTACCCCAGCGAACAACAGGACTGGGAACCACCCCACTGGCCAGAAAATCTTGAGCCGGACCGCCTCGAGGAACCGGAGAGCCCCGACTGGCCGGACAGCCTCGAGGAACCGGACAGCCCGGAGTGGACGGGCAGCATTGAGGAACCGGATAGTCCAGGCTGGCCGGATAGCCTCGGGGGCATTGATCCGCCGCCGCCACCAGATCCACTGACCGTGGATGCCTTGCCAGTAGATCCAATGCCCATGGATCCCTTGCCATTGCCCGTGGATCCCTTCCCCGACTGGGCACAATTCACAGCCGCCTAAGCAGAGCAAAGAACGGTCTGCGCCTGTGGCGTTACTGTCACGGCGCCTCACGGCGCGGGAGTCCCGGCGGTGCGCGCGTCCGCGCAGCTGCCGGCCGCCGTCGTTCTCTGTTCTGCGATTTCCGATAACCTGTGGAGCAGACGACGGCCTGTCCACAGGCTCAGGTGCACTCCCTATGAAGCCGAATCTTGACAGGCGGACAGCCACTATCGAGTCAGTGCCGGGTGTAGCAAGATAACCGCATGAAAAAAGTTATGATCGCCGGATTCACAGCGGCAATTATGGGTTTTGGCGCAATTAACTTTGCGGCCGCCAGCACCGCAGCGGCCCCCGCTCCCACAGAAAGCCCGTCATCTTCTGTGAAAGGCCAAATCATCGTCAAATTCCGCGACAATGGCGCCGCGGCCGGCCTGCTACGGCAGCACGGACTCAGCGAGGGGACGGGTATCGGGAGCACTGGCGCTCACCTGATCAAGGTACCCGCTGGCAAGGAAGGTCAGCTCATCCAATCCCTGAGCAGGAACCCGGCGATTGAGTACGCCGAGCCGGACGAGCTCGTCACTGCCACCACAGCTGACGACTACTACTTCGATCGCCAGTACGCTCTGCACAACGAAGGCCAGGCATTTACCAACACCAAAGGCGACATAGGAATAGCCGCAGGCAAAGCCGATGCCGACGTGGACGCTGCCGAAGCGTGGGGCGTCGCGACCGGCAGCGGCATTAGGGTTGCCGTTCTCGATTCGGGTGTGGACCTCAACCACGAGGACCTCTCATCGAAGGTTGTTGCGCGCGCCAACTTCAGCGGTGCTGCATCCGCCGATGACAACTACGGCCACGGCACCCACGTGGCCGGCATCGTTGCCGCCGTGCACAACAGTGATGGAGTGGCCGGTGTGTGCCCAGGTTGCACCGTCCTGGCCGGCAAAATCCTTAACGACAGCGGAGTGGGATCCAGCTCCGGCCTTGCGAACGGTATCAACTGGGCGGTCAGTAATGGCGCCAAGGTGATCAACATGAGCGTGGGAGTGCGGGCGTCACGCACTCTCGAAACTGCCGTCAATAACGCCTGGAGCAAGGGTGTGGTGCTCGTTGCGGCAGCAGGCAACGGCGGTAACCAAACCAAGATCTACCCGGCGGGATATCCGAACGTCATTGCCGTCGCCGCAACTGACAACAAGGACGCCAAAGCATCCTTCTCAACCTACGGAGCCAGCTGGGTGGACGTCACAGCACCCGGCGTCAACGTCTACTCGACCTTCCCGAACCACCCCTTCTACCTGGCCAAGCCAAACAACCGGTCCCTGAACTACGACGTCGGCAACGGCACCTCGATGTCCGCGCCGATGGTCGCGGGCGTAGCCGCGCTTGCCTGGAGCTCGAATCCCAGTGCCACGCACACGTCAATCCGCGCCAAGGTCGAATCAACCGCCGACAAGATCTCTGGAACGGGCACCTACTGGGCACATGGCCGCGTGAACGCATTCAAGGCCGTCAGTCCGCAGTAGCTTGTGGGCGGCTTCGTCCTCGTTGAAGCTATCCCTGGCCCGTCCGGATCCCCCGGGAGCCGGATGCACGATGCTGGGGTTCGACGAGGCCGGTGGGGACCGGTGCTGCAGCACAGCCGGAGCAGCACTCGTCCCCCGCCGCCGGACTGTCAGCGGATTCAGCCGAGTGCGGGACCGTGCAGCAAACGTCGCCCTTCCATGCGTTGATGCCTTCGCGCACGGCGATGCCGGCGATAACGAGAGCGGCGCCGGCGTCGGCCCACCACCACCCCAGGGTGCTGTTCAGCACAAGGCCAACCAGCAGGACCCCAGACAGATAGGTGCACAGCAGGGTCTGCCTGGAATCGGCCACCGCTGTTTTCGAGCCCAGTTCCCGGCCCGCCCGGCGCTGCAGCCAGGACAGGACGGGCATCACCGCCAGGCTCAAGGCAGCGATTACGATCCCGGGAGTTGAATGCTGTGCTTCTCCGGCACCGGCAAGGGAACGGACGGCGTCGACGGTTACAAAGGCCGCCAGCGCGAAGAAGGAGAGGGCGATGATCCTCAGCGTCAGGTGTTCCCGCCGTTCGGGATCCTTCGCGGAGAACTGCCAGGACAGGGCGACGGCGGAGGCCACCTCGATCACCGAGTCCAGCCCGAACCCGATCAGAGCCGAAGAGTCAGCGACACTTCCGGCCCACAAGGCAACCGCAGCTTCGATGACGTTGTAGGTGATGGTCGCCGCAGCGAAAATCCGGATCCGACGTGTCAGCACTGCGCGCCGGGAGGGCGCCGCCGCCACATGCACTGCGCTCATGCCAGGCACGTCCCGTCCGGAGCGCAGCAGACCGGATCGACCGCCAGGACAACCCCGAGCAGGTCGCGGATCGCGTGGCCGAGCTTCGGGTCGGCCAACTCGTACCTTGTCCTTCGCCCGTCCGGAACAGCCACAACCAGGCCGCATCCCTTCAGGCACGTCAGGTGGTTCGACATGCTCTGGCGCGAGACCCCCAGCGTCTCGGCAAGGTCGGAAGGGTAAGCCGGCGCATCAGCCAGGGCCAGAAGGACGCGGGCACGGGTCGGATCTGACACCGCGAAGCCGAACCTGGCCAACACGGGCGCGTGGGTGAGCGTCTCCATGGGGCCAAAAGTACACTCTGCTATGTATTCACGCAAGGCTGTACTTAACCCTACGCCTGCCTCTGGCGTGAGCAGCGCACAGGCGTCGGACACTCGCCAATGCTGTTAGCGCACGACGGGGCAGCCACTAGCGATGAATTCCCCAGTGACATGGCGGAACCTCCCTATCAGGCAGATCGGCCTCCAGTTCCACCATTGGCACCTGTCGGCACCCATCTGAACGTGAGGCTCGCCGTACCGCGGTTCCGTGGAGAAACCGTCGCGCGTAAAGTGTTGCTATCCGCCGTGACCAGCTGCAGACGAGACGCCGAGCGGACGACGATTCGTCCTTCTGGACGTTCGGCCGTCACGGCGGCTGATCAATGCGTACTATCGGGATGCCACGGTAAGACAATGGAATCATCGAGCCCCACGCAGGGAAAGAAAGCTGAACAGCCGCACATTGCGATCCTGGGGGCTGGGCCGTCGGGACTGGTCTTGGCGATTGCACTTGCCCGCCGCGGACTGCACTCAACAGTCTTCGAACGTGACACACATCCCGGTGTTGCCCCGCGCTTCAACCCCGACCGCTCCTACACAATCGACATCTCCGGCCACGGGTTGAAGGCTCTCCGCTACATTGATGCGTGCTCCGAGTTCGACGAAAGAATGATCCGGTTCAAGGGCTTGAAGATCCCAGGGAGGGGAACCGAAGAATGGACCCTTCCGGGATGGACTGGATCAAGGGGGGACATTCTCCGGGCGCTCATGGCGGCTATTGAAGAAAAGCACGGCCGCTGGGT
The DNA here is from genome assembly GCF_044754225.1 of Arthrobacter sp. NPDC093125. Lineage (NCBI taxonomy): Bacteria > Bacillati > Actinomycetota > Actinomycetes > Micrococcales > Micrococcaceae > Arthrobacter > Arthrobacter sp. NPDC093125. Next base: position 229,090 of record NZ_JBIVOQ010000003.1, on the reverse strand, counting down.
GGACATGGAGTTTGAAAGCCACGTCGACGTCGCTGACGCGCAAGCGGGAACCCTCACTGTTTCGGCGAGGTCCGGACCCGCGACCACTAGAAAGTTCGACCTCATCATCGGTGCAGACGGCGCCGGTTCCACGATACGCACCGCGCTGCAGGAGCAAGTGCCGGGATTCAGCGTCGAGGCCAAGTCCTTCCCCAACTACTGCACCATGATCGAACTGGACAGGGTGGGTGACCGGCTGGACAGGAACTACCTGCACGGATTATCCACCCGCCCGTTCTGCGTTGCTGGAGCCATCAAGGGAGACGCCGGACCCGAATCGTCCAGGTGGTTCTGCGCCGTCGGAACCAAGGACCCCCTGACATTCGCTTCAGCTCAAGAGGCCCGGCAGTTCCTCCAGGAACGCTGCCCGCGGGTGTTGGAGTTCGCCGGCGACGAACAGGTGGATGCCTTCGCCAAACGTACGTGCTACCACATCGGCCGCAGCCTGAACTGCTCACAGTTCCACGGCGGAAAGGCGGTACTGATTGGAGATGCGGCCGCCCCGTATCCACCGATTGGCCAGGGGGTAAACGGTGCCATGGAATCAGCCATGACACTCGACCGGTGCATCGGCGAAGCCGGCAACCAGCCGGGCCAGCTGGCGGAGGCGGCGCGACGCTACAGCGCGACTTGGAAGCCCGAGGCGGACGCCGTGTCATGGATCAGCGAACGAAGCCTCTTTGAAAACCGCTTCCACACAATCCGTGCCCTGGCGACGTCGAGGCTTGGCCTGAGCATCTTCGATCAGGCCAAAAGCGCGGACGTTCCCTACTCGGAGGTCAGACGCAAAGCTGAACGCCTCTGGCCGTTATGGGCCCGTTAGTGCACGGAGGTAGTCCAAGGGGCAGGAACCTACGCGATTTCGAAACTTCCCTCTTCGTGCAGACCGGAACGATTGACCGAACCTGGACTGCTCCAATGCCCACCACAAACCGAACTGGACGGTTGGCGCCCAGTTCAGATTGTGTCCCCGGCCCTGGCCGGTACTAGCGGAAGATGTTGTAGGGACTCCAGCCTGAGCCGACGATGGCCCGGGGACCCCAGATGCCCCGGCTGAAGGGGTAGTGGGCCAGCCGGCCGTCGCTGAGCCGGCTCATGAGCCCGGAGCTTCCCGCCGTGAATCCCGCCATGCTGGTGATGCTGGTGACGATGTTCCAGCCGTTGCCCACCCTGCGCCTGGATTCGGGGACGAAGCCGCCGGCCCCCGTGGAGCGGTACAGCACCATGCTGCCGTCGGTGCGCTTGGCCAGGATGTCCTGTGCCCCGTCCTGGTCGAAATCGACCATGGTGTTGTACAAGCCTCCCCAGCCGACACCGGTCTTGATGCGGGGCGAAAGCGATGATCCGCTGCCGTTGCCGTAGTACCAGAGCGTCCCGGCGCCGTCGTAGGCCAGAATGCCCGGGTACCTGTCCGTCTTGCGCCAACGGCCCACCGTCACGTGGTAGCTGCCCCAGCCGATGCCGATGGCCCGGGCGGCGGCGAAGCCGCCTCCAGAGCTTCCGGCGTAGTAGCTCAGGCGGCCGTCCCGCCACTGGGCGATGAGGTCGAAGACACCGTCGCTGTTCCAGTCCGTTACAAACCCCCGAGCCAGGGCGGACCAGCCGGAGCCGATCTTCTCCCGGGGCTGGAACCCGCCCCTGCCGTTTGCCGGGTAGTTCCACAGCACGCCGTCGGATGCGGCAGCGACCACATCGGCCCCACTGTGGATGGACGGCCTGGAGACGGGCGGAGTGGAGATGGGTGGAGTGGTAGTGGTGAAGGTCCATGTCTCGTCCGACGCCAAGGCGTTCCCGGCAACATCCTTCACCCCGTCGGAGCCGCCCTTGATCGTCGCCGTGTACGTCGTATCCGCCGCCAGGTCCGCATCGGGGTTCAACGTCGCGACCCTGTCAGAGCTGTTGTACGCCACAGATGCCGGCACCGTCGTCGTCCCCGCCGTTGTCCCCTCCGTCAGCGTGAACGTGCCCGGCGTGAGCGTCGAGGCATCCATTGCCTCCGAGAACGACCCCGTCACATTCGCCGTCACCGCCACATCAGTCGCATCAGCAGCCGGAGACGTATCGGTCACCTCCGGAGCCGTCGTATCAGCATCGTCGTCATCATCGCCGCCGCCGCCGCTGGGGTCGTGAAAGTGCCAGTACCGGCTTGTGGCGTTCACATCGGCGAGCACCAGTAATCCGCTGTTGGCCGTGCCCCGCGCCGCACTGTTGAGGTTCTGCTTTGTCGACGTCACGTTGTGGACATATTGGTCGGCGTCCACGATTTGCGCCGTCTTCGTGGTGGTGAAGCTGATGTCATCCAACGGCGTGGACTTCTCGTAGATCGCACCCCCCGAGTTACTGCAGACATCCGCGTCCGTCGTGCCGCTGGGCTTCGGATAGGTCGCGAAGGTACGCAGCCTCTGCGTGCTCTCGTCAATCATGACGATCACCCGGTTCGGGCACTCCGCCACGGTCGCGATCGTGTGCGTCGACCAGTTCGACGTCGCACCATCCAATGCCAACAGCTGGATCAGCGGCTGGGACGCCGACGTGAACGACGTCTTAATAGCGGCGAAAACCCGGCCACCCGAGGAGTCCAGCCACTTCAGGTTCATATGGTCATCACCGCTGCGCTGCCCGTCCACCGCGGCCACTGGAGCAGTCCACTCGGTGTCCGACGCTCCATCAACGTGGTAGCTCCAGTACATGCCGTCGGTGGCGTCACCAACCTGCCGGCTCCACATCACACCGATCTTGCCTGGTCCGAACGCGAGCACAGCCGAATTGTCGTCCACAGACACGTTGCTCAACGACGCAGGATGCGGGAACGGCGTCCCCCACGTCTCGCCATCCTCCTCAGTGGCGTTCAGATAGATCTGGTTATCCTGCTGCCACGTGGCCCATACCCGGCCAGTCGAGTCCTTGTCGATGGACAGGGCCTCAACGCGTTGGTTGTTGATGGTTTCAGAATCCAGCAGCGAGTAGGTCTCCTGATCCGAGTCGTAGCTGTAACGCCGCATCGTCGTCGGGAAGTTCGGCTCAGCCGGCAGGCCGTCGTTGACGAACCGGTAGCTCGCCACATGCAGCGTGGTCCCGTCCCACAGCACGTCATGATGGGTGTTCGCCCGCGTGTCCGTCGCCACACCGGTATCGGCCCACGAGCTCGTGGCGGCATCGAACCGGAAGATATGAAATTCCGAGCTGGCAGTGTCCCACAGGTTCCCCCACCAGACACCGTCGTTGAACCACAACGCACTTGTCGCGCGCTTCGAACCCGTCGGCGTCCCCGTCCCCTCATGCGACGGGCCCTCAACCCCAACATCGCCCTCAGCAGCCGAAGCCGTAACCGGCACCACCAGAACACCACTCAGCGCCAGCAGCAACGCTGTCAGCAGTGCAGGGAGCCGCAGATTCCGCGACCCCCGGAGTTGAACGTGCGTCTGTATAGGGTTGGTCACTAGCCTCACCACTCTTTGAAGTTGTTTGCCTATGCCAGTCCCGAGCAACCTTCCGGCTGAATACGAGAAACCAAAGCGCATGCTGCTGCAGTCCTGACAACCTGCGTACACTCCCCCACCGGAACATGTTCGGCTGAACAACTTGCAAAAAGGTTGCTGGGATTTTTTGAGCTGGCCCCAGTTTTAGGGGTTTAGGACTGTGATCCTTGAGACCGCTTACGGTTCGGTGAGCCCGGTGCGGATGGCAAACCTTGTGAGGTCCAGCCGGTCTCGCAGCCCGAGCTTCTGCAGGACATTGGCCCGGTGGCGATCGACGGTCTTCACGCTGATCCTGAGGATCTCGGCGATCTCCTTGGCGGAGTTCCCCTCTGCGATTAGCTTCGTAATCTGCTCCTCGCGGGGTGTGAGGATGCTGTCCGGCATCCGGTCGCCTCGGCGGTCGCGCTCCAGATAGTCGCGGATGAGCGCGGTGACGGCGCCGGGGTAGAGGAACGACTCCCCTCGCATCGCTGCGCGGCACGCCTCGATGAGGTCGCGGTCGGCGACCGACTTGAGCACATACCCGGAAGCTCCTGCGCGCAGCGACTCGAAGAAGTACTGCTCGTTGTCGTACATCGACAGGATGAGGATCCGCACGGCGGGTGCGCTTCGCGATATCTGCCACGCCGCCTGGATACCGGTCATCTGGGGCATTGCGATGTCGAGGACAGCGAGGTCCACCCCGCCCGCGGTCGCGGCGGCGACGGCCTCTGTGCCGTTAGCGGCCTCGGCCACGACGGTGAGGTCGGGTTCCGCATCGAGAATCAGGCGAAGGCCTCGGCGGACCAGGGCGTGATCGTCGGCGAGCAGGATGCGCGTGGGTTCGGCCACGGGCTCAGCTCTCTGCCGCGGTGCCGGGAACGACGAGGCAAACGTCGGTCCCACCGCTCGGCCGGGCTGCGACCGTCAGGTTGGCATCGATGAGCAGGGCGCGTTCGCGCATCCCGCGGATGCCCGCGCCCTCACGGAGGTCACCGCCCCGGCCGTCGTCGAGAATCCGCAGAGTCAGCCCAGTCGTTGACGAGGTGAGCGCGAAATCGACTCGTGTCGCATGCGCATGGCGGGCGACATTGGTGAGCGCCTCCTGCGCGATGCGGTAAAGCACCAGCTCGACCTCCCCGCGGAGCTCGGGGAGTTCGTCATCGAGCTCCCAAATCACCGGGACCCCGCTGGAGCGGGAGAACTCCAAACCCAGTGAACTCAGTGCGCTCAGCAGGCCGAGGTCGGCGAGCACACCCGGGCGCAGGCGCTGCGCCACCTGGCGGACCTCCTCCAAGCTCGCGCGGACAGCCTCCTGGGCGAGGAGGCTCTCCTCGCGGAGATCGTCGGGAGATCGGTCGACGACTCGCTTGAGACTGAGGAGAGCGACGGTCAGGCTCTGGCCTATTTGGTCGTGGAGTTCCCGCGAGATCCGTTGGCGTTCCCCCTCCTGAGCGGCCAGCGCTAGAGCGCTGCTCGCGCTGTTCTCTGCCTCCAGCCGGTCGAGCATCTCATTGAACGTGCGGATGAGGTGCTTGAGGTCGCCGTTGCCGGCCTCGGTGGCCCGATCACCACCGCGTCGCAGCAGGCCCACCCGGCGCATCACGGTCGTCATCGCGTCGAGCGGCGCCAAACTGGCCCGCACCAGGGCGGCGTTCGCGGCGAGGATGAGGGTCAGTCCGATGAGCAGGACCGGCACCTCGGTGAGCAGGACGGGCGACGACACGGTCGCCGGTGAGAGCGCCAGCACGAGCGTGCCGATCGCGAAGAGCAATCCGTTGATGATGAACAGTCGCCAGAACAGCAACTGCGCCGGTCCTTTCGGAGGCAGGCCGGGTGTGGTTCCGGCGGCCCTGGTTTCGGGCGGGGTCCGCATCCGACTAGCCTTACGCGCCCCGCGTCCTTTGTCCATGAGGGCTGGCCCCCATGGGCGGCACCGGCCCCGGGGCACGGCGCTCCGGAAATGGGTGCCATCCCCGATGGCACCTCTTTAACCGCGGACGGAGACTGAATGTACACCCGAGAATCTACGGAACGGAGGGCCCGATGGAGATTACCCAGTCCACCGTTGTCGGTGCCGGGGTGCTGCACGATTGCCTGACCCGCGACGGTCAGCAATTCCGGATCTTCGTCGCGCGTCCCTGCGGACGCGAAATCTTCGTTTACGGCTCCGCGGAACCCGATCGGGCTGTGGCGACGATCGTGCTCGAGGAGGACGAGGCCGATCAGATCGCCGAGCTCCTGCACAGCCGGCCGATCACCGATCGGATCGCCGAACTTGAACGCCGGGTCGCGCAGCTCGCGGGGAGCGGGCGATGACGATCGGGTACGTCCCTCCACTCATTCGCGTGTCGTCGATTCACACCGGAGCCTCGGTTGGTAGATGCGACTGGGCTGGACCGGCAAACTGAAAGGCCAGGTACTCGCAGGATCATTCCGGGAGAGGACCCGATGGAGCACCTCCACCGATTCGCCAGCGAATTCCTTAAGGCGCTCAGGAACCTTCTGCCCATCGTTTTCGTCGTCGTGGTGTTCCAGCTGCTTGTGTTCCGCTCCATGCCCGATGACCCATTGGAGCTGGTGGCGGGGCTCCTGATCGTGGCTGTGGGCATTGCCCTGTTCCTGTATGGCCTGGATCTGAGTATCTTCCCGGTCGGCAAGAACCTGGCGAACCAGTTTGTCCGGAGCGGGGCCCTGGGGTTGTTGCTGCCCTTTGGGTTTGCCATCGGCTTCGCTGCCTCCGTCGCGGAGCCGGCGGTGATCGCTGTCGCGGAGCAGGCCCAATTAGTCAGCGATGGTCGGATCAATGCGCTGGTGCTGCGCTTCGTCATCGCTGTGTCGGTGGGGCTGGTCTTGATCCTGGGCATCCTGCGTGTCCTGCGGGGCTGGGCGGTGTACAAACTGCTGATCGCGGGCTACGCGGTGGCGCTGGGACTCACGTATATCGCCCCGCCGGAGATCATTGGTCTTGCCTACGATTCGGGCGGGGTCACCACCAACATTGTCAGTGTCCCGCTGATCGCGGCGATCGGTCTCGGCCTGGCCAATTCGATCCGGGGACGCAGCCTGCTGACGGACGGTTTTGGGCTGGTGGCCCTGTGCGTGATGGTGCCCATGATCGGGGTCCAGCTCTACGGCATCTGGGTCTACACCTTCGGCGACGCCTGGCCGGCGCCGCCGGTCACCGACGCAGGGGAGGACCCGACGGATTGGGTGGTCGGCATGATCCTTGGCCTCGCCTCAATGGTCCGGGAGGTCCTGCCTATTGTGGTCGTCGTCCTTTTCTTTCAATGGGTCGCTCTGCGGCGCAGGCTGCCCCACCCCCTGCGGGTCATCATCGGCTTCATCATGGTCCTGGTGGGGCTGTATGCCTTCGTCGTAGGGCTCAAGCTCGGGCTGTTCCCACTCGGGACCCTGATGGCGGAGCAGCTAATCGAGCAGGGAGTCCCGGCCCTGATCCTGCTCTTCGCGCTGCTCATCGGCTTCGCAGTCACCATGGCCGAACCTGCCTTGGTGGCCATCGGAGAACAGGCGCAGGACGCATCTCCGGGCAAGATCAGCGCATTCGCCGTCCGCGTCATTGTCGCCGTTGGTGTCGCCCTCGGGATCGGTTTCGGTGTCTACCGCATTCTGGTGGGAGGGCCGTTCCACTACTTCATCATGGTCGCCTACGCCGTCGCTATCGTGCTGGTGTTCTTCGCCCCGAAGTACATCATCGCGCTGGCCTTCGACCTGGGCGGGGTGACGACGTCGGAGGTCACCGTGCCGCTGGTGACCGCCCTGGGGATCGGCCTTGCGGCCGCCGTGGAGGGCAGGGACGTGCTGATCGACGGGTTTGGCCTGATCGCGTATGCCTCCATCTTCCCTGTCATCTCCGTCATCGTGTATGCCATGGTGATGGAGAGATTTCCCCTTCTGAGGAGGGAACCGGCATGAAATTCACAGCGGTTATAGTGATCGCCCCGGACGAGCTTGAAGACAAGGTGATCGACCATGCGCAGCGGGCAGGGGCCACGGGTGTGACCATCCTGCCGGGCAAGGGCATCGGGGGTGAGGCCAGGAAGACGTTTTTCGGCCTCACGTTCGAAGGGACGCAGTCGGTGCTGCTGATGGTCGTGGGGGCTCACCTGACCGCGCCGATCCTGAAGGAACTGCACCAAGTCCTGGTCAGGGGGACCGAATCCCGCGGCTTGGCCTTTGCGATCCCGATCGAGCACCTGACCGGGATCGACATGCGGCAGGTCGTCAGGTTCGAGGAGCATCTGCGCCGTGAGGGCTCCTGAAGCAGGCCCGGAAACGTTAGAAGGAGGAAAGAGATGCTCACCGTCAAAGATGTCATGGTCCCCCAGGTCGTCACGATATCCCCCTACAGCACGCTGCGTGAGGCGCTGTCCATGATGAAGGAGCGCCAGGTGAAGAGCCTGGTGGTGGAGCGGCAGCACGCCCACGACGCCTACGGCATGCTGAGCTACAGAGAACTCCTGGACACCGTCGTTGCGCAGGACGGCGACGTGGACCTGCTGAACGTCTATGACGCCGCCACCATTCCCGCAATCACCGTGAACCAGGACCTGTCGGTCCGGCAGGCCGCGGCCCTGATGAGTCGCTATCACCTCAGCCGGCTCGTCGTGGTGGAAGGCAATCAGCTCGTCGGGCTGCTCGCCATGAACGACATCCTCGCCCGGCTCATGGAGGAACTCACGTGACATTCACCCGGCAGCGCTGACCAGAACTCTTCGCCCGGCGCGTGGCACACTTCGTCACCGTCAAGCGCGCCGTCAAGGTGCTCAACGGGCAGGAAACGGCCACCTACGTGGTGGACGGCGAGCTCTTCTTCGCCTCGTCCAACGACCTCTACATACCCAGATGCGCGAACGCCTCGCCGGTAAACTCAGCGGCCACTAGGAAGCGAGCTCGTTAAGACGGCAAAGTTACAGATGGATGTCGGGCAATCACTGCCAAGCAGCTCGGGTCCTTCGCCGAAACCGTAGCGCCCCCGATAGCGGTGATCTTCTCGGCGCTACTTCATGGCGCGGAATGTCGTCGTCTTCTCTTTGGTTACCACCGAGCCGATCGTCGCGGAGAACGACGACATGCCCCGCGAAACTACTTTCTGGGCGCCAAGGGTCACAGTGCCGGTGGCAGAGACAGGCCGGCTCTTGGTACCTTGCGACGATACAAGGCGGATGCCCTCGGAAGGGAATCTGGACATTGCAAAAGTCGTGGTCGCTTTAGCCGTAGCCCGGAAAGACACGTCTGCCGTCATCGGCGAAACTACTGGGTTGTCGGGGTCGGCAAAGTTCGTAAATTCCATGGACATCCTTAGATGCCCTCTAGCCAACTCGTCCGGAACGGCCAAGTTCAGGGTGCTCGTAGTCTCCCCAAACCCGTTGATCAGTGTTGTGCCGGTGCATATGTCAACCTGTGTGACAGATACAAAGCCCAGCTTGTCGCGCGCAGTCGATCCGCGGCTGGTGAAGACGCTGCCGAACACGCTGACCGTGGTCTGGATGCACCCATCCGTACGGTCGAATTCGGCGGTCAACCCCTCGCCCCTCGTTACGGTTTTCGTTACGACGGGCCGCTCCGCCGCGGTGCTCGGTCCAGCGCCAGCGAGTTGAAAGAAAAGTGTTCCGGCTAGTGCCAGTCCTCCGAGTGCTGTCTTTTTCATGGCACTTCTCTCCTTCGTAGGGCCGCGAGTCCTCAAGGTCATCGGATCGTAAGCGGGCGAAGTTGGGAAAACGGTGGAACGGCCGCCTTGGGCGCAGCAGCCCTCCGCCGTCGACGTGTCCGCTGATGCGGCAGGTGGGAGCCGGACGAGCTTTCACCACCCGCTGATCGACAGTTCACAGGGCCCTAAACAGCGCCGGCCGGCTGCTTCTGAAGAGCAGCCGGCCGGCGGTTCTGGACAACCGGCCCGATGCGGGCCGGACGGGATGAAACTAGCCGAGGTCCGGTATCAGCAGTACCTTGCAGGCGTCCCCTGTCAGCAGTTCGATGGCTTCGTCGATCTGGCTCAGTTTCATGCGGTGGGTGATGAGCCAGTCGAGGTCCAGCCGGCCCGAGTCCAGCAGCAGCAGACTCTGCTCCCAGGTTTCCCAGAGCCGGCGGCCGAAGATTCCCCGCAGGGTGATGCCCTTTTTGTTGATGTGCGCGGCGATGTCGACTTCGGCCGGACGGCCGGGGTGGCCGACGGTGATGACGGTGGCTTCACGGCGGACGGCTTCGAAAAGTGTTGTAAGGGTGCCGGGGGCGCCGGAGCATTCGAAGGCGACGTCGAAGCCGCCGCGGCGGCCCGTCAGCTCGCGGCAGCGCTCGATGACGCCGTCGTCCGGGTGCAGGGCGATTGCGCCGAGCTTTTCGGCTTGCGCGCGCCGGTAGGGGTTGGGGTCGACGGCGATGACATGGCTGGCGCCCATGAGCAGAGCCAGGTTCACGACCACCAAGCCCACCGGCCCGGCGCCGCTGACCAGCACGGCCCGTCCTGCGACGGAGTAATCGGCGCGCTGGATGGCGTGAACGGCAACGCCGGCCGCTTCGAGCAGGGCCCCTGATTCGAGCGACAGGCCAGTGGGGAGCTTCACGCAAATGTCCTGCGGAACCGCCGCGTACTGGGCGAAGAGTCCGTCGATGTGCATGCCCAGGATCCCCGTGCGTTCGCAGGTGTGGGCGTCTCCGGTGCGGCAGGGGAAGCATTGCCCGCAGGTCAGATGGCTTTCAAGGGCGACCTGGTCGCCGACATGCAGTCCGGTGACGCCTGCACCGACCTCGACGACCGTGCCTGCGCCTTCGTGGCCGAGGATGACGGGGAGGTTGAGGTTGAAGGCCTGGGCGGAGGGGGTCCACTCATAGAGTTCACGGTCTGTACCGCAGAGGGATGCGGCGCCGACCTCGATGACAACTGCGCCTTCTGTTGCTTTAGGGTCCCCGGCGTCGGTGACGTATTCAACGCCTCGTTCGGCCGCTGTTTTCACTACTGCCCGCATGGGGGCCGCCTTTCGTTGGTTCTGGTGATGCTTGGTGGATGGATGTTGGGTGTCAGCCGGGGAGTTGGCCGGCGAAGCGGCGCAGGATGTCCGGAGGACCGACCTGTCCGCCCTTGAGCAGCAGTCGGCAACCGGCGACGGCGGAGCCGCCGTCCGCCCGCAGGATCGGACCTGCGGTGACGAACTGGTCAGAGACGCGCAGCTGGCGCACGCCCATGGCGATGAGTGCGTGGCTGGAGGTGTCCCCGCCGCAAACGGCGATGTCACGGGTGGTTCCGGCCCCGGCCATCCGGGCGGCGATGCCGCCGATCAGTGCACCGACGTAACCGGCGTCTGCCGGTTTCGAGGCTCCGTAACGCGGGTCGTCGGCGCCCCGGGTGGTGTGGACGACGACGTTGCGGCCCAGGCGCAGCGCCGCTGAAACACGCCGGTCGAGGGCGGCCACGGCCGTGACGTCATGACGCTGGAGCAGCTCCGCGGGTACGGGCACCTCTTCCCAGCCGTGGCCCACGGCATCGTTGATCTGTTCCGCGGTGGTGCTGGAGGCCGAGGCACTCACGGCCAGCACGGGTCCGGTTGGCTGTTGGGGTCCGGGTGCGCGCGGAGTCTGGTCCGAAATGGACCGGGCCAGCGCTGCCATGATGCCGCCGGATCCGATGACGATGGAGGGGCCGTGGACGTGTTCCTCGCGGGTCAGCGCCTCGGCTACGGCATCCAGGTGACGTTCGTCAACGGCGTCGACGACATAGGCCAGCGCTCCTGGTTCGCGACGCCGGTCAGCCCAGACGTCCTTGAACGTGCCGTCGTCGTAGGCGGGCAGGTGGATGGCCCCGGGTACCTGTCCAGTGCCGAGTTGCTCAGCCAGGACCTGGCGGAGGTCGGCCTCGGACATGGGGGTGGAGGGGTGCCGCGACATGATCGGATGGCGGTCCAGCCGGTGGATCTTGCCCGCGTGGGCAGCGTAGTGGTTGCTGAAGGCTGTGTACCGGCCGAAACCGGGCTGGGCGGGAACTACGGGGATCGACCCGTGGAGACCGAAGCGTTCATGCAGCAGCTGGATTCCGCGGCCGATGCTGCCAACCGTGACGGAGCTGTCGAACGTTGAGCAGACCTTGTAGAGCAATACCTCGGGGTTGAGTGCGGCGATGCCGGCCAGATCCCTGCGGACCAGGTCGTCGAACGCTTTCCCCTCCAGCGAGCGGGCCGGTCCGGCAAATCCGACGACGTCGGTATCGGTGGGCAGCGGCGCGTCCCCGATGACCAGGGCTGCTTCCAGGCCGTAGCGGTGGGATTGGGCGAGGACATCGGCGGCTCCGGTGAGGTCGTCGGCGACGAAACCGAAAGCTGGCATGCTAGGCACCCTTCCCGAAGGTCTGGACAGCGTGCAGCAGTGACGCGTCGCCGGCTTGTGCCTTTTGCTGTGCAGCCGCGTTCAGCGGCACGCCAGCCACCGCGGCTTCCCAGGCCTGGCGCAGGCTGCGCACTCCGGCGCCAGGCCCGTCGGGGTGTGCCGCCACTCCCCCGCCGGCGAGCATCATCAGATCGGTTGAGCCCACAGCCTCGAAGGTGGGGCCGGGCGTGGTGACGTTCTGTCCCGAGGAGAGGACCGGAAGCGGTGTGGCCGTCTGCCCGAGCGGTTCGAGCAGGCTGCGGATGTTGGCGGCGACCTCACCATCCAGTTCGTAGAACTTGCTGCCCAGTCCGCTCGCGTGCAGCTGGTCGGCACCGGCCAGACGGGCCAGCTGCTGCCAGACCCGGTAGTCCATGCCCAGCGCCTTGGAGCGCATGGACGCTGCCAGGCCGGCGCGGTGGCCGTGGATTGGTACCTCGGCGAAGCTGCGCAGCCAAGCGAGGGCGGGCAGTCCCATGACGGGAATATTGAGCATGACGCATCGTCCCCCGGCTTCAACGACCAGGTCGTGGCGCTTCTGCAGGCCCGCCAGGTCGCCGGTGATGTTGAAGGCGTACATGGTGGGGTGGCCCGTGATTTGCTCGGCGGCCCGGATTTCCTCGGAGGCGACGGCGACCCGGCGTTCGAGGGGCAGGTACTCGGGGTCGGTCATCAGTTCGTCGTCTTTGATGAGGTCGATGGAGGCCATCGCCAGGTCACGGACCACCAGCCGGAATTCCTCTTCCGAGAGTCCGACATTGGGCTTTACGATGGTGCCGACCATCACGCCTTGGACGTCCCCGATGAGTTTGCGGGTTCCCTCGATTCCGAAGGCCGGCCCGGGGTGGGCGGCGAGGAACTCCTCCGGCAAGACCAGATCCTGCAACCGGCAGGCATAGAGTTCGCCCAGCTCGAACAGGTTTCCTGCGATGGCGGTCTGCAGGGTGGCCAGGTCCGTGCCGATGTTCTCCATCGGGAAATCAACGGTGACCAGAGCCGCGCGGACCTTTTCCGGGTTTGCGCGGGAGGGAAGGGAGGGCCTGCAGGCGCCCAGTTCCTGGACGTCCACAACGTGGGCTGCGTGCCGCTCCCGGATCCGGGCGGATTCGCCAGGCACCGGCAGGAAGGTGCCGCTGGACTGCTCGCCCGCCATGATGGCTGCGGCCTTTTCAGGGTCAATCTCGGACTCTAGGTAGTAGGTGCAACGCACCGAGCGCGGGTCGCGCATGGTTTCTCCGTCCATGAAGGGGATGTAAGGGCTGGTTCAGATTGTGCTGGGAACGACCGGATCGGCCGGCTGGAGGCCTCCGGCCCGCTTCAGTGCCCAGGAGGCGACGATTGGGGCGAGTATTGCTGTTACCAGGACGGCTGTTGCGGCCTGCGCCGAGGCGGATGCGACGAACGGCTCAAATCTCGGATCGGCCACCGCCACGACCGCGGGTACGGCTACGGCGTTGCCGGCCGTGGTGCCCGCTGCGAACCCGATGCCGCTCTTGGATCCGCGTTTCAGGACGTACCGGTATCCCAGGTAGGTCAGGCCGCCGGTGAAGCAGACCACGCCCAGGCCAAGGAAGATGCCGGCGAATCCGCCGGTGAGCACCGTGTTCAGATTGATTCCGGTTCCGACGGCGAAGGACATGAAGGGGATAACGATGTTCGGCACGTGGTCCAGGGCTTTGGTCCACTCGCGGTCGACCGCGCCGATGATGAGGCCGAGGATGAACGGGATCAGTGCCGCGGCGAAGGCAAGCACCGGAATGCTTCCCAAGCCTGATGCGCCGAGGAAGATGAGGGCAAGGAACGGCCCATCGTCGAATGCGCTGGCGACATAGGCGCCTGTATCCCGCTCGTCACCGTACTGGCCGGCGAACGCGAGCCACAGGGCGCCGTTGCTGTTCCCGAAAATGGCCAGCAGCGCGAGGATGGATACCCCTGCGATGCCTTCGATGCCCACCACCAGCCCAAGGACCACCGCGACCGAAGCGGGGATCAGGGTCTTGCACACCAGCACCACCGTCGTCGTCGAGGCTGCCGCCTTGCCGCTGTGGCTGCCGGTGATCTGGGCGCCGGTGGCCAGGATCAGCACGGCGATCAGCGTCAGAGCGCCCTCCTTGAACAACGCGGTGGTGAAGCCGCCGATCTTCAAGGCTTCGGGGGCGAAGGTGTTCATGAGCACCCCCAGCATCAGCGGGATCAGCATCATGCCTGCGGGAACCTTCTGGAGGAAGGCAAACGCCGGGATACGGGACGGGCTAGTCCTCAACTGCATCTGTGTCATCAACCTGACCTTTCATACGCCTTTGTATCTTTCAGTCGCCGGACTTAGTCCGTACAATTAGTACGTACATTACTTGTGTTGCCCGTCACCCGTCAAGCATGAGTTGCAGCAGCAGCGGGCTATGATGTGCAGGAAACGGCAAAGGAGTCAGCGTGAGTGTGCAGCCAGTTGCGGCGGAGCCCCCGGAGCGGACGCCCCGTGTAAACCGGGAGGAGGGGCGGCCGCTTCACGCCCAGATCCGGGACATCCTGCACCGGCAGATCCTGGAACTCCCCCTCCACCCCGGTTCCTCCCTGCCGACCGAGGAGGAACTCCAAAAACAGTTCGGCGTCTCCCGCAGCGTCGTACGGCAGGCTCTGTCCGGGCTGGCCGACCTCGGACTGATTCGCCGCCAGCGCGGCCGGGGCAGCGTCGTCGCCGCCACCCCAGTCCTCCGCCGGCATGTCCAGCGCGCCGGCGGACTGGACGAACAGGTCGCGGCGCACGGTCAGCGCCTGCGGACCCACGTCCTCACCGTTGAACCAGCCTCCCCGCCCGAGGCGGCGGTCGAGGCCCTGAACACCACCAACACCTGGAAGATTGAACGGATCCGCTACCTGGAAAAGCTCCCGGTGGCCTTCATGCGGACCTGGGTACCGCGCGACCTGTTTCCGCACTTCACCACAGAACTGCTTGAAAACGCCTCGCTGCTCGGCCTCATGCGGGAGCACGGGTACCATCCGGCAGGCGGCCCGAGGCAGGTTCAGGCCGTTGCCGCAGATCCAGACCTGGCGCAAAAACTGAACACAAACAATCGCGAGCCCCTGCTCCTGCTGCAGGGCGTAACCCGTGACGCGCTGGGCCACGGTCTCGAATGGTTCAACGTCTGGCACAGCCCCAACACCGTCTTCGACGTTGACGCGCAGGTTACGTCACAACCCGCACCTGTCTCCGAGGAACACATCCGGCGCCTGCGAACGCTGACACAGCAACTCGAATCAGAACTAGCGGCCCTCGACAACAGCAGTCGCTAGCAGCCGCCGGTCACGGTGGACGGCTTCCTACTTCTCCCAGGCTTCGAACGAGACGGCGTCGTTCGCCTTGTTGCGGCAGATGATGTCGGCCTGCCCGTTCTGGCTCTCCACGGCGCCTGCGTAGAAACAGACGTAGTCATTCGTCTGGTAGTTGCGGGCGCCGTATCCCGTCCCGGTCGCTTGCACACGGGCAAGGACGGCGATCGCTTCGTCGCAGCTGAGCCCGGCGATTTTGTCGTACCGGTAGCGGGCGCCGAGGCACCCTGCCTGCACGGCCTTCGCCGGGTTGAGCCGCAGGGAGGTGATCACCCTGGCTGTTTCCTTGAATTCGGCGGAGCCTGCAAACGCGGCAGCAGCGGCGAAGAGTTCCTCCTTGCTGGGCGTCGGCACGTCGCGCCGCAGCGGAACGAAGCCACTGAAGCCGACGTAGTAGCCGCCCTGGCTTACTTCCACGGCAGCGCGCCCAACGGGCTCCTGATCTCCGACGGTGTTGATGGCATAGATAGCGCCCTGGCCGCCGGGGGCCTGTCCGTAAACACCGTGCAACACAAGCTCGACGTCCCTGCCACCCGGGCCCTCAACTCCGGGGACGTCAGCCCGAAATCCACTGTCCAGGCCGGTGGGGATGCTGAGGGTCGGGCGGCTTTTAAGTTGGGCCCTCAGGGTTGCCCGTGTGGCCCCAGCCGCGTCAATTACGGCGTACGTATCGTCCTGTCCCTCGACGGGCGTGACTTTCCACGCCGGCGGGTACGTGAAACTCAAGGAGCCGTCCGGGGTCGTGAACGTTGCCAAGCCGGCCGAGGGCTTTGGCGCCGGGTCCGACGCCGGTGACGTTGCCGGCGTCGTTGTTTCTGCTGGTGCGGGAGCCGCGGAAGAAGCGCTGGCCGCGGCAGTCTCCCCCGCCGTCGGGCGGCTGGGCGACTGGCTTACCGAGGGTGAACCGGGTGGCTGCGAAGCGCCGCCCTCGGCAGGTCCGCCGGAACTGCACCCGGCCGCCGACAGCAGCAACAGCAAACCGACCCCAATGGCCCCCAATTTAGTCATCAGGGCAGTCTAACCGGTCAATTTTTATGACATGTCACGCAGACTTCATTTCGATGGAGAAAACCCCTTGTACAAGATCTGGAAAGTGCCGATCAAAGGCTTGTCCAAGATTGGGATAGGACACGCATTTTGCCATTCCGGGCCAAAAACGGAAGTCATAGTCTGACCTCGGTCGACGGGACAAAAACTCAATAGGGAGTCTTGCGATGCCAGCCGCGAGGAGAATCCGATGAACGTCAAGAGGTTACAACCAAGCTTGAAATTCCGATCAGCGGCAGCGGCCGCCGCCCTGGCAGCTTCGGCCGTGGGCTTCGTCGCGGTGTCCGCGCCCGCCCAGGCAGCATCCTCGAAGGGATGCGTGGGCGGCGGGTTCCAGGTCCTGGGCCAGGCCGGCGAATTCGACGGCACCGTGGCAGCGCCAGGAAGCCGTTTCCTGGTCCAGGGCAAGTACGTCGGGTTCGAGGTGGACCCGGCCAACTTCGCCATCCACAACTACGCCTTCACCGGTGCGGCCAACGAGCTGGACATCACCGGCGGCCGCGCAACCCCCGTCTTCGCGAGCAAGATCCCGGACCACCGCGGCCTGGTCCTGAACAGCGCGATCACGCTGGAGGTGAAGGACGAGGAGGTGGCGCTCCTCAGGAACGGGACCGGCGGGCTGACCATGAAGATCCAGGCGAAGGACTGCGCCCAGGGCGGCATCTTCCAGATGGAACCCGAGCGCGGCGATGCCGCCGCAACCCGCATCGTGCACCGGCTGGCCGCCGGGGCCTTCTACTTCGACAACGCCGACTTCCGGGCCAGGCTGGGGCAGTTCCTCGGCTCGGCATGCACCAGTGTTGAAACCGGCCCGCCCAGCCAGTTCTGCGTCCAGGTCAGGCCGCGCGTGAACATCGGCAATAACGTGTCCGCCGAGTTCGTGGTCCGCGACAGCGCCCAGGTGGCCGAACGGGTCCCCCAACCCGCGTGCGGCCCCGACTTCAGCAACAACCTCGGCCTCCCCGAAACCCGGGACCACTGCGGCGGCATGTCCGTCTGGGATGTGGCCAGCGGCGGGCGCATGGGCTTTGTCACCGGTGAGGACTCCGTGGAAGTAGCCAACCCGCCCACCGACTGCGTGCAGGACTGCCAGGCCGAGAACCAGGTCCGCGGACGGCTCGCCGTGCTCGGCTTCCCGTTCCCCGTGCCGGATGGCAGC
The DNA here is from genome assembly GCF_044754225.1 of Arthrobacter sp. NPDC093125. Taxonomy (NCBI): domain Bacteria; kingdom Bacillati; phylum Actinomycetota; class Actinomycetes; order Micrococcales; family Micrococcaceae; genus Arthrobacter; species Arthrobacter sp. NPDC093125. The sequence continues at coordinate 211,684 of NZ_JBIVOQ010000003.1, read as the reverse complement.
CGCCTGGCGCCGCGCACCTCCACCGACGGTCTCGACGCCCCGCTGACGCCGCTGCCGTAAGTGCCGCTCTTGATTGCGTTGACGGAGTGCCGGCACTTGTCCGGCACTCCTGAACGGCGTCGAGATCTGGGGCCCGAAGACGTCGTCTACGTCGGCGAAGGCGAAACCATGCGTCTCAATTGCGGGGCGGGTCCCCCACATTAGGGGCTGCCGTTGAACGGCCCTCAAGACCAGGAGCGCGTCTTTCCCGTGGCCTTCAGGGGATAGCTTTTCCGCATTCATCCCGCGGTTCTGACGTCAGCCTCCCAACCTGCGCCCGAGGACATGCAGCAGTTTTGCGGGTGGGCAGGCAGCAGGATGCCCCCGCTGATCGGGCGGTTACAGGTCCGGAAACACACAGCGTTTCCTCAAGGTGGACTACACACCCTGTGATCAATGCGCGGGATCGTCTCGCGCACCTAGGGTCAATGGAGTCATCATGAAATCTGCACAATGCAAGCCGGACGGGCGTTCCGCGCTCCTTGCCGGCAATCGTCGGGCCGGGATCATCGCTACCGTTTCGGCCGTGGTCTGCGCGTCCTCCCTGCTCGCCATCCAGCCCGCCAGCGCCGCTGTCCCCTCCTTTCCGGACAACATCGTTGTCTTCCCCGACCGCGACTTCGTCACCATCGAGGGCTACCAGGACCACATCGGTGAGACCGCAACAGTGGAGGTCGCACGCGGAGGGAAGGTTGTCGGCTCAGCGCAGTCGGTAGTGGCTGCAGGCGATGTCGCCTTCGAAATCAACCACCCCGGCGGTGTCTGCTGGGGTGACGGAACGGGCCTGAAGGTTACCCCGGACATTCTTCCCGGCGACGTCGTCTCCATGAAGTTCGGCTCTACAGCCGCCGGCGAAACCACGGTCCAGGACACGTACGTGACGGAGGCGTCCACCCGCAGCGGCAACACCGTCACGGTCAAGGGCCACCTGGGCAGCAGCGTCAACCCCGCCCAGATGGAACAGCGCATCATCGAGCCAGCCCTGAACGACACCAGCATCGGCCGCCGCGACGTCCGTGCCCTGCCCGGCCCCGTGACCCTCTCGGATAAAGGCGGCTACTCATCCGGCCTGGCAATTACAGGAAACACCTTCACCGCCACGTACGTCTTCGATGAACCGGCCGCAGCCGAACTCGCCGCGAACGCGGCGGGCGCCCGGTCCATGGCCTGGCAGGTTGCAGACGCGGACGACAACCGCCAGGGCCTGACCATCTCGGAGTACGGCGAACCCGGCGGTCCGGGCATGGGCGGCTGCCCCAACGGGCCCCTGCAGTCCGGTCCTCCGGCCCCATCCGGGATCACCGCAGCCAAGGTATCGGGCGGTCTCAAGCTGAACTGGACGCCGGCCGAGGCCATCCCCGGAACCCCCGCCGTCACCGGCTACCGGGCCGTGGCAGTGGGCAAGACGGAAACGAAGAACGAGCGCGTGGAGATCGGCAAGCGCATCTCCAGCCAGAGCGCCGCCGGCACCACAATCACGGGTCTTTCCGCAAGTGAAGAGTACGACGTCTACGTGGTCGGCGTCAGCAGTGTCGGCGAGACCTTCCCCGCGGCGCACGCCGTCCCGGTTACCGACACCACGGCCCCAACGGTGTCCGCCTCGCCGAACGGCGGCACCGATCCGATCGGCCATGAGGTCACCCTCGGCGCCAGCGAAACCGGCAGCGACATCTACTACACCACCGACGGCAGTGACCCTCTGGACGAGGCCGGCGATCCCTCCACGGACTCAACCCGCTACACCACCCCGATCAAGATCACATCGACCACGACCCTCCGGTTCGTAGCCTTTGATCCCACCGGGAATACGTCCGAAAGGGGACAAGCAACGTTCACCGTCACGAACGATCCTGTTCCGGCGGCGCCGGAGGCCCCGTCCGCTGTGGCCGGCAAGGGCAGTTCAACGCTCTCCTGGACCGCCCCGAATCCGGGGGCAGAAGGCCTTTCCATCACCGAATACTCCGTCCAGGCCTACACCTCCGACGGCGCAACGTTCGGCGCAGCAAGGTCCGCCGGCACGAACACCACGTTCACCTTTGAAGGTCTGGGCGCAGACGCTGCCTACCAGTTCACGGTGAAAGCCAGGAACACCAACGGCTGGGGCAAGGAGTCCCCGAAGAGCATGAGTGTGACCGCTGAAGGCGACGTCGTGGCAAAGGCTGGCCCCGACCAGTCCGTTGCCCGCCGCACCACTGCCACTACGGTAACCCTGGACGGCACGGGCTCGACGGCCACCGGGGCCACGTATCAGTGGGAGCAGGTCCCGAACGGAATCAACGATCCGAACAAGGTCTCGTTGAGCGGTGCCACAACCCTGAAGCCGACCTTCAGCCTTCCGGTCTTCAAACACCCCATGACCAACAGCCCCCTCACCTTCAAGCTCACGGTCACGGCAGGCGGCGTCACACGGACCGACGAAGTCAAAGTCACTCCGGTTCCGGACCGCGTCACCATCGGCAGCGCCACCTGGAAGAGCCGCGACTTCAGGATCTCCGGCACCAGTTCCGCCGTCGGCAGCGTCATAACCATTCACGCAGGCAGCCTCGACGGCCACGTACTCGGCCAGGCGACCGTCACCGCCGCGGCCGCGCCAGCAACCGGGGGCGAATACACCCTCAGGCTACGCAACGCCGCCGCCGGCACCAACCCCGGCACCATCTGGATTGAATCCACCGCAGGAGGAACAGCCGGGCCTGCAACCGTCACCAACAAGTAGACCGCAAACAGGCCCACCACACCTCTGGTGGCTCCCGGGCATTACGCTCGGGGGCCACCAGAGGCCGTTAACGGCCACGTCTTAGACTTATGCAAAATGGAAAAAAACAAAGCGTAGAAAGCGAAAGCTTATCGTTTCTGCAAGAAAATTCGACAATGACCTACCGATGCATTTTGGAGCATAAGGCTAGGCCTTAAGCTGAAGCTCAGGGCAAATCAATCTGTTGGACTCGAGCCAGAACAGCAGAAGGTCCGCGTCTTTGGCTTTTGGTTCCAATTTCTTCGCCCCTTCCAAGAATTTCGTTGAATCAGCATTGGTTTCCATATACATGCAGGAAAGCAGTCCGAGGCGGGCGATCCGGTCATCCGGAAGCTTCGCTGAGCCGCCCTTGCCGAGCGTTCCAAGCCGGTCCGAGTTCGCGAACCCTTCCAGCTTGTCTCCCCATTTGTTGAAGGCGTCCGTAACGCCCTGGTCGCAGGCATTCTCGGACAGGTCAGAGCAGGCGTATCCCTTCCCGTTGATTTGAATGGTCTTTGGACCAGAGGTCTGTTCGGTCGCTGCGGGAGAGTCCGTTGGCGTTCCGGCGTCGATTTCTGTGCCGGTCGGGGACTCTGTTGCCGTTGCAGTTGCTGACCCCGTATCGGTCGTCGCTGGCGTGGCTGTCGTCGTTCCTGCCGCGGTGCTCGTACCGGTTGCCGTAGTGGCATCGGGGACGGGTGTCGTGGGCAGGAGTCCCGGCTCGGTCTGCGTTTCCGTGGGAGTCACGGTTACCGTCTGCGTGGCGGTTGTGGCAGGCGCGGCCGGTTCACCACCGCCGCAGGCTGACAGGAAAGGAATAAGGCAAAGCCCGACAAAGATGGGGGATCGTTTTCTGTGCATGGGTTGTTCCGATGGTTGCTTAGCCCGTGGGGCGAGCGGTTTTTGTGGAGCAGCGGAGCAGCTGCGGTTCCGTGATGAGACGACAAGCGGACAATCGAACCCCTTGATCACGACTTCAGGCGCCAGATACATCCTCGTACCCGGCGCCTCACAAGTCTCACCGGCCATTCCCGGCCGGGGCCGGAAGTCACCAGTGAGCAATCAAAGTACGCCGCAGCATTAGAGGTGTCAAGAACGCTTTGGTACCTCTCCAGAGGCATCAAATGACACAGTGCAGTCACCAAGAATTGATCGCCGGCAATTGACCAAACTCGGCTTTATGCTCGGTGGAAACAAATGACTGCAAGACGTCCCGGGAATAAAAGCTGGCCGTGCTTTCCCTAAAGTCTTTCAAGAGCCAGTGGCCCCATTTAAATGCGGGTCAGATCTTCAGCTCAGGCCCCGTGGCCGCCGTCAAGGAATGACTCAACGGACGCAACCTGCTCTTTGGTCAGCCCCTCCTCCGGCGACGTCTTCTCCAGCAGCACCGGCTGGCCGAACCCGTCCGCCCACTCGTGCGCATCCGGGCCGAGCACGTCATCGATCCACACCACCGCGTCCCAGTCAGCTTCTCCGGCCGACGCCTTTTCGGCCAGCCACTCGGTCACCGCCCGCAGCTTCGGTGTCGGCTCCTCAACGTCGCTCTCACGCATCGCCAACTCCACCCGCAAGGGTTCCATCTCGAGCTGCAGCTGTGACTCCAACTCCGCGGTCAGGTCCTCCGGAGAGGTCGACACCCAGGCGATCCGCCCGCACCTGGAGAGTCTGCGGACCAGCGACACCTTCGCATCTGACAGAGCCACGTCCGGTCCATCTCCCCCACCGTTTGGATGAGCCACCGGGTTCAATACTCCGTCAATGTCCAGCAGGATCAGCGGTTTCATGTACGCGACACTAGCCTGCGTCCCGGTCCGGCGATAGCCGCAAACCCCATCCCGCCTGCTGCGCCGGCCTGGCTGGAACGCGCAGCCGGGGCGGCGGGCTACAGGCGCGGACCCGGCCCGGACGCGCAGCCGGGCTGCGGGCTACAGCCGCGGACCTGGCATTAGGCGCGGAGCCGCGCTACTGCCCCCGGCGGCCCGCTTCCCGGCGCTTGTTCGACGCGACAACCGGCGCCGGCGCCGGACGCTTCGGGTGCAGCACCTCTTCTGCCTGGCGGGTGTAGAGCCGCCGGATGACGGGAGGCTGCTGCTGCAGCCACCGCAGCACCCATGGCAGGAAGTAGGTCCTCGCCCAGACCAAGTCCCCGGCACCGGCCTGCCGCCAGCCCTGTTCCGGCAGCTCCCGGGGCTCCAGGGGCTGCAGCGTGTGCGGCACATGCAGGGTGTCCAGCACCATCATGGCAATGGTGTGGTGGCCAAGCGGCGAGAAATGCAGCCGGTCCGGGTCCCACATGCGCGGATCCCGCAGCTCGCGCAGTGACCACAGATCAGCGACGATGCAGTGGTGGCGGTAGGCGATGGCGCGGATGTTCTCGTTGAAGATCGCCACCTTGGCCCGGTTCCGGCCCAGCACCGGCGTGTGCCACCAGTCCGGCCCGGTGAAGAGCACGATCGTGGCTCCGGTGGTGCTCAGGCGTTCGACGCCGGCGTCGAGCCTCGCGGCGAGTTTGTCCGGGTTGCTGTTGTGGAAGACCATGTCGTTCCCGCCCGCGGACAGGGTTATCAGGTCCGGTTTCAGGGCCAGCGCCGGCTCCGTCTGCCGGTCCAGGATTTCCTGGAGCAGCAGTCCGCGCACGGCGAGGTTGGCGTACGAGAAGTCCTCGCGGCCCGCGCTCAGCTCTTCAGCCACGCGGTCCGCCCAGCCGCGCAGCCCGTTCGGGCTGCGCTCCTCGGGGTCGCCCACGCCTTCCGTGAACGAGTCACCCAATGCCACGTACCGGCTCCAGGGGTGCGGAGCCTGTCCCTTGCCGGAACCGCCAGGGGTAGAGCGGCCGACGGCGTCCATCGCCTATTCCTTTCACTCGCCGCCCGCAGGCCCCCCAGCAGCTTTGGGGCGTTACTCAGTCAACGCTTTCGGTTGCTCGAAGATTCCGCAAGATCTGAAGAATTCCGCGAAGCGGCAGAGCCTCCACTGGCCCTTCGCTCCTTTCACAGCCGACCATCGCCGCTTGGCCTGGCGTGAGGGCTGTGGCTAAGGTGACAATTGTGGCAGGAGAGTACTTAATGGGATAGTGCCTTCTTCCCCTCCGCCTCGCCGCGCCGTCGTCATTGAAGACGATCCCGACATCCGCGGACTGCTGGCCCGCATCCTGGTAAAAGAGGGCTTCGAGGTTACGGAAACAGCCGCAGGCTTGCCCGGCATTGAGGCAGTCCGGGCCGTGCAGGCGGACCTGGTCACCCTGGACCTTAACCTCCCCGACATGGACGGGGTTGAGGTCTGCAAGAAGCTGCGCGAATTCTCGGATGCCTACATCATCATGCTCACCGCCCGCGTGGATGAGCTGGACAGGCTGACCGGTCTGGACAACGGCGCGGACGACTATATCAACAAGCCGTTCAGCCCGCGCGAACTCCGATCCCGTGTTAACGCCCTGTTCCGCCGCTCGCGGACTTCCTCGCCAGATGCTGAAGCACAGGATGACCTGGTCCACGCCGGCAAGGTGCAGCAGAGCCTGCTGCCCACGGAAAAAGTGCAGCTGGACGGCTACGAGGTGGCCGGAGTCTTCCGCCCGTGTCGCAGCGTGGGCGGCGACTTTTATGATTGGTACCAGACTCCTGACGGCCTGCACCTGACATTCGCCGACGCCATGGGCAAAGGAATGGGTGCGGCCCTTATCGCCGCCACCACCCGCGCAGTGATGCGCTCAGTGCGTTACATGGACGGGCTGGAGGCCGCCTTCTCGGCTGCGAGCAGCACCATCGAGGCGGATCTGGATGGCACGGGTTCCTTCGTCACCATGTTCCACGCCCGTCTGGATGCCGACTCCGGCCGGGTCAGCTACATTGATGCCGGCCACGGCCTGGCCCTGCATGTCAGGAGTGACGGCGGTGCGGCGCGGCTGCGTCCGGCTGGCCCTCCGGTGGGGGCCTGGGCCGGAACGCTCTGGCACGAAGCGGAACTGGACCTTTGCCCCGGTGATGCTCTCGTCGTCGTAAGCGACGGCGTCCTGGACGTCTTTCCCTCCGTGGAGGAATTGACTGCAGCCGTGCTGCAGGCGACCCTCGGCCACTCCAGCGCGCAAGCGGTATGCGACGCGCTGCTTGCGCTGGCACCGGCGGGCTCCGCCGAGGATGACGTCACCGCCGTTGTAGTTCGGCGTCTGGCCGACCGGTCCCGGCCCGCCGAGGTTGGGCCGGGCGCGGGGAGAACGGCACCGTGACGCGTTTTTGGACCCGGCTGCTAGTTGTCCTGACGGTCATCCTGGGCGTGAATTACATCGCGTGGCGCTGGCTGGCCTCGCTGAACTGGGACGCCTGGTGGATCGCGGTGCCGCTGGTGGCCGCCGAAACGTACAGCCTCATCGACGTCATGCTGTTCGGCATGACGGTGTGGCGGCTGAAGATCCGCAAAGGCGCGCCGCCTGCTCCTGCGGGCGCCACAGTGGACGTCTTCATCACCACCTATAACGAGCCGCTGGACCTGGTGATGACGACGGCGCTGGCCGCCCAGCGGATCCGGCACCCGCACAGCACGTGGATTCTCGACGACGGCGCGCGTCCCGAGCTGCGCGTTCTCGCCGCCGAGCACGGGCTTGGGTACGTCACGCGCGGCGAGGACTGGAAGGACATGCCCCGGCACGCCAAGGCCGGCAACCTCAACAACGCGTTGATGGTCACCGAGGGCGAGTTCCTGCTGATTCTCGATGCCGACCAGATCCCCGAGCCGGATATCCTCGACAAAACACTGGGCTACTTCAACAACCGCCGCGTTGCGCTGGTGCAGACTCCACAGTTCTTCAGCAACGTCCCCGCCGACGATCCGCTCGGCAGCCAGGCGCCGCTGTTTTACGGACCCATCCAGCAGGGCAAGGACGGCTGGAACGCCGCCTTCTTCTGCGGCTCCAACGCCGTTCTCCGCCGAGAGGCTCTCATGCAGCTGGGCCTGGTGGGCTACGTCAAGGAAACGGAAAAGAGCATCCGGCGTGCCCTTGCCGCATCCCAGGCCGCCCTTCGCAAGGCCCGTAAGTCCGCCGACTCGGACAACCCCCTCGTGTCGCAGATGCTCGACGAGGTGGAGGCCGCCACCAAGGAAGCCCGGCGCCGGCTCGACGACGGCGAATCCCTTAGCGAAATCACCTACCGCGTCCGCCGCAAGGTGGACCAGGCCGTCCAGGCACTCGTCCAGGCGGAGGTTTCCGCGCTGCAGGCCGATCTCGAAGAGATCGCCGCCATGGAACTCGCCCACGTGGGGGAATCCGGCGTGCCCGTGGTGGCCGACGACGCCGTGCGACGCATGTCCGCCCGCGACTGGTCCCCGCTGGGCGCCCTCGAATCGGTGCAGGCGGTGCTGGACGCCTTGTCCGTGGAACGCAGCGGCGAAGCACAGCCGGTGATGCCCCTGGCCACCATCTCAGTGACCGAGGACATGGCCACCGCCATGCGCATCCACGGCATGGGATGGCACAGCGTGTACCACCACGAAGTCCTCGCCTACGGCCTCGCCCCCGAGGACCTCGCCACCATGCTGACGCAGCGGCTGCGCTGGGCGCAGGGCACCATCCAGGTGATGCTGCGCGAGAACCCGCTGGTGCAGCGCGGCCTGAAACTGGGCCAGCGGCTCATGTACTTCGCCACCATGTGGACATACCTGAGCGGGTTCGCCGCGGTGGTCTACTTTGCCGCCCCCATCGTCTACCTGCTCCTCGGGATCCTGCCGGTCACCAGCCTCAGCACCGACTTCTTCATCCGCTTCATTCCGTTCATGGTGGCCAACCAGCTGCTGTTCGCCGTCGCCGGCCGCGGCATCCCCACCTGGCGCGGGCAGCAGTACAGCCTCGCCCTGTTCCCCACCTGGATCAAGGCGTGCACGACGGCGGCCCGTAACGTTTGGTTCGGACGCCCCCTTGGGTTCGCCGTCACCCCGAAGGACCGCCAGACCGGCGGCCCCAGCTGGAGCTTGATCCGACCGCAGATCGTGGTGTCCGTCCTGCTCGTGATTGCGGCTGTGGTGGGCATGGCGCGCCTTGCCGCCGGGCTTTTGGAACCCATCGGTACGCTGGTCAACGTGGTCTGGGTGGTGTTCGACATCGTGGTGATGAGCATCCTGGTCCGGGCCGTCCTGTACAAGGGATATGAGCCGGCCACGTCAGCGGCAGAAGGTTTTATCGTAGAGAGGAAGCCCAGTGGAACTTAGCTATGAGGTCAAGGACTCGTACGCCGAAATCAAAGCCGAGGGCCGGCTGAACATGGTCTCGGCGCCGAAGCTGCGGGAGTTCGTGGCGGACGTCGTCTCGTCTGGCTCCAACCGCATCGTGGTCAACCTGGGCGGGACCGCCTTCATGGACTCCTCGGGTCTCGGCGCCCTCATCGGCTGCCTTAAGGCTGCCCGCCAGGCAGGCGGAGACCTCCGTATCGCCGCCGTCCAGCCACAGGTGAAGATGGTGCTGGAGCTGACCAGCATGGACCGGGTGCTCACCTCCTACCCCTCCTCCGATGCGGCCTTTGCCGATGACTAGCGTCCTCGCCCGCCGGAGCTTCCGCGACCGTGCCACCCCCGAAGCCATCGACGCCGTCCATGGGGAGCTCGACGGCCTGTGGGAGGATGCACCGTTCGTCCCGGAGATGGACCGCATGACTTTTGCCACGGCAGTGATTGAGGCAGCGTCCAACGTGGTGCAGCATGCCGTGCCGGAAACCGCCGCGCCCGTTGAACTTGGCGTGGACATCTGCGTCCGCCAGACGAGCCTGAAGGCGCAGATCAGTGCCTTCGGCGCCGTCCAACCCGAATTCACCGGTGCGGACGCGGGCATGCCCTGCGAGGACGCCGAGTCCGGGCGCGGCCTGGCACTCATCCGCGCCCTGGTGAGCACCGTGACGTTCACCCGCCAGGACGGAACCAACATTTGGGTTCTGTCGAGGGACGCCACCCTGCCTTGATGCTGTCCTGCGGCAGGGGGCGCAGGCGCGGCTAATCGCAGAACTTTCCTCTAGGCAGCAGGGAACGTGACCACGGCAGTGGTTCCGCCGCCCGGAGTCTCAGTGAGCGTCAGCTCGCCGTCGTGCGCTTGAGCGATCCGCCGGCAGATGGCCAGTCCCAGACCGGACCCGTCGCCGTCGCCATTCCGGTGGAGCCGGACCAATGGCTCCAGGACGCGCAGCCGGTCCCCGGGAGCGATTCCCTTGCCGTTGTCTGCCACGAGCACGGTGGCTCCGTGGTAGTTCGTGACGCCGCTGATGCGCACGACCGGTTCCCGGTCCGGGCTCCGGTAGTTCAGGGCATTGGCCACGAGGTTCTGCAGCAGGGTGCGCAGCTGTCCCGGGTCCGCGTAGAGCTGCAGGTCCTCGCAGTCCAGGACTGCACCGGGCCCGAACCCGATGCCCAGATCCCTGGCGACTTCCTCGGCGGCAGTGTGCAGGGAGGTCTGCTGGGCGCGCAGGCCTCCGCCCACCTTGGAGTAGTTCAGGACGTCCTCGAGCATCCCGACCATGCGGCGGCCACTGGCACCGATGAGCTGAAAGTACTCCACGGCCGGGTGATCGGGGCCGATGTCCGGATCGTCCTCGCCCAGCTCCACATAGCCCAGGATGGTGGTGAGGGGAATGCGCAGGTCGTGGCTGACCCGGCCAGCGAATTCCCCGAGCTTTGCATTGCTTTGGCGCAGGTCCTCGAGGGCCTTGTTCAGCTGGAGCGTGCGGCGCTGGAGCTCCAGCAGCTCCACCACCTGGCGGGCCAGGATTTCCAGCATGCCGATCTGCCCGGCGTTCGGCGCGGCAGAGGTGTCGGAGAAAACGCACAGTGAACCGAGGACAAACCCCGAGTCTGTCTCCAGGGGCACCGAGGCATAGAAGCGGACACTGGCAATGTCCCCGGTGACGAACGGGCTGGAGACAAACCGGGGATCCCGTGACGCGTCCCGCACCACCGTGGTTTGCCCACTGAGGAACACCTTCGCGCACATGGAATCCTCACGCGAGCAGAGGTCCGCCTCTATGCCGGCGGCTGCGATCTGGCGCTGCTGGTCGGAGGTGACAACGTTGACCACACCAAACGGGACACCGCAGAGTTTGGCCGCGAGCTCCACAACGTTCTGCAGCGGCTCCAGAGACTTCCCGGCCAGGATGGCCGGCTCTGCATCGCCGGTGCCCGGTACGAGCCCGTCCTCGCGCAAGGATGCGTCGCGCTGATCGGCTTGGCTGTACGTGGCCATGCCCGAGGTAATGCCTGCCATTGGTCCCTCCCAGTACCAACCCCCAACAGGGTCTTGGCAGATAGCACCTGTCCGTCGCCCTGAACACCGCGCTGACCAGCGGGAGTTCCGCCTGTTCTACTGGATCCGCTGCCAGGTCTCCCGCATGCCTCCGCGCACCGAAGGACGCATGTCACCTCACGTCCGCACTAGCAGTCAGGCCCGGGATCTGAGCGGCTCGTGCCTTGTTGTCTCCGGCTCCTTATCAACGTGGTCCTCCCGCTGCTTCCGGGACTTGGCGAACCTCAGGTAGAGCGACGGCACCACGAAGAGATTAAGCAGCGTGGACGTCACCAGTCCGCCAAGAATCACCATAGCCATGGGATGCTCGATCTCGTGGCCCGGAATTTCGCCCAGGACCACCAGCGGAACGAGGGCCAGCCCGGTGGCAAGGGTGGTCATCAGGATCGGTGAAAGCCGCTCACCTGCGCCGCGGAGCACCAGCTCAGGCCCGAACTTCATGCCCTCATGTTTCTCCAGGTGCTGGCAGTGGTTGATGAGCAGGATGCCGTTCCTTGCCGCGATGCCCATAACTGTCAGGAAGCCCACAATCGAGCCCAGTGACAGGACACCACCTCCCAGGAAGGCGGCGAACACGCCGCCGACGAGGGCGATTGGCAGGGTGAGGATGACCAGCGTGGCCAGCCGCCAGCTTGAGAAGGCCACCTGCAGCAGCAGGTAAATCACTGCCAACGCCACGGTGGCGAGGGTCAGCAGCGTGCTGGTTGCCTGCTGGCGTTCCTGGTATTCGCCGAGAACTTCCGTACGGAAGCCCGGAGGCAGCTCCACACGCTGGAGCCCTTCGTCCATCGCCGCAACGACGGTCCCCAGAGATCCTTCTGTCACGTTTGCCTCGATGTCGATCCGCCTCGAGTGTGCGTCGCGTTCGATGACATTGGGCGTTGGTTTCACGTCGACGCTTGCGACGTCGGACAACATGATTTTCTCTCCGCTGGGCGTATCAATGGGAAGACTCCTGATGCTCGTGACGTCCGAACGCATGCTGGGGGAACTCCAGACACGGACGTCGTAAGTTTTTCCATCCCGGTAAAGGTCGCCTACTTCTTCGCTGCCGACCAGTGTCGCGACCGCACGCCGAACGTCTCCTGGCTTCAGCCTGTACTGCTGGGCTTTGTTCAGGTCGACCTCGATATTGAGCTGTGGGATGTCCTTTTGGAGCTCCGTGTGGACGTCAATGGCCCCCTCGGTCCTGTCAAAGATCGCCTGGATTTCGGCGGCCTTTGAACGCAGCAGCTCCAGGTCGTCCCCGTAGAGCCTGACGACGACGGCGTTGCTGGCGCCCGTCAGGACCTCACGGATTCTCTCCTTCAGGTAGGTTTGAACGTCCCGCACGATACCGGGATAGCCTTCGACCACTTCATGGACTTTGGCCAATGTCTCGTCATAGTCCACAGCAGGGTCGATGCTGATCCAGTTCTCACCGAAGTACACGCCCACCACTTCGTCGGCGTTGAATGCCTGCCCGATGTGGGCGCCGCAGTTCCGCACCCCCGGAATGGTCAGCAGTTCTGCGCAGGCTTTCTGGCTGATGCGGTACTCCTCTTCCAGGGAGGTGCCCGGCTGGGTCAGCCAGTGCATCAGGAAGTCGCGTTCCTTGAAGTCCGGCAGCAGAGACTGTCCCAGCAGCGGCGCGGTGAGGGCACCGACGGCCGCCATCGCGCCAAACGTCGCGTAGCCGGCCGCCGGACGGCGGACGATCGGGCGCAGGATCCGGTGGTATCCGCGCTTGAGCACCCGGACCAAGGGCGGCTCCTGCTCCTTCAGCGGGACTTTGCGCATGAAGATCAGCGCGAGGGCCGGGGTCACTGTCAAGGCCACAACCATTGAGGCCAGCACCGCGAGAGTGTAGGAGATGGCGAGTGGTCTGAAGAAAGCGCCCGTGAGCCCCTGCAGGAAGAAGATCGGCACAGCCGCGGCGATGATAATCAGCGTGGCGTAGACGATCGGGCCACGGACCTCCAGGGAGGCCTCCAGCACCACCGAAGCGGTGGAACGTGTTCCGCCCTGCGCCCGGTGCTGCCGGAGTCTTCGGATGATGTTCTCAATATCGATGATCGCATCATCCACCACCACCCCGACGGCAATCACCAACCCCGCGAGGACCATGGTGTTCACCGCAGTGCCCGTTAGATAGAGGACGGACGCCGCCGTCACCAGCGACAGCGGAATGGCTATCAGGCTGATCAGCGCGGTCCGCCACTGGAAGAGAAACGCCCCCAGCACCAGCACCACGAGGATGCAGCCCAGCAGCAACGCGCGGCTGAGGTTGTCCAGGGACTCCTCGATGAAGGTCGCGGGCCGGAAGATCTCCGTATCGATGGTGATGCCGCTGAGTCCCGGCTCCATCTGCTTAAGAGCCGCTTCCACACCCTTGGTGACTTCCAGGGTGTTGCCCCATGGAAGCTTCTCAACGATGAGCATCAGCCCCGGACCCTGGTTGATCACCGCGTCACCAATGAGCGGCTGATGATCCGTCACCACATTCGCAACATCACCCAGGCGGAGCGGCTTCCCGTTCCGTTCCTCGATCACGACCTCCGCGAGGTCCTGGGGCGTAACGATCGGAAGCACGTGCTGGATGCTGAGCCGCTGGTTCGGCGTCTCAACATGGCCGCCGGTGCCTACGACTGCCCCCGGCGTGTACTGCAGCAGGCCAGCGTCCAGGGCGTTGGCGGTGACATCCATGACCTGGTTCAAGGTGACGTCGTGGGCCTTCAGCTTCTCCGGAAGCGCGTTCACAAACAGCATTTCTTTTCGTTGACCCCAGATGGCGATGTTGGCCACACCCGGGACCCGCAGCAGGTGCTGCCGGATCTTCCAGTAGGAGATCATCGACAATTCGATCAGTGACCGGTCCTCCGACGTCAGGCCAATTTTCATGACCCGGCTGGTGGAGGACAGCGGCTGCAGCATTACCGGCGGCGTTGCCCAGCTGGGCAGCGACGGCGTGACGGTGGCGATGCGCTCCGAGACCAGCTGGCGGGCCTTCAGGAGATCCGCCCCCGGGGCGAAAAGGAGCACGATCGAGGACAGCTGTTCCACGGACTTGGAGCGGATATCGTTCAGTCCCTCGACGCCGTTGAGGGCGTCCTCGAGCGGAACGGTCACCAGCTGCTCCACCTCGGCAGCGGTCAGACCGATGCAGCTCGTCTGAATCTCCACCTTCGGCGGCGCAAATTCAGGAAAGACGTCTACAGAGGCCGTACTGAGCTGGACGCCCCCGAACGCCATCATTGCCACCGCGACGGCCACCACCAAGGCACGGAATTTCAGGCTGAACCCGACAATGCGGCGCATCTCAACGGCCCGCCGTCCCGGACCCGGCTCCGAACAGCCCTGCGGCTCCCACGGTGAAAACTTCTATTCCAGGCGGCGGACCGGACCGGAATCGAACTACGTGAACAACGGACAAACATGATGTAGAACTTCGGCGGATAAACCAGGCGGCCATTACCCTCAGCCCCTCGTATTTGACGTCGACAGCGCTGTCGGCGTCAATTACTCGTTCGACTATGCAAGAACGCTCGCAGCGCCGCGAAGCAGCGAGCGAAATGCAGGGTGGCCCCTCCGATTACCCTGACGCCCCCTAACCACAGGACGTTGCTCGGCCCGGCGTCAGACTCTATTCGAGTCCAGGATGGTCCAGCGAGCCGGGGGCAAGGAGTTTTGTTGTTCACTTTCAAATCATTTTTGACACCTGCTGTCACGCTTGATGAGCGGATTTCCAAGGCAGCGTGCGATAAAGATTCGTTTGATTAAGCCTACGACAACGCAGTCAGAAGCGTAATGCACGGCAAGAATTTTTGTGACAAGAGACTACCCCCAACAGGGTCTCTGGCAGACGGTACCCCTCAGTCTCGCCCTGACGGCTTCCCCCCTAACAGGTGGGATTCGGCGCCAGGAAGGCATGAGGTCCTAGGGAAATCCCAATGCCCGTGCGGAAAGTTAGCGCGGGGGCCCACTTACACCACTTGCACCAATGCCCCCACCAGCAAATTTGCCGACAGGGGGGGCACAACATGAGACTTGTCCATCAAGACCAGACCACGCGGTCCAAGCACCGCCACGTCAGGTTCCGCCGGGCGGTGGGGGCAGCGGCCGTGGGGGCCGTCCTCCTGTCCGGGCTGACTGTCCTGCCGCCGGCCGTCGCCGCGCTGCCGGCGGGAGGCTCGGGGCTGTCGCACGCTGTGCTGGCGGGAATGCTGCCGGCAGCGCTGCCCACCGGCCCGGCCGGTGTGGGCCCGATCGATCCCGCCAACGGCTATCCGTACTGGTACGCCGACGGCGGGGACGAAGCCAAGGGGCTGGACCCCGTCCGGCTGGAACTGTGCACCGACGCCCAGGACTGCCCGATCATCGGCGCCGACTACGACCCTGCACAGCCGCTGGCCATCCCCGGGAACTTCCCGGGAGAGTCCTTCTGGTGGTCCGCCGAAACATCGCTGACCATGCCAGGCGGGGAATCAGCCCGCCTGATCATGGCCCAGGAAGCGGCCTTTTCCGGCGTCGGAGAAGTGGCCCAGGGACAGCAGAACGGATTTGCCCGGCTGCGGCTACGGCTCGACGACGGCGTGCCGGGCCAGCAGTACACCTTCACCCACCCGTACGGGGTTGAGGTTCTGACCGCCGACGACAGAGGCAGGATCCGCTACACCGAAGACATCGGCTGCCTGCAGCAGCCGTGCACCTGGGACGAGCCGTCGAAGGGGCGTATCGGCCCCTTCCTGCGGTGGGACCCGGCCGTGGCACCCGCCCCGCCGGAGGGCTTCATCGGCGACCCGAACGTCGAACACACGGTGGTGGGCAGCCCCCACGACACGGACTACTTCGAGGTATCAGGGGGCGGGGCCGGCAACGCCGGGAGCGCCCGGACCGATCTGTTCGCCGTGCAGGGCAAAATCGCCACGCTTAAAGCAGGGGTCGACAAGCCCGGGGGCATCTACAACGCCAAGCAAACGGTCAAGATCCAGGCGTCCCTGCCCGACAAGGCGAAGATCATCTACACAACGGACGGCACCGATCCGGGCTTCAACGAAGACGGCACCGTCAACGGCACGGAATTCGTTCCTGCCAAGGGCGACATGTCCGCGGCAGCCGCCGTCGAACTGGCCACACCGGGGCTGACAACCCTGAAGTACATCGCCGTCGACCTCGAGAACAGCGAGAAGGCCACCGCCATCTACACCGAAGAGTACGAGCTTGACGCCACCCGGCCCTGGCTGGAGGCCACTCCGGACGCGGGCGCGGGCCCCCTCGCGGGACCGCAGACCATCACCCTCACGGGAACCACGAACGACCCGTCCGTCGCGCCGGACATCTACTACACCACCGACGGAACGGCCCCGGGCCTGGCGGAGGAAGGGAGACCGGCCGGCTCCACCCGTGAATACACGGGTCCCATCCCTCTCAGCACGTCCACTACCCTCCGGGCCGTCGCCGTCGACCCGGCCACCGGCACCGCGGGCGAAATCCGATCCTTCCCATTCAAGGTCCGCAACCTCTCCGAAATCGGCCCGGCAGGCGAGCACGGTTTCCCGATGTGGCTGAAGGACAACGGCTGGGCAGGCCAGGAGCCGGTCCAGCTGGACCTGTGCCTGGATGATCCGCTGTGCCCGGTGGTCGATGACCGGCCCGACCCGGCGCAGCCCACTTCCTGGCCCGACAATTTCCCGGGAGAGGCGTTCTGGTTCGCCTCGGACGCGGTGGTCACGGTCGACGGCGAGGACGTCCGGCTGACTCTGGCCTCCGAGGCGGCGTTCGGGGCGGACTCCGTCCAGGACAACACGCAAATCGGCTTCGGCCGGGTCCGGGTCCGCGGCGACGCGGTCTTCGAGCCCGGCGCCACCTACCGGTTCACGCACCCCTACGGGGTCCTGGACCTGACCGCGGACGTCGACGGCAACATCAACTACACCGAAGACCTGGGCGCCTTGAACGCCACCGGCGACTTCTCCGGACTGCTGGAGGCCAGGATCGGGCCCTTCCTTCGCTGGACCGAAGGTGCACCCGAAGGCTACCTCGGCGACGGCGCCACGCCGCACGCCGTGACCGGCAGCCCGCATGACACCAATTTCTTCAAGATCGAGAAGATTGGCGGGGCCGGCGGCGACGCACTGGGCGACCCGGAAGTGCTCGGCGAGACCGACCAGTTCGTGGTCCAGGGACGCATGACCGGCGCGACCCCTCCGGAGCCCACACCCACGGCGACTACGGCCGGCGGCGTGTTCGCCACTGACCAACTCGTCACGCTGGCCGCCACTCCGGAGAATGCCCAGATCTTCTTCACCACCGACGGCACGGACCCGACGACGGCCAGCACGCTGTATACGGAACCGATCCCCATCACCACCGAGGGCGTGACCACACTGAAGTTCATCGCCGTCACCTTTGGAATCGCCTCCGCAGTGAAGACGGAGACGTTCACCGTGGACAAGACCGCACCGGCCCTCACCGCGAATGTTGCGGGCAGCGAGGTCCCGGCGGGCACCGCAGTGACCCTGTCGGCCAATGAGACCGCGTCCGTCTTCTTCACCCTGGACGGCACCGAGCCGACAGCCGGCAGCACCCGGTACTCGGCTCCGGTGCAGCTCGCTGCGGGCCAGACCCTGCGTGCCCTGGCGATCGATGCCGCCGGCAACGCCAGCAGCATCGGCAGCTGGACCGCTGCCGCAGGTGGTGGAGACAACACCGGCGGCGAGACGCCCGGCGGTGAGACGCCTGGCGGTGGGACGCCGGTTGAGCAGCCCTCAATCGCGGACTCCACCCCGCGCGACTTCACGGGCGACTCCAAGGCTGACCTCATCTCCACGGACACGTCCGGCAGGTTGTGGCTGTACCCGGGCAACGGCAAGGGCGGCTTCGCCGCTAAGAAGCAGATCGGGTCGGGCTGGACCAGCATGACCAGCGTGGTCAGCGCCGGTGACACCAACAGCGACGGCAAGGCGGACATCGTGGCCCGTGACAAGGCCGGCAACCTGTGGCACTACGCAGGGACCGGTACCGGTCGCTTCACCGCGAAGAAGCAGGTCGGGTGGGGCTGGAACAGCATGACCAGCATCGTGGCTCCGGGCGACGCCAGCGGCGACGGCAAGGCAGACCTGGTGGCCCGCGACAAGGCCGGCTACCTCTGGATCTACCCGGGCGACGGACGCGGCCGGTACACGACGAAGCAAAAGCTCGGCGGGGGCTGGAACAGCATGACCAGTATCGTCAGCGCCGGCGACACCACCAGTGACGGCAAGCCGGATCTCGTAGCCCGTGACAAGGCCGGCGACCTCTGGCTCTACGCCGGCGACGGCAAGGGCAGCTACGCTCCGAGGAAAAAGATCGGCATGGGCTGGAACATCATGAGCCTGCTGATGGGACCCGGCGACTTCAGCGGCGACGGCAAGAAGGACCTGATCGCCCGGGACAAGTCCGGCAACCTGTGGCTCTACGCGGGCAAGGGCGACGGACATGTGCAGCCGAAGAAGAAGATCGGCCTGGGCTGGAACATCATGAAGGACATCTTCTGATCCGTTCCTGGCCACGCTGATTCGAATAAGCACAGCGGCCCCCTGCCGGTTATCCGGCAGGGGGCCGCTGTTTCGTGCTACGCCCTGGTGCCGCCAAGGGTGCTGTAGAGCTGCTGGACGCGGTCTTTGATGTCGTCACGTACCAGCCGCATGCGTTTCATGCCGTCGATGCCGCGCTCGGAGGGCTCGTCGGTTTCCCAGAGTTCGAACCTGGTTCCGTCGCGGGGTTCGAGTTTCGCTTCCGTGCCCAGTACGACGACGACGTCGACTGCGCCGAGGACGTCGTCCGTCACCGGTTTGGGGTGTTCGCCCGTGACGTCGACGCCGAGTTCGGCCAGGGATTCCACGGCGAGGGGGTTCAGGTCCTTGCCGGGCTTGGTGCCCGCCGAATACACATCCACGCTATCGCCGGCGAGCTGCCGCATGAGCCCGGCGGCAAGCTGGGACTTGCCGCCGTTCTTGCTGCAGACGAACAGGACGGCAGGATTCTTTTCGCCGGTTCGAGAAGTGGCGCTGTCGGTCATGAGGTGGATTCTTCCTTGGTTGATTTCAGTTTTCGGCGGAGCGGCCGTGGGCGAGTCCGGTCGGAAAACCGACGAGTACGGGCTCGGGCGCCGCGCAGCAGGCGGCATCAGCGTCGGTGCCTGCGGGGACCGCGGCGGGGACGTCACAGCTGGTGCCGCCGTCGGTGGAGCAGACGCCGGTCTCCGGGAGCTCAAGGTGGACGGCGTCCGCGGCGTCACGGTCACCGGCAAGGGCTGCGGTGACGGAGCGGACCTGCTCGTAGCCGGTGGCGAGCAGGAAGGTCGGGGCCCGTCCGTAGGACTTCATGCCGACGATGTAGAAGTCCCTGTCCGGGTGGGCCAGGAGTTTGGCGCCGTGCGGCGGGACGGTGCCGCAGGAGTGGAATTCGGGATCGATCAGCGGGCCCAGCTCGGTGGGCGCCTCGACGGCGGGGTCCAGATCGAGTCGGATTTCACGCAGGATGTCCAGGTCCGGGCGGAATCCCGTGCAGGGCACCACGATGTCCGCGTCCAGGGTGCGCCCATCGACGGCGGTGACGGTGACGGCGGAGTCCAGGGACTTGAAGGAGCTGATGCCGAAGCCGGTGTGCAGCTGGATCTTGCCGGCCTCGACCAGCCGGCGGAGGCGGGCGCCGAGCTGGCCCCGGGCGGGCAGTCCGTCGGCGTTCCCGCCGCCGTAGACCTTCTCGGCAGAGGCGCCGCGGACGGCCCAGAGGATGCGGGTACTGGGCTCGCCCTTCGCCAGGTCGGCGAGACTGATGAGGGTGTTCGCCGCGGAGTGTCCGGCGCCGACCACCAGGACGCGGCGGCCGGCAAAGGAAGCCCGGTCCCGGCCGCCGACGTCGGGGAGAGGCGCCGAGATCCGCGCTGCCGCGGCATCCTCGCCAATCGCGGGGAGCCCGGAGGTGCCCAGCGGGTTGCGGATGGACCAGGTGCCCGAGGCGTCGATGACCCCTGCCACCGTATGGTCGCGGGTCTCGCCGTCCCGGTGCTCGACGCGGATGGTGAACGGTGTGGTGTCCCGGTCCCGCACGTGGGTTTTGTCCAGTCCCTGCCGCGTGACAGCGGTGACCCGGGCACCGGTCTGCAGCCGGGAAGCGATCGCCGGAAGTGCGGCCAGGGGCGACAGGTACCTCTCGATGAGTTCCCCGCCGTACGGGAGGGCGGTGAGGCGGGGCGGGTCCCAGCCGGCGGACTCCAGCAGGCGGACGGCGGCGGCGTCGATGTTGTACCGCCACGGTGAGAACAAACGGATGTGGCGCCATTGCTCGACGGCGGCGCCCGCCGTCGGCCCTGCCTCGAAGATCAGCGGCTCCAGGCCGCGTTCGAGCAGGTGTGCCGCGGCGGCGAGCCCCACCGGGCCGGCGCCAATCACGGCGACGGGAAGCTTCTTCGCTGAATCCAAGGTGTCCTCTGTTCTGTCGGCTGGGGGCTGTCGGGCAGGGCTTTCGGGCAGGGTTGTCTGGCGGGGCGGGCAGCGCTGTCGGCTGTCTGGAGTGGCGTTCCGCCCAAGAAAGTAGCAGCACCGGCCGTTCTCAGAGCTCAGAACGGCCTTAGCTGCTACTTAGTTGGGTGCGCGGGGCGGGGGTGCTTAGCAGCAGTCCTGATCGTCGTCGTCGCAGCAGCCTGAATCGCCGCAGCATCCTGTGTTCATTCAGCTCACCCCCTTCCCTGCTCAGGGTTTTAGGCGTGCGTGGGTTCCTCGACCAGAGCCATGGCGATGCTGTCGGCGTCGTCCAGCGCGGCGAGGTAGCGTTCGGCGTCGAGCGCGGCGGCACAGCCGGTGCCGGCGGCGGTGATGGCCTGGCGGTAGCGGTGGTCCACGGCGTCGCCGCACGCGAAGACGCCGGAGAGGTTGGTGCAGGTGGTGGGCGAATCCACCTTGATGTAGCCCTCGGCGTCCAGCTCCACCTGCCCGGCCACCAGTTCGGTCCGCGGCACGTGCCCGATCGCCACGAAGATGCCAGTGGCGGGCTGTTCCCGGGTTTCGCCGGTGCGGGTGTCCTTCAGCGTCACGCCGCTGACCTTGCCGTCGCCGTGGATCCCGGTCACCGCGGAGTGCCAGGCGAAGCTGATCTTGGGGTTGTCCTTGGCGCGCTGGGCCATGATGCGGGAGGCGCGCAGCTCGCCCTTCCGGACCACGATGGTCACGGTCTTGCCGAAGCGGGTGAGGAAGGTGGCTTCCTCCATGGCGGAGTCGCCGCCTCCCACCACGATGATGTCCTGGTCGCGGAAGAAGAACCCGTCGCAGGTTGCGCACCAGGAGACGCCGTGGCCGCTGAACCTCTTCTCTTCCGGCAGTCCGAGTTCCTTGTAGGCGGAGCCGGTGGCCAGGATGACGGCGGGTGCCTCGTGGACGTCGCCGGAGCCGGTGACCACACGCTTGAGGTGCCCCTTGAGCTGAACTGAAGTGGCGTCGTCGAAAACCACCTGCGCGCCGAAGCGTTCCGCCTGCTGCTGCAGGCCGTCCATAAGCTCTGGCCCCTGGATGCCTTCCGGGAAACCCGGGAAGTTCTCCACCTCGGTGGTGTTCATCAGGGCACCGCCGGCGGTGACGGAGCCGGCGATCACCAGGGGCGCGAGGCCGGCGCGGGCGGCGTAGACGGCGGCGGTGTACCCGGCCGGGCCGGAACCGATGATGATCAGCTGGTGGGTGGTCACGTTGTCCTGCTTGGCATTCTTGGTGCTCACGGGGTGTTCCTTTTCCTCAGGCTCGGTCACGGGAGGCGGTTACTGTGCGTCGGCGTGCCGGGCGGGGAGCAGCTCGGTGACCAGGGCCTCGATGCGGGTCTTGATCTCATCGCGGATGGGGCGCACGGATTCAACGCCCTTGCCTGCGGGGTCTTCCAGGACCCAGTCCTCGTAGCGCTTGCCGGGGAAGTACGGGCACTCGTCGCCGCAGCCCATGGTGATCACGACGTCGGATTCCTTCACGGCCTCGGTGGTGAGGACCTTGGGCACCTCGGCGGACATGTCGATTCCAAGCTCGGCCATGGCCTCGACCGCGGAAGGGTTGATCTTGTCAGCCGGCTGGGAACCGGCGGACCGGACCTCGATCTCCCCCTTGCTGAGGGTGGTCAGGAACGCGGCAGCCATCTGGGAACGGCCGGCGTTGTGTACGCAGACGAACAGGACGGACGGCTTCTTGGCTGTTTCGGTGGTCACGGCGGGAGCTCCTGGGTTGGTTGTGGTGACGAACGGGTCATGCTAATTGTGCTGATCTCACCTGCCCGCCACCAGCTTCTGAAAAGATTGATGATCGTCGATATACGGAGTATCGCCTCCAATATTGACCGATGTCAATATTTGGTTACTTGGCGCTTCAATGCCCACACTTGGTGACATGACTCCATCTTTGCCGCCGTTGTGGCGCCGTGCGGTCGCCGAGCTGCTCGGCACCTGCCTTCTCGTCTCCATCGTCGTCGGCTCCGGGATCGCGGCCGAGCAGCTGTCCCCCGGCGACGTCGGCCTGCAGCTGCTCCAGAACAGCACCGCGACGGTGTTCGGCCTGACCGTGCTGATCCTGATGCTCGGGCCGGTGAGCGGAGCCCATTTCAACCCCGTGGTCTCCCTGGCTGACTGGCTTCTTGGGCGGCGCAGCGGCGCCGGGCTGACCCTGCCCGAAGTCGGCGTTTACGTCGCGGCCCAGGTGGCCGGAGGCATCGGCGGCAGCATTCTGGCCAACGCCATGTTCGACGTCGGAACCTCCATCTCCACGAAGGAGCGCCTGACCGGCGGGCACGTCCTGGGCGAGGTCGTCGCCACTGCCGGGCTGATCCTGCT
The DNA here is from genome assembly GCF_044754225.1 of Arthrobacter sp. NPDC093125. NCBI lineage: Bacteria > Bacillati > Actinomycetota > Actinomycetes > Micrococcales > Micrococcaceae > Arthrobacter > Arthrobacter sp. NPDC093125. Next base: position 188,821 of record NZ_JBIVOQ010000003.1, on the reverse strand, counting down.
GATCTTCGCCCTGGCCCGGACCTCCCGTGGCGTCCTGGCTGCCCCCGCCGTCGGCGCGTACATCGGCGCAGCCTACTGGTTCACGTCGTCGACGTCGTTCGCCAACCCTGCCGTGACGGTGGGGCGGATATTCAGTGACACCTTCGCCGGCATCGCTCCCGGATCCGTCCCCGGCTTCGTCCTGGCGCAGCTGGCCGGCGCCGCCGTCGGGATGGGTCTTCTGCTCGTCCTGTTCCCCTCTGCGGGCCGCTCCGCCGACGACGTCGTCATCCCCCACCACGCCGACAAGGCCGACTCGTGACCGCACGCGGGGGCAAGCAAATCATCCTGTTCCTGTGTGAACACAACGCTGGCCGCTCCCAGCTCGCGGCTGCGCTTTTGGCACACCGGACCGGAGACCGGTTTGAGATCCGCTGCGCGGGGACGGACCCCGCCGAACACGCCAGCGACGCAGTGGCCGCGTCCCTGGCTGAACTCGGGATCGACATCGGAGGCCGGCTCCCGCGGCGCGTCACCAAAGAAGACCTCCGGGAAGCCGACGTCGTGGTCACCATGAAGCCGGGCCTTGCGCTTCCGGCACAGCCGACCGGGAAACGCGTTGGCTGGTCTTTCCCCGATCCACTGGGCTGGGACGCTGAGGGTATCAGGCCGCTGCGGGACCAGATCGACTCAGCCGTCCGGGAACTCGCCGACAACCTCTGACCCGCGCGCGGCCATTTGAATATTGATGATCGTCGATGTGGATGCATAATGGGTGCATGACCTCTCCGCAAACACTCGAACCAACGGTGGACGCCTCCTGCTGCACCCCGTCCGAGGGTGCGGGGCTGGGCGCGGAGGAAGCAAAGCAGCGGGCCCTCATCTTCAAGGCGCTGTCCGACCCGAACCGGCTGCGCCTGCTCTCCATTGTCAAGGCCAATGAATCCGGAGAGTCGTGTGTCTGCGACCTGACAGATCCGCTGGATCTGAGCCAGCCCACCGTCTCGCACCACCTGAAGATGCTGGTCGACGCGGGCCTGCTGCACCGTGAAAAGCGCGGCACCTGGGCGTACTACTCGCTGGTCCCGGGCGCACTCGAGCGGACAGCCGGCCTCCTCACAGGCCTCTGACCGCCTCCGGAGGCAGTCCTGTTCCGAAGACCGGACCGGGCACGGGCCGCTTGGCCCGCAGCTCCTCCTCGGTCTGGTGCCGGATCCGTTTCAGCACCCAGGGGACCAGGTACTTGCGCGCCCACACGAGGTCCTCTGCCCGGGCATGGCGCCAGCTGCTCTCGGGCAGGTCCTTCGGCTGGTAGGGCTGCAGGGTGTGCGGGACGTTGAGGGTGTCCAGCACCATCTTGGCAATGGTGTGGTAGCCCAGCGGCGAGAAATGCAGCCGGTCCGGATCCCACATCCGGGGATCGGCGAGCTCCTGCATCGCCCAGAGATCGGCAATCACGGCGTCGTACCGGTTGGCCACTGTGCGGATGTTCTCGTTGAAGATGGCGATCTTGGCCCTGTTGTGCCCGATGACCGGCGTTCCACCCCAGTCCGGCCCGGCGAACAGCATGATCGTCGCTCCCGTGGAACTCAGCAGCTCCATGCCGGCATCCAGCCTGACCGCCAGCTTGTCCGGGTCGCTGCCCCGGAAGACCAGATCGTTCCCGCCACCGGAGAGGGTGATCAGGTCCGGCTGCAGGGCCAGTGCCGGTTCCGCCTGCTGGTCAAGGATCTGGCCGAGCAGCAGTCCCCGCACGGCCAGGTTCGCGTAGGCAAAGTCCTCATGGCCCACGCTCAGTTCCTCGGCCACCCGGTCAGCCCAGCCGCGCAACCCCCCAGGGACGCGCGGCTCGGGGTCCCCCACGCCTTCGGTAAACGAATCCCCCAGCGCCACGTATCTGCTCCACGGGTGCGGGGCTCCTGTTGCGATGATCGGTCCGAGGCGCTCAGGGCTGACCGCGTTGGTGCCGCCTTCAACCTCGCCGTCGACGTCGTCCAGGGACAGACGCACGACGCCGGTTCGGTCACCGTGGGAGGTGACCGAACCGGCGTCGTACTTCTTGAAAGGGCGGTGCATGGGACTGCCTGGTTTCTGCTTAGGCTTTCCAGTGATTGGCATTCATCATGAACCCGAGCACCCATAAAAACCTTGGAAAAACCTTGAGCCCCTCCCCGCCCGGTCTGGGCAGCCCTGAGGATTACGCCAGACTAGTTGCCCGCGGTTTTCCGGGTCCGGAGAAGGGCAGCGACTCCGGCTGCCAGCCCCAGCAGTCCTGCAACCAGACCCGCCCACCCGAGGACGTTGGAGTCGCCGGCAGCGGGGGACGTTGCTGAAGCGGGGGTTGCCTCAGCAGCAGGGGTCTCCGCGGCGGCGCCGTGGGCGCCGTGCTCGCCCGCCGGGGCCGTGGTGACGAACGAGGGGGCTGGCTTGTCGGGCTCCGCCTGGCCCTCAACTGCCGGCTGGTTCCAGTTCACGACAGTCCCGTCCGTGTAGGCCTGGGCTGCGGGCAGCGTCACCGTGGTTCCGGCCTTCGGCAGCCGGCCTACGGAGATGGAGAACGTCTGGTATTCGTGCTGGGACAGCTGGTGGGCGGCGTCGGCGGTCCACGTTACCGATGCGGCGGCCTTGGTGATCGTTGCCCCCTCGACTTCAACGGGCTTGGGAAGCGTGGCTTCCTTGATCTCGGCCTTCCAGCCGTCCATCGGCTTGACTGAGACGGACGTAAACGGCGTCTCCGTGGGGAGGGTGACCGTGATTTTGGACGTCTTGGCCGTCTCGGATTCATTGGGGACCCGGAAGGTCAGCTGCGAGAAGCCGCCTTCGGAGGTCGAGGCAGGGTCCACGCTGACATGGGCGGACGCTGCACCGGCGCCAAGGATGGTCAGGCCGGCTGCCGCGGCGAGGGCGGTGGTGGTCTTGAGGGTACGGGCGATGGAAGTCTTCATGGTGTTGTGCCTTTCGCGGGCGCTTGCCTCGGGCCTCTGATTTGCCGGGCGCGCGTTGGGTGAGGAGAAGCTTTTTCCGCGCACCCGCCCGCAGGGCCCCGGGACGGGGTCAGCAGAATGCGGCGCGCAGGAGGGCTGCGGCAGGCGGACCGCGGAGGCTGTGCCGGCGAAGGTTGCGCCAGGGCGCGGGGATGAGAATGGGGTCGTGCGCGAAGGTCCGGGGGCCGGCAACAGGGACGACGGCCGCGCGGGGAAGAACGGCAAGGGGCCGGAGCCACGCCAGCAGCTGCCACAGGGCCGCTTCGCCCTGGCGCAAAAGCCAGGCGGTGGCCAGCACGGCGAGCGCGTGGCCGGACAGCATGGCTAGCGGATCGATGCCGGGTCCGCTGTGCGCGTTGAGTTCAGCCGGGCTGGCCGGGAGGCAGTGCAGACTGGAGGTTGCCGCGTGATGGGAGCCGCGGCCGGTTGCCGGAGCCTGGCAGACGGCGCTGACGGACAGCGTACTGAGCGCCTCGTGCAGCAGCATTTGGCCCGCCCCGAGCAGACCGAGGAGTACCGGAAAGGACAGTTCGCGCTTCGACAGCCACGTCACCGGGACCATCAGAAGGGCGGTCAGCGCCAGGGTGATGATTGGGGCGGGAAGGGTGCCGCCGCCAATGACGTGACCTCCGGCGGCCAGTCCGACTATTGTGCCGGTGAAAACCAGGGAACGGAACAGGCGCAACGGTCCGTGATGTTGCACGTGCCCCTCCTGTCCCTGACTAAACGGCGCTCCAGCGTGTCCTCACGCTAAGAAGCGGAGGATGGAAAAACCCTGCGCCCGAGGGTCCCGGAGCACGGCTTTCCAAGCGGCAAGGCTGACTGGTGCCGCACCCGGACGATCTGAGACGCCCGATAAGCATATCGGCGCCCTACGTCCGGGCGTTATTCCCGGCAGTGTTTCCTGCTGTCACCGCGAGCCGCGTCACGGTGTCCCATTTGGCGATCAGGAGAACGGCCAACAAGGCGGCTGCAGTGTGCGCGTACAGCAGCAGTTCGACTGTGTGGTCAGGCGCCGCGGACGCTGCAGGCGGCTGCTGCGGCTGCCAGGTCAGGATCCCGTGCCCATGACCGGTGGAACCAAATCCGCCGCCAGAACCCGAAAACACGCTGAACGCCAGGTGCAGGACCTGCTGGACCAGCCCCGCGAGCAACAGCAACATCCAGCCCGGCATCCCGCTGCGGGCTGTCACCGAGGCAGCGAGGCTCAGCAGAGCGGTCAGTGCCACAAGGAGGGACAGCGCCGGGACCGGCTGTCCCACGGCCGAGTGGGCGGCCACACCGAGGGCAACCATCAGGGGACCGCACAGCCAGGCCGCACCCGGCCGCCGTCGAAACCCGTCGCGGTTCATGCACCCCAGCCTGCCCCACCCAGGGACGTGATGCAACGAAGCCGCCCGGACGCAACGAAGCCGCCCTGCCGGGCGAACCCGCCCTGCCGGGGCCAAGCCTTTGCCGCCGAGCCTCCTGCTGCAAGACGCCCGGTCAATGCTAGGTTCGGGAGAATAGATTGTCCGCTCCACTCCCACTGGAAAGAGCACCAACTGTGGAATCGCCAGAGCCTGTCCGGATATTGACCGTCTGCACAGGAAACGTCTGCCGCTCCCCCGTGGCGGAACGGCTCCTGCAGGCGGGGCTCAACCAGGTGCTGCCCGGCGGCTTCGAGGTCCGCAGCGCCGGCACCCGGGCCCTGGTGGGCGACCCCGTGCAGCCGCTGTCCGCTGACATCATTTACATGTTCGGCGGCACCGCCGAAGGGTTCGCTGCCCGCCAGCTCACGGGCAGGATCCTGCGCCCGGCGGACCTGGTCCTCACCATGAGCTCGTCGCACCGCGGGGAAGTCCTGCAGCTCGACGCCTCGCTGCTCAAGCGCACCTTCACCATCCGCGAGTTCGCCCGGATGCTCGACGTCCTCCAGGAACGGGAAAGCACGACGGCGGGCGGCGGCTACCAGTTCGACGGCCGCCGTTACGCTGACCCCATCAGCGCCAACACCGCGCTGTGGCGCAGCCTCCCGGCCCGCGCTGCCTCGGTGCGCCACCTGTCCCTGGCCGCCGAAGCCGCCGACAACGACGTCATCGACCCTTACCGCCGCAGCGCCGACTACTACCGCCAGATGGAAGACGAACTGGCCCCGGCCATCATCTCGGTCCTCCGCTTCGCGCGCCTGAACGCCCCCGCCCACTCATCGCAGTAACTCCCACCCGACGCTCCCTCACATCCTGCAGCTTTCCCACCGACGCTCCCTCACATCCTGCAGGTTATCCACCGACGCCCCTTCACATCCCGAAGGTTTCTGAACGACGCTCCCTCACTTCCTGCCGCCCCAACCCACCCCTCTTTCACTTGGCTGAGAGCCCCGGGTCTAGCCTGCGAAAGGTGAGGAAGCGTCCAGGGCTTACCTGCCAAAGGTGAGGAAGCGTCCGGGGCTTACCTGCGAAAAGTGAGGGAGCGTCCCGGTCTAAAACTTCGCCGACTATTCACGCTTCGTTCAGCCCGTTCCCTCCGCGTCCTTCTACTCTTCAGGTGGGGCATCGCGATACAAACAGCCGTGGGGCCCCCTTGGGGGGAGCCCCGCACCCGCCTCAGCCGGTGCGGGGTTTCTCGCGTACGCCGCAGTAAGGTGCGCTTCGATGGACGCCGGGATCGAAGCCGGCCGGCGACAATGAACATTTCATGAAGCCTCCGGCCGGCGCGGCCGCATTCACGATGCACGTCGCTACTCTTGGGCCATGGGTCCCCACGAGCCGCTCCACGAGCCGAAGGGGCTGATCAACGCGGCGCGGACTGGCGCTGCACCCGGGAACGCGGTGGATGCCCATCCGGAGTGGACCCTGATGTACCGCAAGGGCCTGTCCCGGAAGGAAATCGCGCAACTGGCCAAGGTGGGGTTTTCCGCTGTTGCCTACCACCTCGCCGGGGGCAAAGCTCTGGATCCGGGCCTGCGGGCCGAGCACCGGGCTGCGGCAGCGATGATTCCGCCCACGCCCGGGATCAAGCGCCTGTATCAGCTGCTCGCCATGGTCGAGTCAAGAGGTCGCTACCCCTCTCGGGACGCCGAGGACCCGGCGGAGCGGGAACTCGCCCAATGGCTGCGGCGCCGCCGGCGCGACGCGGAGGCCGGCCTCCTGAACCGGGTTATCGGCGAAGGCCTGGCAGTCCTACCCGACTGGCAGCGCAAGCCCGGCGAGGCCCGCCGGGAGCAAAAATGGCAGGGCCGCCTGCAGCAGCTGACCGCTTATCGCGCCGCGGGAGGACGTCCCTGGCCCCGCGCAAACTCTGCCACCACGGAGCTGGAACGTGAACTCGGCCGGTGGCTGAGCACCCAGAGGCACAAGTTCCGCCAGGGGGAGCTGTCCCCGGCGAGGTCCGAGGCGTTGGACGCTGCCCTGCCGGGATGGCTCACGGGCCGTAAAGGCGCAAATCCAAAAGCCGGGCGCCTGCCCGCGCTATCAGAATGAGGGGGACCGGCCCTGCAGCTGGATCAAATTTCCGCGCACTCCTGTTCCTCGCCGTTTCACTGAGCTGATCCCAGCCTGGAGCCAGGCTTGTTTTCGAGGTCCCGCCACCACGCGACAGTGGCTGCGGCAGCTTCCGGCAGGGGTGTAGGCCGCAGCCCCAGCCGCTGCTCGCTGCGGGTCGAATCCATCACGAACGGCCGCTCGAACTGATAAAGCATCTCCGCCACTTCTCGCATGTCCGTCGAGAAGACGCCCAGCAGCCGTAGCAGCCAGCCCGGCACTGCACTGAGTTTGGGCTGGGACAAGCCTGCCGCCGTCGTATGCGCAGAGGCCAGTTCCCGCATCGTGACAGGCGGCGCCGTGGGTGCGTGCAGAACGGAGTTCCAAAGCTTCGGCTCCCGGGCGGCCGCAATCATGGCAGCCGCCAGGTCCGGGACGTAGGTGAACGAGTGCGGCTGGTCGGCGCTGCCGACGACCTGGACGGCCTTGCCCTTGAGGATCGGCCGGACCAGCCGCTCGCCCGCATGCGCCATCCGCACCCGCGGACCGAAGAAGTCTCCCGCCACGACGCTGACCGTATCGGCCGCATGCGCTTGACGCGCCTTCAGCAGCGCGGTCCTGACGCCGCGCTTGCCCCCGCTTGCTTCGCGCGGCCCCGCTTCCGTCATGACCCGGTCCGATTCGCTGTAGGAGTACAGGCTCTCCGGAAAGACGACGACGGCGCCCGCGGCCGCCGCTGCATCCGTCACCGCTTGCTCCGCCTGGGGAAGTTCGGCCTCCCACGTCCTGGCCCTGTACGCCGAGCCGTGGATGCAGTGGAAGATGGCGGCGGCGCCAGCGACGTGGCTCTTGAGTTGCTCCGGATCGGACACGTCCGCGCGGATCCGTTCAACACCCTCACGATCGGGACCGCTGCCGGAGCGGGTGAGAATGCGGACACGGTGGCCGCGTTCCGCAAGCTGTTCTGCGATGGTCCATCCGACGGGACCTGCTCCGGTGACGACATAGAGCTCAGACATGGATTCACTTTCGGGTTGCAGGACTGGAGCGAGAGCACCGCTCTCGGAACCATCGTGAACCACCATGCGACTGCAAGTCAAGAGCACTGCTCACATTTGGCGCCACTGCTCTCGGACGTGGCATAGTGAAGCCATGCCTTCACCCTTTCCGGCGACAACAGGACAGACACCGCGTGAACGGGCGCGCGCGCAGACGTTGGCGGACATTGTCCGGCTCGGCCGGCAGCATCTGGCCTCCGACGGCGCCGCCGCACTGTCCCTGCGCGCCGTCGCCAGAGACCTCGGAGTGGTGTCGTCAGCGGTGTACCGCTACGTGCAGAACCGCGACGAACTGCTCACGCTGCTGCTGGTCGACGCCTACAACGAGCTGGGCGACGAGGTGGATGCCGCCGTCGAACGCGTTCCGAGTGACGATTTCCGCGGACAGTTCCGTGCGTTGGCGTGGGCAGTGCGGGCCTGGGCCCTGCGCGAGCCGGCCAGCTATTCGCTCCTCTTCGGCAGCCCGGTGCCGGGCTACCGCGCCCCCGCCGAGCGCACCACGGAGCCAGGCACCCGCGTCATCTACCGGCTGGTGGGAATCTTTGACGCCGCTTTCCGGGCAGGGGCGCTGCAGGTTCCTGGTCCTCCCGGGGCGGGCATACCCAAAAAGCTGCGCCCGGACCTCCAAGCCATCCAGGAAGGCCTCAGCCTGGCCGTGCCCGAGGAAGCGGTGGCCCGCGGCGTCCTGGTGTGGACCTCGCTGTTCGGCGCCGTCAGCTTCGAGGTGTTCGGACAGTACGGCCCGGACACCTTCTCCGCACCGGATGCGCTGTTCGAGCACCAACTGGACGTGCTCCAGGGAGTGGTGGGGCTGTAGCCGGCGCGCCGACAGGGGTCAGGACGGCGCGGGCAGCATCAGCGCGGCGGCCCCAGCCACCGTGAGGACTGCACGGACGTGGTTGGCCCGGGTCCAGGATCGGTCGAAGGCCGGCCAATGCCCGATACCGTTTGCTGCAAGCCGGTTGTTGTGCGGAACGTTGACCGCCATGGTCAGAACCCATCCGGCCAGATAGGCAGCCGACCCGGCCAGCCTCAGCAGCGCGTTGGCCTGTGGGTTCACGATGGCCGCGACCGCGGTGTCTGCGCAGGCCGCAGCGGTGCCGAAGAACACCAGCATGAACGGCGGGCGTAAGGCCTGGTTGTTGATCGCCACCATGGTGGCGGCTGCCTCGTGAGACGGCCGACGGCGGAGGGCCGGGATCACCACGGCGGAGAAAGCGAAATAAAACCCGCCCGCCACGGCCGAACCCACCCCTGCGGCCAACGGCAGCCATTCGGAGAGTTCCATTGGCTTCTCCTTCCATCCATAAAGCGGTTGCTCACGCGCAACGGTCCCGGCCAAGCCCGCGTGGGGCTTTGCCGGGACCGTTCCCGCCGAAAGGGTCCTGTAGGACTCGAGGTTATCCTGCGACCTGGAAGGTCAGGGTCTCAGTGAATGTCCGGCCGTAGACGTCGGTGGACGTGACCGTGGCGGTGTGTTCACCTGCCGCCAGGTCGGAGGGCAGCTGCAGCCGCCACAGGTGCATCATGCGGTCGGCCAGGCTGCCGCCGTTAACCAGCTGCTCCTGTACGGCTACGGGATCGGACCACTCGGCGCCGACGACCTGTCCCTCGCCCCGCATCTGCTGCGTGCGGACAGCCTCAACAGCCTGGCCGCCGTCGATCTGCACCTTGACCGTGGATCCTGTGCTGCCCATCCAAAAGTTGGTGGTCAACCACGTGGTGTTGGCCAGATCATCCCGGGAGACCGTCAGCGGGTCAGTGAACTCAGGGGCCTTGCCCTTGTTCGCGAAGTTCTGGGCGTACCACTCGCGATAGCGCGGCGTGTTCAGGCCAAGGGACATCTGCAGGGAGTCATCTTCCCCGCGGACGGTGAAACGCTCCTGGAACTCGGTGTTCTTGATGTCCAGGGTGAGCACGCCCGGCAGGCCGCCGTCGCGCTGGTAGGCGAGCGGATAACCTTCGGAGGTTTGACGTCCGGAGTACCAGTCGCCGGAGATGGCTCCGGCGGTGATGTGGGTGAAGGGCAGGGCGTCGACACCGAACACTTCGGACCAGCCCGCCAGGGAATCTCCTTCCCGCAGGTTCTCGATGCTGTGGGTGTGCCCGCCCAGGGCCACGACCTTCCGGCCTTCGAGGATCTTGTAGATCTCCTTGACCTGCTCCACCTGGTGCTTGCTGCTGCCCTGGTCGGCGTAGTCGAGCAGAGGGATATGGGCGGCCAGGACAATCAGCTGGTTTTCCGGCACCTGGGCGATGTCCTGCCGCAGCCATTCAAGCTGCCGGTCGTCCAGGGAACCGGTGTAGTCACCCTTGGCGGCCGGCAGCTTGGTGGGGAATTCCACGGTGTTCAGGGCCACGACGTGGGCCTTTCCGGCGTCGTACGAGTAGTACTCGGGACCGAGGTTGGCCCGGTACGTGTCGAAGGTGTGCTCGCTGCTGGTGGCATCGAAGTCCAGGTCGTGGTTGCCGGGGAGGAAACGGGCCGGGCCGTTCAGCATTCCGCTCAGTTCCCGGGTCTGCGGGTACAGCGAAAGGTCGTCACCCACGACGTCTCCGATGAACAAGGCGCCGCAGCCTGCGTAGTCCTTGCGGGCGGCCAGATCAGCGAAGGCGCCGGAGCGGGCGTACTCCACTTCGTCCTGGTCATAGGTCTGGACGTCGCCGCCGATGACACAGTGCTGCTCGGGCGACTGCGTCAGGGTGCTCTTGGCCAGCGGGAAGTTCACCTGGTCCGGCAGCGCACCGGTCGGCTTGATGCCTCCGAAGCGCAGTTCCGGCGAACCCGCCGGCAGGTGGTGGTAGAAGAACTGGGCGACGTTGTCCTCATCCACCGGAACCTGGTAGCCACGGGGCTGGGTCACGAACACGGTCATGTTGTCGAACGCCGGCAGCTTGTAGCGGCCCTGGCTGTCCGTCTTCGTAACGTCACGCCCGTTGGATACGGTCACTCCGGCAAGGCCGCGCTCGTTGCCGTCCTGCACGGAGTCCTGGTCCTCATCGACGAAGGCGATGCCATCGATGACCTGCTGGTCCTCGTCCGGTCCTTCAACCACGTTGACGCTTCCACGGTAGGCCGTGGCGGGCCAGTCAGTGGCCTCGGCGGCGTTGCCGGCGGCGGGGTTCAGCAGGGACGCGGCGGCAATGACGGCCAGGGTACTGGCGGTCAAGGCCAATGGCCGGGCGGGGTACAACTTGGACGGTCTGGCAATCGGGTACACGAAGATCCTCCGGTCGAGTGAATGCTGCCGGCCGTTTCAGCCGGCGCGTCCACCCTCACAGGAGCGGGTGAACAACTACCCACGGGTAGGTCACGGGAAGCGGACGTATACGTAACCACTCGCCTGACTGGAAGTGGCCGCCCGGTTCAGTGACAGGCAGGGCCAGTTTCGAGAGCCTCAACCAGCGGGTCCGTTAACCGGGAGTTTGCTTGCATACGATTTCGCGCCGGATGTATAGTCGCTCATCCCCCGCAACGAGGCGGGCCGGAGAGTCAGGACTGGTGTCAGGGATGAAGAAGATCATGTGGACCGTAGCAGCCGTGGCAGTGGTTTTTCTCATCATCGGTGCAATGGTCGAGACCGTTAGCTTTTTGCTCTGGGTGGCGCCTATCCTCCTGGTTGGGGCTGTCCTGCTGTTCTTCATGAGCCGCTCCGGCGGCCGCCGCATCCCCTGACATCCCTGTGACGTTGGAGGCCTCCAATGCTGCCTGGAATCAACACCTATTCCTACCCGCCGGACGCCGAAGGGCAGAACCTGGCCGGGACCTTCTATCTTGATGTTGCGACCGGCCGTATTGAATGGTCCGAGGAACTGTTTCAGATCCACGGCTACTCCCCGGGCGAGGTGGTTCCCACCCTTGACCTGCTCTTGGCGCACAAGCACCCGCAGGACAGGGAGCACATCCGGCGGATCTTTGCCGACCTCTGTTCCGGCGGCGGCCGGCAAACAATGTTCCACCGCGTGATCGACAGCCGCGGGCACCAGCATCAAGTGCTCACGGCTGTCGAGGCATGTGAGGAGTCGGGAACGATCACGGGGATGCGCGGGTTCACGGTGGACCTGAGCCGGTCCGTCGAATCGGCCAACCGCCGGGCCGCCGACGAAGCCATCCGCGGTACCTACGCGAGCCGGGAGGTCATCGAGCAGGCCAAGGGGATCATTATGGGGCTGCGCGGCGGAACCCCCGAACAGGCCTTCAGCTTCCTGGCCGCCCGCAGCCAAGACTCCAACATCAAGCTCGCCACGCTGGCGGCGCAGCTCGTAGTGGCTGCCGGGCAGGGCAAGGCGCGTGAGGTGCTCGGGGGCTGGCAGGCACGGAAGCGGCAGCTGGACCGGACGCCGTAGGCGTTGCTTTCCTGGAACCCACCACGCAAAACCCACCACACAAAAGGAATATCCATGGAGGAATGGCCGGAGGGCCCTCTCCTGCTCGGGGTCGGCTGGGATTTCTCCGAGCGTCTGGTTCGCACAGCCGCGGACCTCGCGGACGCCCTGAGAGAGCACCTGGTCTGCGCCTTCGTAGACCCCGCCAGCTACCTGACCGAGTGGGAGCCGGACGGCACGCGGACCGCCCATTCACTGGACCCCGTGATCAACGACGAGGCCGCTTTCCCGTCCGGGGAACTGCTTGACGGTCTCGAATCGATCCTCGGGGAACCCGGTGAGGCGTGGTCCTTCCGGGTGCTCAACGGCGACGTGGCGAAGTCCCTGAAACGGCTCGCCGAGAGCACAGGCGCATCGCTGCTCATTGTCGGCGCGGACCGGCCGGGAGCCCTCGCGTGGGTGGATCGGCTTCTTGAGGGGTCTGTCTGGGGAAACCTGACGAGCGGCGGACGGCTGCCCGTGATGGTGGTTCCGGAAGAGGGCTAAATGGGTCTGGCGTGGTTTTCGGGCCGGGTCTACATTGCTGGGTGAGGACGCTGCAGCCGCGGCTCCCGGAACAATGACTGGTCCAGGAGGAAACGATGAGCCCCACCCCCAAGCAGCCCGTGACCGACGACAGCATCAAGGTCCGCCAGGTCAGCCACTACCAGTTCAGCTGGGTGGCGGGAGAGGCCGGAAGGCCCGGAACGTGGACCCTTCAGCTGGTCCTTGACCAGGGTGCCTGGGAGGAAGTCCTCACCCTGGACTCGCAGGACGCCGACAACCTCCAGCACCTGCTGTCGACGTCGGAAACGGTGTTCTACGACGTGCCGCGCCGGACCCTGATGTTCGGCACTACCAGCGCCGGGCACATCTGACGACGGCGGTGCTGCCGCCGCTGAGCGGGCACCCGCCGGGGCGCTTATTCACAAGCCGGGCGCCCGCCGTCGGACGCCTGAAAACGGCGCCGAAATAGCCATCCTGCGTACACCGTGCCGACACCTTCGGGGAGCAAACTGAGACCGGATGCCGGTTACCTGAAGGGGAATCCACGATGACGACGCAGGAAGAATTCCCTGCCGCCTTGGGCGAAGCCTTTACGCTTGCCTTGCCGGAAGATCTCAGGCCCGGTGAGCTGGTTGAAGGGCGCCGCGGCGGGCGCCTCCTGCACCGGGGCCGGGTCACGGACATAGCCCCGAACCAGGGGCTGCTCTGGATCCTGGATACGGTCTCGGGAAGCCGCAGGCTGCTTGACCACTCCGAACTGGAGATCACCCGCGTGCCGGAACCGGGACTGTCCCTGCACTCATGACTTCTGCTGGCCGGAGTCAGAGGGACTGAGACCGGCAAGCTTCTCGATGACCTGCAGTCCGGCCGGCGTTCCAGGCCAATGGCGGCGGAAGGCTTCGGGTCCAGCGGAGCGGATCACGGAGCGAAGGACCAAGGCCACGATGACGACGTCGTCGGCGTACCCGATGACGGGGAGGAAGTCCGGGACGAGGTCCACAGGCATCACCAGGTACGCCAAAAGCAGCAACAGCCTGATCCGGACACCCCGCGAAACGGTCCTGTCAGCTGCCATCCGCCGGATCAAACGCAACAGATCCGGCAGCAGACGCAGGGCATCCCGCATGCCGACGGTGTCCGGATGGCGCCGCGCATAGACCCACAGGCCTGCCAAAAGAACCACGTACACGCCGGCCAATCCCAAGAGGATTCCCAGAACGGCTTCCCACCACTGCATTGCCCCTGCTCCAGCCTTCCTCCGGCTTCCGGCGAGCGCACGCGCACCGTGGCCGGGCCCTGCCCGTCCGGTCCCACAGTACGCCTCCCGCAGGCCTGCAGCGCAGTCGCCCTGAGGCGGGAAGAATGGAGGCATGGTAGGAGGAAATCTGCGCATCTTCCTGGGGGCTGCGCCCGGGGCGGGAAAGACGTTCGCCATGCTGGAGGAGGGGCAGCGGCTGCGGCTGCAGGGAGCACATGTGGTGGTGGGCGCGCTTTCTTCCAAGGCCAGACGCGAAACCTTGGCCCTGGCTGAGGGCCTCGAGCGCTGTCCGCTGCCGGAAGGGAAAGCAGACGAAGCAGACCTCGACGTCGAGGCGGTCCTGGCGAGGGAACCCGGCGTCGTACTGGTGGATGACTACGCCAGGCGGAGCGGGTCCGGAGTTCCACGGTGGGAGGGCGTCGCTGTCCTGCTGGACGCGGGGATTGACGTCATCTCCACGCTGGACATCCGGAACCTGGAGTCTGTTTCCGACGTCGTTCTGAGCATCACCGGTGCCCGGGAGCCGGAGACGGTTCCTGATACGGCGGTCCGCGGGGCTAACCAGATCGAACTGGTGGATGCCTCCCCCGAACTGCTGCGGCAGCGTCTGGGGGAAGGCAAGATCTACGCAAGCCAGGAAGAAGCCGACCGTGCCCTGGCCGGTGACTTCCGGACGGGCACGCTGACCGCGCTGCGGGAACTTGCCTTGCTGTGGCTGGCGGAACGGATTGATGCGGGTTTATCTGATTACCGGGCGCAGCACAATATCAGGGACAGCTGGCAGACCCGGGAAAAGATCGTCATCGGCCTTAGCGGACAGGCGGAGGGCCAAGCCCTGATCCGCCGGGCGGCCAGGATGCTGGCGGGTGTACCTGGCGGTGAGCTCCATGCCGTGCATGTCCGGACGGGCACCGATGCCAATGAGATGTTCTCTGGAAAGGAACTGGAGCTGCAGCGCAAGCTCACCCAGGACGTCGGAGGATTTTTCCACGTCGTCGGCGGCGAGGACACCGCCGAGACGCTGACCGACTTCGCGCGGAACATCAACGCCAGCCAGATCATCCTGGGAACATCAGAGCAGCGGTCGCTGGCCTCTCTTGGACGAGGAACGGTGGACAAAGTCCGCCGGAACGCCGGAGACATTGACGTCCACCTCGTGGCCCACAACGCCGGGACCGGCACGAGTCCGCGACGCGGCCGCTCAAGGCTGGGCCGCCGTCGGGAAATCCCGGCGTTCGTCCTGGCCGTTGGTCTGCCGCCGCTCCTGCAACTGGTGCTGGACGTGCTCCCCCACCAGCAGCTGTCCACCGACATGCTGGTGCAGCTGACCGGCATCGTCGCTGTGGCCTTGGTGGGAGGGCTTTGGCCGGCAGTGGCCGCCGCGTTCCTTGCGGGACTGATCGTGAACTACTTCAGCGTCCGGCCCGTCGGTTCGCTCTCCGTGCTGGATCCGGAAAACGTGCTGGCACTGCTGATCTTCCTCCTCGTCGCCGTCGCCGTCTCGCTGGTGGTTGACCGGTCGGCCAGGCGCAGCAAGGAAGCCCACCTGGCCGGTGCCGAGGCTTCAGTCCTGGGCGAGCTGAGCCGCCGGGCTGTGGCCGAAGGAAGCAGCATCCCGGCCTTCCTGGAGCACGTGCGCGAACACTTCCAGGCAGCGGGGGCCGGGCTGTGGACCAGGAGTGAAGGCGGCCCACGGACACCACGCGTTTGGAGTCTCCAGGAGTACTCAGGGACGTCCCGCCCGGATGCCCTCACAGAAGCGGACAGTGTGGAGCCATTGGACGAGGACCGGATCCTGTCCTTGACGGGACGCGAGCTGTCCCAGGACGAACGCCGGCTGCTGGCCGCTTTCGGCTCCCATCTGCTGGCCCTGCTGCAGCGCGAGGAACTCAACGCGAGCCAGCGGGAAAATCTGCGTCTGGCCGAGGGAAACAAGATGCGCACTTCGATTCTGCGGGCCGTGTCCCACGATCTGCGGACCCCTCTGGCGGGCATCAAACTGGCTGCCAGCAGCCTCCGCGACAAAACCATCACCCTGACCAAGGAAGACCAGGAAGAACTGCTCGCCACCATAGAGTCGGGAGCGGACCGGCTCGACGGGCTCGTCAGCAACCTTTTGGACATGTCCAGGATTACCGCTGACTCCGTCTCACCTCTGATCACCCCTGTTTACTGGGCTGACGCGGTCGGAGAAGCCTTGAGGAGCACAACATCGGAGCGCCTGCGCGTGCTTTTGCCGGACAACATGCCGCCGGTGGACGCGGACCCCGGGATGCTGGAACGGGTCATCGCCAACCTCGTGGAAAACGCGCTGAAGTACGCACCGGACTCCGACGTGGTTGTCGCCGGGTCCGTAGGGGGTTCCGGCAGCGCGAGAATTGGCCAGAGACCCGCCAGTGAACTTACCGTGGTTGACCACGGGGCAGGCATTCCTGCCGAGGAGGTCCTGGCCATGTTCCGTCCCTTCCAGCGAGCAGGCGACACAACCCCGGGAACAGGAATCGGGCTGGGTCTGGCCGTCGCGAAAGGCTTCACGGAAGCCATGGGTGGGGTCCTGCTGGCCGAACCGACGCCGGGCGGCGGCCTGACCATGGTGGTCCGGCTGCCGCTGTCCACCGGTGTTCCGCCCGCCATGAGCCCGGAAGGACGCCATGCAGGCAGTACTGATAGTCGATGACGAAGTCCCGATCCTCCGAGCCCTGCAGATCAATCTGAACGCCCGGGGATACGCCACGGTCACAGCGTTCACGGGGCAGGGTGCGCTGGAGCAGGCCGCCCGGCATCCGGTGGACGTCGTGGTGCTGGACCTTGGGCTTCCTGACCTGGACGGCGTGGAGGTGATCCGCCGGCTGCGGCGCTGGAGTGACGTCCCGGTCGTCGTCCTTTCGGCCAGGCACGGCTCCGATGACAAGATCCAGGCCCTGGACGCCGGCGCTGATGACTACGTCACCAAGCCTTTCGGGATGGATGAGCTTCTGGCCAGGCTCCGTGCCGCGCTCCGCCGGGGCACGGCCAGCGAGGCCCCCGTGGTGACAACCAAGGATTTCGTCGTCGACCTGGCCGTAAGGCAGGTCACCAGGCAAGGCGTCCCCGTCCGGCTCACCCCGACCGAATGGAACATCCTCGAAGTGCTGATTCGGAACACGGGCGCGCTGGTGACCCACGACGAGCTGCTGACCCATGTCTGGGGACCGGCCTATGCAGGCGAAACAGGCTACCTGCGGGTTTACCTGGCCCAGCTCAGGCGGAAACTAGAACCGGAGCCGGCCAATCCGCGCCACTTCCTGACGGAAACAGGGCTGGGCTACCGCTTCCAGGAATAGTGACTCCGCCGGTCACCGCGGGCCTTCAGGGCCGTGGAAATGCAGGCGTTAAGAAAGCATTAAGAACCTCGAAATGACCCAATGACGCGGTCTTTGCCGGTGCTACGCTCCGGTGGTTATCAGGCCCATCCTGCAGTACAGAAAGACAGTCATTGACGGCATCAGCCCAGTTCTCGATTCCCGCGACCGTTCCTAAACCCGCGCATCAAATGGAGCCTGGCTCATCGCTCTCCAGGTGGCTGCTGGAGCACCGGGTGAACCAGCCAGTCGGGCCCGAATCGGCGGAAACCCGTGCGCCCGGGCACAGCTGGTGGAAGGTCATGTGCCTCACAGGCGTGGATTACTTCTCCACCCTCTCCTACCTTCCGGGCATCGCCGCGCTCGCCGCGGGCGCCCTGTCCCCGCTGGCGACGCTGCTGATCGTGGCCCTGACCCTGCTCGGCATGCTGCCGATGTACCGGCGAGTAGCGAAGGAGAGCCCGCACGGCCAGGGATCCGTGGCAATGCTCGAGAACCTGCTGCCCTTCTGGCGCGGGAAAGTTTTCGTCCTGATCCTGCTGGGTTTCGTCGCCACATCCTGGATCATCACCATCACGCTCTCCGCCGCCGATGCCACCGTCCACCTGCTGGAGAACCCCTACGTCCCGCCGTTCCTACATGACCAGGCAGTCCCCGTCACTGTCGTTTTGCTGCTGGTCCTGGGCGGCGTCTTCCTGCTTGGTTTCTCGGAGGCGGTGGCGGTGGCCATACCGCTCGTGGGCGTCTTCCTCCTGCTGAACGCCGTCATCATCTGTACGGGAATTTACGACGCCGTCACCCAGCCGGGTGCCATCGCCGGCTGGACGGCGGAACTCACCTCCTTTGGAGGCGGCTTCGGCGACATCGCCGGGCCGGCGCTGATGGCCTTCCCGCTGCTGGTGCTGGGCCTCTCCGGTTTCGAAACCGGGGTCAGCATGATGCCTTTGGTGGCGGCTTCGGGGTCCACGCCGGAGGAGATGCTGCAGAACCGGATCCGCAATACCCGCCAGCTGCTCACAGCCGCCGCGGCAATCATGAGCGTCTACCTGATCGGCAGCAGCTTCGTCACCACGGTCCTGATTCCTGCGGAAGCCTTCGAGGAAGGGGGCGCAGCCAACGGCCGGGCCCTGGCCTACCTGGCCCACGAACGCCTCGGCAACGGCTTCGGCTCCGTGTACGACGTCAGCAGCATCCTCATTCTGTGGTTCGCCGGAGCGTCCGCGATGGCAGGGCTGATCAACATCGTTCCCCGGTACCTCCCCTCCTACGGCATGGCTCCGGACTGGTCACGGGCTGTCCGGCCGGTCGTTCTCGTCTATACCGCAATCAGCATCCTGATCACCATCGGGTTCAACGCCGACGTCGATGCCCAGGCCGGGGCCTACGCCACGGGCATCCTGGCCATGATGGTTTCGGCGGCGGTCGCCGTCGCCATTTCCGCCGCCCGGAAAAGGCGGCGCGGCGCCGCCGTCGGCTTCACCGTCCTGACCCTGGTGATGCTGTACGCGCTGGTGGAGAACGTCATCGAAAAGCCGGACGGCATCACGATTTCCGGATTCTTCATTCTGGGCATCGTCACTATTTCCCTTGTGTCCCGTGTCAGCCGTACCACCGAGCTGCGCGTGGACCGGATCGAGTTCGACGACGGCGCCCGCCGCTTTGTGACCGATTCCCTCGAATACGACGGGCGGCTGAACATCATTTTGAACCGTCCGCAGGTGCGCGACGCCGCCGAATACGCCGGCAAAGAGGCGACGCAACGGGAAAACAACCCGGTCCCCGGAACCGCCGATGTCATCTTCCTGGAGATCGACGTCACCGACCCGTCCGAATTCAGTGAAGTTCTGGAGGTGCGGGGTGTCGAGGTGGACGGGCACCGCGTCCTGCGCGCGGCAAGCCCGGCAGCGCCCAACGCCATCGCGGCCATCCTCCTAGCGCTGCGGGACGCCACAGGAGTCCGCCCCCACGCCTACTTCGAATGGTCCGAAGGCAACCCCCTGGCACATCTGATGCGCTACCTGCTGCTCGGCCGGGGTGACACCGCCCCCGTAGTCCGCGAAATCATCCGCGAGATCGAACCCGCCCCGGAGCGCAGGCCGGGCATCCACGTCGGGTGAGTGTGGAAGCCGGATGAGCGTGGACGAAGACCAGACGGGACCCGGGATTCTGGTTTCTAAGGAGACCGGAATTCCGAGGGCTGCGGTTCCCGTCCCGTTGCGGAATCGCAAGCCATTCCGGAACCGCAAGGAGACGGGAACACGGAAAGAGTCTGCGGTCCGCCGCGCGCTCTCCCATCCCGTCCGCTCTGTTCCGTTGGCATTCCTCTGCGTCATCGTCATCGGCGCCGGACTGCTGATGCTGCCGGTGTCACGCACAGGCAGTGAACCCGAGGTCTTCATGCCGGCACTGTTCGCGTCGGTTTCCGCAGTGTGCGTCACCGGCCTGATCACCGTGGACACCGCGACCTTCTGGACCCCATTTGGCCAAGGTGTCATCCTTGGACTGATCCAGGCCGGCGGCTTCGGCATCATGACCCTCGCGACCCTCCTCGCGCTGCTGGTCCGCAAAAACATCGGCCTCCGCGGCCAGCTCGTCGCCCAGTCCGAATCGCACACCGTGGAATAGCATCGACTACGGTGCGGCCGCCCCGGAAACGCTCATGGTGACCAACATCCTCATGTTCACGGACTACAGCCTTGAGAAGGTACTGTTCGAATCCATCTCCGCTTTCGCCACTGTCGGCCTAAGCACCGGCATCACCTGTAACCCTGCCGCCCTCGGCAGAATGGGTACTGATGGCCCTCATGTTCACCGGCAGGATCGGCACCGTCACCGTTGCGTCCGCGCTCGCCCTCTCCGCCCGGCCCCGCCTGTACAGGCTGCCCGAGGAACGGCCCATCATCGGATAGGGCTGTCCCTCGCGCCAGGAACATCTGCCCCTGACCAGGATAAAGGCCCCAGTGTTCTGCTCGTAGTAGGCCAGCGGCGGAGGGACCCTTCGCCGAGGCCTGGCAGCAGGGTTTTCCCAAGCCCTCCCGCGCATGGTTTAGCAGGGTCAAGCAACGGCTTCGGGGGCACCATCGGTCTCGTGCATGACGCATGTGGAGGGACCGATGGCAACACGGAGAAATGTTTTGAAGCTCGGCATGCTGGGCGGCGCTGTTGCCGTTACCGGCGTCGGAATGGGCCCTGTCTTATACGGGGCGCAAGCGAGCGGCGGGGATGACTCGACAACGTCGTCGAGCCCTTCCCCCAGTCAGCTCGCCTCCGGGAATATGCCGGTTCCGTTCCGGGCGCTGTTCCGACGCCCGCCAGAGCTGGTGCCCTATGCCACGGGCCGGGATCCAGACGGCCAACCGTTCGCGAAGTATTCCGTGTCGCAGCGTCTGGGCAGGGTCCAGATAGCGAACGGGCTGCTGACCACGATCGCCGGCTTTAACGGGATCTTCCCGGGTCCGACCATCAGGGTGCCGCAGGGTACCCGGACGGAATTTCGGATCAGCAACAGGCTGCCCGCGAAGGGTCTGCTGTACCCGGACACGTTCAACACGGTCACCCACCTGCACGGCTCAGCGTCCCTGCCCCAGTACGACGGGTACGCGAATGACCGCACGGCGCCGGGAAGGGTGAAGAACTACCACTACCCGAACTGGCAGTCCGCACGCACGCTCTGGTACCACGACCACAATCACTTGCTCACAGCCCAGGGCGTCTATTCCGGGCTCGCCGCGCTGTATATGCTTTCTGATCCCGCTGAGCAGGCGCAGCTCCCCCAGGGTGAATTTGACGTGCCAATGGTGATCTCTGACGTAATGCTCAAGGCGGATGGGTCGCTGGGCTACAACGACAACGGCCACTCGGGTTTGTGGGGCGACATCATCCTGGTCAACGGCGTTCCGTGGCCCACGATGAAGGTCAAGCCCAAGATCTACAGGTTCAGGTTCCTCGTCGCTTCAATCACGCGCTCGTACCGTTTCGCCCTCTCCAATGGGAAGCCGTTTTACATTGTGGCCACGGACGGCGGCATGACCCGTAAGGTCGAGGCGGTATCGTCGTGGCGGCAGGGCACTGCGGAGCGCTATGAGGTGCTGATCGACTTCCGAAGCTACAAACCGGGCCAGACGGTGGACCTGCGGAACCTGAGCAACAAGAACAACGTGAATTTCACCAACACCGGCAAGGTCATCCGGTTCGAGGTCGTGGCGGATTCACCGTCGCTGATGCCCGGCTCCCGGACCCTCAGCTCCATCCCCTTAACACTGGATCCCGGCGAACATCCCACAAAGGACACTGGCGGCATCGAAACGATGAAGCTGACCCCGGACATGGCGGTGGCCAAGAAGGTTCTGCGCGTGAAGCGTGAAGGCGGGGAATGGACCATCAACGGCGTGACCTGGGAGGACGTGGAAGACTCCGGCTTCAGAAAGTGCTTCTCCACCCCCGAGCGCAACGAGGTGGAGCAGTGGACCATCGTGAATGATTCCGGCGGCTGGTTCCACCCGGTCCACATCCACCTGGTCGACGGCAAAATCATCGGCAGGAACACCAACGGCGGCAAGCCTTTCGCCTGGGAGAAGGGCCCGAAGGACGTCTTCTATGCCGGCGAGAACGAATCCATCACTGTGCTGATGCAGTTCGACACGGGAAAGCACGAAGGCGGCCGGTATATGGTCCACTGCCACAACCTTGTACATGAGGACCACGACATGATGGTGCAGTTTGCCGTGGGCGACCTCGAGAACAACGATCCCATCACCGCTGACCCGCCTGTGCTGGAGACGGTGCCTGAGGGCTTCTTCGCCTCGGCCTACCGGCTCGCGTATCCGGCGGGAACCTGACATGAGTGGACGGGGCCTAAGCGCATCTGTGGTGCTGCTGGCCGCGCTATTGGCGGGCTGCACCGGCGACGGTCCCGACTTCCCGCAGCCTTCCGGGACCGGGGACGCGGCACTGGCGCAAGTGAACCAAGGCCAGGACCTGGGAAACGGTCGGCCCGACGTCAGCTACGACGGGCTGATGGTGCGGCGCCGGGTGGTGATCGCCGTGCATTCCGACATCAACGCCGAACTGCAAGGCGTCCGGGCGAAGCTTGATGCAGCAGCCGCGGCGCGGAACATGATCCTGGACGCCACTTCCCCGACCGTGCTTGAGCCGGCGGCACTCCAGCAGGTCACGCCCGAACTCATCGTGGCACTCCCGGCTTCGGCAACCCTCGACGACGGCCGGGCCTTGGTGGATCGGGCCGTCGGTGAAGGAGCGGGAGAGGGAACGGAGACCCTGGCCGCTGAGCACTTCCATGTCCTTCCCGTCCTGATGCATGACCTCCGGTTCTCGATAGGAACCGCCAGCCCCGCTGCACTCTCGGCCGCCGTAGACAGAGAGGGCATTCTCTCGGATGCCTTGGGGAATTACGTAACGACTGTGGGCAGCGGCCAGGCCACCTTTAGCTACACCGGCCCGCTGCTGGGCGATGGCACGGTGGAAAGCGTCCGCGCCGGCATCGCGCGCCAGGCGCACGTGGCCGCGTCCACCGTCGCCGTCGGCCCCCGCTCCGCGGCCGGGACAGGCGTAGACATGGCCACGGAACCGCCCTGGGACCCGGAGGTGATAGAAGAAAAGGCCGGCCACGCGCATGGCTGAGCGGCCAGTTAGCACAGACCCCACCGCAACGGGGCATAACCAGGACAACCTCGGGTATCTCTGTGAGGGAAACGCGCAACATACCACAGCGATCGGAGCAGCCGGAGATGTCCAACAGAGCCAAGACGAACGCCGCGAATCAAGGCGGCCTGCCCAAGCCGATCACGCTGCCAGGCATCCTCCTTGGAGTGGGTCTAGGCGGCTTCGTGGACGGAATCCTGCTCCACCAGGTCCTGCAGTGGCACCACATGCTCTCCAGTTCCGAGACAGCGAACATCAGCATCGGATCCCATCCCGTCACGACCATCGAGGGCCTGCAAATGAACACGCTGTGGGATGGGTTCTTCCACTCGGTCACCTGGCTGGCTGTGGTTGTGGGGCTTGGGATTCTGTACTCCCGAATCACAGTTTCCCGGGGCCGGATCTGGACGTCCAGGGTGCTGTGGGGCTGGATGTTCCTGGGTTGGGGTGCGTTCAACGTCGTGGAGGGCCTCATGAACCACCACCTCCTCGGCATCCACCATGTGATCAGCGGCGATTTCCAGACCCTGGCCGACATCCTCTTCCTGGTATTCGGCGCGCTCTTAATCGCCGGCGGCTGGCTGCTGCAGCGTTCCGGCCAGCCGGTGGACGTGGCGGACTAGCCCGGTCCCAGTTACCCGCCCCTGTACACTGGTCGAAGGTGAGCCGGGAAGTCTGGTCGGCAGTGTATTTGCTGACCCAATTTTAGGATTCACAATGAGCCAGTCACCTCCTCCCGCCCCGCCCCGTTTGACCATCTTCGGCCGTGGCAGCTATGCCGAAGCCCTCCGCATCGGGGAGATCCTGCGCAAGGAAACCGTGGGTGGAGCTCTCCTGGTTATCGCCGCCGTCGTCGCCCTGATCTGGGCAAACTCCCCCGCTTCTGACAGCTACTTTGCGCTGCGGGACTTCAAGGTCGGCTACGAACCCTGGCACTTGGAGCTCAGCCTCGGCGCCTGGGCGGCCGACGGACTGCTGGCCATTTTCTTCTTCCTCGTCGGGCTTGAGCTCAAGCGAGAGTTCGTGGCCGGCGATCTCCGCCAGCTCAACAAATCGGTGGTCCCCGTGACTGCCGCCGCCGGTGGCGTTTTAGTTCCCGCGCTGATCTACGCCGCCGTCAACATCAGCAGTCCGGAAACCCTGAGGGGCTGGGCCATCCCCACCGCAACGGACATCGCGTTCGCCGTCGCCGTGCTGGCGATCATCGGTTCACACCTGCCGAGTGCCCTGCGGATTTTCCTGCTCACGCTCGCTGTTGTGGACGACCTGATCGCCATCAGCATCATCGCCATTTTCTACTCCTCGGATATCCAGCCTGTTCCGCTGCTGCTTGCCCTCCTGCCCCTGGGCATCTACCTGCTGCTCGCGCAGAAGTTCCGGCGCTTCTTCGGAACGCATCTGGCAGCTGCCTGGTTCATCCTGCTGCCGCTGGGCGTTGTCGTCTGGGCGCTGGTGCACGCATCCGGCATTCACGCCACCGTGGCCGGTGTTCTCCTGGGCTTCGCCGTCCCGGTGCTCCGCTCCCAAGCGAGCGGAGGTCCCGACGCCGGCCCCGGCCTTGCAGAAATCTTCGAGCACCGTTTCCGGCCTATTTCCGCAGGTATCGCAGTTCCCATCTTCGCCTTTTTCTCGGCCGGAGTTGCCGTCGGCGGCGGGGAAGGCCTGGTTTCGGCCTTCACGGATCCCGTCGCCCTCGGCATCGTCCTGGCACTGGTCCTCGGCAAACCCATCGGCATCATGGGCACCACTTGGCTGCTCACAAAAACCACGAAGGCCCGGCTTGACGGCTCCTTCAAGTGGATCGACGTCTTCGGCGTCTCGCTCCTGGCCGGTATTGGATTTACGGTCTCCCTGCTGGTGGCGGAGCTCAGCTTCGGCCACGGCAGCATCCACGACGACCACGCCAAAGTCGGCATCCTCTCGGCCTCCCTGCTGGCCGCCGTCCTCGCCACCGTGGTGCTGCGGACCAGGAACCGCCAGTACCGCCTGGCCGAAGCGGAGGAAAAGATTGACAGCGACCTCGACGGAATCCCGGACGTCTACCAGAAGGACAGAACCTCCTGACGCAGTGACTTCACCCAACTCGGTAGCAGATCAGGTCGTTCCCACGCCTCAGAACAGCCACAGCTGCCACCTAGTTTCTCAGCTGCGGGTTAGTTGGGTGGCAGCGAGGGTACGGCGCTAGTAACGTGGAGCAATCGCAGGCCAAGCGCGAACCGGGAGTGGACATCGTGGGCAATGACGGACAAGGCAGCATCGATCAGCGCGGAATTGACCAGCACGGCGTCGACCAGCGCAGAGTTTACGGACGAGTTGCGGAGCAGAGCGGCGGCAGCGAAAACGGCCAAAGCAACGACGGCCAGCGCAGCCAGCATCAGCAGAGCGACCGGAGCATGCCCGCAGGCTGGAATGCCGGAGCGGTGGAACTCATCCTGGTCCGGCACGGCGAGAGCCAGGGTAATGTGGCCGCCTCCGACGCGCAGGCGGCAGGCCTGGACGAGATCGACGTCCCCGCCCGCGACGCCGACGTCGAACTCTCCGACACCGGCCGGGAGCAGGTGCAGGCCCTGGGCCACGCACTGGCAGCCACTCCCGAGGAGCTGCGTCCCGACGTCGTCATCTCCTCGCCGTACATGCGCGCCTACCAGACCGCCGACATAGCAGTCCAGACAGCGGCGTGGCCGCTGACCGTCCGCACCGACGAACGGCTCCGTGACCGCGAGCTCGGCATCCTGGACAAGCTGACCAGCATCGGCGTGGAGAACCGGTTTCCGGAGGAGGCAGAACGACGGCGGTGGCTGGGTAAGTTCTACTACCGCCCGCCGGGCGGGGAATCCTGGGCGGACGTGGCGCTGCGGGTGCGTTCGGTGCTCGACGAACTGAATGCGCTGGGCAGCGGGCACCGTGTGATGCTGGTCTGCCACGACGCCGTCGTGATGCTGTTCCGCTACGTCCTGGAAGGCATGTCCGAACGGGAACTGCTGGACCTCGCCGCGGGCACGTCCGTCCTCAACGCCTCGCTCACCCGGTACGTGCGGCCGGAAGGTGCGGGGCCGTGGACGCTGGAGAGCTTCAACGTGGCCGAGCATCTGGAACAGCAGGGCGTCCAGGTCACCGAGCACGCAGGAGATGCCAGTGTCCACCCAAAGTGAGGCTCGGTCATCCAAGGAAACTGCCGGGCAGGACGCGCCCCCGGCCCAGATCACGCCGTCGCTGCTGCGCGACTGGCCGCTCCCCAGCCCGGGAGCGGACAAGTATTCGCGCGGGGCGGTGCTGGTGATCGGCGGCGCCCGGCGGACTCCCGGGGCCACGCTGCTCGCCGGAATCGCGGCGCTCCGCGCCGGTGCCGGCAGGCTGACGCTTGCGGTGCCTGAATCTGTGGCCGTGCAACTGGCCGTCACCCTCCCGGAAGCCGGGGTCATCGGGCTCCGGGAATCCGCTGGAGGATCCCTGGGATCCGAAGGCCTGGAGGCGCTGCTCGAGGACTTTGATGCTGCGGATGCGGTGCTCATCGGCCCCGGGCTGGACGACATCGACGGCACCGAGGCGCTGCTCAGGGAGCTGCTCCGGCACGAGGCAGCGCGCACCTCCGACCAGGACGACGACGGCGGGTCCGCCGCCATTGTTCTCGACGCCTACGCGCTGGGCTGCCTTCCCAAGCTGCTGGACGACCTTGACCCGTGGGCAGGCCGGCTCATTCTCACGCCGAACCCCACCGAAGCTGCCATTTTGCTCGGCCGGGACGCGGACCTGGGCGACGAAGAAGCCCTGGCGGCCGCCGTCGTCGAAATCGCCGGGAAATACCAGGCCGTGGTGAGCTGCCAGGGCCTCATCGCCAGGCCGCCGGGCGGCGACGCGCCGGAAGCCGCGGAACGGTGGCAGATCACCACCGGCTACGGCGGGCTGGGTACGTCGGGCAGTGGCGACGTCCTGGCCGGAGCCATTGCCGGGCTGCGCGCACGCGGCACCACCGATGCGCAGGCCACCTGCTGGGGCACGCACCTGCACGCCGCCGCCGGCGACAGGCTCGCAAGCCGCCTCGGTAGCCTCGGATTCCTGGCCCGCGAACTGTCCGACGAGCTGCCTCCCCTGATGATGGAGCTGAATACGTAGCCGGCAGGCGCACAGCTTGCAGGCACAGGGTCGGCCCGGAGCCGAACGGCCCCGGGCCGACCCTCTACGGGAGAAATCCGGACTTCTGCCTGTGCGCCTAAGCGCGATGGCGTGCTCCCGGGCTAACCGCCCAATTAGGCAGACAACGCGTTCGCCGGATCCTCCCTGGCTCGCCGGAGGCTAGGCGTTAATTTCCTGCCGGGCCCCCTTGGTTTCGATTTCGATCTTCCGCGGCTGGGCCTTCTCCGCAACCGGAATCCGCAGAGTCAGCACGCCGCCGTCGTAACTGGCCTTGATGTTTTCCGTATCCAGGGTGTCCCCCAGGATCAGCTGCCGGCTAAACACACCGCGGGGACGCTCGGAGGCAATCATCTCCGTTTCCTTGCCTACGGGGTCAGGACGTTCAGCCTTCACCGTCAGGACGTTCCGTTCGATGTCCAGATCGACGGAGTCAACGTTCACGCCGGGCAGATCGAAGGCCACAACGAATTCCTTGTCCTCCTGCCACGCATCCATCGGCATGGCGGCCGGACGCGCCGTTGTGCCAAGAACCTGCTGGGCGAGCCTGTCCAGCTCGCGGAACGGATCGGTGCGCATCAACATGGCTTCCCTCCTCATGGGTGAGACGGTCCATTCAGTTATCACTACCAGCCAGATCTGTATCAGCTGGTATAGATTTTTTATAGCACTGAGGATAGGGGTGTGCAAGGGGCTGTGGAAGAATTTTTGCAACTTCCGGACCGCTGGCGGCGGCCCTCCAAGGGACGGGGGCGCGCAACCCGTTTAGGAAGTATGCTTACCATCGGACAACATACCTACTTAGCATTGGCCTGGCGTCCGGATGGTTCCGGAGCTGAAGGCCGACGCACCGCATAAGGAGTAACGCCATGATTGGATTCATCGTCGCCGGGCTCGTCATCGGAGCCCTCGCCCGCCTGATCAAACCCGGCAAGCAGAACCTGGGGCTTGGGGCCACCCTGCTGCTCGGCCTCGCAGGATCAGTCATTGGCGGCGTCATCGCCAGCCTGCTCGGAACGGGCAACATTTTCGAGCTGAACGTTCTCGGGTTCATCGTTGCCGTCATTGCCGCCGTCCTGCTGATCGGCGTTGCCGAAAGCGTCGCCGGCCGCCGCCGGATCCGCCGTTAAACCCACGCTTCACGGGTAGCCGGCCACGCCTGAGGGCGGGCCGGCTACCTGCGCTGAGTTCTGCCGGCGCCGCAAGAATTCCGCCAGCGTTGGCCTCAGTGCCACCCTTGGCCCCGCACGCCCCAGCCGCCCAGCGCCTACTCTTGTTTGCCTGCGCGGCGAGCGCTATTTTAAGCGTGGGATTGAGCTCAAGCAGTCAGGGCACAGAGACCCCATAACCAGGAGCGTGTCAGTGTCGACCATCTCCAATGCAAAACTTCCCGGTGAAGCCCACCGTCCGCCGGGCGACAGATTATGGTGCTCAGAATGCCGCACCGACGAGCACCTGATCGTCGAGTCCATCGAAGCCTTGCACCCCGCTCAGGACGGCCTGGTGGACGTGTCCTACACCTGCATCGAATGCGACTACTTCTACGGACACCCGGCAAGCATCCACGACGTTGCTGCCGTCCTGAACCGGCACGGCCAGATGATGGGCGTCCTGCAGTTCGGTGGCGAATACTTCCACTGCGGCACTCCCATGACGTCGGTCAGCTCTGGAACCAGCAGCATCCCCGGCGAGGAGCTGTCGCTGCGCCACACGATCCACGACGTCCACCTCCCCACCCGCCTGCTCCGCTGCGGATGTGGCTTTCAAATGGAGGTTCCGGACTAGACCCGGACCGCAAACGGCGGGGTGCCGCCGTCGGACTTTGCTGGTAACCGGCCCACGCAAGGTGAATAGGAAGCGCCGACGGCGGCCTGCCGGCGGTGCCGGAATTGGTGAGGAGATATGGATATGGCCGTCAAGGCACGCGACATTATGACCGGCGGTGCGGAATGCGTCGGCGAAAATGAGACCCTCGAGCAGGCAGCCAGGAAGATGAAAGAGCTCGACGTCGGTGCGCTTCCAATTTGCGGTGAAGACAACAGGCTGAAGGGCATGGTCACGGACCGGGACATCGCGATCAAATGCGTCGCCGAGGGCGGCGACCCGCGTACCGCAAAGGCGGGCGACTTCGGGGAAGGCAAGCCCGTAACCATCGGCGCCGACGACTCCATCGAGGAAGCCATTAGGACCATGCAGGAGCACCGGGTCCGGCGGCTGCCTGTCATCGACGGCCATGATCTGGTGGGCATGCTGAGCCAGGCGGACATCGCCAGGAACTACCCCGAGGAGCGGGTGGGCGAACTGGTGGAATTCATCTCGTACTGAAGTCGGGGGCCGGCCCTGGCTTCAGCCGCTTCCGGGCCCGACCGGGGCCGCCTTTATTCGAAACAAGAAAGCGCCTTTTCGGGAGCCTTGATCTCGAATGCCAAACAATTCATCAAGGATGCTTAGTATCCGATACTAATCATGCTTACTATGTTGTTGCCGGCATCGACCAAGGAGACTGATTTATGCGCAAGCTGCTCGTCATGACTACAGCCGTACTGGCCCTGCTCATAGGCGGTATTTCGTTTGCCCTGCCCTCGCAGGCTGCAACCAATGCTTTTCCTTTTTCCGCACAGGCAGCCCAGACGCCGCTCGAAGCCGCGGGCAATGTGCAGGCGGCTACAACTCCGTCACCCACCGGCGAGTCATCACCTTCCGCCGCCCCGTCAGACAATCCCGTAAATCCCGGGACGGGCGAGCCGGCTGAGGCCGAGGGGACGCGCCTCGACTGGGCCCCCTACGTCATCGCGGCGATCGTCCTCGGTGCAATCCTCGCGGCGGTCCTTTGGCGCCGCCGCCGCCACGACAAGACAGTGGTTTAACGACTTGGTCTAAAAGACTTGGCTGCTACTAGGGCAGCCAATGAATAAGGAGAAACGCAATGGTCACTTCCAATCGCGCAGCCGGCGCCAGGAGCCGACTGCAACTGGCAGCCCAGGTCGTGGGGGCAGTGTTCCTGCTCGTCGGCATTCTGGGTTTCATCCCTGGCATCACCAGCAACTTCGGTGCCATGCAATTCGCAGGGCACACCTCCGAAGCGCTGCTGTTGGGCGTTTTCCAGGTTTCGATCCTTCACAACATCGTGCACCTCCTCTTCGGAGTGGCTGGCATCATGATGGCCCGCACGCCCGGCCAGGCCAAGAGCTACCTGCTCTACGGCGGCATCGTCTACCTGGTCCTCTGGCTGTATGGCCTGATCATCAACCTGAACACGCCTGCCAATTTCGTGCCGTTCAACACTGCTGACAACTGGCTGCACTTCCTGCTCGGCATCGGCATGGTTGCCCTGGCACTGCTCCTGTCCAGGGAGGGTGTCCGCACTCCGCGCGCAGCAGGGCACTGACCCTGTTTTGCCTTTAATCACGACGGCGGCCCTGCAACTCTGCGGGGCCGCCGCACTTTTGCCCTTTTTGCCGTTGCGGCTTTTACTGTTGCGCCGCACTTTTGCGGGCTATTCTGATCCTGTCGGTTCCGTGAACCGCACCTGGTTCCGTCCGGCGCCGCAGCTTTAGAAGCGGGCCCCTGCAACGACGCCCAGGAGTGGCAGACGATGTCCAAACTTCAGCAGTCACCAGTTCCGGCGACCACCGTCGCGCCCCCTGCGCCAAAACGCAAGGGCCGCATGGCTGTCCAATGGCTCACGTCCACCGACCACAAGGTCATCGGCTACCTCTACCTGGTCACTTCCTTCATCTTTTTCTGCCTCGGCGGCGTGATGGCGCTGCTCATCCGCGCCGAACTGTTCGAACCGGGTATGCAGGTGCTGGTCACCAAAGAGCAGTACAACCAGATGTTCACCATGCATGGCACCGTCATGCTGCTAATGTTCGCCACGCCGCTCTTCGCCGGGTTCGCGAACGTCATCATGCCGCTGCAGATCGGCGCCCCGGACGTCGCGTTCCCGAGACTGAACGCCCTGGCCTACTGGTTCTTCCTCTTCGGCTCCACCATCGCCGTGTCCGGTTTCATCACCCCTCAGGGCTCGGCGTCGTTCGGCTGGACCGCGTACACGCCGCTCTCCAACACCACCTTCACCCCAGGCGTGGGCGGTGACCTGTGGGTCTTTGGCCTGGCACTGTCCGGCTTCGGCACGATCCTCGGCGCCGTCAACTTCATCACCACCATCATCTGCATGCGCGCCCCTGGCATGACCATGTGGCGGATGCCGATCTTCACCTGGAACACCCTGATCACCGCGGTCCTGGTCATCATGGCCTTCCCGCCGCTGGCTGCAGCGCTCTTTGGACTCGGTGCAGACCGGAAATTCGGCGCGCACGTCTACGATCCGGAAAACGGCGGCGCCCTCCTGTGGCAACACCTGTTCTGGTTCTTCGGCCACCCTGAGGTGTACATCATCGCGCTGCCGTTCTTCGGCATCGTCTCCGAGATCTTCCCCGTCTTCAGCCGCAAGCCGATCTTTGGCTACAAGGGCCTTGTCTACGCCACGATCTCCATTGCTGCGCTCTCGGTGACCGTGTGGGCGCACCACATGTATGTGACCGGATCGGTGCTGCTGCCGTTCTTCGCCCTGATGACCATGTTCATCGCGGTGCCCACCGGTGTGAAGTTCTTCAACTGGATCGGCACCATGTGGGGCGGTTCGCTGACCTTCGAGACCCCGATGCTGTGGAGCATCGGCTTCCTCATCACGTTCCTCTTCGGCGGCCTGACCGGCATCATCCTGGCTTCGCCGCCGCTGGACTTCCACGTCTCGGACTCCTACTTCGTGGTGGCGCACTTCCACTACGTGGTCTTCGGCACCGTGGTGTTCGCGATGTTTGCCGGCTTCTACTTCTGGTGGCCGAAGTGGACGGGCAAGATGCTCAACGAGCGCCTCGGCAAAATCCACTTCTGGATGCTGTTCGTGGGCTTCCATGCCACGTTCCTGATCCAGCACTGGCTTGGCGTGGCAGGTTTCCCCCGCCGCTACGCGGACTATATGCCGCAGGACAACTTCACCTGGATGAACCAGTTCTCCTCGCACGGTTCTTTCCTGCTGGGCGCGTCCCTCCTGCCGTTCTTTTGGAACGTCTGGATTACTGCACGCAGCCACCACCGGGTTGAAGTGGACGATCCCTGGGGCTTCGGGGCGTCCCTCGAGTGGGCCACGTCCTGCCCGCCGCCGCGGCACAACTTCACGTCGCTGCCGCGCATCCGCTCAGAGCGCCCGGCGCTGGACCTGCATCATCCGGAACTTCGGGTGCGCGAGCATGAAGCAACCCACTCCCCGGCCGCGGGCGTGCTCGGGGCAGCGGACATAGGAGCCCGCGACGTAAGGGACCCGAACCCGGAAAAGTAGAGCCGGACGCATTCGCACTGCTCGACACACAGGGCTGCTGCTTCGGCGGCCGGTACTGCGCTGAGCAGAGGACATCCCGCCCGCTGAGTGGGCACAGGATGTTCCCCGCTCAAAGACGCGGAGTTCCTGGTGTGAAAATTCGACTAATGATGCGGCTTTGGCCATTGAATGAGCCGGTGCCTCACCAGTCCGTTTCCTCAGCTCGCCATGCAGGCGTGCGGTTTTCGGACTGGCGGGCAAAGCGAAGCCTGCTGTTGACAGGCTCATTCAGCAGCGCCGCCGCAGGCGGGTGCCGCCGTCAGGCAGCGCCCGTCAGGCAGCCGCCGCCAGCGGTGCCCGGCGGGAAGAGGCACCCATGCCGGCGTTGGCAGGGGCCAGAACGCGGACATTGCATTCCGACTGCTGTGGATCAATGGAACGTGGCAAGTGGTGGGTTTCGGAGCACTCACGAAGCTGTTCCAGTGCGGACGGCTCAACGTGTGCGTGGCTGACATCCACGACGAGCCGGAGGCCTTCCCTGAGGTGGTTGGCGCGCTTCAGAACAACGTACAGAGCCTGGATGCTTCGGGCGGTTACATTTCCCTGGGCGGCGACTTGAGCTTCACCGCATTCAAGATCGAGTCGGACCAAAACCTTAAGCTTGTCGTTCAAAACATCTCCCCTCATGCTGGCCGCTACGCTGCGGCCTGGCCGCGACGCTGCGACCGAGAACTACCCTAACCCGAATGTGATGCACGTAACAGTAAAAAGACTGAATGTTGCAGAATCGCGATCATCCGCGGGCATCCGCCCAAGAAGCCCCCAAGCAACCAGCAGGCTTCGGCCCGGCGCCGTCAGAGCACCGTTGGAGCACCGCTAGACGCACTGAGCCCGCCGAAACTCGGTTTCGGCGGGCTCAGTGCGTCGGTTCGGGCAGGCGCACCTGCCGACTGGTTTCTACAGGTAGTCGTCTCTCGTGGGATCCGGGCGGAGCGGAGCTGGCCCGGGGTCCGGGACTGGAAGCGGGCCCGGCGGTTCCGGGGTAGGGAACGGACTGGGCGGCGTAGGGCCTGTTGGGTCGGGTCCGTTCGGATTAGGCCGCATGGGATCGGGCCCCGGCTCCGGCGGGAATGGCTCTGGCTCGTGCACTGGCGGAATGGTCATGGCTGCCCCTCGGCTGCTCGATTGTTTCCGGTTTGCGGACGCGAGTTCAGCTTACGCCGGAGGCCGGGGCTGGGACAGGGGTACTCACGCGAGTCTCTCGCCTCCCACATGTCACGTGCGGCCCGCGTGTCCCATGGCCGTGAGGGGCCTTCTCCCCCGGTAGCGAACGGCCGCCTAATTGTCGGTGGCGCTCTATATATTGAGGGAATGACCCAGACTCCGCTGCAGCATTCCGCAGAAACCCCCGCCGCTGCCTCCCCTGCGCCTCCGGTCGCCAAGAAGGTGCCTACTGAACGCACCCACCACGGTGACACGTTCGTGGACAACTATGAATGGCTCCGGGAGAAGGACTCCGAGGAGGTGGTGGCGCACCTGAAGGCTGAGAACGCCTACCAGGAAGCAGTCACGGCCCATCAGGAGCCGCTGCGGGAGGCGGTCTTCCAGGAGATCAAGGGTCGCACCCAGGAGACTGACCTGTCCGTCCCCAACCGCAAAGACGACTGGTGGTACTTCAGCCGCTCGGTGGAAGGCAAGGAGTACGGCATCCAGTGCCGCGTCCGCGCCCAGAACAGCGGTGACCGGGTGGCGGACTGGACTCCCCCGGCGGTGGTGCCCGGCGTCGAGATTCCGGGCGAGGAAGTGCTGCTGGACTGCAACGTGGAGGCCGAGGGCAAGCCCTTCTTCTCCGTGGGTGGCTCCGCAGTGACCGTGGACGGAAATCTGTACGCCTACGCCGTGGACAACTCCGGCGACGAGCGTTTCACGCTGCGCATCAAGGACCTCCGCACCGGCGAGCTGCTGCCGGATGTCATCGAGAATATCTTTTACGGGGTCTCCTTCTCCCCTGACGGCACCCGGATCTTCTACACGGTGGTGGATGACTCCTGGCGCCCCTACCAGGTCAAGGCGCACGTCCTCGGCACGCCGGTCACCGACGATGAGGTGATTTACCAGGAGGACGACGTCGCCATGTGGCTGGGCTTCGAGCTTTCGTCTGACAGGCGTTACCTCGTGCTGGGAATCGGCTGCTCGGAGTACAGCGAAACGCGGCTGCTGCGGCTGGACGATCCCGCTGCCACCCTCACCACCGTGATCTCCCGCGATGAACGCGTCCTCTACGAGGCCGAACCGTTCCTGCTGGAGGGCCCGGCCGGGCAGAAAACTGAGCGCATCGTCATCACCCACAACCGGAACGCCGTCAACTCGATGGTCTCGCTCGTGGAACCGTCCGAACTCTCGAAGCCGCTGGCCGAGCAGCAGTGGACTACCGTCGTCGAACATTCCGAAGACGTCCGGGTCAACGGCGCGGGTGTCACCTCCACCCATATGGTGGTCTCGGTCCGGAAGGACACCATCGAGCGTGTCCAGGTGATCTCCCTGGCCGGCCTCGGGACACCCGCCCAGGAATCGCCCGTGGAACCTGCGTTCGACGAGGAGCTTTACACAGCCGGAGTAGGTGGTTCGGACTACGAAGCGCCCGTGATCAGGCTCGGCTACACGTCCTACTTCACTCCGTCGCGGGTCTACGACTTCGTGCTCCCCACTGCGGAGCTGCCCTCCGGTGAACTGCTGCTGCGCAAGGAAAGCCCGGTGCTTGGCGGCTACAACGGCGATGACTATGTGGCTACCCGCGAGTGGGCGGAGGCCGAGGACGGCACCCGGATTCCGCTATCGGTGCTGCGGCACAAGGCGGTTGCCCGCGACTCAACGGCTGCGGGCCTGATCTACGGTTATGGCTCGTACGAATTGAGCATGGATCCGGGCTTCGGCATCGCCAGGCTCTCGCTGCTGGACCGCGGCATCGTCTTTGTCATCGCGCACATCCGCGGCGGAGGCGAGCTGGGCCGGCACTGGTACGAAAACGGCAAGAAACTCAGCAAGAAGAACACCTTTACCGACTTCATTGCGGCCACGGACTGGCTGGCGGCCTCGGGCTGGGTGGCGCCGGACCGGATCGCGGCCCTGGGCGGGTCGGCCGGCGGGCTGCTCATGGGCGCCGTGGCCAACCTGGCCCCGGAGAAGTACGCGGCCATCGTGGCGGAGGTGCCGTTCGTGGACGCCCTCAACACCATTTTGGACCCGGAACTGCCGCTGTCCGCGCTCGAGTGGGAGGAGTGGGGCAACCCCATCAAGGACCCTGCGGTCTATGAGTACATGAAGTCGTACACGCCGTACGAGAATGTCCGGCCGGCCGCGTACCCGAAGATCGCTGCGGTGACCTCCTTCAATGACACCAGGGTGCTCTACGTCGAACCGGCCAAGTGGGTGCAGGAGTTGCGCAACAAAACCACCGCGTCCGAGCCGATCGTTATGAAGATCGAGATGGACGGCGGCCACGGCGGCGCCTCCGGACGGTACGTGCAGTGGCGCGAACGGGCCTGGGACTACGCGTTCATCGCCGATTCCCTCGGAGCCACGGAGCTCCTCCCCGGCGCCGGGCTCAAATAGGTCGTCGGATTCATATGGTCCTAGGGCTCATATGAGGGTGCCGGCGTGTGTTGCGAGGGCCGTCGTTTGCCAGAAATGGCCGCCTGCGGACCGCGTCAGGCGGCCATTTTTGGCAAAGCGGCATGAAGTCGCGCCAAGAACGGCGGCGGCCGGTGGGCGATTCGCGCATGTCGGTATGGATCTAAGGGGCAAGTTCTCTTTTCCGGCGCCCGAGGTTTCCGAAAAATAGTAATCCTGCTTACTATTGACGGGCATACGGGCACTTCGTTCGGCGCCCTTGTCCGCTGGGGGCAGGGGACCCGGTGCCGGAATTGGAGCATAGCGTGAGCAATGAACAGGGATTGACCCCGCTTTCCGACGACGAACTGAACGCCCAGGCGGGCAGCGCCCTGCCGGACAAGGAAGTCGCGTCCGTACTTGACCTCAACGCCGACCTCGATCTGGGGATCAGCGCGGCAGCGCCCATCGACCTCGCCGTGGCTGCCAATGCCAACGTGGCCGCACCTATCGACGCAGCAGCAGCCGCCAACATCCTGTCCCTCGGCTCAGAGTCGCAGGCCCTCGCCGACCAGGGCGTCATCATCAACCAGGGCATCACAGCCGACGCCACCGCCGAGTCCACCCAGGACAGCACCATCACCCAGGGCAGCGGAACGGCTGACGGCGCGGCTGACAGCGGCGCTCCCGCAGCCACGGGCACCGAGGCAGCAACGGCGGAAACTGCTGACGCCGCCCTGCTTCCGGATGGCACGCTCCCTGACGGGACAGTACCGGACGGAACCCTCCCCGATGGCACCCTGCCGGACGGCACCCTCCCGGACGGCACGCTGCCCGAGGTCGGCGCGCTCCCCGTGGACCCGGCCGCGGCACTGGACGGCGATCTGCTGAACGTCAACGTGGACCTCGCCGCCGACGCCGACATCGCCGCACCAATCAACGGGGCTGTCGCCGCCAACGCCAACGTGGCCGCGCCGATCGACGCCGCGGTGGCCGCCAACATCGCATCCATCGACAGCAACGCCACCGCACTGGCACAGCAGGATGCCATCATCACTCAGAACATCGACGGCTCGGCCACTGCCACGGCTGACCAGCAGTCCGACCTGGAACAGTAAATCCTCTATGAGTACCGCATCTGGCGGGCCGTCCTTTCCGGACGGCCCGCCGGTCTCGTCCGCCTCCGCAGACCTCGCGACGACGGCGGCCGCGACCGGCACCCGCCCTGCCCAGGCGCCAGCCCATGCGGACGGCATCCAGCTGATCGGCGAGGCCAAAGGCTCCGGCTACCGGGAAGCACCGTTCCTGGTCCGCCGCGCCGATGGCCAGACCATCCAGCTGACCCGCCTGCTGTACCTCGTGCTGGAGGCCGTTGACGGGGAGCGGAACGAGGCGGACATCGCGCAATACGCCAGTACCCGATACGGGAAGCTCGTCAGCGCGGACAACGTCCGGACTCTGATCGAGGGCCAGCTGCTGCCGCTGGGGCTGCTCCGGCTGGCCGACGGCTCCGAGCCTGCAGTGCGGAAGTCCGATCCCCTGCTCGGCATGCGGTTCCGTTACACCGTGACCGATCCGGAGCGGACGCGGAAGCTCACCGCGCCCTTCGCCGCGCTCTTCCATCCGCTGATCGTGGCGGCCATTTTGGTGGCTTTCCTGGCCTCGTGCTGGTGGGTCCTGATGGTCAAGGGACTGGCGTCGGCCACCCACGACGCGTTCGCCAACCCGGGCCTGCTGCTGCTCATCTTTGCCATCACGATTCTGTCCGCGGGCTTCCACGAGTTCGGCCATGCCGCTGCCGCACGCCGCGGAGGGGCCACCCCGGGCGCCATGGGAGCAGGCCTTTACCTCGTCTGGCCGGCCTTCTACACCGACGTCACGGACTCATACCGCTTGGGACGCGGCGGCCGGCTGCGCACAGATCTCGGCGGCCTGTACTTCAACGCGATTACCGCCGTCGCCATCATGGGCATCTGGTGGGCCAGCGGCTACGACGCCCTGCTGCTGGTGGTGGTCACACAGATCCTGCAGATGGTCCGCCAGCTCCTGCCCCTGCTCCGCTTCGACGGGTACCACATCCTTGCGGACGCCACTGGTGTTCCGGACCTGTTCCAGCGCATCAAACCCACGCTTCTGGGTCTGCTGCCGTGGAACTGGCGCAAGCCCGAGCCCGAAGCGCAGGTTCTCAAGCCATGGGCCAGAGCGGTCATCACGGTCTGGGTCCTGGTCACCGTTCCGCTCCTCCTGGCCAGCCTGGTCCTCATGGTGGTCGCACTCCCGCGGCTGCTCGGCACCGCGTGGGCGAGCGTCCAGGAGCAGCAGGCCCAGCTCGCCAACGGCCTCGCAGACGGCAATTTCGCCGACGCCGCCGTGCGCGTCCTGGCGATTGCAGCCGTCGTCCTTCCGCTGCTGGGCATCGGCTACATGCTGGTCCGCCTGGTACGCCAGCTGGCCGTGGGACTGTGGAAGAAGACCAGCGGCAGGCCGCTGCACCGCGGCACCGCGATGGCCGCCGTCGTCGCGGTCCTTGCCGGACTCGCCTGGGCATGGTGGCCGTCGCCGGACACCTACCGGCCCGTGCAGCCGTACGAACGGGGCACACTGTTTGATGCCACGGCCGCCATCAATCCGGTAGCCGTGGGACGTACGTCCGGCGCAACGCTGCAGGAGGGGCGCGGAGGTCAGAAAGTGGCGTTGTGGCCCGAGGGCACGGAACTGCCCACGCGCGACAAGCCGCAGCTCAGCATGGTCCTCGTGCCGCGGCAGGCTTCGGCGACCACCGACGCCGGAGCAGGCCAGACTGGCACCGAGGAAACCACCCAAGGCGGGGCCGGCGATGAAACTGCCGCAGCGCCGTCGTGGGTTTTTCCGTTCGACAAGCCTCCGGCACCCGAAGAGGACGGCAACCAGGCCCTCGCCGTGAACACCACAGACGGGTCAGTGACGTACGACGTCGCCTTTGCCCTGGTGTGGGCCGAGGACGGGCCGGTGGATACGACCAACGAAGCCTACGCGTTCGCCAGCTGTTCGGACTGCGCGGCAGTTTCGGTCGGCTTCCAGGTTGTGCTGATCATCGGCCAGGCCGACATCGTCGTGCCGGAGAATCTCTCGGCCGCCGCGAACTACAACTGCGTCCGGTGCCTCACTTACGCCCTCGCCAGCCAGCTGGTCCTGACGCTGGACGGCCCCTTGAGCGCCGACGGCATGACCCGGCTCTCGCAGCTGTGGGAAGAGATCGCAGAGTTCGGCCGCACGCTCCAGGGAGTCCCCCTGTCCGAAATCCAGGGGCGGCTCGAGGCGTACAAGCAGCAGATCATGGACATCATCCGAAGCGACCCCGGTGCTTCTCCGGCCACGGGCCCGGCGCCCACAAGCGGAAGCGGGCAGACGCAACCTCCGTCCGGTGCGGCCACTTCGGATCCCACGCCGGTTCCTGCCGGGACTGATCCTGTTGAACCGGCGCCAAGAGAGCCTGCACCAGTGGAGACGGCACCTGCAGAGACAGCCCCCGCGGGCACGGCCCCTGCACCGGCGCCAGCGGGGCCGGCCCCGGCGGATCCTGTAACGACCGAGTCACCCGCCCCTCCCCCGACGCCGGCGCCCACCCCAGCCGGACCGGCCCCGGCCCCGGAAGCTCTCGAGCCGGCACCATAGGCACTCGTGCCATCAGCCCTCGAACCAGTGCGGAATGTTGGCCGCGGAGCGCCGCTCCCACCTTGCCCGTTTGTCATAAACGGCCGCTTGCAGACGCGCCAAGCGGCCATTATCGGCGAATGGGCAACCCGGCCTGGCCTCCGCACCCTATATTTGGACGGTGCTTAGGTTGTCGGGGCTTACGTTGTCGGGGCTCTCATTGTCGATGCTCGCATTGTCGGGGCTGAGGTTGTCGATGCTCTCATCGTGGAAGAAATACCTGCTCGTTCCCAGGCTGATGCGGCTGTCCTCCAGCGCGCCGCGGGACCCGCACGCGGCCTGGGACCAGTACTGGGGAGACATCCGCAGCACGGGCGAACCCGGCGACGTGCTCTGGGACTCCGGCGACGACCACGAGATGCTCGGCTATCTGGAACACCTGAAGCGGCAGCTGGATCCGGAGCTTCCTGTGGTGGACGTCGGCTGCGGCAGCGGCTCGTTCAGCCGAAGGCTGGCGGCCCACTTTCCCCACGTCCTCGGCGTGGACGTGTCAGCCCAAGCCATAGCCTTGGCCCGCTCGGAATCGGAGGGACTGGAAGGAATCTCCTTCGCAACAGTTGACATGTCGGCGCCGGGAGCAGCCCAGGCCGTGCAGACTGCCTTGGCCGCGGCGGGCATGGCGGGTGAGGCCAACATCTTCATCCGCGGCGTCCTCCATGTCCTCAGGCCCGCGTCCCGGGCCGCCCTGGCCGAACAGCTGCTCCCTCTGGTGGGCAAAAGGGGCCGCGTCTTCCTGGCCGAAACGGACTTCCGGGGGAACGCCGTCGAGTACGTCTGCCACCTTGGGGCCACCAGGAGCTTCATACCCGGGCCCCTCGCCCACGCCATCCGGGCCCTTCCCATGCCAGGCCGCTTCGGGCCCGTCCAGCGCCTGCGTGCCTTTCCCGAATCCCGTTGGGACCTGGTGGAGGACGGGCCCGCCGTCATCGAAGCCCACCCGCTGACCTCCGCGGAACCGGAACGGATCCCGGGGTATTTCTCGGTACTCCAAGCTCGCTGACTGCTGCTCCGGCAGGCCTCTAAGGGACGCTCATGAGGGCAGTTACGGAGCACTCGACGGGGTCGGGGCCACGCTGAGCCAGGCGAGGGCGTCGGGCTCGGAGGTGAAAAACTTCGTGGGGCACGGAACCTTGTGGATGCCGAGAAAGAAGTTGGCGAGCACCCTGTCCACGGGTGAGGAACCCAGCAGTGCAATCCGGGAAGCCTGGCACGGGCGGCCGAAGACGGCTCGTGCCCCGCGGCTCACGTCGGCGGTCGTGGCCATATCCACGAGCATCGGATGACGGCTTGTCCCGGACAAGGCATTGACTTTTGCCATCGCGGCTTCCGCATCGGCTTCCGTGATGCTGGCACCCCGTGCCCAGATCAGCCGGAGTATGCCCCCGTCATCCAGGACCAGGTTAAACAGCGCATCTTGGCCGTCTGCATCGGCATTCATTCTTGAGACCTCCCCGTGTCTAATCAGACAAGTATCAAGCTACCGCTCCCTGCGGGCTTGTCCAACGCACGCGCGTCCGGGGCCTGCAGGACCGACCTGTCCGGCTGAACACCCCCAAGGGGCTGATATTGTGAGTCGGAAAACAGGGGTGGCCGCACTGGCGACGCTCAAAACAGGGGGCAATGTGGTACAGGCACCGGCGGAAACTCTTTCCGTGCCGCGGGCAGCCGTGGTTGCAATTCCTGACGCGGATCTTCTTACCGCGACAGGAGGCGCCCTCACCGCTGCCGGATTTACCGTCCACTCAGCCCCCGACGCCGACGCTCTCGCCCTTGAACTCGCACGGAACGATCCCGCCGTCGTGCTTTTGGACACCCGCCTGGCCGAGGGTTTCACCGGGGAGGGCACCCCGGTACTGCTCCTGGTAGACCTCACGGACGACTTTGACCTGTCCCGGCTTGAGCCTTGGGGCGCTGCTGACTATGTCTCGAGAAGTGCCTGCGCACAGGAACTGGTCCACCGGGTAAATACCCTGATTGCACGATCCCAGGAGCGCCGCCGGATCCGCGCCGAGGCCGAGTCCCTGCGCGAAAGCCTGCGCAGTGTCTCTGCTGCCATCCGCGGAACGAACAGCCCGCAACAGATGGCCGGCCACCTGGTGCGTGGGTTTGGTGAGGCGCTGGGAACCGACCACGTTTGGTTTACCACCTTCCAGGATCCTCGGGTCCCCCGAATCACGTCGCAGTGGTGCAGGCCGGGCCTGTCACAGCTTCCGGACTCGCTGGGTTCGTACGAGGACGCCGCCAGGGATCTGGCCAAGTGCCTCTGGTCCGAAGCCGAGGTGCTGGCCGTGGCAGACCACCAGGCGCAACCTGTCTCACCCCTCACGGAAGGGCTGCCGGACTGGCTGCAACTGACTGGCGGGTGCGCGTCCGTGGTTGTGCCCGTGGGCGACAACGAGTCCGCGCTCGGCATCATCTGGATCGCCCAGCTGGACGCTCCGCGTGAATGGACCCGCGCTGAAATCGCCCTCATTCAGCACGTTGCAGGGAACCTGGCCCACAGCCTGATCCAGGGCCACCTCATCAGCGCGCAGATCCAGGTGCTGCAGCAGCTCCGCGAACTGGATAAGGCCAAGACTGACTTCCTGGCCACCGTCAACCACGAGCTCCGCACCCCGCTGACGTCCATCACTGCCTACCTCGACATGATCCGCGACGGCGCCGGCGGCCCGGTACCGCCAGGCATCGAGTCGATGATGGAAGTCATTTCGCGGAACTCTGAAAGGCTGCGGCGTCTCATTGAGGACCTGCTGACCGTTTCCCAGCAGGACGGTTCCGGCCGCCTCCACCTCAAACAGGTGGAGCTGGGCCAGGTCCTGCGGATTGTGGTTGCCGCGCTCCGCCCGCTGGCTGAAGCGAGGAACGTCGTCATCACCGGCGCGGATGCCCACGAAGACGTGAAGATCCGGGCGGACGAAACACAGCTCGAACAGGTCTTCACCAACATCGTGGCAAATGCCATTAAATTCACGCCCGACGGCGGCCGGATCAGTATCAGGGTCATGCTTGATCCTGCTGCGGAGGCAAACCAGACAGCCGTGGTCAGGGTTGCGGACACCGGCGTCGGAATTCCCGAGCAGGAAATTTCCCAGGTATTTTCCCGTTTCTATCGGGCCTCCAACGCGTCCTCAGCGGCGGTGCCAGGCAGCGGCCTCGGTTTGGCAATAGCGCATGATATTGTGCAGCGCCACAATGGCTCGCTTGAGATGAAATCATCGCTCGGGGCCGGAACCACGGTATCTGTTTACCTGCCGGTCGCGGGGCCCCAGGATTAGCACGCAGTGATGAAGGTGCCCGCCCCTGACGCGCCGGATGCCGTGCGGTGGGACGCACCGCCAACACGCAGCAAGAGGCTGGAGCACAACAAAAACTGCCCCAAACCAAGCGGTCCGGGGCAGTTTATTGCGTTGGCTAGTTGCCGATTAGTTTGGCCACGAACCGATATAGGAGTAGTTGGTGGTCGACTTCGAAGACGAGGAAGTGGTGGTGTCCCCGCTCTTGGGTGCGGCGTTGGCAGGAGCAGCGAAGCCTGCAACCGCCAGGATGCCGGTCATTAAGAGTGTTGCGGCAAATTTCTTCATTCCGCTGATCCTTTCGTTTTAGTCACGTTCATAGGGGCTTACGGGCGTCAGTATACGACCCTTTCCTCAAGATTTTGCAAGGTTTTTATAGGGATCACCGAGTAGAATAAATCCAAAGGTTTTATGAAAGAGTTATGGCGTAACAACCGTTGTTTAACCCGAGGTCGCACAGCGTTTCGGGCTCTCCGTGGATAATTATCAGCATGCCGATGTCTCGAAACTTGTCGCCGTTCATGATTGCAGAGTTGGAGGCCCGCGAAAGCTGGAAACGGCGGGACTACAGCGCCGGTTACACACAGGCCGGGCACGCCGCAGCACTTGCCATCGAGGAGGGCGACGAATACCGGTGGTGGAAGATGGTGTTGCTGCAGGCTGAGTGCCTGCGGGACCAAGGCTCCATCCAAGAGTGCCGGGAGCTGGCGGCCAAGCTTTCTACACATGCTGTCTCCGCTTCTGCCCCTGATCTTGGCGCGAGGGCCTACATCCTGCTGGCGGTTTCTCTCCAGGGGTTGGGCCGGCTTTCCGAGGCTGTCGATGCCGCATCCACTGCCACAAACCTGGTGGCCGGCGACTTTGAGAACGTGTACCTGCACATCCAGGCGGAACAGGCCCTCATCGCTGCCCTCGCAGAGAGCGGCCGGCTGCAGGCGGCGTGGACCGAGTGCCTCGTGCTGCAGTCGCTGCTGACGGACGCCGTTGATGAGGACACCGCGGGCAAGGCTTACTGGGTGATCGGCAACGTGGCCTTCTTGACGCACCGCGTCAAGGAAGGAAGCAAGTACCACGATTTGGCGGCAGAAAAGCTCTCGCCCTCCCGCGACGTGGACCTGTGGGCGCGCTTCAACCGTGGCTCCGCGGACATGCGTCTCAGGGCCCAACTGAGTGACGGGGCCACACTGCGCTGCATTGAACGCGCCGAGCTCGCAACGGAGGTGGTGGGAGGCAGCGAGCGTGACCTGCT
Organism: Arthrobacter sp. NPDC093125; assembly: GCF_044754225.1. Lineage (NCBI taxonomy): Bacteria > Bacillati > Actinomycetota > Actinomycetes > Micrococcales > Micrococcaceae > Arthrobacter > Arthrobacter sp. NPDC093125. The sequence continues at coordinate 144,909 of NZ_JBIVOQ010000003.1, read as the reverse complement.
GGAGATGGCTTTGGTCCGCGGCCACTGGTACTACCTGACCGGGGACCTGGACTCGGCGGTCAGCATCCTGGCTCCGCTCCGCAGCAGGTTCGATGTCCTCGCCAGCCAGACGGCGGCAGAAGCCTCCTTCATTCTGGGCAAGGCGATGATGGAGCAAGGAAATGATGCCGAATCACTGCAGATTCTCGAAGAGGCGGCTACGCTGTTCGATACGGCTGCAGCAACGGAGCGAAGCACCACGGTGCGTGAATACCTCGACTCCGTCCAGCAGCAGCAGCGGTTCCTTCAGGGGGGATAAGTGTCAGAAGCAACGACGGTTTGCGGCGGGCTTTCGAGGACGCATGCCGCACCGCACCATCAGGGTGGCCAGGGTGTCGCCTGTACTGTGTTGCCGAACCTGATCGTCAGGGCCGTGCTGGCGCAAGGCACCGACCTGAACGAGGGCACGGTGGCCCAGTTGCGCGAGCAGCTCGGTGCGCTGGCCGGCGGCCGGAAGGTCGCGGTCGTACTTCAACTGACCGGTATCGCATCCGTAAGCCGCACCGCGCGAATTGCCTTTGCCTCCATTGCCCCCGTGTCTTCGTGGGCGATCATCGGCGAAACCCCCGTGGACCGTCTGCTCGGGCAAATCCTGTTGATCGCGGACCCCGGCTCCGCCCCGGCCCGGTATTTCACCTCGGAACATGAGGCGCTGAAATGGTTGGCCAGCCTGGACAGGGCTTAGTGACGGGGATGTTCAGCAACAACGATCCCCGGCTGGCGCAACTCCTGGACGGCATCGTCCGCCTCGCCTCCGGGGAACTCCATTCGCGGATCGAAATCTCGGAAGCCAGGGACGAGCTGGACGCCGTGATCATGGGCACCAATTTGCTCGCCGAGGACCTCCAGATCATCTACCAGGAACTGGAGCAGCGCGTGGAGTCACGCACCAGGATGCTTAACGCCGCGCACCAGGAACTGCAGCGGATGGCCCTCACCGATCCCCTGACCGGCCTCTACAACCGTTCGGCGCTGGTCACCGCCGTCAATGACGCCCAGACACAAGCGGCCGACGGAGGGCTGCCGCCGGCGCTGCTGCTGCTGGACCTTGACGCCTTCAAGAGCATCAACGACACCATGGGCCACTCGGTCGGCGACCAGGTGCTGACCGGCGTTGGCCAGCGGATCCGGGCCTGCGTGCGTGCTGAAGACATGGTGGCCCGGCTGGGCGGCGACGAATTTGCCATCCTGCTGCCCGGAAGCACCCTTGCCCAGGCCACCCTTGTGGCAAACCGCGTCCTTGAGTCCCTCAACGGAACCATCCAGGTGGACGGCAAGAACATCAGGACCGGAGCCAGCCTTGGCCTGCGCCTGGCAGAGCGGGGTGAAACGTCGGAGGACCTGCTCATGCAGGCCGACATCGCGATGTATGCCTCGAAGGCCGACGGACGCAACAAACTACGGGTCTTCGAACCGGCCATGCTGCACGCCCGGCAGCTCCGCAACCAGCTCGTGGGGCAACTTCGCGAGGCCATCTCCGGCAACCAGCTGGTGCTCTTCTACCAGCCGGTCATCGAGCTGGCGACGGGACGGGTGGAGGGCGTGGAAGCCCTGGTGCGCTGGCAGCATCCCACCCGCGGCCTCATCATGCCCGACGAGTTCATCCCCATCGCTGAGGAAACCGGCCTCATCTCCGCGCTGGGCAACTGGGTGCTCAAGACCGCCGTGGACCAGCTGCGCCGCTGGCGGACCGACCCCGAAACCAGCAGGCATGACTTCTCCATGCGGATCAACATTTCGGCGGCCGACCTGCAGCGTCTGGAGTTCATCGAGGACGTCCGCGATACCCTCGCCGGAAGCGGCCTCGAGCCCGCCCTGCTTGTCCTGGAGCTGACTGAGAGCGCCATCATCCAGGGCAATGAGCTCGACCGCTACACGCTGGCCAGCCTCCGCAGACTCGGCGTCGGGCTGGAGATCGATGACTTCGGCACAGGGTATTCATCCATCAGCTACCTGCGGCGGCTGCCCGTGGACCGCGTGAAAGTGGACCGGACGCTCCTGACCACCCTCGGCAGCGACCCCGCCCAGCCGGCCCTGATCGCCGCCATCCTCCAGCTCATCCGGGCTTGCGGACTCGAAGCCGTGTGGGAAGGCGTGGAAAACGCAGAACAGGCCGAGCACCTCCGCAACACCGGGTGCATCAGCGGCCAGGGCTATTACTTCAGCCGCCCCCTCCCCGAGGCCGAGTTCACGAAACGCCTGGCCGACCAGGACATCTGGCCGGCCTAAGCCCGCCGCAGCGGCAGCGGCGCCACGCCGCCGCTGGTTGAGCCGGGCGGCGGGTCCGCGCACGGCACATTCGATCAGTGGGCTCCGACGACCGCAGCAGTGGCTTCGGCGATCGCGCGTTCCTCGTCCGTGGGCACCACCAGCACGGGGATCTGCGAGGCCGCGGTGGAAATCACGCGGGGTTCCCTGGATCGCTCACTGTTCAACCCGGCGTCGAGCTCAATGCCGAGCGCACCCAGCCGCTCCCCCACGAGCGCGCGGAACTGGTGCGAGTTCTCGCCGATGCCGGCCGTGAACACCAGTGCCTTCGCGCCGCCGACGGCCACGTGGTAGCCACCGATGTACTTGGCCAGCCGGTAGGACGTGACCGCCAGCGCCGCGGCCGCGCGGGCATCACCGGCTTCGGAAGCCTCCACCACGGAGCGCATGTCATTGTTGCCGGCCAGCCCTTTGAGCCCCGATTCGCGGTTGAGCATGGAGTCGAGGTCCTCGGCGTTCCAACCCGTGCGGGCCAGGAACACGAGGATGGACGGGTCAAGGTCGCCGGAGCGGGTGCCCATGACGAGCCCCTCCAGCGGTGTGAAACCCATGGACGTGTCAACGGACCTGCCGCCCCGGATCGCGGTGACAGAGGCGCCGTTCCCCAGGTGGGCGATCACGCCGTCGAACTCCTCCAGCGGGACATGCAGAAGCGCGGCAGCCTGGTGCGTCACGTATTCGTGCGAGGTGCCGTGGAAGCCGTAGCGGCGGATCCCGTGGTTTGTGTAGAGCTCGTCCGGCACCGCGTAGCGCCAGGCGTGCTCGGGCAGGCTGCGGTGGAAGGCGGTGTCGAACACGGCCACCTGCGGCATGTCCGGCCACTTCTTCGTGATGGCGCGGATGCCGAGCACGTTGGCCGGGTTGTGCAGCGGCGCCAGCGGGTTGAGCCGCTCAATGGCGCGGGTGATCTCGTTGTCAATGAGCACGGGTTCGCCGAACCGCTCCCCGCCGTGCACCACGCGGTGTCCCACGGCGTCCAGCTGCCGGTCGCCGAGCACCTCATGGATGGCTGCGTCCACCTGCTCAAGTGCCTCGGCGTGGTCTGCCGGGCCCACCACTTCGCCGTCGCCCTGGCCGCCGTTGGACATGCCGATCCGCTCGATCAGCCCTTCGGTGAGGATACTGCCCGCGGCGACGTCACGGACCTGGTACTTGAGCGAGGACGAGCCGGAGTTGATGACGAGCACGAGCATGAGGCCTCCTAAGCCTTGGCTTCTGCGGACGGGACGGATGCTGCTGCAGGTTCTGAGGTCTGGGCCTGGATCGCCGTGATGGCCACAGTGTTGACGATGTCCTCAACGGTGCAGCCGCGGGAGAGGTCGTTGACCGGCTTCCGCAGCCCCTGCAGGACGGGCCCAACGGCGACAGCACCGGAACTCTGCTGCACCGCCTTGTACGTGTTGTTGCCGGTGTTGAGGTCCGGAAAGATGAACACGGTTGCCTGCCCGGCGACGGATGAACCCGGCATCTTGGACTCGGCGATGGAGGCGTCCACGGCGGCGTCGTACTGGATGGGGCCTTCGACGGCGAGATCCGGGCGAAGCTCCCTGACCAGCTCGGTGGCCTGCCGGACTTTCTCCACCGCCTCGCCGGAGCCGGAGCCGCCGGTGGAGTAGGACAGCATGGCCACGCGCGGTTCGACGCCGAACTGGCCGGACGTCTCAGCCGAGGCCAGGGCAATGTCGGCGAGCTGTTCGGCGTTGGGGTCCGGGTTTACGGCACAGTCGCCGTAGACCAGCACCCGGTCCGGCATGAGCATCAGGAACACCGAGGACACGATCTTCACGCCCTCCCGGGTTTTCACGAACTCCAGGGCAGGACGGATCGTGTGCGCGGTGGTGTGCGCCGCGCCGGACACCATGCCGTCCACCACTCCCAGCTGGACCATCATGGTGCCGAAGTAGCTTTCGTCCTGCATGACCTCCAGCGCCCGGGGCAGGTCCACGCCCTTGTGCGCCCGCAGCTCGGCATACCTCGCCGCGAAGTCCTGGCGCAGCTCGGAGCTGGCAGGGTCCACGATGTTGATGCCGGCCAGATCGATGCCCCGGCTGGCCGCGAGCTCCCTGACGTCCGCCTCACGGCCCAGCAGGGTCAGGTCGCAGACGTCCCGGCGCTGCAGGATCTCGGCCGCCTTCAGAATCCGCACGTCCTTGCCCTCAGGCAGCACAATGTGCCGGCGCTGGGAGCGGGCCCGCTCAATGAGGTCGTGCAGGAACCGCAGCGGGGTCATGCGCTCGGCCCGGGGCAGGTGCAGGCGTTCGAGCATCTCGGCCTCGTCCACCTGCCGCGACCACAGGCCCAGTGCCGATGCCACCTTCCGGCGGTGGCCGCTCCAGATTTCGCTGCGGACCTCGGAGACGCGCCGGGCCGTGGTGTAGGTGTCGTCCTCCGTGGCGAACACCGGGAACGGGGCGGACGCGAGCAGGGGGTAGATGTTGGCATCCGGAGCCAGGCCGCCGGTGAGGATCAGCCCGGACGGCACCGGGAACTCCGGCGAGAACGACGACGCCAGGCAGGCCACCATCACGTCCGCCCGGTCACCCGGCACGATCACCAGCGCGCCGTCGTCGAGCACGTTCAAAAAGTTGCCCACATTCATGGCGGCGACCTTCACGTCCCGGACGTCGCGTTCCATGTCCGCGCGGCCGGCGATCTGCCGCAGGCCAAGGGCCGTGCCCACTTCGCCGGTGGTGGGCCGGGCAATCTCCTCCAGCTCCGGGAAAATGTAGACCGGCCTCCCTGACGCCCCCGGCTTCACGGCGTCGGCAATGGCCTCCACATCGGCGGGATCCGCGCGGTTCACCATCATGGCCAAAAGCGAACACTTTTCAGCGGCCAGCTCCTTGCGGGCGACGTCGACGGCGGCCGCGGCTTCCGCGGCCGTGCGCCCCTTCGCGCCCACCACCGCCACCACCGGGGCGGCGAGGTTGTTGGCGAGCCGGGCATTCAGATCGAATTCGACGGCGGCATCATGGCCGGTGAGATCCGTGCCCTCCACGATGATCACGTCACAGTACCGGGACATCTCCGCGAAGATCTCCACGCAGCGGCCGTCGATCTCCTCGCGTCGGCCCTCCGCCAGCAGGCTCCGCACCTCGGTGAAGGTCAGGCCGCCCCGGCAGCGGTCGCCGTCGAGGTCGAAACGGGACTGCATCAGCGCCACCATGGGGTCCGCGCCGGCGTCTTCGCCATGGACCACGGGTTTGAAGAAACCAAGCCGGTCCGCGTGCCGGTGCAGCGTGTCCGCCAGGCCCAGCGCTATCAGCGACTTGCCCGAACCCGGGGTGGTCGCACTGACATAAATCCCTTTGGCCATAATCAAGTCCTCTGGTTGGAAGGTCCTGCGTCCTGCGCCGGACGTGTTCCGTGAAACGTACCCACGGACATCCCGCCTAAGCAGCGGAACCCCGCCGCCCCTCCATACTTTCACTTGTTCGCAGTCTTTCGGGGGCACACAATGGTGTTGATCCCCACGTCAGCGGCTCAGCGCTCATTCGGGCACGTGGCGGCGTTCGCCACGCCCGTCCCTAACCGGTGAATCCGAACGACGGTACTGCTGATGAATGATCACAACGGCCCTGCCGCTCCGCTCTCCCTCATCAAAGACCATCCCGTAGCGGCCTTCCTGCTGATTGCCATAACGCTCTCCTGGACAGGGCAGATCCTGTCCCTCCTGCTGCTGGGAAACATCCTGCCGGGAATCCTCGCCGAACTGCTCATCCTGCTGGGCACGGCCGTCCTGGTCACCGGCGCAGCCTACGGCAGGCCCGCCCTGCGGGAGCTCTTCCGCCGGGCCTTCCGCTGGCGGGTCGGCCTTGGCTGGTGGGCGGCAGCGCTGCTCGCCCTTCCCGTGCTGACAGTGCTCATCGCACTGGCCACCGGAACGTTCCACCAGCCCTCGGCCGGCTGGTGGCCGCTGCTCGGCAACTATCTGCTGAACACCCTGATCATCGGCGCCCTGCTCGGCAACATCTGGGAGGAACTCGCCTGGACCGGCGTGGTGCAGCACAGGCTCATGGACCGGCAGGGACCGGCCATCGCGGCGCTGCTGACGGCCATCCCCTTCGCGCTCATCCACCTGCCCTTCGCCTTCGCCGACAAAGGCTTCGCCGGAACACCCTGGACAGACGTGGCACTCTCCTGGGCGGTGCTGTTCCTGTTCGCCCCGTTCTTCCGCGCCCTCATGGGGTTGGCCTACCTCAGCACGGGCTACAGCCTGCTCATAGTGGGCCTGCTGCACGCCTCCTTCAACGCCTCCGCGTCGACAAAGCTGGACGTGTTCGACGGCGACTGGCAGCAGATTGCCGCCGTGGTGGCACTGCTCGGGGTCATTGCCGCAGTCCACGCCGGTGCGTCCCGTCTCTCCCGCGCCTGGCGTGCATCCCGGGCCTCAGGCGGCCAACCACCCGAGCCCGAACGGACACTTAAGCACCAGCCCCAGCCCGAACGGATACTTAAGCACCGGCCCGCGGGCATGCGGACGAACCCGAGGGAGGAGTGACATGGTCCACCATCAGCCCGCAGAGGGATCCGGGCCTGTGGGGCGTGCCGCGCAGGGAAGGGCCGGGCGCTTCACTGCACACGGACTGCAGCGCGGGCGGGCAGGCGCGCGTGCCGCGATGCAGCGAAACCATCGCCGCGGCACCTGGACCGTCCGCCGCCGGCTCACGCTGTTTTTCATACTGGCCTTCCTCATCTCCTGGCTGATCTGGCCGCTGACCCTGCTCAACCCGCAGAGCTCCCCCATGGCCCCCTTCGGACCGGCCGTGGCCGCCGTGGCGGTGACCCTTCTCTCGGAGGGGCAGGACGGCCTGCTCCGGCTCGTGCGCCAGCTCGGCCGCTGGCGGATTCCCGGCCGCTGGTACCTGGCGGCCATCGGACTGCCCTGCCTGATGGTCGCACTCTCCGCGGCGCTGACGGTGGCGGGCGGTGCTCCGGCCCGGGATCTGGCGCCAAATCCGGGCTGGCTCATGCTTATCGGAACATTCGCATCGACCTTGGTGATCGTGGGTCTGTTCGAAGAGCTCGGCTGGCGCGGCTATGCGCTGCCCCTGCTGCAGCGGAACCACACAGCGCTCGGCGCGGCCCTCCTCCTCGGCGTCGTGTGGGCCCTCTGGCACCTTCCCGAACTGGCATCGGACCCCACAGGGCAGCGTCCGCCGGTCCCCTTCCTGCTCATGGTGATCGCGCAATCCGTGCTGCTGGCGTGGATCTACAACGGCACCGCCGCTTCCAGGGTAGGCCGGCGCGCCAGCGAGCAGAACGCCATCGGAAGCGTCCCCCTCTGCATGGTCTTCCACGCCATGTTCAATACCGCAGGAGCAGTCGTCTTTCCCGCTTTCGCAGGCCCTGACTACCTCACCTTGTGGTGGACGCTGGCGCTGCTGCATGTACTGGCGGCGCTGGTCGTGATCGCGTTCGCGGGACCCTGGCGGCTTGCCCGCACTCTTGACACGAGGCCCCTCCATGGGATTACCTAATGAACATTCGGTAAATAAAGCTGGAGGCAATGACGCATGGCTGGAACAACGGTTTCGGGGCAGACCCACCCGATCCTCGAGAACGACTACGCCTCCGAGTGGATGGGCATCGAGGTCCTGGCCCTCGGCGACGGTGAGGCATCCATCCGAATGACCCTCAGGCAGGAAATGCTCAACGGCTTCGGCATGGCCCACGGCGGAATGATCTTCGCCTTCGGCGACACCGCGTTCGCCCTCGCATGCAACCCTGCCGCCCCGGCGGCCGGACCGCTTCTGAACAACGGCGAAACCCCCGGCGCCGCCGCCGGGACTGTCGGCGCTGACGGGACAGCGAACGCTGCCGCAACGACAGACACAGCCGCCGCCTCAGACGCCGGCTCCGCCGGTGCCGGATCGGACAGCATCACTGTTGCCTCCGGCGTCGACATCAATTTCCTCAAGCCGGCCTTCCAGGGCCAGGTGATCACCGCCGTCGCGCACCGTCGCTCCAGCGCCGGCCGCAGCGGCCTGTACGACGTCCAGATCTTCGCCGCCGACCCCGGCTCCGAGATCAGCCCCGGCGAGCCGGGGGAACTCATTGCCGAGTTCCGCGGGCGCAGCCGCACCATCCCCAAGAAGTAGGAACCCCATCATGACCCTCCACGCCACAGACCCCCACGCCGCATCCTCAGCGGCGGCAACTCCTGCAACCGAGGCAGTCCTTGACCCGGAGGAGACCATGTCCCGGGACGAGCTCGAGGCGCTGCAGCTCAGCCGCCTGCAGCACACGGTGGCCTACGCCTACGACCGGGTGCCCCTGTACAAACGCAAGTTCGACGAAGCCGGCATCCACCCCGCGGACCTCCGCGAACTGTCCGACCTCGGCAACTTCCCGTTCACCACCAAGGAAGACCTGCGCCAGGAATACCCCTTCGGCATGTTCGCCGTGCCGCAGAGCGAAGTAGCCCGGGTGCACGCCAGCTCGGGCACCACGGGCCGGCCCACCGTCGTCGGCTACACCAAGCAGGACCTGGCCGACTGGGCCAAGCTCGTGGCCCGCTGCCTCCGCGCATCCGGCGTCCGCCCCGGAATGAAGGTGCACAATGCCTACGGCTACGGCCTCTTCACCGGGGGCCTCGGCGCCCACGCCGGCGCCGAGGCACTCGGCTGCACCGTCATCCCCATATCCGGCGGCCAGACCGAGCGCCAGATCCAGCTCATCCAGGACTTCGAACCCGACGTCATCCTGGCCACGCCGACGTACCTGCTTACGATCGCCGATGCCATGGCACACATGGGCATTGACCCCACCTCCACGTCCCTCAAGTACGCGGTGCTCGGCGCCGAGCCGTGGACGCAGGAGATGCGCCACGAACTCGAAGTCACCCTGAACATCAAAGCCTGCGACATCTACGGCCTGTCCGAGGTCATGGGACCCGGCGTCGCCGGCGAGGCAGTGGAGACGCAGGACGGCAGCCACATCTGGGAGGACCACTTCCGGCCCGAAATCATCGACCCCTTCAACCCTGCACCGGGCAAAGGAAACGTGCTGCGCGACGGCGAACACGGCGAGCTCGTCTTTACGTCGCTCACCAAAGAAGCCCTGCCGATCATCCGCTACCGCACCAAGGACCTCACGCGCCTGCTCCCCGGCACCGCCCGTCCGGCACACCGCCGCATGGGCCGCATCACCGGCCGCAGCGACGACATGATCATCCTGCGCGGCGTGAACCTCTTCCCGTCCCAAATCGAGGAAATCGCGCTGCGCATCCCCGAGCTCAGCCCCCACTTCCAGCTCGAGCTCACCCGGCCCGAGGGCCAGCGCATGGACCAGCTGACGGTCAGGATTGAGCGCCGCGACAACGTCACCGACGAGCAATGCACGACGGCGGCCCGCGCCCTGAAGGAACAGATCAAGATCCACGTGGGTTCTTCGTGCACCGTGGACGTCGTGGAGCCCGGCTCGCTTGAGCGCTCGAACGGCAAGCTGCGCCGGATCTACGACCTGCGGCCGAAGGGCTAGACGGCTTCGCTGTGGCCGGCTGAGGGGCCGGCCACATCGACCCCTTGCCCATGTCGACCGAACGTTCATGAGAAAATAGGCGGTATGCCCAGCACAGCAGCCAGTACATCAGCACCCACAAAGCGCGGCCGTCCCGGATACGACCAGCAATCCGTGCTGCTCATCGCCGTCGACGTCTTCAACCGCCACGGCTACGACGCCACATCCATGGGCATCCTCGCCGAGAACCTGGGCATCTCGAAATCGGCGATCTACCACCATGTGCCGTCCAAGGGCGACCTTCTCAAGCTGGCGCTGGACCATGCCCTTGGCGGCCTCGAGGCCATTCTGGAGCAGCCAGGTGCGACCTCCGGGGCCGCCGACGCCCGGCTTGAATTCGTGCTGCGCGAGACCATCGCGGTGCTGGTGGAGCGGCTGCCGTTCGTCACGCTGCTGCTGCGGCTGCGCGGCAACACGGACATAGAGCGCAACGCCATGGAACGCCGCCGGTCCTTCGACCACAAGGTGGCGGAGCTTATTTCCGCGGCCCGCGACGAGGGATCGCTGCGGCAGGACATCGACCCCCGCACCGTAACCCGCCTCCTCTTCGGCACCATCAACTCGATCGTTGAGTGGTACAAACCCGGCGGATCGCTGTCGCCCAAGAAGCTGGCCGACGACCTCATCACCATGGCGTTCGACGGCCTCCACGCGAAACCCTAGGCCCAGCCCCAGCCGGCGGCCGGGGCTGACAGTAGGAATTCAGGGACGCTTAGTAACTCAGCAGCGCCAGCTCACGTCCGGGGCTGGGCAGGGTTCGTGGGAACACCCTGCGACGGCGGGTTGACCGGAGGCCCCGCAGTCTCGGGACTGACAGGGGACCCGCCGTGACCCTGGCTTACCTCGGGCATGTCATGGGGAAGGGATCCGCTGGGCTCAGCCCCGCCGCGCAGTGCCTCCAGCCTGGACTGCAGGACCTGCACCACTGGCAGCCTGTTCCCGTGCGCCTGCTCGTACGCCAGCAGCGCCTCCACGCCACCGGTATCCAAGGAGTGGATTCGGGAAGGCAGGGTGCCAAGCGGGATGTGGTCGTAGTCGGGAAGCGGCAGATCGTTCCGTTCAGGTGAGTCGCTCATCTTTCCTCCTGGTTTTGGGTTTGACCAACCTAACAGCGGCGCTTTTGATTCGGAACCCTCCCGCACCTCCCGCCGCCAAAACCCCCACCCTCCCGCACATCCCGCAGGGAAAAATCGAACCCTCCCTCAGGGGCTGAGGAAGGGTTCTGAAGAAGTGCTGAGTGGCGCGGTCAGAGCTGGTATTCAGCCTGCTGCCCCATGCTTTCATGAACGCAGAGAATGTTATTTTCCGTATCCATGAACCATGCGCATTTCTCGGCGTCGGTCGTACAGATGTGATTCTCAGTCTTGAGATCCGGCAGGTCATAGTCCTGGAAATGGACGCCCTTGGCTTCCATATCCCGAACCGTCCGTTCGATATCCGTGACTTCGAAACTGATTGTGGTGTGTTCCGAGTGCTTTCCGTCCCTCACAGGCATCAGTTGCAGCATCGGGCCGCCTTCACTGCCAAACAGTTCGCTTCCGTCGTCTGCCACGCCGCGATGAGGAAGGCCAAGTGTTTCCGCGTAAAAACGACGGGCGCGCTCTTTGTCATCCACGGGCAGGACAGTTGTGGCTTTGTTGAGTACTAGGGTCATTTTGCCACCTCCTACGGGGGACATTTTAAGCCCGCTGCGTCGATAAAGATCTCGGGAAATTTCTCTCGGACGTGTGTCCAGACCGTTCCTCACCACGCATACCGAGGTGAGGGAGCGTTCCCGGGGTAGCCGCAGGATCTGATGGAGGGTTGGGGAAAAACCTGCCATAGGTGAGGGAGCATCCTTGGAATTGCTGCAAAAGCTGCAGGAGCGTCCCCGGGAACGCCTCAAGACCTGAGGGAGCGTCCCCGGGTAAGCTGCAGGACCTGCGGGAGGGTCAGGAAAAAACCCGCAGGACCTGCGGGAGGGTTACTTTTCCACGAGGGTGAGGACGTCGTAGGTTGCCACGATTTCGTCGTTCTGGTTGGTCAGGACGGCGTCCCAAGCCACCTCGCCGTACTCGTCGGTCTCGCGCGGGGTGATCCTCTTGGCGGTGAGCGTGACGCGGATGGAGTCGCCTGCCGCCACGGGGGTGATGAAGCGCAGGTTTTCCAGGCCATAGTTGGCCAGGACGGGGCCCGGAGCCGGCTCGACGAACAGCCCGGCACCCCAGGCCAGCAGCAGGTAACCGTGCGCCACGATGCCCGGGAAGAACGGGTTGGCTTCGGCGGCCTCCTGGTTGGTGTGGGCGTAGAAGGTGTCGCCCGTGGAGTTGGCGAAGGCCGTGATGTCTTCCAGGGAGACCTCCCGCAGGTCCGACCGGACGGCGTCGCCAATGCGCAGCGTCTCGAGGGACTTCCGGAAGGGGTGCGTGCCTTCGGTTTCTTGGGTGAAGTTGCGGTCGGCCCCGGTGTGCCAGACACCAGTCACCGCGGTCAGCATGTTGGGCGAACCTTGGATGGCCGTGCGCTGCATGTGGTGCATGACGGAGCGGATGCCGCCCAGTTCCTCGCCCCCGCCGGCGCGTCCGGGTCCGCCGTGGACCAGGTGCGGGACAGGGGAACCATGACCCGTTGACGAACGTGCGTCCTCGCGGTTCAGCATGAGCACGCGGCCGTGGTGGGCTGCGATCCCCGTGACCAGTTCCTGCGCGACAGCGGGATCGTTGGTGCAGACCGAGGCGACGAGCGAGCCGCCGCCGCGGGCGGCGAGACGGACGGCGTCGGGAATGTCCTTGTATCCGATCACGGACGAAACGGGACCGAAGGCCTCGAGGGAGTGCACCTGGTCCGCCTCGGCGTCGGCCCAGCTGAGCACGACCGGGGACATGAAGGCGCCGCCCTCGGCCACGCCCCGTGCGCCGTCCGCGTTGGTGACCGACGGCGAATCGAGCGTTCCGTACGCCAGCTCACCGCCAGCGTCGATCATGGACTGCACGGCCGCGCGGACGTCGTTGAGCTGCTCCACCGACGCCAGGGCACCCATGGTGACACCTTCGGCGCGGGGGTCACCGAGCACGACGCGCTGGTCAACCCGGGCGCCGATGGCGGAAACGACCGCCGGAACCAGTTCCTGGGGCACGATCGCACGCCGGATTGCGGTGCACTTCTGGCCGGCCTTGACCGTGATTTCGGTGACGACGGACTTGATGAAGGCGTCGAACTCCGGCGTCCCTTCCACCGCGTCCGGCCCGAGGATCGCGGCGTTCAGGGAGTCAGTCTCGGACGTGAAGCGCACGCCGCCCAGCACCACGTTCGGGTGCGCCTTGAGGGACTGCGCGGTGGACGCGGATCCGGTGAAGGCCACAAGGTCGCGGTAGTCCAGCACGTCGAGGAGCCCGCGGACAGAGCCGGAGATGAGCTGCAGCGAGCCCTTGGGCAGGATGTTGGATTCGATGATCGCCTTCACCACGGCAGCCGCGACGTAGCCTGTGGGGGTTGCCGGCTTCACGATCGTGGGAACGCCGGCGATGAACGCTGGGGCGAGCTTTTCCAGCATGCCCCAGACGGGGAAGTTGAAGGCGTTGATCTGCACGGCTACGCCCGGAATACGCGTGTAAATGTGCTCACCGACGAACGAGCCGTCCTTGGACAGCACCTCCATGGGCCCGTCCACTACCACCTGGGAATTGGGGAGTTCGCGCCGGCCCTTGGAGCCGAACGTGAACAGCACGCCGATGCCGCCGTCGATGTCGATCATGGAGTCGATCTTCGTGGCGCCGGTCTGCGCCGAGAAGGTGTAGAAGTGCTCGCGGCGGGCGTTCAGGTACTGCGCCAGCTCCTTGAGTTTGAGGGCACGCTGGTGGAAGGTCAGCTTGCCAAGCTCGGTCTGGCCGGTGGTGCGGCCGTAATCCACGACGGCGGCAAGGTCCAGTCCGTCCGTACTCACCTTCGCCAGGATTTCGCCGGTGCTCGCATCACGCACGGGCACGGCGGAAGCTGCCGAACCGGCGTCGGGCGTCCACCAGGAGTCCTGCACGAAACTCGGCACGGTCTCCACGGTGTCCAGGGCGGGCTGGGGAGCGGTAGCGGTTGTGGTCATCGTTGACGGGTCCTTCCAACGCGGAACATACAAATCCGGGCGATCCGGGAAACAGGCCAGCGTATTACTGACCGTCCGTTCGGTAATATGTCTACAGTACATGAATGTCCCGCGCTGCACACTAGCGCTGCAAACTGGGAGTACAGCACTCCTGCCAGTCCCCCGCCGCGTCCCGGCGCCGTGTTCGAACCGTACGAGGAGACCAAAAATGACGCCCCAGCCCCGCAACGTGGACCTGCAGGCCGCGGAGCCTGCTTTCCAAGAGCGCGCAGGCCATGACCCTGCAGCCCAGGAGCCTGCAGCCACAAAACCGGCAGCCCCCAAACCTGCGCGGGAACTTTGGAAGATCACGCTCGGTGAACTCGACGAGAAGATGGGCGTGAAAATCCTCGAGCAGTCGGTGGAGCGCGTGGTGGCCACCATGCCCGTCGAAGGGAACCGCCAGTCGTTCGGGCTGCTGCACGGCGGCGCATCGCTGGCCGTCGGCGAGGCGGTGGGCTCCTGGGCCGCCGTCATCCACGCAAGCACGCTGGGCAAGACGGCGGTGGGGGTGGACGTTTCCGCGACACACCACAAGTCGGCGCGCAGCGGACTCATCACCATCACGGCAACCCCCATCCACCTGGGCGGCACCCTCACCACCCATGAGGTGCTGATCACCAACGACGCCGGCCAGCGGCTCTGCACACTGCGGATCACCAACCTGCTGCTGGCGCCCAAGGTCTAGCCTGCACGCTCCCCGGCCAGCCCGCGGATAGGCTGGGCGCGTGAGTGAAGTGACCAGCCTGGGTCCCGTCCTGGGCCCCACCCTGCTTGCCATCGGCCTCCTGATGGTGCTGACGGCCGCCGTCCTTTCGGGCTTCCGTGTACCCCACGCGTACTCACCGGCCCTCGCCGTTGTCCGCGGCGCTGCGCAGCTCGCAGCGGTGAGCCTGATCCTGGGGGCCGTGATCACCAGCGGCACCTGGGTGGCGGTTGCCTTGGGCGTCATGTTCCTCGTAGCCTCCGCAACCGCCACGCACCGCCTCGGCTGGAGCTGGGCACACCTCGCCATGGTCAGCTCGTCGATGGCGGCCGGCATCGTCCTGACCCTCATCATCATTTTCGCCACGGGATCGATCGAATTCACCAGCCGCTACGCGCTGGCAATCGGCGGCATTGTCATAGGCAACTCGATGACCATCGCGGCGCTGGCAGGCCGCCGGTTCAACGAGGCCGTCATAGACCAGTGGGACGTCGTGGAGGCGTGGCTTGCACTGGGCGCCAGGCCGCGGCAGGCCACCAGGGATATGGCGCGGCATGCAGTCGCTTCCGCCCTCATACCCTCCGTCGACCAGACGAAGACCACCGGCCTTGTCACGCTCCCAGGGGCGTTCGTGGGCGCCATCTTCGGCGGGCTCTCCCCGCTGGAGGCAGGTCGCTTCCAGATTGTGGTGCTGGCCTCGATCGTGGCCGCCGGCTCCGTGACGGCGGTGATGCTGGTGCATATGCTCGCCCCCGTCCGCAGGCAGCCCGCCCGGATGCCTTAGGCCGGGAGCTGGGCTAACGGCGACGCCGGCGTGCGGCAACCAGCAGCAACCCGCCCACGATCAGGGCGGCCGCGGCCCCTCCGGCTGCCAGCAGCAGTCCGGAAGCTCCGGTGTCCGCGAGCGCAGCCGCCGTCGGGACCGCCCAGGAGTTGGCGTGGCCCTGCAGCTGCACGGCCACGACGGACGGCTCAGGCGCCGGGGCCAGCACTGCGGGCGTAACGGGGCGCACTGGCTTCGACCCGGCTGGCGTATCCTCTCCCGTTGCACCGCTGCCCCCTGGCCCACCGGTGGCCGGAAGGGACGGGTCCGGATCAGGCGGGGCCGGCGCCGGCATCACTGGGTGTGCCGGGCTCCGCAACGAGGTGATGGCTGAGCTGCTGAACCCGTTGATGGCCTGCGCCGAGAACTGGATTGTGGAGGCGGGCGCAACAAAGGACCACCTGCCATCCGCGTCAGCTGGAACCTCCAACGGCTCCATGGCCGGAAAGGTAATCCGGACACTGGAGCCGGCCGGAACACTCGTTCCGGGGAGCGCGGGAATCTGTCCCGAGACGCTCTGTCCCTCCGCAATCGGTCCTGGAGGCAGGGGTGTGGTCAGCACAGGCTTGTTGAGGAACAGTCGGAGTTCGACGCCGGGCAGCACCTGGAGCGAATCCTGCAGTGTGGCGGCCACCGCGTAATTTTCCAGGGACCTCCGGGAATTACCGGCCGAGTGCGTGCCGACCGCGTAATTGCCGCTGATCCACGGACCACCGGAGTCGCCCCCGGCGGACTGCACGGAATAGGACAGGAATCCCCTGAATGACCTCAGGTCGTCCGGCTCTCCGGAGGGGCCGCCGACGACGTAGATCCCGACCTCGTCCACGGCGCCGCACGACCAGCCCTCGGTCCGGCCGGAGCGGCAGACGAACTGCCCGACGACCGGCGCCGCGGAGCCTACGATCTGCACGGAGCCCTTCCCCAGGTTGGCCGGGTCCTCCCACGTCGTTGCGGCTGGCAGGACATCCAGGTCTGCACGGATTGATTCGACCACGGCGATGTCCCTGCCGGGCTCTCCCGGGTTGTCCAGGTCCCCGGTAATCCAGGCATTCCCGGGCCCGCCGAACTGGCTGAAGCCGAACGTTCCCAGGTCACCGGTGACAGCGCTTCCTGCACCGGCGCCGCCGGCGGGATCGCCGGCCGGCAGCGTGACCTCGGCAAGCTTGGCGGCACCGTCGTCGGCGCAATGCCCGGCGGTGAGCACCAGCGGCTCACCCGCAGGGCTGAACGCGCTGAAGCCCGCGGAGCAAACCACTCCGCCCCCGTCGACCCGGTACCCCTGGCCGCCGAGGAAATCCTCTTCGCTGGCGAGCGGTTCGCCCTGTTCCAGCACCACGTTGGCGTACTTTGAGACAAAGTCCGACGGCGACATGACAGGTGTGCCGGAAGCTTTACCTCCGTGGTTATCACCTTGGTTATCAGCCTGCGCACCGGCTTGCCCGCCGGCCTCGCCAGCTGATCCGTCCCCCTCCGGGCGCTGACTGCCGGGTTGCCCCGCAGTCTCAGGTGAATTCACGTCCCCGGTGCGGATAATGAATTTCCCGTCAGCCTCGGCCACGGCCTGAAGCCCGACGGGCCCCACCTCGCGCACGTATGCCCGGTAGAGCTGCTCGACGCTGTTGGCCTGAAGCTCCACGCCTCCCGCGCTCTCGGCTGCAGCGGTCTCGGCTGCTGCATCGGCCGCCGGGGCGGGATCCGCCGAGGACTCCGTAGGCTCATCCGGGGTCTGGCCCGGAGCGGAGCTAACGAGGACGAACTCGTCCCTTCCGGTCCCGCTGGCCTTGTTGAGCGCGACAACGCGGTTTTCCAGTTCCGGGCCCGAGCCTTCCACCTGAATGCGCCCGTCCTGCAACCGGACCGCAACGAAACCCGGCAGGTCCCGGAGTACGGCCAGGGCGTCGGCTGCACGCTTCGCCTGCGCGCCCGCGGCGTTGAACTCCGCCAAGGTCATGCCCAGGTCGCGCGCTACTGCCTCGGCCAGGCTCTCGTCGCCAGGTGCAGGGGCTGTGGCTGTGTGCCCGGCCACTGACTTACCGGCCGCTGCCTCATTGGTGACTGCCGGCGTCGGGCTTTCCTCGGTTGCATACGCCGGCGCTGAAGCCGCGGCAGTGCCGAAGGCGAGCATCGCCACGATCCCGAGGGCAGCACGGCGGCCCGCTCCACGGCGAGCGCCGGGAGCGTATCCATGGAACGTCACAGGCCACCCCTCGCACCAAGCAACAAGAGGATTCTGTCCAGCTCGGCTGGCGTGACGCCGTGCGTGAGCAGGTAGTCCCTGGTCTTCAGCGACCTCACGAACTGCAGGACGCCGGCACCTCGAATTTCCAGGAGCGGTGCCAGCTCGTCTTGGTCCAGGTACCGCTCGTGGGGATGCGGCGTTGTCATGGTGCGGTGGCGCTCATTGATGCCGCGCATCGCGGCCTGGTAGGCGGAAACGATGTCGTCATCAGTTGCGCCGGCGAGGTCTTGGAGCATGGCAGCGATCATGCCGCTGCGGTCCCGGCCGGCGGAACAATGGATCACGACGCCGCCGGGAGACTTGGCCACGCTCCTGAACACGCCGGCGAGCCTGTCCGGAAAAAAGCGCGCGTTGGCAGCGTAGAAGGCCGGATCGTTGAGGTAGGGGACGCAGAGTGCCTTGAATTCCGGATGGTCCGGGTCCTCCGTAGGAGCGTGGACGACGTCGAAGGGAGCGAGCGCTTCCCCCACCTCCGGATCCGCGGGCCGCGGCTGCCGCTCGGCAGGATTCCGGAGGTCGATGACGGTCCGGACGCCGTCGTCGTATGCCTGCTGCCAACCGGCAGCGGTGAGCCACTCACGCCTGCCCATCCGGTACACGGAGCCAGCCACGCGCCAGGCGTTTACGGCCCCGTCCCAGCCAACCGGTACCTGCTCCCTCGCCTTCACGCAGACAGCTAACCACATCTTCCTCACCAGCCGCACGGGATGCGGACCAAGTAGTGCGGAACGACACGGCGGAAAAACGGGTACCGCGCACTGGTCCGCACCGTTCTGCCCGGGAGTACCCTAAGGCCCATGCGCACCGCGCCGCACCGAAAGTCTTCAATGCCTGCCACATGGCGGGCATTCGTCATCGCCCGCCGATGTCCTGCAGCATTCCCTGCGCGCCCATGGCTTCCCTGAAAGAGGGGTTTCATCGTGATAACCAAAATGCTCCGACGCCGCACCGCCCGCATGACGGGAGTCATCGCCGTCCTGGCACTCAGCACCGGCGTGTTCTCCGCCCCCGCTTCCGCTGATCCTGGCCCGTCGTATGTCGGTCTTGGCGACTCCTATGCAGCGGGGATCGGAGGCGGGCCGTATGTTGCAGGGCCCGCATTTGAGGGTCTGCCGCCGTGCATACAGACCGATGCGGCTTACTCCAAAGCTCTTGGCGGCCTCAACCTTGCGTGCGCCGGCGCCACAACCGCCGACGTCTCCAGAATGGTGACGGCCGCCGCGAATGATCCGGGCATGGCGCGCACCGTCAAACATGCCTCCCACATCACCGTCACCGTGGGAGGGAACGACATCGATGCCGCCGGCGCTACTGCACAATGCGCGGCACTGGTCTCGACTCCGGAATGCGATGCGGCGATCATCAACTCGATTGCCGTCAAGCTTCCCCAGCTGCCGGCGAAGATCAAGGCCATGGTCGCGGTGATCAAGAGCAAGGCGCCTCGGGCCAAGATTATCCTTACCGGGTATCCGCGGCTGTTCACCGTCAACAATTTCATGACCACTGAGCAGAAGTCGATGGCCACGACCGTCAACGCCGCCGCCGATCTCCTGAATGCCACCATTGCCGTCTCCGCCGTCGCCAACCGTGTGGGGTATGTGAGCGTCACGCAGCGGTTCACCAACCGCGGCGTCGGGTCCGCGCAACCCTGGATTGTAGGACCGCGGCCGGTCTGCTCGGCGACTCTCAGCTGCGCTCCCGAAGAGCGGCCCGCAGACGTGTTTCACCCCAATGAGGCGGGACACTTCCACGGTTATCAAGGGGCCCTTGAGGCGGTACTCACCCGGTAGCTGCTGAGCACGTGCTTTCAGGATCCGCCCCTGAAAGCACGTGTGCGGATCAGGTTGTCTCGCTAGGCTGAAGCAATGATCAAGGTTGCGGGTACAGTCAGCGCTTCGCTGCCGGCGCGGACAGCCTTCGCCTATTTGTCCGCGTTCGAGAACACCGCCGAATGGGACCCCTGGATCGAAAAAGTGGAGAAGCTTTCGGCGGGCCCGCTCGCGCTCGGGCACCGCTACCGCAGCGAGGTCCTGTTCCGGGGCAAGCGCCAGTTCCTCGAGTACGAGGTCATCGAACTGTTCGACAACCACATCAAGCTGCGCGGCGAAAACGAGAAGGTGGTGGCGTTCGATTCCATCGATGTGCGCTCCACCGGACCCGGCTGCGACGTCCTCTACACAGCGGAGTTCGCGATGAAGGGCCCGTTGAAGCTGCTGCAGCCCTTCCTCGGACCCGCCTTTACGTCGTTGCGCGATCCGGCGCTGGAAGGATTGCGCCAAAAGCTCAACTCCCTTTGACAGCAATCAGCACATCCGCCTCATCCGAACCACTGCAAGGAGGACATCGTGTCGGGTCAGAATCCAGATCCCCTCGAAGACAAGCTCACCGGGCTGGAACCCGGCGGGGGCGTGCCTCCTGGCGAGACGCCGCCGGGGGAAGCGTCCACCGGCGGCCCGCAGGGACACGATGAGGGCGCCCGAAAAGGGATACAGGTTGTAGCCATGGTGACGATCGGCATCGTCGTCCTGCTGTGCCTGGTCTTCTTCATCGGCTACATCGTCGGCCTGCTGTAGCCAGGAACCTAGTCAGCCCAGTCGAAGAAGCCCTTGCCCGTCTTCCGGCCGAGCTCGCCGCGGGCCACTTTGTCCCGGAGGATCTGCGGCGGCGCGAAGCGCTCCCCCAGGGTCGACTGCAGGTATTCGGCTATGCCCAGCCGCACGTCCAGGCCCACGATGTCCGTGGTCCGCAGCGGTCCGGTGGGGTGCTTGTAGCCGAGCACCATGGCGTTGTCTATGTCCGCCGCGGAGGCGACGCCCTCCTCCACCATGCGCATGGCCTCCAGGGCAATCGCCACGCCAAGGCGTGATGAGGCGAAACCGGGAGCGTCATTGACGACGACGGCGGTCTTGCCGAGCGCTTCCGTCCACCCTTTCGCTGCGGCTGCCAGCTCCTCGGAAGTCTCCCCGCCGAGCACCACTTCAATGAGCGTGGACGCCGGCACGGGGTTGAAGAAGTGGAGCCCCACGAAGTTGGCCGGACGCTGGAGTTGCGCTGCAAGATCGGTGACTGAGAGCGAGGAGGTATTCGAGGCCAGGAACGCCCCGGCGGCCAGCTGCTCCTCCACAGCCTTCAGGGCGCTGACCTTCAGCTCGAAGTCCTCGGGAACGGCCTCCACCACGAGGCCGCAACTGGCAAACGCCGCGTAATCGGTGGAGGTGCTGAACCGAGCCAGAACGTCCTCCGGAGATCCGTTCAGAACGCCGCGCGCTGCGGACTTCGAAACCGCAGCGGCGACCCGCGTGCGGGCGCCGGCGGCAGCATCGCCGTCGCGCTCGACCACCACCACGGTGGCTCCGTTGATGAGGAAGGCGTGGGCGATTCCGGCCCCCATGCGCCCGCCGCCGAGAACGCCGACAGTGTCAGGAAGGACGGTGATGGGAGGCCGGGCCGGCAGTGTCGAATTGCTCATGACTGTGTCTTCTTCTCGTCTTTCTTGGCTGTCTTCTTATCCAGAAATGCCTGCATCCGGTCGAACTTCGCCTGGGACTCAAAAAGGATGCCCTGGGCCAGCTGGTCGATGATCGGGTGGGCATCGGAGGGCGCATGGAAAACGGACTTTGTGATCCGTACCGCCAGCGGGTCCTGCCGGGCAATGCGGTCGGCGAGCTGGTGCGCGCCGTCCATCAGCACGGCAGCCTCGTGGATCTCGGTGATGAGGTTGACTGCAAGCGCCTCTTCGGCGCGCAGGACGCGTCCCGCCAGCAGGATTTCCTTGGCCACCGGTTCGCCCACCAGTTCCTTCAGCCGCCAGCTGGCACCGGCCGCGGCCAGGATGCCCAGGCCCGTTTCCGGATTGCCGATCCGGACGCTTGGTGTGCCGATGCGGAAGTCGGCGGCATATGCCAGCTCCGCACCGCCGCCGAGGCAGAAGCCGTCCAGCGCCGCAATGACAGGCATGGGCAGCTTGGCGATGCGGACGAAGATCGTTGAGTTGATGCCCTGCAGCGCGTCACCGCGCCGCCGCTCACGCAGCTGGGCGATGTCGGCCCCGGAGGCAAACACACCCTCGACGCCGGCGATGATCAGGACCCGGGGATTCCGCTCGAGCGCCGCGCAGACCAGGTGGAGTTCGTCCACCATCTGCTGGTCGATCGCGTTGCGGACTTCCGGCCGGTTGAGGAGCACGACCACGCGGTCGTCGCGCTCCTCAACCAGGAGGGTGCTGAAGTTGTGGGTGCTTAAGTGTCCGTTCGCACTGTCCTGGTTCGCGCTGTCCCCGTTCGCACTGTCCGGTCCCGCCACTACACGCGCTCCAGCAGCATGGCCGTGCCCTGGCCGACGCCGATGCACATGGTGGCCAGCCCGATCCGCGCGTCTTCGCGTTCCATCCGGCCGAGCAGGGTGATGGCGATCCGTGAGCCGCTGGAACCCAGCGGGTGCCCCAAAGCGATGGCACCGCCGTCGTTGTTCACGATGTCCGGCTCAAGCCCCAAACGCCGCATGCAGGCCAGGGACTGGGTGGCGAATGCCTCATTAAGTTCGACGGCGCCCAGGTCACCGACGCTGAGACCGCTCCGCTTGAGCACCTTCTGGGTCGCCGGCACCGGGCCGATGCCCATGATCTCCGGTTCGCACCCGGCAGAGGCACCGTCGATGATGCGGGCGCGGGGCGTGAGGCCAAGCCGCTGGATGGCCGCTTCGGAGGCCACGATGATCGCGGAGGCGCCGTCGTTCAGGGAGGACGAGTTGCCTGCCGTGACCACAGAACCGCCGTGCACCACCGGGCGGAGTCCGGCGAGCACGTCCATGGAGGTCTCCGGGCGGGGGCCTTCGTCCGTGTCCACGACTTTCTCGGACTTCCGGGTCTTGACGGTCACCGGAACGATTTCATCCTTGAACCGGCCGGCCTCGATGGCGGCGATGGATCTTTCATGGGAACGGACGGCAAAGGCGTCGGCGTCCTCGCGGGAAATGCCGTCAACGCGGCCGACTTCCTCGGCCGTTTCCGGCATCGAGAAAGTCATCTTCCCGTCGCGGGACAGCTCGCCCTTCTTGAAGGCCGGATTCACAAAGCGCCAGCCGATGGAAGTGTCGAAGATATCACCGGGCCGTGCGAAGGCCGTCTGCGGCTTCTCCTGCACCCAGGGCGCACGGCTCATGGACTCCACGCCGCCGGCCACCACGATGTCAGCGGCGCCGGACTTGATCATCTGGCTGGCCATGATGATGGCGCTCAGGCCTGAGGAGCAGAGGCGGTTCACCGTGATGCCGGGGATGTGCAGGGGAAGTCCGGCCAGGATAGTGGCCATGCGGGCGACGTTGCGGTTCTCTTCGCCCGCGCCGTTGGCGTTTCCGAGAATTACTTCATCAATGGCATCCGGGTCCACTCCTGCGCGGGCCACGGCTTCGCGGACCACAAACCCAGCAAGGTCGTCCGGCCGCACTGCAGAAAGCGCGCCTCCGTAGCGCCCTACCGGGGTACGGGCACCGCCAACCAGAAAAGCCTCGACCATGAGAACATCCTTTACGCAGGGAGCTGGGCCGGAACGAATAATTTACCGACCGTTCGTTCTATAAAGATTACACGGCAGGATTCTCCGGTCAACCGTGCCTTTCCCTACAGCGACTCCGCTTTGGCCGCGATTTCCGCGAGGTCCTTCGCCAGGGACTTCCGCGTAGCCTTCATGCCAAGCTTGCCGAACAGCGCCATCATTACCTTGCTGACCACCGTGGGCCGGAGAACTTCGGCGCCGAAGGTCAGCGTGAGGTCCGTACCCCCGTCGCGCTCGGCCAACTCAAACCGGGACGTGTATTCGGCGCCGCCGTGCAGCGCCATGACGGTGGTGCTCCGCGGCGGGTCCGCCTCCGAAACCCACATTTCCACCGTTTCCCGCCGCCCCAACACGGAGCGTGTTTCCTTCCAGCGCGTCCCCTCGCGATAGGGCCCCTCGCTGACCATCTGGATGGATTCGACGCCGGAAAGCGTCGCGGCCGAGCCGGGGATGTCCGAGATGACCGCCCACACCTTTTCGGCGCTTGCGTTCACGTGCTGCGTCAGGCTGGTGCTGTGATTCATGGTTCGAGCCTAGCCCGGGGTACGGACAAGGAACACGGAAATCACCACACCTTCAGGTAGGGAGGGTAATAGTAAGCATGCTTTGTGTTAGCCTGAAATGGCTTTGTCAGAGCAACCGACAACGGAAGGTGGTCAACACCATGGGTATCGGAGACAAGATTGCGAATGCAGCAGAAGACCTGGGCGGCAAGGCCAAGGAAGCTGCAGGTAACGCAACGGACAATGACCGGCTGAAGGCCGAAGGCCAGAAGGACCAGGTTGTGGCCGACGCCAAGAAGGTCGGGGAAGACGTCAAGGACGGCTTCAAGAAGGACTAGGTCCAAAAACCTACATAAAAGCACGACGACGGCGGACTCTCCTTGGGGGGTGTCCGCCGTCGTCGTTGTTGCATGAGGAGGGGCTCAAACCTCCATCCAGGAATACGCGTGGTCCCCCGAAAACGCCGACGGCGGGCGCCTTCACAAAGGAGGGCCCGCCGTCGTGACCACTCAGCGAACGTCGTGATCATGCGAAGCAGAAGGAACTAGCTGTACAGCTCGCTCTTCGGTTCGTTGTTCTTGACCTTCTGCCAGCCGAGCCACAGCAGCAGTGCGAAGAAGGGGATGGTGGCAAGGGTCCAGAGTCCGAGGTAGAACACCTCGCCGCTCTTGCTGGTCATGGTGTCGAACCCGATCAGCACGGTGATGGCGAGCAGGCCCAGGAGTCCGGCCCAGCTGGTCCACGGGGACCCGGGCATCGGGAGGCTGGACGTGATGCCCTTGCGGTGGCGCAGCGCGATCTGGCTGGCGAAGATGGCGCCCCAGGTGAAGATCACGCCGATGGAGGCGGTGTTCAGCGCGAGGTCGAATGCGTGGGAGCCGCCCAGCCAGATGTTAAGGAGGATGCCCACCAGGTAGAACGCTGCGATGGCCAGGATCGCTGCGTACGGGACGTGCCGCTTCGACATCCGGGTCAGCCACTGCGGTGCGTGGCCGTTGTTGGCCATGGTGCGGAAGACGCGGCCGATTGAGTACAGGCCCGAGTTGCAGGAGGACAGGGCTGCGGTGATGACGATCATGTTCATGACGTCACCCACCCAGCCGAGGCCCATCTGGCCGAACACGGTGACGAACGGGGAGACGCCGGCCTTGTACTGGTCGGACGGCAGCAGCATCGCCAGCAGCGTCACGGAGCCGACGTAGAAGACCACAATGCGGAGCACGACGGCGCGGATCGCCTTGGGCACTTCGCGTTCCGGGTTCTGCATCTCGCCGGCGGTGATGCCGACGAGTTCGATGCCGTTGTAGGCGAAGATCACTGCGTTGAGCACCAGGACCATGACGAGGGCGCCCTTGGGGAACATCCCGCCCTCGGCCGCGAAGAGGTTGGCAACAGAGGCGTTGCCGTCGCCGACCTGGGCGTTGGTGAGCACCATGAAGGTACCGACGGCCAGGAAGATCAGGATGGCGCCGACCTTGAGGCAGGACGCCCAGAATTCAAACTCACCGAAAGCCTTGACGCTCAGCAGGTTCACTGCCACGAGGAGCGCCAGAGCAGCGATGGCGGAGGCTTCGACCGGCACGTTCGGGAAGAAGAACTGGAAGTACAGGCCGATCGCGATCAGTTCCGCGATACCGGTCATGCCCCAGTTGATGAAGTACATCCACCCGGAGAGGAAGGCGCCCTTCTTGCCGAACATTTCACCGGCGTAGCTGACGAAGGAGCCCGAGGTCTGGCGGTACATGATGAGTTCGCCCAGTGCCCTCATGAGGAGGTAGGCGATGACGCCGGCGATGGCGTAGGAGAAAATCAAGGCCGGGCCGGTGGAGGCGAGGCGTCCGCCGGCTCCCATGAAGAGGCCGACGCCGATGGCGCCGCCCATGGCGATCATGGTGACGTGGCGCCTGCCCAGGGTCTTCTTGTAGCCCTCGGCGCTGAGGGTCGAGTCGACGGCGACGGATGGGGCCGTCCGGCTCTCAACTTCTGTGGGGGTAATTTGAGGCACAGCTGTTCCTTGTAGGTTGTGGTGTTGCCGCAGGTCGGGATTACTGCCGGTTGGGAAACCTGGAGTTTTTGTACAGATAATTCGCGTTCCGGCCCCTCTTGAGGGCCGTATGTGTACCAAAACTCATGAAGCACCGAAGCTTCGCGCGACCTGTCCATAGTACAAGATTCCGCCGGTGCTTCGTGACGCGCACAACATTTCCAGCTGCCGCCGCCCTCCCGGCGACCCGCCGGCACAGCTTCTATTTCGAATGGATAAAAACACTCCTGCTCAGGAGCATTTACGGATACCCTTTGCACCATGGGGGGCGACGTGCGTCTCTCTCCGGCGACCACGCCGCCTGCGTGGGCAAATGGCACTCGTGCCATTCCTCAGGGGGGACTATGAGAATAAGAGCACTACTGCCTGCAGTTTTGCTGCTGGCAGTTGCCGGGTGTTCAGGCGGCGGCTCCGGTCCTGGCGGACCGGGTGCAAGCGAATCGGCGCCTGCCTCAGCAACGGCAACAACGGGTTCGACGGCGGGATCGGAAACGCCGCTGATCTCCGCACCACCGACCACGGCACCATCCTTGCCGACGGATGTATCGACCACGCTAAATGCGATCAAAGACCTGCAGAATCATTCCTGCTCAGCGGGCGCGGACGGGTCCTGGACCTTCAAAGGGACGCTGGTCAACGCTTCGGAGAAGGCCAAGACCTACACGGTGGCGGTTGCGGTGACAGTGGGTGCGGCTGTTCAGGGCCACACCCTCATCACAGAAACCGTCCCGGCCGGGAAATCGGCTGAAGTGTCGGCCGAGAACTTCGCGAAAACCACTGGCTCCGCGGGTCAGTGCGAACCGGTCGTCTCGGCAAAGGATGCTCCATGAAAAAAACACTACTGACGGCTGCCCTGCTCCTGAGCTTCGCGGCCGGATCCCTGACGGCCTCGCCCGCCCTGGCCGAAGACTCCGCGACTCAGCCGGGCGGTCCTGCGGGCTCCGCCAGCACGGCGGACACAACACCGCCGGCAACGAGCACAGACCCGGGCGCAACAGTGCCCGCCCCCGGCGCCGGGACGACCGAGCCCGGAGAGGCCGATACCGGTACCACTGCACCCAACTCCGAGCTTTCCGAACCAGCGCAGGAACCTGTTGTGGAACCTCCTGCGCCCGCCCCGGATCCAGCGCCGGCCCCCGAACCAGAACCGGAGCCCGCGCCCGATCCCGCACCGGATCCTGCGCCAGCGGCCGACCCGGAGTTCCCAACAGGCGGCGCCATAGGCAGCAAATGGATTGCCCTCAATGGCGCAGACGGCGTTCTGGGAAACCCAACATCAAATGAATCGTGCACCACGGGGCCGTGCGTACAGACATTCGAAGGCGGCTCCATCTTCTGGAGTTCAACGACCGGGGCCCACCCGGTCTTCCTGTCGGCAGGACAGACTGGCCCCTACTGGCATAAGAACGGAGGCCGGGCCGCATTTGGCTATCCGGTCACCGATGAAACGGCACGCACCGGCAAGACGTTCCAAAAATTCTCCAGCGGGAAAATATTAGTGTGGACCGGCACTGCGGTTGTGGTTTTCTCGACGACGAGCGGAATCGGAAGCAGCTGGGTCCTGAGCGGCGGTGAGGCTGTCCTTGGCCTGCCGCTGTCAGCAGAGACCTGTGGACTCATCAACGGAGGCTGCTCCCAGGCCTTTGACAAGGGCGCAATTTTCTGGTCACCCACCTCAGGAGCCCACTTTGTCTGGGGCGGTATTGCAGCGCAGTGGCGGGGCGCGGGGGCGCAGAACGGGATACTCGGCTACCCCACCAGCAACGAGGCGTGCGGCCAGACAGGAGGCGGCTGCGTCCAGAGCTTCCAGAGGGGGAACATCTACTGGTCCCCCTCCACCGGCGCAAGGATCACCAACGGAGCCATCGGCGCCCGCTACAGCGCAGCCGGCGCCCACCGCGGCGTGCTGGGCTACCCGACCGGCAACGAGGCGTGTGGCCAGACAGGAGGCGGCTGCGTCCAGAGTTTCCAGAGGGGGAACATCTACTGGTCCCCCTCCACCGGCGCAAGGATCACCAACGGAGCCATCGGCGCCCGCTACAGCGCAGCCGGCGCCCACCGCG
>NZ_JBIVOQ010000003.1:0-116940 GCF_044754225.1 Arthrobacter sp. NPDC093125 | reverse complement strand
GCGGCGTGCTGGGCTACCCGACCGGCAACGAGGCGTGCGGCCAGGTAGGCAGCGGTTGTCTCCAGCGCTTCCAGAAGGGAAGTATTTACTGGTCCCCCACGACGGGAGCATGGAGCGCCGCCGGCGCCATCGGCGCCCGTTACAGCGCAGCCGGGGCGGTCCGGAGCGGGCTGGGATATCCCACCTCCAACGAAAGATGTGTTCCTTCCCAGTGCGTGCAGTCCTTCCAGCGCGGCTACATCGGCTGGACGACCACCGCGGGTACGCGCGTCTACGCCGTGACCGAGTGCGCCAAGCTCAACAACGGGCAAACCAAGTACTCCGCGTACGGCGCCAACCGGGTACTGCTGACCTTCACCTCCGGCTACAACCGGTCGTACGCCACCAATATTTACTGCGTCCGGATGGCGGGGCTGTACGTCGCCGACTGGAAGACCGACGGCTACGTTGGCGCCTCCGGCTTCAAACCGCCGGGAGTGCCCTCCGGCCCCACCCGCTACCTCTTCTCCCCCACCGGTTCGTACTCTGTGACCGAAGCCTTCGGGCTGGGCAACCCGGGAACCAAGCTCGCATACCGCACGCTGAACCCGAACTCCCGCTGGGGCGGAAACCCTTGGACTCCGACGTACAACAAGTACTTTGAGTCCTCCTCCTGGGTGGGCTGGGACGAGAACATGTGGTACTTCGCCACCCGCTCCACGCATGACTACCGGCAGGGTGTGGTGATCAACTACAACCGCCCGACCATTGTCCAGGACGCAGGCTTCGCCATCTTCCTGCACATGAACAAGGTTCCGACGGCGGGCTGCATCTCCCTGGATGACTGGGCAGTAGTCGACTACATCAGGAAGTCGACTCCTGGAGACCGCATCATCATGGGAACGTACAACGACATCTTCCGGTAAACCGGCAGGAGTCAGCTAAACACTCCGGCGCCAGTGCCGACGGCATAAGCCGCGGCGCTGGCGCCGGTGTTTATGTCGCGTACGGTTTTAAGCCCCAGACGCGCGACTCCGTCAAACGGCGAGGACAGCCGCCTTCCTGCGGCGGGCCTTGGCGATCCGGGTTCCGATAAGGCCCTGCCGTGGGCTGAAGAGATAGACGACGGCGAAGACGGCACCCTGCGTGAGCACCACCATGGCGCCCGAGGCGGTGTCCAGGTAGTAGCTGAAGTAAATCCCGGCAACGGAGCACGCCGCTGACACGGCCGGGGCGATCACCAGCATGCGCGAGAACCGGTCCGTCAGCAGGTAGGCCGTGGCGCCCGGGATGATCAGCATGGCCACCACCAGCACCACGCCGACCGTCTGCAACGCCACCACTGATGTCAAAGCCAGCAAACCCAGCAGCAGCGCACCGAGCCGTTTGGGCGAAAGCCCGATCGCGTGCGCGTGGGTGGGGTCGAACGCGTAGAGGGTCAGGTCGCGGCGTTTCAGGATGAGGATGGCGAAGGCGACCACACCCAGCACCAGCACCTGGATGAGGTCCGGAACGCTGACGCCCAGCAGGTTGCCGAAGATGATGTGGTTCAGGTCCGTCTGGCTGGGTGTCACGGAGATCAGCACCAGGCCCAGCGCGAACAGCGAGCTGAAGACGATGCCGATCGCGGCGTCCTCCTTCACCCGGCTCGTGCTGCGGACCACCCCGATCAGGGTCACCGCGATGAGCGCGAACACCAGCGCTCCCAGCGCGAACGGCGCGCCCACGATGTACGCCAGCACGACGCCGGGAAGCACCGCATGCGAGACGGCGTCGCCCATCAGCGACCAGCCGATCAGGACGAGCCAGCAGCTCAGGACCGCGCACACGATGGCGGCGAGCGCTGTGGTGAGGATGGCCCGGACCATGAAGTCGTAACCGAGCGGCTCCGTCAGGAGGCTGACGAGATCCATGGTTCAGGCCCTTTCCTCGTGGCCAAGGATGTCAGCGACAGGGTCTACGTGTGGCTCCCGCCGCTGAAATCCGGGCCGGGGATATCCTGCCCCGTCCCGGTTCAGGACATCCAGCCCGAAGGCCATGGCGAGGTTCTCCGGCTGCAGCACCACTTCCGGCGCTCCGTGCATCAGCACCTTGCGCATCAGGAGTACGGCTTCGTCGCACAGTTGCGGGAGGGCATGGAGATCGTGGGTCGAGATGAGGATGGTGCAGCCGTCCGCGGCCAGCTCCCGCAGCAGGCGTGTGATGGTGGCTTCAGAACGCTTGTCCACACCCGCGAACGGCTCGTCCAGCAGCATCATCGTGGCGCCCTGCGCGATCCCCCGAGCCACGAAGGCGCGCTTCTTCTGCCCGCCCGAGAGCTGGCCAATCTGCCGGCCGGCAAACTCGGAGAGTTCAACCCGCTCCAGCGCCTCGTCCACCGCGGCCCTGTCGGCTTTGGAGGGACGCCGGGTGAATCCCTGGTGCCCGTAACGGCCCATCATCACCACGTCCTTCACGGACAGCGGGAACTGCCAGTCCACGTCCTCGCTCTGCGGAACGTAACCGATCACACCCTCCCTGCGCGCCTTCGACGGCGGTGCGCCGCTAACCAGCACGCGGCCGGCGTCGGGCTTGATCATGCCCATGATGACCTTGAACAGCGTGGACTTGCCCGAGCCGTTCATGCCGACCAGTCCGCAGATCCGCGCATGCCCGAGGTTGAGGGAGGCGGAGTCCAGTGCGAGCACCTCGCCGTAGTGCACGGTGACGCCCTCCACGAGGATGGCCGGATGCGGAGGGGACTGCTCCTTCCCTGCCTGCCGGCGGGTTATGGACGTGCTCATGTCTGCCCTCCATTCAATGCAGCGGTGATCACCTTGGAGTCATGGCGGATAAGGTCGAGGTACGTGGGGACGGGACCGTCGGCTTCGGAGAGGGAGTCCACGTAGAGCACGCCGCCGAAATTGGCGCCGGTGGCTTCGACTACCTGCCGCATGGGCGCATCGGACACCGTCGATTCACAGAAGACGGCCGGGACCTTGTTCTTCCGCACGAAACCGATGGCCTCGGTGATCTGTTGCGGGGTGGCCTGCTGTTCGGCGTTGACCGCCCAGATGTAGACCTCTTGGAGGCCGGCATCCCGGGCCAGGTAGGAGAACGCTCCCTCGCAGGTCACGAGGGCCCTCTGGTTCTTGGGGACGGCGGCCAGCTTCGCCTTCATTTCATCCTGCACGGCCTGCAGCTTCGCCTTGTACGCCTTGCCGTTCGCCTCGAAGACCTTGGCGTTGCCAGGGTCCAGCACTGAGAAGGCCTTCACCATGTTGTCCACATAGACTTGGACGTTCAGCGGCGACATCCACGCGTGCGGGTTCGGCTTGCCCTGATACGCGTCCTCACTGATGGACATCGCCTCCACCCCTTCACTCACCACGACGTGGGGCACGTCAAGGCCCTCGACGAACTGGGCGAACCACGCCTCGAGGTTGAGTCCGTTGTCCAGGATGAGGTCAGCCTGCGATGCTTTGCGGATGTCCCCCGGCGTGGGTTCATAGCCGTGGATTTCGGCTCCCGCCTTGGTGATCGACTCGACCCGCAGCTTGTCCCCGGCAACATTTTTCGCCACGTCGGCCAGCACCGTGAACGTGGTTAGCACCACCGGCCGCTCGTCGCCTCCGCCGCTGGCGGTGTTGCCCCCGCACCCCACCAGCGCCAAGCAAAAAATTACGACGGCGGCCGCCGCAGTTACGCTCCGGGGGCGCCCGGCGCTGTCGGTTGCCGCACCGGTGCCCGCGAAAGTACGCGCGCTGGAAGCAGGGGGACGGGCGGCATCGGAGTTGCGGCGCAAGGTTGCGCCTCGAAACAGAGTGGATCGGCGGACACCTTTGGCACACCGAAACAGAAAGTTAGGCATACCGAAGATCTTACCCAACGCATTTCAGAGGCTGCAACGACGGCGACCCCTGGTTACAGAGCATTGCCGGCATGGGCCGGTCACCGGTAACCTGTCCGCGGTCCCGCCTGCCGGACTAGGCTGGAGGCATGGTGACAACGCGACGCCCTCTCCCCGCTCAGCGCCCGGACCTCTACCAATTTTCGCCGCTCGACTTCACCACGGTGGCGCTGTACGTGGCGATCGCTGCATTTTTCGCGGTAGCCGGGCAACTGCTCCTGCCGCTGCTCAGGCTGCTCGCGCCCACACCTGCCGCAGCCTCCTATGCCGTGAACCTCGTGTTCTACGGCTGCGTCGGCATCCTGGCGGTGCTTGCGGCCCGTCAGGTTGTGGCGCGCGACCTGAAAGTGCTGGCCACGAGGCCTTGGTTCACGCTTGCCATGATCCCGGCGGCCGTCGTCGCCATGATGATCTTCACCGCGATCCTCGTAGTCGTTGCGGGGACGACGGAAACCTCCGCAAACCAGGCAGGACTGCAGGAACTCATCCAGCAGGTTCCGGCATGGCTCATGGTGCCCCTCATCGTGGTGGTGGGCCCCTTTGTGGAGGAGTACATCTTCCGGCACCTGATGATCGGCAAGCTCAGCCGCCGCTGGAATATCTGGGTCTGCTGTGCCCTGTCCGTGGTGCTCTTCGCCGCCCTGCACATCGTGGGCCAGGAGGCGATCACGCTGCCAGCCCTGATGCCGTACCTCGCCATGGGAGCAACGCTGGTTTTCGTCTACGTATGGACCGGCAACAACCTGATGTTCTCCTACTTCGTCCACGCCGCCAAGAACCTGGTCGCCGCCATCTTCCTGTACACCATCCCGCCGGAGCTGCTTGACCAGATGCAGCAGGTCCAGGGATAACGAGGCCCCGGAAACCGGGCCTGCCCCCTATCCGGTGCGCCCGCCGTCGTCGTAGGGTTTTGTCCCATGGGACTGAACATTCAGATCGCAGTGGACTGCAAGAATCCGCACGACCTCGCCGACTGGTGGGCTGAGACGCTGGACTGGGCCGTGGAGCCGCAGGACGAGGCGTTCATCCGCTCCATGATCGAGAAGGGCTACGCCACCGAGGCGGAAACCACCACCCACCACGGCAAGCTCGTGTGGAAGGCGGGCGCGGCCATCAGGCCCAAGGAGGAACTCGACGTCAAGGCACCCGCCCGGCGACTGCTGTTCCAGACCGTTCCCGAGCAGAAGACCCTTAAGAACAGGGTGCACTGGGATGTGCGCCTCGACGGCCGGGACAAGGACGAGGTCCGCGCCGAACTCGAGGCCCGCGGCGCCACCTTCCTCTGGACCGCCAACCAGGGGCCGCACGAATGGCACACCATGGCGGACCCCGAAGGCAACGAGTTCTGCATCAGCTGACGCCATTACTAGACTTGGGACGGTGAGCAACGAAATCCCCGCCAAGGTATCCGACGTCTTTGACCCGTCGCGTTGGCGCACCGTGTCAGGCTTCGACGACTTCCAGGACATGACCTACCACCGGCAGGTGGAACGGGATGCGTCCGGCGCGGTGATACGGGATCTGCCCACCGTGCGCATCGCTTTCAACCGCCCCGAGGTCCGCAACGCGTTCCGCCCCGGCACGGTCGATGAGCTCTACCGAGCCATGGACCATGCCCGGATGACGCCGGATGTGGCCACCCTACTGCTCACCGGCAACGGCCCCTCCCCCAAGGACGGCGGACACTCCTTCTGCTCCGGCGGGGACCAGCGGATCCGGGGGCGGGACGGGTACCGGTATGCGGACGGCGAGACCAAGGAAACCATCGACCCCGCACGTGCCGGCCGCCTCCACATCCTGGAAGTCCAGCGGCTCATGAGGACCATGCCCAAGGTGGTCATCGCCGTCGTCAACGGCTGGGCCGCCGGCGGAGGCCACTCGCTGCACGTGGTCTCCGACCTGACCATCGCTTCGCGCCAGTACGGCAAGTTCAAGCAGACCGACGCCACCGTGGGCAGCTTCGACGCCGGCTATGGCTCCGCGCTGCTGGCCCGCCAGATCGGCCAGAAGGCTGCCCGCGAAATCTTCTTCCTGGCCCGCGAGTACTCCGCCGAGGACATGGTCCGGGTGGGCGCGGTGAACGAGGCCGTGGACCACGAGCGCCTCGAGGAGGTGGCTCTCGAATACGCCGCGGACATCGCCCGGCAGTCCCCGCAGGCCATCCGCATGCTGAAATTCGCCTTCAACCTCGCCGACGACGGCCTGGCCGGCCAGCAGGTCTTCGCCGGCGAAGCCACCCGCCTGGCCTATATGACCGACGAAGCCGTTGAGGGCAAAGAGGCGTTCCTCGAGAAGCGCGACCCGGACTGGTCCAGGTTCCCGTACTACTTCTAGGCTGCTCCCCATCCAGGCAGCCCCACCACCCCTAAGGCGGACAGCGTGAACATCGAACCAGCCCTGAAGGCCCTGGCAGCCGCCCTCCACGGTGAGGGCCCCGCCGTCGAGCTTTCCGCCGGCCCCAACGGCGAGCCCGTGGTGTCCTTCGTGGAGACGCCCGGGATCGAGGACGCTGCGGTGGTGGTCCGGACGTCGGGCTCCACCGGCACGCCCAAGGCCACCGTCCTCACCGTGGACGCCCTCGCCGCATCGTCCATGGCCACAGCGTTCGCGCTCAAGGGTGAGGGCCAGTGGCTGCTGGCGCTCCCCCTGCAGTACGTCGCAGGCGTCCAGGTGCTGGTGCGGTCGCTCTTCGCCGGCACGCGCCCGTGGGCCATGGACCTCTCCAACGGGTTCACTACCGAAGGGTTCACCGCCGCGGCCCTGGAACTGACCGACAAGATCCGTTTCACGTCCCTGGTCCCGGCACAGCTGAAGCGGCTGCTGGATGACCCCTCGGCGGACACCCTCGCGGTGCTGCGCCGCTTCAACGGCATCCTGCTCGGCGGCGGGCCCGTTTCCCAGGCGCTCCTCGGCGCTGCCCGCGACGCCGGTCTGCGGGTGGTCACCACCTACGGCGCGGCGGAAACCGCCGGCGGCTGCGTGTACGACGGTTTTCCCCTCGAAGGCGTGGCGGTCCGCGTGGCCGAGGACGGCCGGATCCACCTCGGCGGCGCCACCCTCGCGGCGGGTTACCTCGACGCTCCCCGGCTGACCGCCGAGGCCTTCACCGACGACGACGGCATCCGCTGGTACCGCACCAATGACCTCGGAACGCTGGACTCCGACGGCAGGCTGACAGTGCTGGGCCGGGCCGACGACGTGATCATCACCGGGGGCGTCAAGGTCTCGGCCCTGCACGTGCAGGAAGAGCTGGAAAAGTTCGACGGCGTGACGGCGGCTTTTGTTGCCGGCGTGGAGTCGGCGGCGTGGGGACAGGCCGTGGCCGCGTACGTAGCTGTATCCGACGGCGCCTCTTTGGACGGTTCCTCCGGTGCTTCTCCCCTTGCAGCCTCAGGCACGGACCCCGGCGCCGCCCTCGGCGCCGCCCTCGGAGCCGCGCTGGCGGAGCAATGGCACCGCACCCTGGGGCTGCTGGCCCCCAAGACCGTCCTGCCGGCCAGCGGGCTGATCATGCTGCCCAACGGCAAACCCGACAGGCTGGCAATGATTGAACGGCTCAACGCCCTGCATCAGGGAAAATAGATTCGGTCTGCTCCGCCGCGGCCCGTCGTTGCGGAGCGGTTTTTGCAGTTCCGCCGCGCTTCCTGCGCGCGCAATGTTCCACCCGACCAACATGAGGTATTTACCGTGGCTACAGCCGCACAATGGATCCAAGGCGCCCGCCCCCGCACACTTCCGGCCGCGATCGCCCCTGTCCTGATCGGTACCGCGGCCGCATACGAAATGGACGCCTTCCGTCCGCTGAATGCCGTCCTGGCGGCCCTCGTGGCGCTGCTGCTGCAGGTCGGCGTCAACTACGCCAACGACTACTCGGACGGCATCCGCGGCACAGACGAAAACCGCGTGGGACCGCTGCGGCTGGTCGGCTCGGGGGCGGCCGGCGCCGAGCACGTCAAGTACGCGGCGTTCGGCGCCTTCGGGCTGGCCATGCTGCTGGGGCTCGTGCTCGTCGTCATGACCCAGACGTGGTGGCTGCTGCTTGTGGGCGTGGGCTGCATCATGGCGGCATGGGGCTACACCGGGGGCAAGAACCCGTACGGCTACATGGGCCTGGGCGAGGTCTTCGTGTTCGTCTTCTTCGGGCTCGTGGCCACGCTTGGCACCACCTACACGCAGGCCGGCCAGGTCAGCCTCCCCGCCGTTATCGGCGCCATCGGCACCGGCCTCATCGCCTGCGCCCTCCTGATGGCCAACAACGTCCGCGACATCCCCACCGACACCAAGGCCGGCAAGCGGACCCTCGCCGTGCGCCTCGGCGACAAGCATGCGCGGGAAAGCTACGTCCTGATGCTCGCCGTCGCGATCCTGCTGGTGGTGATTCTCGCGCCCACACGGCCCTGGATGCTGATCGTCCTGCTGCTCATCCCGGCCAGCCTGATGCCTGCCTGGCTGATGATCAACGGCCGCAAGCGCAAGAGCCTCATCCCGGTGCTGAAGCAGACGGGCCTGATCAACCTTGGCTACGCCGCCCTGTTCTCCCTGGGCCTGTTCCTGAGCCACGGGCTGTAGGAGTAAGGCGCCCCAGGCCGGGTGTTACGCCTCGGTGCTCCGCGGGTCGGTGCTCCCCGGGCCGGTTTTCCGCGGGCCGTTCTTCGCGATGCCGTTTTTTGGGATGTCGTTGCGGACGGCGACGTCCGGGTGGGTATCCGTCAGGCGGTCCTCAGCCTCGGCGTCGTCCACTTCACTGGCGGTGCGCAGGGGCTTGGCCCGGCCCGAGAACCGCGCGTGGAGGGAAGCGGCTGCCGCATCGCGCTGCTTCTGGAGGAACAGGTAGCTGATGGCGAAGGAAATAAGGCCTGCGCAGACCACGGCGAGGAGCCAGCCCAACTCCAGGAACACGAAGAGCGCAAACAGCGGGACGAAGAGGGCGAGCCGGATCAGGGAGTATTTCACAAAAGCCACTATCCAAGTTTAGCCGTCATCCCTGGACGCGGCCTGCGCAATGAGTTGACGGCACCTGCCCGGGCCTCCAGACTGCCCAGAGTTCATTTCGTCTGCGGGGAATCACCCGTCACAGAAAGTTCGTGTCCGAGTGCCGGAAATCCGTGGCAGCGGTCGTGTGCATACTGTAATCTCCGCCGGGGCACGTGACAGCTAGACTGATTGCATGCTCCGAGTTGCCATTGCAGTCGCCATCCTCGCCATCTACGTCTATGGGCTGGTGGATGTGATCCGGACTGATGCGGCCCTCACCAGGGGCTTCTCCAAAACAACATGGATCATCATCGTTGTCTTCCTGCCCATCATCGGTGCTGCCCTGTGGTTCCTGATCGGCCGGCCCCGCTATGAGGCTCCAGTCCGGCAGGCCTACCCGCACCCCACAGCCCCCGATGATGACCCCGACTTCCTCCGCAACCTGGAGCAACGCCGCCGCAAACAGGCGGAAGCGGAGCGGCTGCGGAAGCTGAAGGACGACCTCGAGGCCAAGAAGCGCCAAGCCGACGGCCCATCCGGCTCGGGGAATTCAGGCGCACCGGGCGCACCGGGCGCCGGAGACGCCAGCGCCGAGGGCAACCCCGAGGTCAAGTAGCACCCGGCGTCAGGTAGCACCCGGGCCCGCGCCCAGGATCTCCAAAGTCCATGCCATGGTGTCCGGATACCTGGCGAGACCGGCATCACGCTGCTGGTGAGGGCGCAGGCCTTGGCTTTGGCCACAGGCGCAGTCGTCAGTCATTCAACAGCTGCCGTGCTCTGGGGTTTCCCTTGCCGCCCAGGCTCGGCCTTAACGGCGGGGCGGGATTCCAGACCAGAGGCCACGCAACCGGCAAGGCTGACATCCATGTGACCTGCCAGCCCGGCGAAAGGTCAGTGAGGCGCAAGAACACAGTCGGACACCAGTCCGTCCTCAAGCCCGATGAAATTACGACTGGTCGTCACCTGCCATGCACCTCTCCACTGCGCACCTGGTTCGACCTTGCCGGCCTCCTGAGCCTGGACGAGCTGGTAATAGCAGGCGACTTCCTTTTTCGGCGGAAGAACGCCCTGTCCGCTCCGGCCGCCTTGGACAGTTACCTCGCCACTAAGGCAGGCCGTCCCGGTTACCGCAAAGCAATACAGGCCCGGGCCCTGATGCGTGCCAACACTGATTCACCCAAGGAGACCGAGCTTCGACTCCTGCTGATCCGTGCCGGCTTGCCCGAGCCGGCCATCAACAGGCCTTTGTTTGATGAAGCCGGGGGCTGGGTCCAGGATCCAGACATGTGTACGAGGAATTCAAGATTGCCTTTCAGTACGACGGCGGCCACCACGCCACTCCCGCCCAGCGCCGCAGCGACATCTTCCGCGATGAGAACGCCCGCGAGCTGGGCTGGCTCGTTGTGGTCCTGACTCAGTGGGACCTTGACCCCTTTGCGCCGGGCATGGCACCGAGGGCTGTCACCAGGGTCCGCGGAGCCCTGACAAGCCGCGGCTGGAAACCTGCGAAATAGTCTTTCCGGAAGCTCCCCCAGCCTTCGCCGGTTCAGCAAAAAGGGCCGCCCAGCAACCGAGCTGAGCGGCCCTATTTGCGGAATCGTCCGGCCGGATCGGGGTACCAGGCAGGCGAATAGAAGCCCGTGCTCCGGGAGTCCCGGGAGAACCCTATAACCCGAGCAAGCCCTTAAAGCCCCGAGTAGGAGTGCAGGCCGTTGAAGAACTGGTTCACGATCGTGAAGTTGAAGACCACGCACAGGTAGCCCACGATCGACAGCCAGGCAGCGCGGGTTCCGGTCCAGCCGCGGGTTGCCCGGGCGTGGAGGTAGCCGGCGTAGACCACCCAGATCACGAACGTCCAGACTTCCTTGGTGTCCCAGCCCCAGAAGCGGCCCCAGGCCTTCTCGGCCCAGATGGCGCCGAACATGAGCGTGAAGGTCCAGCCGATGAAGGCGATCGCATTGATGCGGTAGGAAAGGTTCTCCAGGCTCAGCGCGGTCGGCACCAGGCGCATGAAGCCCAGCTTGTCCGCTCCGCCGGCGGCAATCGCCTTCTGCCGGTGCGACTGCACGAGCTGCAGTGCAGACATGGCGAACGTGAGAGTGAAGAGGGCCGAGGAGAGCACGGCGATGGAGACGTGGATGACCAGCCAGTAGCTCTGCAGCGCCGGAACGAGGTGGCCAACGGGCGTCCAGTACGCCACGGACGCAGCCACCAGCATGATGATCACCAGGCCCACCACGAAAGTGCCGAGGAACCGCAGGTCACGCCGGATCAGCACGACCAGGAAGACGGCGACCGCAACAAACGCACCGGTGGTCAGGAACTCGTACATGTTGCCCCACGGCACCCGCCCCGCACCGATTGCACGGGTGAGCACAGCCGCCGCATGGATTGCGGCGCCCAGCACCGTCAGCGCGACTGCAACGCGGGCCGGTGCACGGCGCTCGCCGCTGTAGTTCATGCTGGCGTCGGCGGTCCGTCCCGCAGCCACGCCGCCCTGGACTTTGGCAGAAACAGACGACGACGGCCGCTCGGCACGGCCGGCCGGCCCGGCAAGGTGCCCCTCGAGGCGGTCTCCGCGGCCCGCGGCGCCGGCCCCTGCAGTTGCGGGAACCTTCGCTGAGGCTTCCGCGCCAGCAGAAGCCTCAGCGGCGGCAGCCGCCTTCAGGTCCACGGCACGCAGGGCCCTGCTGCTCCTGGCCAGGTCCCAGGCAAACGCGATGAACGCCACGGTGTACGTGCCTGCAGCGAGGAGCATGAACAGCTCGCTGTACTGGCCCATGGTTTCGTTGATGGGGTACATTACCGGTCCTTCTTCGGCTCAGCGGAGCCTGCTGGTGAGGGAGTGGAAGATGGTTGGCCGGCTCCGTCAAAGCCGGAAGTGCCGGAACCGCCGTCGGAAGCGTCGGAATCAAGGTTCCACTTGCGCGACAGGAGCCCGCGGACGGCGACGGCTTCGCCGGCGAGGCGGTGGTCCTCACCGCGGGCCAGGAGTCCGTATTCCACCATGGTCCGGCCGTCCACGTGCGTCCCCGTGCGGACCCAGACGCGGCGCCGGTTGACGTACAGGGAGACCACGAGGCCGGCCACGGCAAGCAGCGCGAAGATGAGTGCGGAAAGCTGGCCGGGGTTGTGGTGGATGTCGACGCCGACGTACTTTTTCACGCCGTCGAACGAGATGGACCCCTTGCCGTCCGGGAGCGTGTAGGTGCTTCCGGGCGCCAGCGTGATGCCGCCGGCCTTGAGGTCGCGGGCGTTCAGCGGCGTGAGGTCCTTGACGTCGAGCTCGAACACGTTTTGCGGCGCGCCGCTGTCCAGGCCGAGATCCCCGTAGTAGGAGTTCAGGCTCAGCTGCGGGTTGATGAGCTCGGGGTCTCCGCTGAAGGAAATACCATCGTCGGTCACGAACGCCGTGGGCAGGAAGAACCCGGCGAAGCCGAGCTGGTCCGGCTTCGCGTCGGGAACCTTGATGACCACGGAAGAGTAGTAGTTGTCCCCCTGCAGCTTGGCCACTACGGGACCCTGCATGGCGACGTTTCCGGCGCCATCGCGGACAGTGATCACCGGGGCGTAGCCGTTGCCGGTCAGGTAGATGCTGGTTCCGCCAAGCGTGACCGGCTCGTTGACCTTGAGGACTTCCTTCTGGGCGGGTGCGCCGGGGTTTTCCTTGGTGGTGACCTCCGCCGTGAAGTCGATGGGCTGGCCGAACTTGCCCTGGGATTCACGGTCGAAGGTCGCCTGGAACTTGTCCAGCTGAATGGAGTACGGCTGGAGCTGGCTGCTCTGGAAGTTGGTGCCCGGGTTGAACTGGTCGTAGCCCACCAGGGTGTTGACGAAAGTGTCGCCCTCCACCAAAATCCTCTGGCCGCTGTAGCCGAACAGCCCGCCGACCGCCACGGAGACGAGGACTCCGATCAGCGAGGTGTGGAAGACGAGGTTACCCACTTCCTTGAGGAAGCCGCGCTCGGCCCCCAAAGACGGCCGCGCGCCGTCGTCGTGCCTCACCTCAACGCGGTACCCGCGTTTCTTCAGCAGTGCCGCTGCGTCCTCAATAGCATCCGACGCCGGGATCCCGGCTTCCGCGGGCACCACCAGGGTGCCGTACTCCGGCAGGCGGGAAAGCCGCTTCGGAGTGCGTGGCGGCTGCGACCGCATCGCCTTGTAGTGGGCGATCGCGCGGGGCACGACGCAGCCGATCAGCGAGACGAACAGCAGGATGTAGATGGCGGAGAACCAGGCCGACGAATAAACGTCGTACAGCTGCAGGGCGTCGAGGATCTTGCCGTAGTCCGGGTTGTCCTTGATGTACTGCGTGACGACCGACGGGTTCGCCGGACGCTGCGGAAACAGCGAGCCCGGCACGGCGGCCACGGCCAGCAGCAGCAGGAGGAACAGCGCGGTGCGCATGCTGGTCAGCTGCGTCCAGGCCCAGCGCAGCATGCCACTGATGCCGAGGGCAGGCAGCGCGGCGCCGGCCTTGGCTTCCTTCACGGCGTTCGTGGGGGCGCCTTCCCTGGAGGCATTTTTCGAGTCCTCGGCTGAATGGTTCTTAGGTGACTTCACACGCTCGCTCATCAGATCGGCAACTTCACGTCGGTTTGGAACCAGTACTGCAGCTCGGTGACCCAGGCGCCCCACACGCCGGTGGCCATCAGAAGGCCCAGGACGATCAGCACCCCGCCGCCGGTCCGTTGGATGGCCAGGCGGTGGTTCCGGAAAAAGGACAGGATCCCGGCGCCGCGCCGAACCGCCAGTGCGATCAGCAGGAAGGGTATGCCCAGACCGAGGCTGTACACGAAGGCAAGGAAGGCGCCCTTTGCGGCGGACGAACCGCCCGAAAGGCTCAGGAGCTGCACGGCGGAGTAGGTCGGGCCGATGCAGGGTGCCCAGCCGAGGCCGAAGGTGATGCCCAGCAGCGGGGCGCCCCACAGTCCGGCCGGCGGCTTTGCATGGATTTTGGCGTCACGCTGCAGCCAGCTGAAGCCGCCCATGAACACCACGCCCATGGCGATCACCAGGACACCGAGCAGCTGCGTGATCCAGCCGTTCTGGCCTCCGGAGATGAGCGTCCCCAACT
Source organism: Arthrobacter sp. NPDC093125 (assembly GCF_044754225.1). Taxonomy (NCBI): domain Bacteria; kingdom Bacillati; phylum Actinomycetota; class Actinomycetes; order Micrococcales; family Micrococcaceae; genus Arthrobacter; species Arthrobacter sp. NPDC093125. The sequence goes on along the minus strand of NZ_JBIVOQ010000003.1, from coordinate 103,021 downwards.
GGCCAAAGGCACCGCCGAGCAGCACGAAGATCACCGAGAAACCGAGCACGAAGAGGCCGATGCCCGCGAGCATGCGGCCGCGCTTCTGCTTCTGGAGGTCGACGCCGGTCAGTCCCGTGACATAGCCCAGATACCCGGGCACCAGTGGCAGGACGCAGGGCGAGAGGAAGGAGACCAAACCGGCGAGAAGCGCCACCGGGATGGCAAGCAGCAGGGAGCCGCTCAGGATGGCTTCGGCGAAGGGGCTGTTCACGGTTCGGCCCGCCCGCTACTCTGCCACGGCGGATTCGATGAGGGCCTTCAGGGTGCCCTTCTGGATCTCCCCCAGGACACGGGAGGCGACGCGGCCCTGCTTGTCCACCACCAGCGTTGTGGGAACCGCTCCGGGCGGCACGAGGCTGGACACGGACAACAGCACGCTGCCGTCCTTGTCGTTGAAACTCGGGTAGGTCAGCCCGAACGTCTTGTCGAACGCCTCCGCGGTTGCCTTCTCATCCCGCAAATTTACGCCGAAGAACTGCACGCCCTTGCTCTTGAAGTCCTGGTGCAGTTCCTCCAGCACCGGCGCCTCGACCCGGCAGGGTGCGCAGGCGGCAAACCAGAAGTTCAGTACGGTGACCTTGCCCTGGAAGTCCTGGGGCGTCACGGTGGTGCCGTTGAAGAGTGTGCCCTGGATGTCGACGGCGGACTTGCGGTCCGCGGCCGCGAATTCCGTGACCGAACCGTCGCCGGCAACGTAGTTCTTGTTATCCCCTGCCTTCGCCTGCTTGGCCAGCGCATCCTCCTGGGCGCAGCCGGACAGGCCGAGCGTGAGCGCGGTCAAGGCGAGACCGCCGGCGGCGAGCAAGCTGCGGCGGGAGCTTATGGGGGCGTTGGTCATAACTAGGCTCCGGGGGTGGTGGAGGCACCGGGAAGTAGGGCGGCGGCCGGCTCGCTGTACTCAACGCGCAGAAGCGTGCCGTCGTCGTCGAACACGAGGGAAGTCAGGGAGGTCAGGGTGCATTCGCGCTTGCGGGGGTCATGCCACAGCGGCTTTCCCTCGGCGCTGAGCCTTGTGGCCCAGATCGGCAGCTGGTGGCTGACCATGATGGCCTCGGCACCCTCCCCGCCAAGTTCGATCGCCTTGAGGCGGGCCTCTTGGACAGCCGCGCCCACCCGGGCCGCCTGGTCCCTGTAGGGCTCGCCCCAGGAAGGCCGCAGGGGGTTAACGAGCTTCGGCCAGTGCTTCGGCTTCCTCAGCTCCGCCTTGGTGACCCTCAGTCCTTCGAAGTGGTTTTCGGCCTCGATGATGCGCTGGTCCGTGTGGATCTCCAAGCCCAGGGCGTTCGACGTCGGAAGTGCAGTCTCCTGGGCGCGCGTCAGCGGGGAAGCCACGAGGTAGACGATCTTTGCCCCCTGGCTTGCACGGTCGCGGAAGTGGTCCGCCAACAGCTGCGCCATCTGCAGGCCGAGCTCGGAAAGGTGGAATTCCGGCAGCCTGCCATAGAGGACGCCCGCTGGATTGTGGACCTCGCCGTGGCGGAGCAAATGAACGGTGGCTTGGGGCATGTCTACCAGTTTCTCAAAGATGCCGGGCGATCTGAAATCTTCTACATCTAGTAGAACTCAAGAAAATGACGAAAAGTTCCGCCGGGGTGGAATAAAAGATGCATATGCATGTTTATACTGGATGCAGCAGTTAGTTGAGGCTTCAACCGATGAAGGTTCAACAGCAAGATCAGTGAACGCTAAGGACACAAGGAGAAACATCATGGCACTGCCCACCAACGTCACCCCCGGCACCTGGACCCTCGACAACTCGCACAGCGAGATCGCATTCACCGTCCGCCACGCGGGCATTAGCAAGGTCCGCGGCCAGTTCAAGGACGCCGCAGCCACCCTGGCTCTGGCCGAGAACGTGACCGACTCCAAGATCGAAGCGACCATCCAGACCGCGAGCTTCGACTCCGGCGACGTCAACCGTGACGGCCATGTCCGCGGCGAAGACTTCTTCGACGTCGAGAAGTTCCCTGAGATCTCCTTCGTCTCCAACGGCCTCGTCCCGACCGGCGACGGCTACGAACTCCAGGGCGATCTCACCATCAAGGGCGTGACCCGGCCGGTCTCCCTCGAGACCGAATTCAACGGTGTGGCCGTTGACCCCTTCGGCAACACCCGCGCCGGCGTCTCCGCTGAAACCACCATCAGCCGCAAGGACTTCGGCCTGACCTGGAACGCTGTTCTGGAAGCCGGCGGAGTTCTGGTCAGCGACAAGGTCGCCATCAACCTCGAACTGGCCTTCATCGCCCCTGCCGCATAAGACCCGGTATGTAAACCCGGAGCGTAGCCTCCCGCCAGATCAGGTATGGCCCGTCCTGCCGGTCTTCGCAGCAACAGCCCCGCCCGTGGTCCCGGCTCAGGCCGCCTCCACGAGCGGGGCTTTTGCGTCGCCTGGAAGCGGGGCTTTTGCGTCTCGGGGAAGCACTGCCATCGGAAATTGTCAGTGCCCTGGAGCATTCTGGAATTAGCCGAACCCCCGATTTACAGTGAGAGCCATGAGCAACCCGAACGACGCCCCGCCGCCGCAGGAACCAAGCGGCGAACAGCCTTCCGGCGACCACCCCCACCAGCGCCGCGCCGGCTGGTTCCCGTTCGAGATGCCGGCAGACCGTCCCCGCAATTTCTATGAGGCCATGCCCCAAGGTGGGTTCACCGGGATTTTCAGCGTGTCCGGACTGCCTACTGAGCTGAAGATCTCCTACTGGATCTGGGTGCTCACCGGCCTACTGGGGCTGCTGGGTGGAGTCATCGGGCTGTTCGGCGCGTTGGTGCTCTTTGCGTTCTTGCCCGGCATCGCCATCCTGGTGCTGCTGCTCGTGCTTTTTGGTGCCGCACTGTCGGGCGCGCAGATTGTCCTGGCAATGAAAATGAAGGAAGGCCGGGAGTGGGCACGGTTCGCACTGACAGCCGTAGCCGGGATCTCCCTGCTTCTCACCCTCATCAGCCTCGGTTTCACCGACGGCCGTGGGGGCAGCGGAATCAATTTTCTAGCAGGCGTGGTCGCAACCGTGCTGATGTGGGTTCCCGGGGCACAGCGATGGTTTGCTGCAGCACGCGGACGGGCCTGACTCCTGTTGGAGAATGCACGAATACCACTTGTGGAATAAGCCTCCCGGCGCCTACCGGGGGGTACGGTGGAAGTAAACCATGCTGGGGGCAGGGCAAGCGTCTGAAACCCGGCGGCCGGTCCCTACGTCACAACGCAAAGGAACGCTCATGAGCACTCCTCCAGTCCCGCCTCGCAACCCTAACGATCCGGATTCCGGCCGCCACGATTCCCATGAGCCGGGTCGGGAAGGCAACGGGCAGCCGCAGTACGGCCAGAACGCACCGCAGTATGGCCAAAACGATCCCCAGTATGGACAGAATGTCCCGCCTGCGCCGCAATACGGTCAGCAGCAGGGCCAGAACCAACCCCAGTACGGCCAGTATGGGCAGAACGCACCGCAGTCCGGGCAGCCACAGCCCGGACAGCCGCAGTACGGGCAGAACCTGCCGCAGTACGGCCAGCAGCCCTCCTACGGCCAGAACCCGCCGCAATACGGTCAGTCCCCATACGGCCAGCAGCCGTACGGGCAGTCCCCGTACGCGCAGTACCCATCCGAGCAGGCCACGGGTGGCACCGCCGGAGTTCCCCAGTCCGTCAACCGGGCGTTCTGGATGATCATCGCGGCCGGGGCCCTGACGCTCCTGTCTACGCTGTTCGGCATCGGAAGCCTGGATGATCCCGCCATGCGCCAGACCTTCGAAGACCAGATCCAGGGCAGCGGCCAAAACATCGCCTTCGAAGACATCAAAGGCTTCCTGATTGGCACGATCATTGTCTTCGCCCTGATTATCGCCGGGCTCTACGCCCTAGTGGCGCTCAACGTCCGCAAGGGCAAGAACTGGGCCCGGATCCTGGGGACGGTATTCGCGGCACTGTCAATCTTCTCCGTGCTGCCGCTCGGCCTTAACACCCTCGCTGTGATCCTCGGGATCGCGGCCATCGTAATGCTTTACATGCCTGCGGCTTCTCCGTACTTCCAGAAGCCGCAGCCGTTCGCGAACCCGTACACGGGCGGCCCGTTCGGCCGCTGATCCCTCTGGCTGCCAGGCTGTTCACGTCACTTGTGGCCCCTCACTCCCCGCGGAGTCAGGGGCCACAACTGTACGTTCGCGCTGACCGGGGCCGGGAGCCTACTCCGGCTGGCCCGGGGTCTGCCCCCGTTGCGCGTGGTACGCGAGGATCTGCAGCTCGGTTGCCATGTCCACCTTGCGGAGGTTCACGCCCTCCGGAACCTGCAGCATCACCGGGGCGAAGCTGAGGATGCTGTGGACGCCGGCCTGCACAACCCTGTCGCAGACGCTCTGGGCCACGGCCGCAGGCAGAGCCAGCACCACCATGTTGGCACCCGTCCGCTCCAGTACGGCTTCCAGGTCGGCCACATCGCTCACGCGGAGCCATCCGACCTCGTTGCCCACCACCATCTGGTCGGCGTCGAAAATGGCCACGACATCGAAACCGCGGGACTCGAACCCGCCGTACCTGGCGAGTGCCTTGCCGAGGTTACCGGCGCCGACAATGGCGACCTTCCAGTCGTGCGTCAAACCAAGCGCGGCGGCTATGTGCCGGCTCAGATACTGCACTTCGTAGCCCACGCCGCGGGTGCCGTAGGAACCGACATGGGAGAGATCCTTGCGGAGGGTCGAGGAACTGACTCCGGAGGCCTCAGCCAGGGACTCGGAGGAAACGCGTTCAATGCCCTCGGCGAGCAGGGAGTTCAGGGCGCGCAAATAGATGGTCAGGCGGGCCACGGCCGCGGGCGGAATCTGCTTTCCGGCAGCTCCCGCGTCCTCAGGCACGGCCTGGGGAGGTGAGTCGAGCGAAGTCACTAATTGCTCCATTGCGTCGCGTTGTGAGTCCACTCTAAATCCCCATCACTTATGTCAACAAAGCCGGTGCCATTGCGCGGAAACGACGGAAACGGCGGCTAGCGTGCCATCGCCTGACGGAGAACCCGTTCCAGCCTGGCCTCGTCAATCTTCCAGAAATCCCGTTGGATGCCGTCCACCAGCACCACGGGAAGCTCCTCGGCGTAACGGTCACGGAGGGATTCGTCGCTGTCCACCGACTGTTCCCGCCACCCAAGTCCCAGCCCGGCAGTAACGCGCCCGACGGCGTCGCGCGCCGCAGCGCACAGGTGACAGTCGGCTTTGGTGAGGAGGACGACGTCGGGAATTGCCATGGCTCAACCGTATCGCCGTTCCCGCCGGTGAGCGATGCCGACGGCGGCAGCCGCCGAACGACGCCGGCAGCGCCTTTGGGGGGACGGCGGGACACTCCACGTTGACTAGACTCAATAACATGCCTGAGGAGAAGTATGCCGCTGTGGTTGAGCGGTCAACTGCGACGCAGCAACGGCCTGCTGCAGCTCAGCAGCAAGGCGAGGCAGCGTTTTTCGACGTCGACAACACCCTCATGAGGGGCGCCAGCATTTTCCACGTCGCCCGGAAGATGCACCAGCGGGGAGCCTTCACCCTTCCCCAGGCCGCAGGCATGGCCTGGAAGCAGTTCAAGTTTGTGCTCCGCGGGGAAAACATGAACGACGTCCACTCGGTACGGGACTCCGCACTGACCCTCGCCTGCGGCATCACGGAAGAAGACGTGAAGGTGCTGGGCGAGGAAGTCTACGACGAAATGATCGCCTCCCGGATCTGGCCCGGCACCAAAGCGCTCGCCCAGCAGCATCTGCGCGTAGGGCGGAAGGTCTGGCTCGTGACGGCCACGCCGATCGAGGTAGCCACGGTGATCTCCACCCGGCTGGGGCTCACCGGAGCGCTGGGCACCGTAGGCGAAATCAGTGAGGGCCTGTATACCGGACGGCTCGTCGGGGACATCCTCCACGGCCCCGCCAAGGCCGTCGCCGTCCAGGCCATCGCCGACGCCGAAGGCCTGGAGCTCAAGCGGTGCTGGGCCTACAGCGACTCCTACAACGACATCCCGCTGCTGAGCCTCGTGGGCCATCCCGTGGCAATCAACCCGGACACCCGGCTGCGCAAGCACGCCCGCGACCACAACTGGCCGGTCTACGACTTCCGCTCAGGCCGCCGCGCCGCCACCCTGGGCCTCAAGGCAGCAACAGCAGGCGGCGCAGTCTACGGCCTATGGAAGGGCTACGCCCGCATCCGCGGCCCCAGGGTCTAGGAGGCGCTCTCGCCCCGCTGACACGCGTCGAACCCTGGGACTCACTTCGAACCCCGGGACACGCAAACGGCCTGGCGACACCCAAATATCCGCGTCCTCAGACCGTTTCCGCGTCCTCAAGCCACTTCCGCGTCGCCAGGACGCAAAAATGCCCGCCACCTTGAGAGGGGGCGGGCATTGATGCGTAGAAAGTGTTTCTACTTCTTATTGCGGCGCTGGTGGCGGGTCTTGCGAAGCAACTTGCGGTGCTTCTTCTTGGCCATACGCTTGCGACGCTTCTTAATAACTGAACCCACGAAAGTTCCTTACAAACTAGATGCAGTACCTGTCTGATGGAGAAGGTCCGTGGACTGAGCAACAGACTGAACAACTGACAGATTCTTACAATGACGTAAAACGTTCCTTAACAGCGTACCGCTTTATCCGGACCCCTACTGACCGCCGCCACGCCCGTGACCTGCAGCGGCCCCCAAGGCGGCTGCAGCCGTCACGAAAACCGGCGCGGAAAGCCGGGCTCCCGGATTCACGCGGTACCCGTCTGACCGTCGACGACAGCACCCTTGAGGTACTGTTCGACGGCGGTCTCCGGAACGCGGTATGAACGGCCAAACCGGACCGCCGGCATTTCGCCGGAATGGACCAGCCGGTACACGGTCATTTTGGAAACGCGCATGACCTGAGCCACTTCGGCCACGGTCAGGAACTTGGCGTTCGAGAAGTTCGACTCTGCGGACATTTCCCATATTCCTTTGCTCTCAGCAACTATGCGGCATCCCCCGTTGTGCGGTGCGCCGATGCTGAGCCATCGAACAACCGTGTCCTAGTTACTCTAGATGCTCACGTGGCCATTGTGAAAGCCCGGCGCTTCCGGGAAGAAGCTGCCAGCTGCTCCAGCACCGAGGCCGTCACGTCCCACTCCATGCAGGCGTCTGTCACGCTCTGGCCGTAGACCAGTTCGGACCGCCCAGCGGCGTGTTCGGCCACGTCCAGGTTCTGCGCTCCACCCACGAGGAAGCTCTCCAGCATCACACCCGCGATGGCTCCGGCGGCGGCTCCCGCATCTTCGAGCTGGGCACCGATCTCCAGTGCTACTTCTGCCTGCCGGTGATGGCTCTTGCCACTGTTGGCATGGCTGGCGTCCACGATGAGCCGGGGGTTCAGATGCTTCCCGGCCAGCTTTGCGGAGGCTGCCTCTACGTCGGCAGCGGAGTAGTTTGGCCCCTTGCGGCCGCCGCGGAGGATCACGTGGGTGTCCGGGTTACCCGCGGTGGCGACCAGGGCGGCCCGTCCGTCGCCGTCGATGCCCAGGAAAGCCTGGGCTGCCGCGGCCGCGCTGCAGGCGTCAACCGCAACCTGGAGGTCGCCGTCTGTGCCGTTCTTGAAGCCGATGGGCATCGAAAGGCCGGACGCGAGCTGGCGGTGGATCTGGCTTTCGGTGGTCCGTGCGCCGATGGCTCCCCAGGACACGAGGTCTGCCATGTACTGGGGGCTGATCGGTTCGAGGAACTCGGTGGCTGTGGGCAGTCCCAGTGCCGTGACCTGCTGCAGGAAGCGGCGGGCTTCCCGGAGGCCCCCTGCGATGTCGTGCGTGCCGTCCAGCCGCGGATCGTTGATCAGGCCCTTCCAGCCCACCGTGGTGCGTGGCTTTTCGAAGTACGCCCGCATGACGATCAGCAGGTCTTCCTTGTGCTTTTCGGCCTGGCTGACGAGGCGGCGCGCGTATTCGAGCCCGGCCTTGGGATCGTGGATGGAGCACGGGCCGACGATCACGAGCAGGCGGTCATCGACGCCGTCCATGATCGCCCGTACTTCGTCCCGGCCGCGTTCGACGACGTCCGCCATCCTCGCGTCCAGCGGCAGTTCGGTGATCATCTCCTGGGGCGTGGGCAGTGCGGTGAGGCCGCTGACCCGCAGGTTGGAGGTGGACTGCCGTGACGGGGACGGCGCCTCTGCCGGCCGCGGCTCTGCCCGCGCCATGGCAGTAGGGACGTTCGACGTCGGCTGCTGGGTTTCGGTGGTTGCTGCGCTCATGTGCTGGGTCCTGTTCCGGGTACGGAGCGGGCCCAGTTCAGAACCCGCCGGAGAAATGGCGAAGGGCAGAGAATAATCTCTGCCCTGTTGGCTCTGAAGGTAGTTGGATGCGTGTCAGTTAGACGCGGGCCCCTCCAGAGCCAACGAAAAATACGCATACCAACGGTTAGTCATGCCCATGACCATAACCGCGGGACTTGCCGCGACGCAAACGGGTTGCGTCACATAGCTGCACAGAAGGCCACCCGGCCAGGCCGCCCAGAACGCTCGCCGCAGCGAGTCCCCTGCCTACCGCGATGCCTGCAGGCCGGCCACCAGCTCTGCGTGCGTTTTATCCGTGAGGCGATACCAGTACATGATGCCGGCGGCGGCGAGCATCAGGACGGCTTGCAGCAGCCCGGCAGCGGCGCGAATCGCCAGGAGCGCTGCGTCTGCCTGCACCGGCGCCGCCGAAGCATATCCGCCCCAGGCCAGGGCAAAGGCAACAAGTCCGCCGCCGAAACCCATGCCAAGCTTCCGGGTGGCAGCCAGGAGCGCATAGTTGATCCCCTGAACCCGCACCCCGGTTCTCCATTCACCGTACTCAACGGTGTCCGCGATCAGGGCCCACGTCAGGATGCTGACGGAAGCAGACGAAAGCAGCGCCAGGATAATTCCCGCCACCGCAAGCCATGGCAGCCCTGCGGGCGCCAGGAAGACCACCGCCCCGCCGGCGGCGCCGATGCCGCCGCCCACGGTGTAGACGGCTTTCTTGCCCCACCGGCCCACAATGCGGGGCATTACGACGGCGAGCGTCAGGGTGATTGCCACCTGCGCCGCAGCCATCACGGGAAACAGGTCCACGCGGGAAAGGACATCGCGAAGGTAGAAGAACTGTGCGGCACCGGTGGCGCTGGTGCCGGTGACGAACAGGACCGAACTGACGCACAGGACCACGAGCGGCGAGTTGGCTTTCAGCGCGGCGGTGCTCTGCTTCAGTGTGATCCTGGGGACGCTGCCTCCTATCTGCTCACGGCAGACAACCCCGGTGAACAGGTACAGGGCAGACCCGGTAACGGCGAAAACCAGCGTCATCACGGAGAAAATCAGCTGCATGTCCCCGCCCGCGCCAAGAAGCGGTGCAACAAAGAAGCCCAGCGTGGCTCCCACGGACAACCCGCCGATGGTCCGGGCTCCGGCCAGGCGGGCCCTGTCCCGGGGGTCCTGTGTCATGGCTCCCACCAGGCAGCCGTAGGGAACATTGACCAGGCTGTAGGCCAGGCAGACCAGGGCGTAGGTGCAGTAGGCGTAAAGCAGCTTCATGGATGCGTCCACGTCCGGTACATGGAACACTGCCGCGCTCAACAGGAGCGGAATGAAGCCGAACATCAGAAAGGGCCGGAACTTGCCCCACCGCTTGCTGTGCATGCGGTCCACAATCCGGCCGGCGGCGATGTCCGTGAAGGCATTGAAAACCCGCGCCACCACCAGCAGGGTGCCGGCCGCAGCCGCCCCGATGCCCGCCACATCCGTGTAGTAGACAAGCAGGAACATGTTGGCGGTGCTGATGATCATGCTGTTGGCGGCATCGCCGGCGCCGTAGCCGAAGATGCTGAGCCTGCTGAGTCGCTTCATAGCTTCCTTGTCCCGGCGGGTCTGGGAAACCGTTTTCTCGAACCCCCAGTAGAAACTTACCCCAGGAGCTTGCGAAGAAACAGCAACTGCCGGATCCAGTGGTGCTCCTGGCCGCCTTCGTGGTTGTTGAACCGGTACACTTCGATGTCCTTTGACACCTCCTCCGGAGCCGACGTTCCGTAGGCGTTGTAGCTGGCAAAGACGGTCGACGGCGGGCAAACGTCGTCCATCTGGGCCACGGAATACAGCGCCGGCACCGCGGCGGAGCGGGCGAGGTTGACGCCGTCGAAATACTTCAGCACGGCAAGCATCGGTTCATACCGTTCACGGTGCCTGCCCAGGAATGCCGCAATTTCCGGGTACGGCCCCCGCGGTGTGCGATGTCGATGGCGCGCGGGAAGTCCTGCAGGAACGGGACGTCGGGCAGGGCGGCGATGACGCCGTCGAGCCTTCCTGCCGCCAGCCCGGCGACCGCGACGGTGATTCCGCCGCCCTGGCTGACGCCGGCCGCGATGATGCGGGACGCGTCGACGTCGGGATGACTCTGCACCGCTTCGACGGCCCGGAACGCGTCCACGTAGACGCGCCGGTAATAGTAGTCTTCCCGGCTCCCCGCTCCGCGGGTCATCAGCCCGGCATAGGCCACCTCGCCGGCGGACGGATGCGGGTCGCCGGTTTCGCCCACCGCTCCGGAATAACCCTGGCCCCTCGTGTCCATGATGAAGTGCGCGTAGCCTGCCTGCGCCCACCGGGTGTCCTGGTTGACCAGACCCCTGCCGCCGGAATAACCGGCGAACTGCACGACGGCGGGCAGCGGCGTTCCGCGTTCCCTGTTCGCCGGAAGGTGCAGCCAGCCTTTGACCGGCGAGCCCCCGTAGCCGGAGAACGTGACGTCGAAGGTGTCGATCACGCTGAGGTAGTTCTCCACCGGTTCGAACACCGCGGCGAGCGGAAAACCGCGGGCGTCGCTGATGGTGCGGTCCCAGAAGGCGTCGAAGTCGCCGGGAGGTGTGACAGCAGAGGTGTATGTCCGCAGTTCCTCAAGCGGCAGATCGAAGAGAGGCATCGGCTTTTCCGTTCTCTTTAATGGGACGCAGGAAGTTGGCTACACCATAGCTGCCTGATGGACCTCCAGCTGCTGGGAACCGCGGACGGCGGCCCGGAGCTCGTGCAGCCCGCCATTGACGGCACCGGCGGCCCTGGCTTGGACCAGGAGGTTGCCGAGCGCTGTTGCCTCGACCGGACCGGCGATGACGGGCTTTCCCGTGGCCTGGGCGGTGAGCTGGCACAGGAGCCTGTTCTGCGAACCGCCCCCGACAACGTGGACGACGTCCACGGGCACGGCAGCGAGTCGTTGCGCGTCGGCGATGGTGCTGGCATAGCCGGCAGCCAGGCTGTCGAGGATGCAGCGGACGATGGCGGCGGGCTTGTCCGGCAGGACCGCTCCCGTGGCCCGGACTGCAGCGCGGATGCGTTCAGGCATGTTGTCCGGCGCGATGAAATAGGGGTCATCGGCATTGATCTGGGGACCACCCTGCGGGAGGGCAGCTGCGGCGTCGAGCAGTTCCCCGATTTCGGGCCGGTAGTTCTGCCCGGCCCAGGTGCGCTGGCATTCGCTGAGCAGCCACAGGCCTCCAACGTTACGCAGGTACCGGGTGGTGCCGTCCACACCTCGTTCGTTGGTGAAGTTCGCCGCGCGGCTGGCCTCGGTCAGCACCGGATGCTGGAGCTCGACTCCCACAAGCGACCAGGTCCCGGACGAGATGTAGGCGAAGTTCGCTGTCTCCGCGGGGACGGCGGCGACAGCGGAGGCGGTGTCGTGCGAGCCGACGGCGACCACCCTTGTCTCCGCAGGCAACCCGGTGCGTTGGGCAATGCCCGGCAGCAGTGTGCCCACCGTTTCGCCGGGCTGGATCAGGGGCGGGAACAGGTCCCTGGGCAGCCCCAGCGCGGCGAAGAATCCGGGGGCCCACTCCCCCGCGACGGCGTCGAACAGGCCCGTGGTGGAGGCGTTGGTCGCCTCGGTGCGTCGCTCTCCCGTGAGAAGGAACGCGATCAGGTCCGGGATCAGCAGGGCCTGGAGGCCCTCGAGGTTCTGTTCGGTGGCCAGCTGGTAAATCGTGTTGAACTGCAGGAACTGCAGGCCGGTGGTGGCATAGAGCCGTGCCGCGTCCAGTTGGTCGTGCACCCGGGCGACGGCGGCACGGCTGCGTTCGTCGCGGTAGCTGAACGGCTGTGCGGTGAGTTTGCCGGCGGCATTGACCAGGCCGTAGTCCACTGCCCACGTGTCGATGCCGATGCTGGTGATGGCTTCCCCGTCTGCGGCCGCCGTGGCCGCAGCAGCGGCCAGGCCGTTGAGCACCTCCGCGAAGAGAGCGTCAAAGTCCCAGCGGAGGCCGCCGTCGGACGGCACCACCCCGTTGCGGAAACGGTGGACCGTCTCCATGGTGGCCCTGCCCGTGCCGCTGATCCGTCCGAGGATGATGCGTCCCGAGGAGGCGCCGATGTCGACGGCGGCGAACAGGCCGCCGTCGACACTGGCCGTGGGCACGGTGCTCACCGCAGGAACGCGGCCGCGACGCCGGCGTCCACGGGGATGTGCAGGCCGGTGGTGTGCGAGAGTTCGTTGCTGGTGAGGACCGCGGCGGCGTTGGCCACGTGCTCGGGCAGGACCTCGCGCTTGAGCAGGGTCCGCTGGGCGTAGTACTTGCCCAGTTCCTGCTCGTCCACGCCGTAGACCGCGGCGCGCTTGGCGCCCCAGCCGCCGGCGAAGATCCCGGAGCCGCGGACCACGCCGTCGGGGTTGATGCCGTTGACGCGGATTCCGTACTCGCCCAGTTCCGCGGCGAGCAGGCGGACCTGGTGGGCCTGGTCTGCCTTGGTGGCGGAGTAGGCGATGTTGTTCGGGCCGGCGAACACGGAGTTCTTGGAGGAGATGTAGATGATGTCTCCGCCCAGGCCCTGTTCGATCATCACCTTGGCGGCGGCCTTGGCCACCAGGAAGGAACCCTTGGCCATGACGTTGTGCTGCAGGTCCCAGTCCTTCCCGGTGGTTTCCAGCAGCGGCTTGGAGATGGACAGGCCGGCGTTGTTGACCACCAGGTCCACGCCGCCGAACGCCAGCACGGCTTCATCGATGGCGGCGGCGACCTGGGCCTCGTTGGTAACGTCGGCCTGGACGCCGACGGCGACGTCCGGGCCGCCAAGCTCGGTGGCAACCTCTTCGGCGTTCTCCAAGTTCAGGTCAGCGATCACAACGCAGGCGCCTTCAGCGGCGAGCCGGGTGGCAATGGCCTTCCCGATCCCGGACGCCGCGCCGGTGACCAACGCGACGCGGGTGGCGTGGGACTTGGGCCTGGGCATCCGGGCCAGCTTGGCTTCCTCCAGGGCCCAGTACTCGATCCGGAACTTTTCGGATTCCTCGATCGGGGCGTAGGTGGAGACGGCCTCGGCGCCGCGCATGACGTTGATGGCGTTGAGGTAGAACTCCCCGGCCACCCGTGCGGTCTGCTTGTTGGCACCGTAGGAGAACATGCCGACGCCGGGAACCAGGACGATGGCCGGGTCCGCCCCCCGCAGCGCGGGGGAGTCTGAAACCGCGTGGCGGTCGTAGTAGGCCTGGTAGTCCTTCCGGTATTCGGCGTGGAGTTCCTTCAGCCGGGCTGCGGAGTCCTCGATGGAGGCGTCCGCGGGCAGGTCCAGGATGAGCGGCTTGACCTTGGTGCGCAGGAAGTGGTCCGGGCAGGAGGTGCCCAGGGCGCCCAGGCGCGGGTGTTCGGCGGCCTCGAGGAATTCCAGCACGGCGGGGTCGTCGCTGAAGTGGCCCAGCTGCGGCTTGTCCGTGGACGTCAGGCCGCGGATCACCGGCGCCAGCGCAGCGGCCTTGGCCCGGCGCTCGGCGTCCGGCAGTGGAGCGTAGCCGGGAAGCTTCGGGCCGAAGGGTTCGGCCTTGCCGTTGGCGGCGATGTACTGCTCGGCCTGGTCGATGATCCACAGCGAGTTTGCTTCGGCTTCGTCGCTGGTGGCGCCCCAGGCGGTGATGCCGTGCCCGCCGAGAATGGTGCCGACGGTCTGCGGGTTTGCCTCCTTGATCGCGGCGATGTCCAGGCCCAGCTGGAAACCGGGGCGGCGCCACGGCACCCAGACCACCTTGTCGCCGAAGATCTTGGCGGTCAGCGCTTCGCCGTCGGCTGCGGTGGCGATCGCGATGCCGGAGTCGGGGTGCAGGTGGTCCACGTGGGCGGCGTCCACCAGCCCGTGCATGGCCGTATCAATCGACGGCGCGGCGCCGCCCTTGCCGTGCAGGCAGTAATCGAAGGCCGCGACCATCTCGTCCTCGCGCCCCACGCCCGGGTAGACGTTTTTCAGCGCCTGCAGCCGGTCCAGCCGAAGCACCGCCAGGTTCCCGGCTTTCAGCGTGCCCAGGTCCCCGCCCGAGCCCTTCACCCAGAGGAGCTCAACATCCTCACCGGTGACGGGGTCCTTTTCTGTGCCCTTCGCGGAGGTGTTGCCGCCGGCGAAGTTCGTGTTCCGCTTGTCCGCGCCGAGGCGGTTGGACCGGGCGATCAGGTCCTCAACGGTCTTGTTGGTTGCCGTCGCACCGGTTGCGGTGTTGTTAGTTGCTGTGCTCATTGCTTTACGCGCCCCATCCGGCTTGCTGGCCGCCCACGCGGTCCTCGTTGATCTGTTTCTGGTAACCGCTGGCCTTGTATGCCGCCAGCGGGTCCGCGGGCAGCCCGCGGGACTCGCGCCACTCGGCCAGCACGGGCCGGACGTCTGTGTAGAAGGCGTCGTTGAAAACGCCGTTCGCGGCCAGCACGTCGCCCGAACGCTGGGCCTCAGCCAGGGCTGCGGTGTCCACCAGCAGGGCGCGGGCAGTCATCTCCTGGACGTTCAGGACCGAGCGGATCTGGCCCGGAATCTTTTCCTCCAGGTTGTGGCACTGGTCCAGCATCAGCGCCACCCCCGACGACCTGCCGAGGCCGCCGCCCCGGATGACCTCGTGCATGATGCGGAACAGCTGGAACGGGTCCGCGGCCCCCACGATCAGGTCATCATCGGCGTAGAAGCGCGAGTTGAAGTCGAACGATCCCAGCTTCCGCAGCCGCAGCAGCTGCATCACGATGAATTCGATGTTGGTGCCCGGCGCGTGGTGGCCCGTGTCGAGGCAAACAAAGGCCTTCTCACCGAGCGTAAGGGTCTGTGCATAGGACGTGCCCCAGTCCGGAACGTCCGTGTGATAGAAGGCCGGCTCGAAGAACTTGTACTCCAGCACCAAGCGCTGGTCCTCGCCCAGTCGGGCATAGATCTCCTGCAGGGACTCGGCCAGGCGGTCCTGGCGGCCGCGCATATCGTCCTGGCCAGGGTAGTTGGTGCCGTCCGCGAGCCAGATCTTCAGGTCCCGGGAGCCGGTCTGGTGCATGATGTCGATGCACTCGAAATGGTGGTCGATCGCCCGGCGCCGAACAGACTCATCAGAGGAGGTCAGGGAGCCAAATTTGTACTCATCGTCCTGGAAGGTGTTCGAGTTGATGGTCCCGAGGCCAACGCCAAGGCCGGCCGCGTACTCCTTCAGAGCAGCGTAGTCGTCCACCTTGTCCCACGGGATGTGCAGCGCCACAGTCGGCGCCAGGCCGGTGAGCTCATGGACCTTGGCGGCGTCTGCCAGCTTTTCCTGAACAGTGCGCGGGGTCCCGGGAGTGCCGAACACCTTGAACCTCGTGCCCGAGTTGCCGTAAGCCCACGAGGGAACCTCAATGGCAAGCTCCGAAAGCCGGCCCAGCGCCGATGCTGTGCTGTTCATGTTTTTTCTTTCGTCGGTGTTTGGCGTGTCAGTCGTTGAAGATGCCAGTTCTGAAGATGTCAGTGGCGGCCGCTGCGCGCAGCGGCCAGCTGTTCGTCGAGGTTGAAGACCTCGTCGAGGATCCGGAAGGCTTCATCCGGTGGAACGTCGCTGTCTTGGAAGAGCGTGGCCATTTCCGCCTGCCAGCGGGCATTGACGTCCGTGAGCGCCATCCGGGCCCGCGCAGCGTCGAAGTCGTCGCATTCGAGGTAGCCGATCAGCAGTCCGTCGTTGTCCAGGTACAGCGAGTAGTTGTTCCAGCCCGCCTCCTTGAGCACCCTCAGCATCTCTGGCCAGACCGCGGCATGGCGCCGTCGGTATTCCCACAGCAGCTCAGGCTGGACGGAGGACCGGAAGCAAACCCTCATTCTGAACTCCTGGATGGACGTAGGTGTGGCTGCGAAAGACGCGGTTTTGGACCGACTCCGATTTCCGCGATCATTTGAATCGTTTCATTGGTACGATTCAAACTACTCTGGAGCTAGAAGGGTGTCAAGCGTTACATCCAGGCAAATGATCTTTCGGAGGACCAGCTAAATGTCGCGGGCAGCCAGCATCAAGGACGTCGCCAACCACGCCCAGGTGGCCGTGGGAACGGTCTCCAACGTCCTCAACAACCCCGACCGCGTCTCTGAGCGCACAAAAGAGAGGGTGCTGAAGGCGATCGATGAGCTCGGCTTCGTCCGCAACGATGCGGCGCGGCAGCTGCGGGCAGGGCACAGCCGGACCATCGGCGTCGTCGTCCTCGACGTCGGCAACCCGTTCTTCACGGCCCTGGTGCGGGCGGCGGAGGACGCGGCGGCGTTGACCGGCAGCGCTGTCCTGCTGGGCGACAGCGGGCACGATGCGGACCGCGAATCGCACTACATCGACCTTTTTCAGGAACAGCGGGTCCAGGGACTGCTCATCTCGCCCGTGGGAGATGTGGCCGACAGGCTGGAGGCACTGCGGCAGCGCGGCGTCCCGACCGTCCTGGTGGACCGCCTCGCTGATGAAAACCGTTTCAGCTCGGTCTCTGTGGATGACGACGCCGGCGGTTACCTTGCCGCACGCCACCTCCTCGACCTCGGGCGCCGGAAGCTTGCTTTTGTGGGCGGCCCGCTGTCGATCCGCCAGGTGGGCGACCGCCTCGTCGGCGCCCGCCGCGCCGTTGCCGAGGTACACGGCGCGACCCTGGAAGTGCTCGACTCCGACGGGCAGTCCGTGCTTGCGGGACGCGTGCTGGGAAACAGCCTCGTGGAACGGCATGCCGCCGAAATGCCGGACGGCATTTTTTGCGCCAACGATCTCTTGGCGCTGGGTGTCATGCAATCACTGACCATGCTCAATAACGTGCGGATTCCGGAAGATGTGGCCCTGATCGGCTACGACGACATCGACTTTGCCGTATCCGCCGTCGTACCGCTGTCCTCCATCCGGCAGCCCACCGAGGCGATTGGCAGGACGGCCATTGAACTGCTGTCGGAGGAACTGAACGCACAGCAACCGCAGCACCGGGCGGTCGTGTTCAAGCCGGAATTGGTGGTGAGGCAAAGCACGGCAGGCTCCGCCGCGCGCGCGCCGGCACAGAACCACGGGCTGGCGCGCGGTTAGCAGTTTCTTCGACGCGGCGTAGGCCAGAGCCCGCTGACAGAATCCGCCTCGAAGCCTTTAAATGGGCCGGCGGAAGGGCGTACACTGGCAAAAGATGAAAATGGGAAAGCGCTTGCCGAACCTAAGACGCAGACGAATCCCGGAACAGTTTGACGATGGCGTCGAGCATCTGCAGCGCCGGACAGGAGCACCATGGACACCGCCTCCGCACAGCCCAGGACGGGTATTTCCAGCACTGCGGCTTCCTCGGAGGCCGCTGCCGCTTCACCCGATACCCGCCGCGGTCCCGCACGGGTGGCACTGATCGGCGTGCACGGCTTCGGGGCCCAGCACCTGAAAAACCTGGACCGGCTGCAGCAGGCGGGGGCGGTGGAACTGGTGGCCGTAGCTGATCCGAATCCGCCGGGCGCGTGTGCGCTGCCGGACAGCACCGCCGTCCATCCGGACCTGGAATCCCTCCTCGCCGGCAATCACAGCCCCGATGTTGTAATCGTCGCCACTCCCATCCAGACCCACGCCCCGCTGGCGCTGGCCACCCTGGCTTCCGGTGCAGACCTCTACCTGGAGAAGCCCCCGGTGGCATCGCTGGCTGACTTCCGGCGGTTGCAGGAGGCCGCGGAGGCATCCGGGCGCAGCGTCCAAGTCGGTTTCCAAAGCCTCGGCTCGCAGGCACTGGCGGCCATCGACAAACTCCTCGAAAGCGGGGCCATCGGCACCCTGCAGGGAATCGGAGCAACGGGGCGCTGGGTGCGGGACCGCGCGTACTACAAGCGCTCACGCTGGGCAGGCAAGCGCAGCCTTGACGGCGTGGACGTGGTGGATGGCGTGGCCACGAATCCCCTGGCCCATGCCATCGCCACTGCCCTGCGTATCGCGGGTGCCCGTACCCTGGAGGATGTGGCTTCGGTGGAGACGGACCTTTACCGCGCGAACTACATCGAGGCGGACGACACTTCCGTCATCCGGATCCGCACCGCCGCCGGACTGCCCATTACGTGTGCCCTGACGCTATGCGCCTCGGAGGCGGTGGAGCCGTACATCACCCTGCAGGGCACGGAGGGAACCGCCGTATTCCACTACACCCAGGACCGCCTGCACGTCAGCACTGCCGACGGCGAACAGTCCCGGGTCTTTGGCCGCGATGACCTCACGGAAAACCTGCTGGACCACCTCGCGGAGGGCACAGGGCTCAGCAGCGCCCTGGATGATTCCGGAGCGTTCATGCGAGTGCTCGAGGCCGTCCGCACTGCCGAGCCACCGGCACTGATTGGCCCCGCCCACGTGTCCTGGGAAGGGACCGGTGACGCTGCCCATGCGGTGGTGCCGGGTATCGAGGACGCGCTGGAGCGGGCCACCCGTGCGCACGCAACATTCAGGGAGCTGGGCTTGCCGTGGGCGCGGCCGGCAGATCCTGCCGACGCCGAAGGGCTGTTCGACGGCGGCCGGCGGCCACTGGCCGTCCAGCGCACCGGCGCCCGTCTCAATCCTGAGCTGTCCCCGCGCCCCTATCTTCACCCCGTCACCACGCTCGACGGGGTCGCAGTCACCGACCATCTGCCCGCCGATCATCCTTGGCATCTCGGCGCTGGGTTTGCCCTCCCGGACGTCAATGGCAACAACTTCTGGGGCGGGAAGACGTACACCAGAGAGGCCGGAACCTACGTTTCCCGGCCGGACCATGGCCGGATTGAGCTGCTTCCTGCAGCCGTGGAGGACGTGAGCGCCGGGACGGACACCGCCTCCGGTGGCCATAGCGCTGTCCGCGCTGGAGCATCCGGCTCCGGACACGACGCCCGGCAGCTCCGGTGGCTCGGCGCCGACGGGCAGCCCCTGCTGACCGAACTGCGGACCCTTGGCAGCGTGATCCTCGGTGAGCGCGTCTGGCGACTGGACCTGCGCACCGAGCTGACCGCCGTCGTCGATGTTTCGCTGGGCAGTCCCGGCTCCAACGGGGCCGCGGGCAGCGGCTACGGCGGTTTTTTCTGGAGGCTTCCGGCCTGCGGCGGGGCCCGCATCTTCACGTCCGACGCCGAAGGGGAACCTGCCGTTCACGGCTCCGTCGCGCCGTGGCTGGCATGGACAGCCGACTTTGGTGAAGTCCCCGGCATCCGCGCCGGACAGACCGCAACGCTGGTGTTCCGCGCTCCGGCCGAGGCAGCCGACCCCTGGTTCGTCCGCTGCTCCGGGTACCCAGCCGTAGGGTCCGCGCTGGCTTGGGATAAACCGGTGGCACTGAAGGCCGGGGAATCTCTCAGCCGCAGCCTGAGCGTGTGGGTATGCGACGGACAGCTGTCCCCGGCCGCCGTCGAATCCCTCGTGGCGTCAGCGTAAGCTCGGCCCCCCTGTCCACTGCGGCCTACCCCCCAGGCCTGTCCCCATCAAGGAGTCCCATGCCCGATCCAGAGCACCCCGTCCCGAGCCCGGCATGGAACAGCGGCCCCGGCCTCGCGTTCGGAGGGGACTACAACCCCGAACAGTGGCCGGCCGACGTCCGGCTGGAGGATCCCAGCCTCATGAAGGAAGCAGGGGTCAACCTGCTCAGCGTCGGGATCTTTTCCTGGGCGCTCCTGGAGCCCCGCGAAGGCGAATACGACTTTGCCTGGCTGGATGAGGTGCTGGACAACCTGACTGGCGCAGGCATCAGGGTGGCCCTGGCCACCGCAACGGCCGCTCCCCCGGCGTGGCTCGTACGGAAGCATCCGGAGGTTTTGCCGGTGACGGCGGAGGGCACCGTCCTGGAACGCGGCTCCCGGCGGCACTACTCGCCGTCGTCCGCTGTTTACCGCCGCTACGCTGCCGGCATTACCCGGAAGCTGGCCGAACGGTACAAGGACCACCCGTCACTGGCGCTGTGGCACGTGGACAACGAGCTGGGGTGCCACGTTTCGGAGTTTTACGGCCCGGAGGACGCCGCGGCGTTCCGGCGCTGGCTCGAGCGGCGCTACGGCAGCATCGAGACGTTGAATGAGGCCTGGGGAACGGCGTTCTGGTCCCAGCACTATGCCTCGTTCGAGGAAATCATTCCGCCGGGTGCCGCCCCGACCACCCTCAATCCCACGCATCTCCTGGATTTCCAGCGGTTCAGCTCCTGGGCGCTGCTGGACTACTACCGGAGCCTGCTGCAGGTGATCCGGGAGGTGACGCCGGATGTTCCCGCCACCACCAACCTCATGGTTTCCAGCGGCACGAAGTCCATGGACTACTTCGACTGGGCAAACGACCTGGACGTGATCGCCAATGACCATTACCTTGCCGCAGCCGATCCGGAGCGGCACATCGAGCTGGCTTTCAGCGCGGACCTGACCAGGGGTATTGCCGGCGGGGAGCCGTGGATCCTCATGGAACATTCGACGTCGGCCGTTAACTGGCAGCCGCGCAACCGGCCGAAGATGCCGGGGGAAATGATCCGGAACTCACTGGCGCATGTTGCCCGGGGTGCCGATGCGGTGATGTTCTTCCAGTGGAGGCAAAGCTTCGCCGGAGCCGAGAAATTCCACTCAGCCATGGTGCCCCACGGCGGCCGCGAGACGCGGGTGTGGCGGGAGGTTTTAGAACTCGGTGCCGCGCTCCGCAGCCTTGGCCCTGTCCGTGGAACCAGGGTGCAGTCCCGGGTGGCGATCGTGTTCGATTACGAGGCATGGTGGGCCAGCGAGCTGGATTCCCACCCCAGCGAGGACGTCAGATACCTTGACCTCCTGAGGGCGCTCCACCGGTCCCTGTACTTCCGCGGAATCACGGTGGATTTTGTGCACCCCTCCGCGCCGCTGGACGGTTACGGGCTGGTGCTGGTCTGCACGCTGTACAACGTCACCGACGCCTCCGCCGGTGCCATTGCCTTGGCAGCTGAGGCCGGAGCGACAGTACTCGTCACATACTTCAGCGGCATCGTGGACGAGAACGACCACATCCGACTCGGCGGCTACCCGGGCGCCTTCCGGGAGCTTCTTGGGATCAGCGTTGAGGAGTTCCATCCGCTGCTGGCCGGGGAATCAGTAAAACTGAACGACGGCGGCACCGGTTCCGTTTGGAGCGAGCACGTGCATCTTGCCGGGGCCGAGGCCTTGAACACCTTCACCGAGTTTCCCCTCGAAGGCGTGCCCTCCCTGACGCGCCGGGCGGTTGGCCAGGGCGCTGCTTATTATCTGGCCACGTTCCCGGATCGGGACGGGATCGAAAGGCTTGTTGACCGGCTTCTGGCGGAATCTGCCATTGAGCCTGTGGCGGATGCTGATTTCGGAGTGGAGCTGACCCGCCGCCGTGCCGCGGATGGGAGCAGTTTCGTTTTCGCCATCAACCATTCGGGGGCGGACGCTTCGGTCCGCCGCGTTGCAGGGACTGAGCTGCTCTCCGGTGCGCCGTTCACGGGGACGGTTTCCGCGGGCCGGGTTGCTGTGATTGCTGAGCAGTGAGGTGGCGACCCCTTACCTCTCGGCCATTTTCTGATCCCCACGCCCAAGGCCGGATGGCTGCTGCGCGACCGCACTTCCGTGCTTCCATGTGGCAGCCTTCGTCCTGCGTCCTGCCACCCATATGGCCGCGGCATTGGTGGCAACGATCAGGACCATGCCCGCCCATTCATGGAGTTCCAGGACCTGGCTTAAGACTACGGTTCCGGAGAGCGCTGCGAAGATGTGGTTGATGCTCATGAAGACACCGAAGAGGCCGGCCGGAACGTGCCGCAATGCCACGAGGTCGGCGGCGTAAGGAACCACCGAGCAAAGGACTCCAGCCGTAACGGCGCAAAGAAGCGCCGAACCGGCCAACAAGCCCTGCAGGATGAGGTGGACGGCCACGGGCAGGTAAAAGACCAGCGAGATCACCGTCGCCGCAGCCGGTGCCTGCAGGCCGGGCAGCCTTTGCCCGGCAACCCTGTTGAGTAAGATGTACGCCGCCCAGCATGCGGCAGCGGCCAGGGCGAAGGCAATGCCTGCGAAGTCGCTGCTGGGCCCCGGCATGACCAGAATGAACACGCCGGCGCCTGCGCTCAGCCCGCACAGCAAGTCCCACCGGCTCCTGGACGCCAGCAACGCCACCGCCAGCGGCCCGAGGAATTCCAGTGTGACGGCCAGGCCCAGCCCGATCCGGTCTATCGCCATATAGAGGCAGATGTTCATCAAGGCGGTGGCCGTTCCCAGCAGGAGGACCGGCCACCACTGCCGCCACGTGAACCGACGGAAGGGTGGCAGCGCAACGGAAAGAAGCACCACGGCGGCCACAAGCTGCCGTACGGCGACAACCCCTGCCGGTCCGATCGTCGGAAATGCGTGGGCGCCAATCCCTGCGCCGATCTGGTTGCTGACCGCGCTGCCCGTCATGGTCAGCACGCCGCGCACTACCGATGTCTTTTCCCGAACGGCGCCGGAGTGGCCGCGGCCCTCGCCCCCACCCTGCACTGAAGAAACTTCCATAAGCCCAAAGTCTCCGGGCAAAACGCTGGACTGAAAAATGCGCCGAATGGTCGTTCTATACGATGGGCGTATGAATATCGAGTTGCGGTATCTACGCGCGCTGGTGGCCGTGGTGGACGCCCAGACATTTACAGACGCAGCCATCGATCTCGGAACATCCCAGGCCGCAGTCTCCCGGTCCGTCGCAGCCCTTGAGCGGGTTCTTGGGCTGCGCATTCTGGAGAGGACAACCCGCAACATCACCCCGACTGCCGCCGGAGAACGAATCATCGAGCACGCACGACGAGTCCTTGACGACGTCGCGCTTCTTGAGAGGGAAGCCCTGGACCAGGGCGTTGAATTCAGGGTGAGCTATGCATGGTCAGCGCTCGGCCGCCGGACTGTGGCGCTGCAACGGAAGTGGGAAGCGACCCACCCGGGCGTCCGTCTGGTCTGGGTGCAGTCGGACGCCCCATCGGGCGGCCTGTCGAACGGCTCTGTCCAGCTTGCCGTGATGAGGCGCCCCCTGAATGACAACCGCTTCGCTTCCGCACTTCTTGGAACGGAAGCGCGCTTCGCTGCCGTAGCCAAGGAGGATGCACTGGCCCGGAAACGCTTTCTCCGCATGGCCGACTTCGCCGGCCGAACGATTGCCGTAGACCACCGCACAGGAACCACGAGCGACGATCTCTGGTCCGCCGGATCCCGGCCAGCCGCGGAGCGGCTCGTGCATGGCGTGGACGAATGGTTGACCCTAATCTCCACCGGTCAAGCCATCGGCATGTCCTCAGAGGCCACGGCAGCACAAAATCCAAGACCTGGAATCACGTACCGGCCCGTCCGGGACGCCCCGCCGATTTCGGTGTTCCTTGCCTTCCAGCGCCACGGTCCTTCCGTCCTCGTCGCAGATTTTATCCGGCTGGCCCGTGAGGCATTTGACGCTGACGCTACGCCGCAGGCGGCAGGACATGGCCCGAGCTAAGGGCAATGTGTCCAAACCGGCACATCAAGCGGGCGCGCAAAGGCGCCCCCAATCCGAACCACATCGGGTCCGGATCGGAGGCGCTGTCTGCCCTGCCGCCGTCGGAAGTCAAAGTCCGAAGCGAATAATGGAAGTCCTTTGCGGACGGGCGGAGCTGACTGCTAACTGCTGATGGCTGCCGACATCTCATCCACGGCTTTCTTGCCGGCTTCGTCAGTCGAGAGCCTGTTGAACAGCACTTCCGACGTGTAGCGCTTGATGATCTCCTGGATTGCACCTGCGCCCTTCGGCGGCGGGGCGGGAGCTTCGCCCAGTTCGTTCTTGATCTGGTCGATGAACTTCACAACCTTGACGTCTGCAGGGGTCAGCTTCGAGGAGATTGCCTCGCGCACATCGGTGTTCGGGTAGACACCGCGGTCGGCGAGGAGCGCTTCGCCGGCCTTGACGTCATTAGCAAGGAAATTGATGAACTTGGCCACTTCCTCCGGGTGCTTGGTCCTGGAAGAGGCCGACCAGAACTGCGAGGCCTTGTACCAGAGCCCGGCGTCCGCGGCGGAACCCGTCTTTGTCGGGAACCTCAGAATCTTGAGTTCAGATCCTGCGGCCTTTTCCAGGGCAGGAAGCTGGTTCGACCACCAGAAGGCGAGTCCATTCTTACCCGTCGCGAGACCGCTCTGGTCCAGGGGTGCTGCTTCTGCTTCAACAACCTCCGACGCCGAAGGAACAGCCTTTCCTTCACTCATCTGCTTGAGGAAGCCCCACCAGTTGGCAATGTCCGCCGGCTCAAAGCCCAGCTTGCCGTCCTCCGTGTAAAGGGACTTTCCGTTCTGCCTGAGCCACACTCCGAGGGATGCCTCATCAGTGCCGTAGGCCGCTGCGCCATAGGTACCCTTCGGGGACTTCGCCGTCACTTCGGCGGAGATCCGTTCGAAGTCTTCCCAGGTCCAGGTGGCGTCGTCCGGGAGCTCCACACCGGCGGCCTTGAACACGGCCGGGTTCGCAAGGATGGTGGCTGCGTTAATGCCGGCCGGGATGCCGGTCAGGCCGTCGTCACTCTGGCCTGCCTTCAAGGTGGCCTCATCGAGTTTGGAGGTATCAATCTCGTACTTCGAGAGATCGAGCAGCGCTCCACGGCTCGAGTATTCGGTAATGTACTTCTCATCCATCTGGATGATGTCGGGGGCGTCGTTCGCAGCCACCTGGGTGGCCAGCTTGTCCCAGTAACCGCTCCAGTCGCCGTACTCCGGCTTGATCTTGATGTTCGGGTTCTCCGCTTCGAAGGCCTTGATGGCTTCCTGCGTCACCTGTGCACGCTTGTCACTGCCCCACCAGGAGAACCGGAGCTCAACCGTTCCATCGGAGCTCTGGGCGGGGGATCCCCCGCCGCAGGCGCTGAGGGCCAGGACGACGGCGGCTGCCGCAGCAACCGCTCCCGCCTTACGCATCCTTCGCGGGGCGGAAGTTTTTGATACCTTGGGCCGGCCGGCATCGGCGTCAGGGGCCGGCTTGGAGAACAGTTGCACAGTTCGCTCCGATCTTCTTTGATCTTAAAAGGTAAGGAAAACGCTTTCCAACTAATTCTACAAGTAGCTATCTTGTGTTACAAGTACTAACTTCGGTTTCTACCCGGAGCCCCTTGGTCCGGGCGCGGGGCCTCAAGTGTCCGTTCGCGCATGGCGCGGGGCCATAAGTGTCCGTTCGCGCCCGGCGCAGGGGCCTCAAGTGCCCGTTCGCGCCCGGCGCGGGGCCATAAGTGTCCGTTCGCGCCCTACTTGATGCCGGTCGTGGCGATTCCCTTGATGAGGAACCTCTGCCCAAATAGGAAGACCAGGAACACAGGCAGGAGGGAAACGATCGACATCGCGAACAGCGAGCCCCAGCTGGTGGCGGACTGCGAATCCACAAAGGCCCTGAGTGCGACCGGAACGGTGAACATGTCAGGATCCGTCAGGTAGATCAGCGCCCCGAAGAAGTCGTTCCAGGTCCAGATGAAGGTAAAGATGGTGGTGGTGGCCAGCGCGGGAACCATCAGCGGCAGAATCACGCGCAGGAAGATCCGCGGGTGGCCGGCGCCGTCGATCCTGGCTGCTTCATCGAGCTCCTTCGGGATGCCGCGGATGAACTGGACCATGAGGAACACGAAGAACGCGTCTGTGGCCAGGAGCTTCGGCACGATGAGCGGCCAGAACGTGTTCACCCATCCAATCTGCGAGAACAGGATGTACTGCGGGACAATCACCACGTGGAACGGAAGCATGATGGTGAGCAGCATGATGCCGAAGAAGATCTTCTGCCCCGTAAACTGCAGCCGGGCGAAGGCGTAAGCAGCCATCGAGCAGGAGATCAGGTTGCCCAGGATCGATCCCAGCACAACCACCGCAGAGTTGATCATGTAGTGGCCGAACGGGTGGGTCAGCGCCGACCATCCGTCCGTGTAGTTGCCCATTTCCAGGGTGTTGAGCCACAGGCCTGGCTCGCGGAAGATGAGCTCGTTGGCGCGCAGCGAGGAAACGACCATCCACAGCAGCGGGTAGATCATGACTCCGCCGGTGACAATCAGGATCGCGTGCTTGATAAGCGCCTTGGTGCGTGCGCTGCGGCTATAGGCAAGGCTGCCGAGTGATTCGCGGTTCTTGCGTGGCCCGCGGGGGTTCGTTGGCTTGCCGGCCGAGGCTTTGTTGCTCGGGGCGGGAAGCGTCTCCAGCTTAGTCGTCATAGAAAACCCAATACTTTGCAGCGATGAAGTTGATGGCAGTGAATGCGCCGATGATGACCAGCAGGAACCAGGCCATGGCCGAGGCGTATCCCATATCAAACTGGCCGAAGCCCTTTTGGTAGAGGTAGAGCGTGAAGAACATGGTCGAATCGGAAGGCCCGCCGTTGCCGCCTGAGACGATGAACGCCTGGGTGAACGACTGGAATGATCCGATGATCTGCAGGACCAGGTTGAAGAAGATGATGGGGCTCAGCAGTGGAAGGGTGATGCGCCAGAACTTCTGGAGCTTGGTGGCCCCGTCTACTTCGGCAGCTTCGTAGTACATGTTCGGGATCTGGCGCAGCCCGGCCAGGAAGATGATCATTGGGGCGCCGAAGGTCCAGACATGGAGCAGGATGATCGAGCCAAGAGCCGTGCTCGGGTCGGAGATCCACCCCGGTCCTTGAATGCCGCCAAGGGCGAGCACCTGGTTCACGAGGCCTGTGGTGCCGAAGATCTGCTTCCACAGGATGGCGATGGCGACCGAACCGCCCAGCAGGGACGGCAAGTAGAAGATGGACCGGTAGAACGGAAGGCCGCGCAGGCCCTTGTCCAGCACCAGTGCGATCAGCAGGGCAACCGCCAGCTGCAGCGGAACGCCCACCAGCACATAGGTGAACGTGACGCCCAGGGAGTTGTGCAGCCTGGCATCGCCGAACATGCGCTGGAAGTTCTCCAGGCCCACCCACTCGGGGGCCTGGATCAGGTTGTAGTCGGTGAACGAAAGGTACAGCGACATAAGCATGGGTCCGACGGTGATGGCCACCAGTCCCACCAGCCACGGCAGCAGGAAGATGTAGGCAGCCTTGTTGTCCCGCCCGTTGGCCTTCTTCTCCTCGGCGGTCATCCGCCCTTTGCGGCGCGAGAGGGACGTGAGTTCGGTGATGGCACTCACAGCGCGCACCTCGCTCGCTGTGGCTTAGGTATGTGTTGAGCGGCCATGTGGTCTCCTTTGGTCATCGTGGCCATTCGCGCGCCGGCACTTCGTCCGGGTAAACCCAGGACCGGCCCTTGCCGCGGTTTCGTGCTTCCTCCGGCGAGGCGGGCTGTGTGCCCTCCATCACTTTCCGAAGCGTTCGGTACTACGGTAAACGCTTTCCAAGGTGATGTACAGATTATTTCGGAGATTTAGGAAAACGCTTTCCATGTCAGGCCAAACCAGGGCAGAGTGATATTGGATTGCGGGATTACCGCGCCGTTTCTTCACCTAGGGGGGCAGCAGTGCGAAGTGCAGCTACAGGCCAGCGGCCCAGCGCTATACCAGGCTACGAGGACTGGCCGGCATACGTCCGGCGTGCAGGGCGCCATGCCTGCCATTCCGGCCCGGCCCAGGAGCTCGCTGAGGTTCTCGGCGTTCCGGCGGTGCCCCCTCCTCCCCAGGTCAGCACCGATTGGGAAAAGGCGGACGACGGCGTCACCACCTCCCAGCTCAGCTGGCAGTTGGGCTTCGGCCCCCGCACGAGGGCGTGGCTGATCCGTCCAGCTGACACGGCCCGTCTCCTGCCGGGCGTGCTGGCGCTGCGTTGCCACGGCGGAAGCAAATTCGGCGGCGCAGACCGGCTGGTGCACCTGCCGGATAATCATCCTTCAGCGGTGGCCTCGCGCACCCGGCACTACGGTGGGCGGCCCCTTGCGACAGACCTCGCCCGCCGCGGCTTCGCCGTCCTGGCCCACGACACTTTCGGCTGGGGAAGCCGCCGCTTCAACCTCACCTCTCCCCCGCGGCGGACTGCGGAAGCGGTAGAGGCAAGACACGCGCAGTGGCGGAGGCCGGCGTCGCTCCTTCCGAAGAGGCAGCCTATGATGCCGCGGCGAACGCCCATGAAGACACCATCGCGGAGGCGGCCGGCCTGATCGGCACGAGCTTCGCCGGAACAGTGGCGCACGACGACCTCGCGGCCCTGGAGATCCTGGCCACCCTGCCCGGCGTCGACCCGGCCCGCCTTGGCTGCCTGGGGTTCTCCGGAGGCGGCGGCCGGTCCTTGGTGCTGGCTGCCCTCAGTCCGCGGGTCCGCAGTTACGTCGTCTCCTGCATGATGACCACGTTCGAAGCGCTCTTTCCCGCCTATCTGGACGAGCACTCCTGGCTGCTCGAGACACCGGGACTGTGGAGCTTGTGCGACTGGCCGGAAATCACGGAAATTCCAGGGGCCGCCAGCTTCCTGGTCCAGTACGCGATGGACGATGAGCTGTTCCCGGAGTCCGGCGTGCTGGGCGCCGACTTGGCACTGCGATCCCTTCACAGGTCCGGCGCCTATCGCGGGTCGTTCTGGCCGGGACGGCATGAATTTACGGCGGAAATGCAGGCGGAGGCCGCAGCCTTCCTCCGCAATTCGCTCGCATCTTCAGCAACAAGCCTGCGATAGGGCATATGTAAGAAAGCGTTTTCTCAGGTACGGTGTTAGTGCCTGCGCTTCCCGCCCAGTCCAGCAGTTTCCTCCTGTTACTCCCTGAAAAGGAGCAGCCCGCATGCCGCAATCTTCCGCTTACGCTTCCTCCCCCGCCGCTGCCGATTCCGGGCGGGCTGAGAGCCCGGTGCCCCGAATTGCACTCGTCGGGGTGCACGGTTTCGGCGAACGGCACCTGGCCAACCTTGCCCGGCTGCAGGCTTCCGGATCCCTCGAACTCGTGGCGGTCTCCGACCCGCGCCCGCCCGGGGAGGGAGTCCTCGGGAACTCCGTGGCTGTCTTCGAGACACTTGATGGCCTCCTTGAGGCCGGCACCGCTCCGGACGTGGTCATCCTGGCCACGCCCATCCAGACCCATGTTCCCCTCGCTTTGGCTGCACTGGCCGCAGGCGCTGACGTTTACGTTGAAAAACCCCCGGCAGCCTCTCTGCGGCAGTTCCAGGAACTTCTGACGGCCGCCGAATCCGCTGGCCGGCTCATCCAGGTGGGCTTCCAGAGCCTGGGATCGGACGCGCTGCCAGCCATCCGCAGGCTCATCGCAGACGGCGAGATCGGAGAGGTGCTTGGATTGAGCGCGACCGGAACCTGGCTCAGGACGCGCGGCTACTTCAAGCGCACGCGCTGGGCTGGCAAGCGCGCCCTCAACGGAATCGATGTGGTGGACGGCGTCGCCACCAACGCCCTGGCACACGCCGTGGTGACGGGTCTCAACATCGCCGGCGCACGCACCCTTGATGACGTGGCCGGCGTGGACACTGACCTCTACCGCGCCCACCCTACCGAAAGCGACGACACCTCTCTGATCCGGGTCCGCACCGCGGGTGGGAGGGTTCTGACCTGCGGACTGACCCTCTGCGCCGCCCAGCAGACACGTCCTTCGATCAGCGTTTTCGGCACGGCGGGCAAGGCCGAGCTCTTCTATACGGAGGACGAACTGGTGATCACCACCGACCAGGGCGAGCGCCGGGAGGTCTTCGGCCGCACCGACCTGTTGGAGAACCTGCTGGAGGTGCGCGTCTCGGGCGGAGAGCTGCTCAGCCCGCTGTCCGGTTCGGGAGCCTTCATGGCTGTGCTCGAAGCGATCCGCACGGCACCGGAGCCGCAGCAGATCGACGCCAGGTACATCACCTGGGAGGGCAGCGGCAACGATGCCCATCCCGTCGTGGAGGGAATCGCTGAGCTGATCCAGCGGGCCGCCCTTGCGCAGGCGACGTTCTCCGAGCTCGCCGCCCCGTGGGCCCGGCCGCTGGAGCCGGCTGCCACCCTCGCGGTAGCCGGGCGTGCAGTAGCCAGCTACCAGGACGGCAGCCACATCCGCCCCACCTCCTCTCCGCGGCCTTACCTGCACCCGGTGCGCACGTTGGCCGGCACCGTGGTGACTGACCACCAGCCCGCCGACCACGTGTGGCACCTTGGCGTTGGAGTGGCATTGCAGGACGTCAACGGCATCAACTTCTGGGGCGGGCGGACCTACACGCGCGACGCCGGCCGCTACGTCTGGCGCCCGGATCACGGCACGATTGTGCGCACCTCAGCAAGCACGGCGTCGCCTGGCGCTGGAACCGGTGGCCTCTCCGAAGAACTGTCCTGGAACGGACCCGACGGCGTTCCGGTGCTGCGGGAGCAGCGGAAGTGGACGTGGGCCGCCGTCGACCGTCAGACCTGGCGCCTGACGCTCGACTTCACCCTGACGCCCGCGGGAGACCGGCCGGTGAGCCTTGGCAGCCCCGGTTCCAACGGGCGGCCGCAGGGCGGATACGGAGGATTCTTCTGGCGCCTGCCTTCCTGCGGCGATGCCCGCGTTTGGTCCCCGGCGGGGTCCGGGGAGGCAGCAGTGCACGGCTCCGTGAGCCGGTGGCTCGCGTGGAGCGGCACCTTCAACGGAGAACCGGCAACTCTCGTATTTACCGCTCCCGGAGACTGCACTGATCCGTGGTTCGTGCGTGTCAGCAGTTATCCAGGGGTCGGGCAGTCGCTCGCTTGGGAGGAGCCGGTGCTCCTGAAGGCGGGTGCAGCGGTGCAGAGGAGCGTCACGGTGTTGATCTCCGATGCGCTGCTCGAAACCGCCGGCATCGAGGCACTCGTGACGAACATGGAGGGCCGCTCATGAACGCCGGGCACGCTGACCTTGCACCTGTGGGGCGGCCAGACACGCTGACCCCCGGTGGCCGGACTGCCCCTGGTGTGCCGGCGGACAGGGCAGAAAAGCGGCGGCGGGTGCTGGACATTCTCGACGGCGCAGGACGCGAGACGCTACTGCTGACGAGCCACACTGCCCTGACCTGGTATCTCGACGGCAGCCGTGTTCACATCAGCCTGGCCGGTGATCCCATTGCCGCCATGCTTGTGGGCCGCGACGGCGACCACCTGGTGACCTTCAACAACGAGGCCGCGAGGATGGCCGCGGAGGAACTGCCGGCAGGTGTCGTTCTGCATGAGGTGCCTTGGTACGGCCACCTGGGCGACAAGGCCGATGCGCTTGCCAGGGATCTCACCGGGCAAGTGCCGCTCCCCGAGGCTGCGGTCGCCGCTGAGCTGCGCGCTGCCCGGCAGCCGTTGTTGCCGGGCGAAAGTGCCCGCTACGCGAATCTGAGCCGTGACCTTGCCTGTGCCATGACGGATGTCCTGTCCGGCGCGCGGCCCGAGGACACCGAGTTCGAACTGGCCGCGGCCCTGGCCTCGCGCGTGGTGGCTGCCGGGGCCGAGCCCGTGGTCCTGCTCTGCAACGGCAGCTCCCGCAGCAGCTTCAGGCACCCACTGCCCACGCAAGCACCGATCGGGCGCAGAGCCATGCTCGTCGCCTGCGCCCGGCGCGACGGAATGGTGGCCAACGTGACCCGCTGGGTCCGCTTCGATGCCTCGATGCTGTCCGAACGCAACGCGGAAACCAGGATCGCGGCCGTCGAAGCAGACATCTTTGATGCCACTGTTCCCGGTACCCGGCTGTCGTCGATCTTCACAGAAATCAAAGGCGCCTACTCCCGGCACGGCTTCGGTGCGGAGCAGTGGGAACTCCACCACCAGGGAGGGCCGGCCGGCTACGCAGGCCGGGATCCCCGGGTGACGGCCGCCGCGGATGACGCCGTGGTGGTCAACCAGGCCTTCACCTGGAACCCGTCCGGTCCCGGGGTGAAGATCGAGGACACGGTACAGCTGACACCCGGCGGGATCACGGTGCTGACGGCGGACCCGCGGTGGCCGGTGGAGCCGGTTAACGGCATCGGGAGGCCGCTCACCCTGCAGCTGTAGACGCACGCAGCAGTGGACCCTAGGCAGCAGCTGGTCTGCCGCGAGCTGTCGGGCAGCGGGGCGGGCTAATTTATTTTTCCCGGCCAGCCGCCGTAACAGCTCAAATTCCTCATGTGACTTGAATCAGGTCAATTCTTCCTGAACAGCGTCTGCCTGTTCCCGCAATTCCGCAGCCTTCCTGGCAGCCCCCGGAATTAGTGGGGAAGCAGCGCCCTGCCATTCCTGCGCGGGGCGCGGTACCACCTCACCGGGAGAACGAACGCGCAGGTCAAGCGCCTGCAATGGCTCTGTTAAGCGGATTTTTACGGCGTAAGCGGGGTGTTTTTTCTCACGACCCATTTCCTTGCGGCCCAATTGGCGGCGTCAATAACGTGAATAAGGAACCGCCAAACGAGCCAAGGACTGAAATGCCCTCTCCAGCCGCCACGGATCCTGTTTCTCCGCCCGCCAATGCAGACCACATTCCATACCGGGCAACACTGACATCCGGACTCCGCTGGGATGTCCCGGCGTCCCTCGTGGTGTTCCTCGTGGCGGTGCCGCTTTCACTTGGAATAGCGGCGGCGTCCGGGGCGCCGGTCATGGCCGGCCTTATTGCCGCTGCAGTGGGGGGCATCGTCGCCGGTTCCCTCGGCGGCTCTCCACTGCAGGTCAGTGGCCCGGCAGCCGGCCTTACCGTAATCGTGGCCGGTCTTATCGAGCAATTCGGCTGGCCCGCCACCTGTGCCATCACTGCCGCGGCGGGTGTGCTGCAGGCGCTCATGGGCTTTGCCCGGGTGGGCCGGGTAGCCCTCGCCATCGCCCCGGTGGTGGTCCACGCCATGCTGGCGGGAATCGGCGTCATTATTGTCCTGCAACAGACCCACGTGATGCTCGGCTCCGAGGCCGGCGAGTCAGCCTGGCACAACGTGAAGGCGCTCCCGGCCAGCGTCGCCTCCCTGGACCACCAAGCAGCGGTCTCGGGGGTCCTGGTGATCGTCATGCTGCTCGGGTGGAAGTACATGCCCGCCGCTGTCCGCCGGATCCCGGCCCCTCTGGCAGCCGTCGTCGCCGCCACGGCGCTTTCGCTGCCGTTCCGGTCCGACGTCGACCGGATCACCTTCGACGGGTCCCTCCTGGACGCGATTGCCCTCCCCAGGCTTCCGGAAGGGCAGTGGGGCGCATTTGCCGTCGGCGTCATCACCATCGCGCTCGTGGCGAGTGTTGAATCCCTGCTCTCGGCCGTGGCGGTTGACCGGATGCACCACGGGGAACGGACAGACTTCAACCGCGAGCTGCTGGGCCAGGGAGCCGCAAACGTCACGTCCGGCATGCTGGGCGGACTCCCCGTCACGGGTGTGATCGTCCGGAGCGCCACCAACCTCGAGGCCGGGGCGCGGACGCGCAAGTCAGCCATCCTTCACGGTGTCTGGGTGCTGGTCTTTTCGCTGCTTCTTGCGGGCGTGATTGAGCTGGTGCCGGTTGCCGTCCTCGCCGGGTTGCTGATCATCATCGGCGTCCGGCTGGTGAAGGTGGCGGACTTCAGGACCGCACGCGTCACCGGTGACCTGACCGTCTACGCCGTGACACTCCTGACTGTGGTGTTCGTGAACCTCCTCGCGGGAGTCCTGACCGGACTGGCCCTGGCCATCGTGCTCGTCCTGTGGCGGGTGGTCCGCGCCGGGATCCATGCGGAACCGCTCGGAAACCCGGAGGACAAGCGGTGGCGGGTGGTGGTGGACGGGTCCTGCAGCTTCCTGTCGCTCCGCCGACTCAGCCAGGTGCTGGCCGCGGTGCCCTCGGGATCACATGTGACAGTGGAGCTGGCGGTCGACTTCCTCGATCATCCTGTCCACGACACCCTTGACGCGTGGCGCCGCCGGCACGTCAGCAACGGCGGCACCGTGGAGATCGAGGAGTCCGGCACTGCCACCCTTGAGGATGCCAAGGCCGGGCCGCCGGCCCGCGGCATCTTCCGGCCTGGGCAACTGCCTGCGCGATGACAGGCACGGTGCACCTCGGTGGACCGGCCATGGTGACAGGCTCGGTGCACCGGCGCCTTGCCGTCAGCCCGTGAAGCTGAAGCCGAGCCCGGGCGTTCCGGCCAGCGTGAGGCGGTTCCCGGAGATGCGGACCGGCGACGGCCCGTCGAGGATGCCGAGCTGACCAAAGCCCGCGTCTTCGACGTCCTCCACAAGGGTTGGCTCGGCAAGTGTGAGGGCAAGCTGTCCGGACAGTTCCGGCAGCAGGTGCGGCATGACCCTGATGCTGTGTGTCCGGGCCAGTTCCACGATGCGCCGGAACGGGGTTATCCCGCCCACCCGGACAATGTTGGGCTGGATGATGTCGACTGCCTCAGCCTCGATGAAGTCCCGGAACCGGTAGACGGTGTGCAGGTTCTCGCCGAGCGCGATGGGCACGAGCGACTGCTTCCGCAGCCGCCGGTACGCCCAAAGGTCATCGGCACGCAGGGGTTCCTCCAGCCATTCCAGGCCGTACTCCCCCAGCACGTCCAGGGCCCGGAAGGTTGCGGGCAGGTCCCAGCGCTGGTTCGCATCAATCATCAGCTTCCGGTCCGGGCCCAACACGGAGCGCACCGCGTCCAGACGCTCGGCGTCTTCCCGGACGTCAGGCTTGCCCACCTTGACCTTCACCGCGCGGTGTCCGGCTGCCACCCACCGTTCCACCTGCGCCACCAGCTCATCAAGGCTGTAGTGCAGGTTGACCCCGGAGCCGTAGGTTTCCACCGCGTCCTGCCGCTGGCCCAGCAGGGCCGTGACGGAGGCACCGGCGCGCCGGGCCTGCAGATCCCACAAGGCCAGGTCGACGCCGGCCATCGCAATGGTTGTCAG
This sequence comes from Arthrobacter sp. NPDC093125, assembly GCF_044754225.1. NCBI lineage: Bacteria > Bacillati > Actinomycetota > Actinomycetes > Micrococcales > Micrococcaceae > Arthrobacter > Arthrobacter sp. NPDC093125. Next base: position 68,103 of record NZ_JBIVOQ010000003.1, on the reverse strand, counting down.
GCCTCCGCCGCCGGCTTCATGCAGCCGCTTCCAAAGCAGGTCCCAGACCCCTTCCGGAGACGCTTCCATCCCGGTGATGAAGGGGGCGATGTCGTAGTCCAGCAGCGCCTGGACGGCCTGCGGGCCGATGGTGGGGGTCCAGGAAAAGCCGCGTCCCGCAGCGCCGTCGTCCGTCTGTATCTCCGTGGCTATCACGTGGTTTTCCGGAGCCTCCTGCCCCCAGCTCCGGCGCAGCGGAACCGTCAGCAGTCGGGTGTGGAGGCCCGTGATACGGGGGGTCCGGCCGGGGGCTGCTGCCGGCGGTGCGGGTGCTGTCGCCGGTGCGGGGCTCGCGCCCGGCATCAGCGGGCCGCCAGTTCGTGGCCTTTGGCGAGGATTGCCTTCAGTTCAACGAGCTGTTCCTCGTTGGGATCCACGAGCGGTGGGCGGACGGATCCCACCGGCAGTCCGGCCAGCCGGAGTCCGGCCTTGATCAGCGACACCCGGAAGCCTGGAGTCTGGTCACGAAGTGCGACGAGGGGACCGAAAAAGCCCTCCAGCAGCGCGTCCCTGCGTTCCTCGTCCCCGCTCATGTAGGCGTCGTAGTAGGCCGCCGCGATCTCGGGGGCCATGGCAAACGCTGCAGAGGAGTAGAGAGGAATGCCGAGGCCGCGGTAGGCTCCCTGGCTCAGTTCGGCAGTGAGCAGGCCGTTGAACAGCAGGAAGTCAGTCCGTCCGCTGGCCTTCACTGCGGTGACGATCTCCTGGGCGAGGCCCACATCGCCTACCCCGTCCTTGAACCCGATGACCTTCGGGTTGGCCGCCAGTTGACCGATCGCCTTGGCAGTGAACTTCGCATTGCCGCGGTGGTAGACGATCACGGGCAGGCTGCTGGCATTGGCCACAGCCTCGACGTACGCGACCAGCCCGTCCACCGGGCCGTTGACCAGGTAGGGCGGCAGGACCAGCAGCGCGTCGGCTCCGAGGTCCTCGGCCGCCCGGGCAGCGGCCAGGGCATGCCCGAGCTGTCCGCCCGCTCCGGCGACCACCGGCACCTTTCCGGCAACAACCTCGACGGCGGCCGCCACTACTGTGCGCACCTCATTGATCCCCAGCGCATGGAATTCACCGGTGCCACAGGCGGCGAAGACACCGCCGGGCCCGAAGGGCAACCGGGAGCTGATGTGCTCCTTGAGGACGTCCACGTCCACACTGCCGTCGGGTGCGAACGGTGTGACAGGGAAGAAAAGCACGCCGTCGAACTTCATGATGTCTCCTTGGATCCTGATGCTGCCGCGGCAAATGCCACGGGTGCCTCGTCATTGAGGCGTGAGGGGTCTGTTCGCAGCTCGTTCCTCCAGCTGCGCCGCGGCTCCCAGCCGAGCAGCTTCCTGGCCTTCTCGATCGAAAATGCCGGAGTGGTGCCCGCCAGGTGGGCGGCGAGGGCCGCGCTGCCGGGCAGGAATTGCGGAATGAGTCCTGCCAGCGGTTCAGTCGCGAGGGCGTCCGCAGCTCCCACGAAGAAGGTCTGGCCGTTAGGAATGGAGTCCATTTTCGCGAGGAGCAGGTCCAGGAAATCTGCGACATCCCGGGCGTCGACATAGTTGAACAATGAAGGCGCGGCGAGGGCGGGATCGGCCAGCCGCTCCGCCAGGGTGTGGCCCTGCTGCGTGGGTGCACCCTCCCATTCCTCGGGGGAGATGACGAAACACGGCCGGAAAGCGGCATAGCGGATCCTGCCCCCTTGGGCCGCCGCAAACATCTGCATTGTCTGCTCGGCGATCAGCTTGGACAGCGCATAGGCGTTCCACGGCCTCGGGGTGGTCTCTTCATCCAGGGGAAACGCCCCGGGCAACCAGCCGGCGGGTGATCCGTAGCCGAGCACGGTGGGACTGCTCGCAGTGATGATCTTCGGGACGCCGACCTCGGTCGCGGCACTGAGAACCGCATAGGCCAGCCGGGTGTTGGTGGTGAAGATGACTTCTTCAGGGGCGCTGAAAGGGACGGCGATCGCCGCAAGGTGGATGACGGCGTCGGGGGCTGTTTCCCGCAGGATGCGCAAGGCCTCCCCCGGCGCCAGGAGGTCAACGGTGTGCTGCACAGCGCCCGGGGCGAGCTGGCCTGCCGGCACGGCGTCCCGGTCAACGGAGATGACGCGGTGTCCGCCGTCGGAAAGACCGCCCACCACGCTGCGTCCCAGCCGGCCGGAACCGCCGGTAACTACGATTGTGCTCATGATTGTCCTTTAGCTTTCGGCGCCGGATCAGCGGCCGCGGCGCAGATCGGTGCCAAGTTCGAGGTCTGCAATCCGGACCGGCAGGGACGTGGCCAGGGACTCGTTGCCGGCGATCCCCACCGAAACGGAGCGGAGGCCGTCCAGGTAACCGGAGGGACGCCCAAGCGGATCCTCGCCGGGCCCGTTGAACAGGTCCGAAAGGAGCAGGATGTCGCCGCCGCCGTGGCCGCCTTCGCCGTTGATGATCGGCACCTCGTAGGCCGGCTCCCAGTGGCGCTGCACCACAAGGCGCTCGCCGTTGCGGCGGACTGCGTCGTCCTCCTCGACCGGGGTTGCACTCGGATCCACCACGGTCTTCTTGTCCGTGCTGTGCTGCACCGCGGCGCGCTCCACAACCTCCAGCTCGGCCCGTCCCTCCGTGCCGTTGACCGTCACCCGGTACCCTTCCCAGGGGCTGTGGGCGTTGAGCGAATAGCTCAGCGTCGGCCCGCCGTCGTAATCCACCACCACGGCGAGGTTGTCCTCGATGGTGATGCCCGCGGTGAAAACGTCCTGGTCGCGGCGGTAGCCGTCGTAGCGCTCGTTCTCGTAGTAGAGCGCCCGCAGCTTGTCGTCCTCCCGGAGGTCCAGGACGAACGGGTCCGTGACCGCGTCGGCGTCGGAGCCGGTACCCCGTTCGGGGCGGGCTCCGAGACCGCGTGCGGCTGCGTTTTTGTCACCGTAGAACTTCAGGCCGCCCGAGGCGAAGACGCGGGCCGGGACGTCGTCGATCCACCAGTTCACCAGGTCGAAATGGTGCGAGGCCTTGTGGATCAGCAGGCCCCCGGAGTTGGCCTTCTCGCGGTGCCAGCGGCGGAAATAGTCCGCACCGTGGACCGTGTCCAGCACCCAGGAGAAGTCCACCGAGGTGACCTTGCCGAGGACACCGCTCTGGATGATGTCCTTCAAGGCGGAGTTCCGGGGCGAATAGCGGTAGTTGAAGGTCACCACCACGTTCCGGCCGGTTGCGGCCACCGCCGCGGTGATGCGCCGGCAGCCTTCAACGTCGATGGTGAGCGGTTTCTCGACGACGACGTCGGCCCCGGCCTCCAGCGCGGTGACGATGAAGTCGGCGTGCGTGAAGTCAGGGGTGGTGATGATGACGCGGTCGATGGCGTTTTCAGCGATGAAGCCGGCGAGGTCGGCCGGCTCGAAGGCGACGGGGGGAATCGAAGTCCCGTCCGACAAGCCAGCGGCGAGGTCCTGGTAGTACTGCACCCGGCCGGGGTTGAGGTCGCTGAGGGCTACGAGTTCGGCCACGTCAGCGTGCTGGCCCAGGATGGCGCGGACATACATTTCCGAGCGCGATCCGGTGCCGACCAGGGCATAGCGGGTCCGCGCGTCCCGGTCGCCGGCTGCTTGGCCGGAGGCCTCGGCAATGGATTCGGCATGGGCATGCGTTGCCCCGGCGGTATCGACGTTGACCATTGGTTGCCCCTTTCGGAAGGCAGCAGTGCCGGGCGGTTGTCGGCCGGCAGGTTGTGGGAGAATCAGCTGAGAAAGCGTTTTCTCAAAGCGTTATATGCTTTGTATCAAGTCATCAGCAGGTACGTCAACCAATATCCGCAGTCCCGGCGGGAACCGATGTTGCCAGCCAGGGAAAGGACCACATGGGCCGGAAATCAACCACCCGCCGCATCGGCATTGCCGACGTTGCGGCGAGAGCGGGAGTCTCGCACGCGACTGTTTCGCGGGTCATGAATGGCAACTTTAAGGTGGACCCTGCCATCGCCGAGCGCGTGCGCGAGGCCGCCACGGAGCTGAATTACCAGCCAAATCCGGTGGGCCGCAGCCTGGCCCTCGGTAAGACCGACACGATCGGAATCGTGGTTCCCGACCTTGCCAACCCAAGCTTTCAGGCCATACTCCGCGGCCTCAGCATGGCAGCAGCGCAGGACGGCTACCGGGTGCTGATTGCCGACTCCTCCGAGGTCCCCAGCGAGGAGGCGATCCTGGCGGGAGAAGCACGACGGCGGTGCGACGGCCTGGTGCTTTGTGCACCACGTATGGGCGACGCCGAGCTGGAGGAACTGGCGCCGTCACTGCACCCGATGGTCCTGATCAACCGCACCACCGCCGAGGGCGGTGTTCCCAGCCTGATGGTGGATTACGGGCTGGGGATCCAAGAGCTGGCCGAGCACCTCGTGGGGCTCGGGCATACGCGCATCGTCTTCCTCGCAGGCCCCCCGCGCAGCGCCTCCAACGCGCTGCGCGTGCAGGGACTGGAGAAGTTCAAGGCCGGCCATCCCGAGATCGAACTCCACCTGATTGACGGCGGCTCCAACTTCGAGGCCGGGCACGCTGCCGTGGACGCCGTCCTCGCCAGCGGCGGCACGGCCGTCCTGGCGTTTAACGACCTCGCTGCCATGGGCCTGCTCAGCGGGCTGCATGAGCGCGGGGTCCGGGTCCCTGAAGATATCTCGGTTACGGGCTTCGACGACATCCCCTTCGCCAGGTACACCACTCCACCCCTGACGACGGCGGCCGTTCCGATCACGGAGCTGGGAGGGCAAGCCTGGCATCGGCTGCGGACCCTGATCCGCAACGAGGACATCCCGGACGCCGTCACCACCTTCGAACCCCGGGTGGAAGTCCGCGGAAGCACAGGCCCGGCCGCAGGCTAGGGACAGGACCCGGTTCCGGCAGGCTCAATCAGCGGCCTTCCCGCCCAGACCCGCCTCCTTGTAGTAGCCCTCGATATGGGCGGCCACCAGCTCTGCCGCCTGGCCGCCGTCGCCCTTCCGGATGGCCTCCAGAATCCCCCGGTGCTCGCAGCGCAGGCGGGCGGCGGTGGCGTCCCAGTCGGGAAGGTTGGCCGTCAGCCTTCCGGCGTACCCCTGGATGGCTTCGCGCAGGGAGCCCATCATGGCACTGACCACGGCATTCCCCGCGGCATCTGCCAGGGCAAGGTGGAACCGGACATCGAGTTCCAGGAAGTCGTCCACTTCCGGGCCGGCGTCCATGTCGTCCAGCAGGGCCGCCGCGACGTCAAGCACGGGTGCGTTCGGCTTTGCCCTGGCCGCGGCCCAGGACTCCAGGAGCACCCTGGTCTCCACGACGTCAGCCACGGGCAGGTGCTGGGTTGCGACATGCAGCCGCAGGGCGGAGCCGAGTGCCGCCGTCGGGTCAGAAATCACAACGGTCCCGGCGTCCGGGCCGGATCCTACGCCGGCGCGCACAACGCCCATGGCCTCCAGGACCCGGATAGCTTCACGGACCGAGGTGCGGGAGACGGCGAGTTGTTCCGCGAGGCTGCGTTCCGCCGGCAGGCGGCCGCCTACCGCCAGCTGGCCGTCGGAGAGCCGGTCCTCGATCCATTGCAGGACGAGTTGGTGTGTGCGCATGGATCCATCCTAGTTGATGTGGTCTGACCACATGCATTAGTGTGTGGTCTAACCACATGATTCCGTAATCGGAGGCAGCAATGACGCAGACAATCGGGTCGACCAACCCGGAGGCACCCACCACGCCCGCGGACACCGCTCCGGCCGGCATCCCCCGTACCTCAGCACCCTCCAGGGTTCCGGCGGCATTGAAGCGCCGGATCCCGAAATACTCCGATCTTGCTCCCCTGATGCAGTTCAAAAAGCCTGAGTTCAGCCGGTCCGCCAAGCTGCAGCGCGCGAGCACCATCTGGGAGCTGCGGGACATGGCCAAGCGCCGCACGCCGCAGGCGCCGTTCGACTACACGGACGGCGCGGCGGAGGCAGAGATCACCCTGCGGCGCGCCCGCGAGGCATTCCTGGACATCCAGTTCCGGCCCGGTATCCTCCGCGATGTTTCCAGCGTGGACCTGGGCACCGACATTCTGGGCAAGCCTTCCCGGCTTCCGGTCGGCATTGCCCCCACCGGCTTCACACGGATGATGCAGTCCGAGGGCGAATACGCCGGTTCCCAGGCCGCCGAGGCCGCCGGAATCCCCTACACGCTCTCGACGATGGGCACCGCCTCCATTGAAGACGTTGCGGAGGCCGCACCCAACGGCCGGAACTGGTTCCAGCTTTACCTGTGGACGGACCGGGACCGCTCCCTCGAGCTGATCGAACGGGCGGCCAAAGCCGGAAATGACACCCTGATGGTGACCGTCGACACCGCCGTGGCCGGCGCCCGCTTGCGCGATGTCCGCAACGGCATGACCATCCCGCCGGCGCTGACGCTGAAGACGGTGCTGGATGCCTCCTACCGCCCGGCCTGGTGGTTCAACTTCCTGACCCACGAGCCGCTGACCTTCGCCTCTCTCTCCCGGTACACGGGCACGGTGGCCGACCTGATCAACTCCATGTTCGACCCCACCCTGACTTTCGAGGACCTCGACTGGCTCCGCGAGACCTGGAAGGGCAAGCTGGTGGTCAAGGGCATCCAGACCGTGGAGGACGCCCGGCGGGTGGTGGACCACGGCGCCGACGGAGTGATCCTCTCCAACCACGGCGGACGCCAGCTGGACCGGGCCCCCATCCCGTTCCACCTGCTCCCCGAGGTCAAGCAGGCATTCCAGGCCGACAACACCGACGCGGCCATCATGCTGGACACCGGCATCATGAGCGGGGCGGACATCATCGCCGCCCTCGCCCTCGGGGCGGACTTCACCCTGATCGGCCGCGCCTACCTTTACGGACTCATGGCCGGTGGCCGGGCAGGCGTTGACCGGACCCTGCAGATCCTCGAAAAGGACATGGTGCGGACCATGGCGCTGCTCGGCGTCAGCAAGCTCTCCGAGCTGACCCCGGACCACGTGCGGATCCTCAACAAGTAGCCCCCTCCGCCCAACTGGGTAGCAGCTCAGGCCGTTCCCAGCGCTGGGAACGGCCTGAGCTGCTACTTAGTTGGGCCGGGCTACTTCTTGCGGCCGAACTTGGGCAGGTTGGCCAGCAGGTCCGCCGCCTTCTTCGCGCCGCGCCCCACTGTCCGGCCGATCTGCTGCGGAACAGTGTCGTCCTGGGCAGGGTTTCCAGCCACCTGCCCACCGGGAACCACGACGGCGGGACTCAGCTCCCCGCCGACGGAACGACCGGTTTCGCCTCGGCCCGCAGAGCCTGCAGCGGCGAACGCTTCCGGAAGGTCCGTGCCAGAGGGACGGGAGGCGGGTGTTCCAGAAGCGGGTGTTCCAGATGCAGCTGCGCCCGGCGCGGCGGCAGCTCCGGCGCGGGCGGATGTTCCCGCCTGATGCCGGACATTCGTCCGCTGCTGCTCGTCGCCGGCGGGCGTCCGGGAGGAATCCGGTGAGCCGGCAACGGAAGCCGCGCGGCCGACGTCGAACGTCCCCAGCCAGGTGGCGACGCCCTCCAGCGGCTTGGTGTTCAGCGCGTAGTAGCGCTTCTGACCCTGGGCGCGCATGCTCACGAGGTCGGCTTCACGGAGCACCTTCAGGTGCTTGGAGATGGTGGGCTGACTGGCGGCGAGCTCCTCGACCAGCTCCCCCACTGCCTTGTCCCCCTTTTGGAGGGAAACGAGAATGTCGCGCCGCGTTGCCTCAGCAATGACGGCAAATACGTCGTCTGTCACCATGGGACCAACCCTAGCGACATATACGCCAAATGGCATCTACTATTTGGCGGACCCGATCAGTCGAACCAGGGGTCGAGCCCGTAAATCGGAAATACTTCCTTGCGCGTCGCCATCACCGTACGGTCGACGGCGTCGTTGGGATCGAAGCCGACTTCCCATGACCGCCACCAGATGTCAGCGTCGTCGCCCATGAGCGCAGGCGCAGCCACGCCGTAGCGCTCGTGCACGTGGGCCCGCCACGCTTCGGGAACAGGAGTGCGCAGGGGCACCGGCCGGCCAGCCGCGATGGCAATGAGATGGCTCCAGGCCCTGGGCACCACCCCGGTGATGTGGTAGCCGCCGCCACCTGTGGCGATCCAGCGGTTGTCGCAATGACGGGCGGCGAGATTCCCGACGGCGGTGGCAGCCTCGCGCTGGCCATCCACGCTGACGTTGAGGTGCGTGAGCGGATCCTGCCGGTGGGAGTCGCAGCCGTGCTGGCTCACGATCACCTCCGGATTGAACGCCCCCACCAGCTGCGGGACCACGGCGTGGAAGGCGCGCAGCCAGCCCGCGTCGCCCGTGCCGGCGGGCAGTGCGACATTGACGGCGCTGCCCGGGGCGTCCGGCCCGCCAACCTCGTTGGCGAACCCGCTGCCGGGAAACAGGGTCATGCCGCTCTCATGGAGTGAGATGGTGAGCACCCGGGGGTCGTTCCAGAAGATGCTCTGGGTCCCGTCGCCGTGATGCGCGTCGACGTCGACATATGCCACACGCTGCACGCCGCCGTCGAGGAGCCTTTGAATTGCCAGCGCGGCGTCGTTGTAGATGCAGAAGCCGCTGGCACGGTCCCGCGAGGCATGATGCAGCCCCCCGCCGAAGTTCACGGCACGCACGGCAGAGCCGTCGAGGATGGAACCGGCGGCGAGCAGGGACCCGCCGGCAAGGCGCGCGGCCGCCTCGTGCATGCCCTCGAAGGCGGGGTCGTCCTCGGTGCCGAGTCCATGCGCTTCATCAGGAACCAGGGGATCGTCACTGACCCGGCGGACGGCCGCCACGAACTCGGGGCTGTGGACGGCAGTCAGCTCGTCGTCGTCCGCCACTTCGGGGGCAGCCACCGTGACGTGCCCCAAATCCAGCAGGCCCAGGCTCCGGGCCAGCCGCTCCGTGAGGTCAAGCCGCTGCGGCGCCATGGGGTGTCCCGGACCGAAATTGTAGGCGGTCATGGCGGCATCCCACACCACCGTCGTTGGCAGTGCGGGGAGGCTGTGTCCGGGAAGGAGAGTCATCCCTGACAGGCTACCTGAGGAGCCTTGCCCTCCCGGCAGAAGACGCTGCCCGTTCAAGGAGCCGACTTTAGTGGTTTACTACTGAAGGAAGCAGATTCAACCAAGGAACAGCCACCCATGACGCAGAGCCAGTCGAGGTCAAAGAACCCGGCGAGCTGGCAGCCCAACGCGCCCGAGCGTGAAGGCCTCTGGATTTTCACCCGGCTCCGGGACTTCATCGATGATATCGCCAACACCTCGCCGGCCCGTTTGGCGCTCAGTGCGTTCGTCGTGGTGATCGTTGTCTTCACAGCGTTGCTGTCGCTGCCTGTGTCCTCTGCCTCCGGGGACTTCACGCCGCTGCACCAGTCCCTGTTCACGGCGGTCTCGGCGGTCTGCGTGACGGGCCTGACGGTGGTGTCGACCGCCGTTCACTGGTCCTTCTTCGGCCAGCTGGTCATCCTGGTCGGCATCTTCGTGGGCGGCCTCGGCACCCTGACCCTGGCCTCGTTGCTGGCCCTCATGGTCAGCAAAAAACTGGGTGTCCGCGGCAAACTCATCGCACAGGAGGCGATGAACAACGCCGGCCGCCTGGGTGAGGTGGGTACGCTGCTGCGGATCGTCATCACCACCTCCGTCGTCATCGAAGCCGTGCTTGCGCTGGCCCTGATTCCGCGGTTCCTGATGCTGGGCGAACCATTCTGGCAGTCCGTGTGGCACGGCATCTTTTACTCCATCTCATCCTTTAACAACGCCGGCTTCACCCCGCATTCGGATGGCATAGTGCCTTACGAAACCGACCTCTGGATCCTCATCCCGCTGATGCTAGGCGTGTTCCTGGGCAGCCTCGGCTTCCCGGTGGTCATGGTCCTGCAGCAGAACGGCCTGAACTGGCACAAGTGGAACCTGCACACCAAGCTGACCATCCAGGTGTCGTTCATCCTGCTGGTGGCCGGGACGGTGCTGTGGGGCCTGATGGAATGGGACAACGCCCGTACCATCGGCCGCATGGACCTCGGGGACAAGATCACCCATGCCTTGTTCGCCTCAGTCATGACGCGATCCGGCGGCTTCAACCTCGTGGACCAGAACCAAATGGAATCCACCACTATGCTGCTCACCGATGCGCTGATGTTCGCCGGCGGTGGCTCAGCCTCGACGGCGGGCGGCATCAAGGTGACCACCATCGCCGTGATGTTCCTGGCCATCGTCGCCGAAGCCCGCGGTGACACGGACGTCAAGGTCTACGGCCGGACGATCCCGGAGGGCACCATGCGCGTGGCCATCTCCGTCATCGTCGCCGGCGCAACGCTCGTTTCCGTCTCGGCCTTCATTCTGCTGCAGATCAGCGGGGCGTCGCTGGACCGGGTGCTGTTCGAAACCATCTCGGCCTTCGCCACCGTCGGCCTCAGCACCAACCTCAGTGCCGAGCTCCCGCCGTCGGGCGTCTACGTGCTCTCCGCCCTCATGTTCGCGGGCCGCGTCGGCACCGTTACGCTTGCCGCTGCGCTGGCCCTGCGCCAGCGCAGCCAGTTGTACCACTACCCGGAAGAGAGGCCAATCATTGGCTAGTACATCGGGGGCAGCCGCCCGCCCCGCCCACAATGCTCCCGTTCTGGTGATCGGGCTGGGCCGTTTCGGTTCCTCCACCGCTGAGCAGTTGGTCAAGCAGGGCCGCGAGGTGCTGGCGATCGAGCGCGACCGGACGCTCGTGCAGAAGTGGGCCCCGTTGCTCACCCACGTCGTTGAGGCCGACGCAACCAACATCGACGCTCTCCGCCAGCTCGGGGCGCAGGAGTTCAGCTCCGCCGTCGTGGGCGTGGGCACGTCCATCGAATCTTCCGTGCTGATCACGGTGAACCTCGTGGACCTGGGCATCGAGCACCTGTGGGTCAAGGCCATCACCCCGTCCCACGGCAAGATTCTCACCCGGATCGGCGCCAACCACGTCATCTACCCCGAGGCGGACGCCGGGGTCCGGGCCGCCCACCTGGTGTCCGGGCGCATGCTGGACTTCATCGAGTTCGACGACGACTTCGCGATCGTCAAGATGTACCCGCCGCGCGAAACCGTGGGCTTCACCCTGGACGAATCCAAGGTGCGCTCCAAGTACGGCGTGACCATCGTGGGAGTGAAGTCCCCGGGCGAGGACTTTACGTATGCGCGCCCGGAGACCAAGGTGTCCTCCCGCGACATGCTGATTGTGTCGGGGCACGTGGACCTGCTGGAACGCTTCGCGGCCAGGCCCTGACCCCGTCAGGCGGTGGGCCCACACCCGTCCGGGGGCGGTGGGCCCACGCCCGCAGGGTTCCCTGACCGAGCTTGCGAGGTTAGGGGGCGGGTGGGGATTAGCCGAGCTGCTTGGTCATCTCTGCTGCCCGATCGGCGGCGGCGCGGGCTCCCGCAGCGATGATCGCCGGCATGCCGCGCTCATCGAAGGTTGCGATCGCGCGTTCGGTGGTGCCGTTGGGGCTGGTCACGGCCTTGCGCAGGGCTCCCGGATCGGCTCCGGGCTCCGCCAGCATGAGACCGGCTCCCGCCACCGTCTCGCGTGCCAGCAGCAGGGCAAGTTCCTCGTCGAGACCCAGTTCGACGCCGGCAGCGGCCATTGCCTCGGCAAGATAAAACGCGTACGCGGGACCGGAGCCGCTGATGGCACCGAGGGCATCGATCTGCTCTTCGGGAATTTCGACGACGGTCCCCACCGCAGAAAGAATGTCCTTCGCCCGCTGGAGCTGCTCGGGCGAGCAGTGGGTGCCTCCGGACACGGAGACGACGCCGCGGCCCAGCTTGGAGGGCGTGTTGGGCATGGTCCGGATCACCGGCTGGCCCTCCGGCAGGGCGGCTTCCAGCTGGGCAATGGAGACGGCTGCAGCCACGCTGATAACGATGGTGTCAGGGGCAATCGAACCGCTGATTTCGCGCGCCAGCTCGGTGATCCCTATGGGCTTCACTCCCAGGATGACCACGTTGGAACCTTTTGCGGCCTGCTTGTTGTTGTCGGGCTCCTCCGCACCTGCGATGGCTGTTATGCCATGATGGCGCTCTGCCAGTTCGGCAGCGCGCTCGGCCCGGCGCACCGTTGCCACCACGTCCATGGGGTCAGTGCCGGCGTCCAGGAGGCCGCTCAGGATAGCCTCGTTCATTGATCCACAGCCAAGGAATGCGATTCGGTTGGTCATTGCTCCATCATTGCAGTTCCCGGGCCGGCATGCAGGCCCCGCGAGCACCTTTGAACCAAAGCAGGCTCACAGCCAGCTCACAGGATTGTCCGAGGTTACGCCCACTTTAGGGCCATAGCGTGGGAACTACCTCATTGAGGGTGCGAGTGACAGGCGAGCATGGGGATGTTTGCCAGGCACCGGCGGGCTGCAGCAGGTTCACCCATTTTCCTGCGGCGGCCCGCCGGTGCCTTTTCTTTTTTCAAGCCACTACTGGCGATTCCGCGCCGGAGCAATTCCCAGCTTGCATTCAGGAAAAACCCGCGAAACACCCATACTCGGTGGCTAGTGTTCTTAGTGCCTCACAAGGTGCGAGTGATGGAGCTGGTCCTGCGGGACCGGCGCGGCGCCGGCCGGTTGCAGGAGTGTTCCCCCAACTCCTTCTGCAAGACCGACCGGCGCTTCACTCTTTAACGTGCGGCCTCAGCCTGCCGTCAACGGCTGCGTCTGGATCCCGATGTGCGGGGCGGGCTCCAAGGGCCCGTCAAAGATGAGCTGATCGAGGCGGCGCAGGATGAGGCCCTCGCGCAGGGCCCAGGGACAGATCTTGATTTTCTTGAAGGCGAACAGTTCCAGGGCCGCCTCTGCCACCAGTGCGCCCGCGAGGAGCTGGTTGGCCCGGGCTTCAGACACACCGGGGAGATGCAGGCGGTCCTCGCTCTTCATGGCTGTCAGGCGCTGCGCCCAAATTCCGAGGTCCGCAGCGTGCAGTTCCCTTTTGACGTACGGGCCGGCCCCGCTGGGGGCCGCACCCCCGATCCGGGCCAGCGACCGGAAGGTCTTGGACGTTCCGGCAACGACGTTCGCCCTTCCGATGGCGTCGAAGCTCCGGACCACGGGCTTAAGTGTGTCCCTGATATAGCTCCGGAGCTCCTTCACACTTTTGGCGGAGGGAGGGTCTTCCTGCAGCCAGTCGCGTGTGAGGCGGCTGGCGCCGAGTGGAACGGAGGTAGCGAGTTCCGGGAGCTCGTCCTGGCCTGTGGCCATCTCGAACGAACCGCCGCCGATGTCCAGATTCAGGATGGGGCCGGCACCCCAGCCGTACCAGCGGCGGACCGCGAAGAACGTCATGGACGCTTCCTCGCTGCCCGTCAGCTCCTGAAGCGTCACTGTGGTTTCGTGCTTCACCCGGGCGAGCACGGCCGGACCGTTGGTGGCCTCGCGGATGGCGGAGGTACAGAAGGCGAGGAGGTCCTCCGCTTTGTGCCTCGCGGCGAACTCCCATGCCTCAAGGACGAACTCGGTCAGCTCATGCTGGCCGGCATCGGTGATGTTGCCGTCGCCGTCGAGATACTGCACAAGCGACAACGGCCGCTTGTGCGAGGCGAAAGGCACAGGACGCGCACCGGGGTGGGCGTCCACGAGCAGAAGGTGGACAGTGTTGGACCCGATATCGAGGACGCCTAGCCGCATCCTGCCATTATTCCCCGAGGAGCGGCGGCGGAAGCAATCCGTCCCGGCACATTTCGCGGATCAGGATCGCCGTGAGGCCGCTATTCGCCTTCGATGCCGGCCGGATTGGCGTCAATGTCATCTGCGCGCTTGAAGTCGCGCCTGATGTTGGCGATACCCTCGGGGTTGATTTCGAACCCGTAGGCTGCCCCGGGGTTGATGACCATGCCGAGCTCGTCGCCGATGTTGGCGATAATGGCCGCCCCCTGCGTCCCAAGCACGTTCGGAGCGGCCTCTAGGTACTCCGGGTCGACACGGCTGGGATGTGAGAAGACGGCCAGGACTGGCTGCCCCTCTTCGTTTCCGAGCACCAGCGGCTCAACCTGGGAATCCTCGCCTTCCAAGGCATCGGCGCTGATGATGTAGACCTCGTTGTTGAGGAACGACAGGATGACGTCCACCGGGTCGGCGTCCGGCTGACCCCCCTGAGCCAGCTTCTCTTCGAGGTCGTTCAGCGGCGTGGTCTCTGCGGGTCCGGTCTGTTCAGTCATGTACCTACTCGACCACGTTGCAAGGCACGGCGCAATTCCGTTTCCTTTCCATCGCCACCATCGGCGTCACCCCTACTTCTTGGCCGCTGCCTTCTTGGCCGGCGCCTTGCGGGTGGTGGTCCGCTTGACCGGTCCCTTGGCGCGCTTCTCGGCCAGAAGTTCGACGGCGCGTTCCCGCGTCAGTTCCTCCAGCGAGGTGCTTCGCGGCACGGTGATGTTGGTGACGCCGTCAGTGATGTAGGGACCGAAGCGGCCTTCCTTCACCACGATGTTCTTCTCGGACACGGGGTCCGGTCCGAACTCTGCCAGCGGGGGCACGGCCGCGCGGGCGCCGCGCTGCTTCGGCTGCGAGTAAATCTCCAGGGCCTGCTCCAGCGTGATCGTGAAGATTTCCTCTTCCGAGCCGATGGACCGCGAGTCCGTCCCCTTCTTCAGATACGGGCCGAAGCGGCCGTTCTGGACGGTGATGACGTTGCCCTCAGCGTCCTCGCCGAGCACGCGCGGGAGGCTCATGAGCTGCAGCGCCTCGTCGAGGGTGATGGTCTCCACGGACATGGACTTGAACAGCGATCCGGTGCGCGGCTTGGCCTTGACGGGCTTCTTCGGCGGCTTCGGCTTGCCGTTCTTGTAGTACTCCACAGGCAGGCTGGCGAGCTGTTCCTCGGTCATCTCCGGGATGATCTCGGTGACGTAGGCCCCGTAGCGGCCGTTCTTGGCCACGACGGTGTGTCCGGTGTGGGGGTCCGCGCCGAGCACCCGTTCCTCGGGGGCGGCGGTTTCCATCAGCTCCACGGCCTTCTCGGCGGTGAGTTCATCCGGGGCGAGATCCTCGGGCACGTTCGCGCGGGCGGCCTCCACCACTTCGCCGGTCTTCGGATCCACGGTGGGGACGGAGCTCTCGAGGTACGGCCCGAACTTGCCCACGCGCAGGGTGATGCCATCGGCGATGGGCACGGAGTTGATCTCCCGCGCGTCGATCTCGCCGAGGTTGTTCACGATGCTGAGCAGGCCCGGGTCGGCGTCTTCGCCGTAGTAGAAGTGCTTGAGCCATGTGGCGCCCACGGCCTGGCCGTTGGCGATCTTGTCGAGGTCGCCTTCCATGTCGGCCGTGAACTCGTAGTCTACGTAGTCATGGAAGTGCTGCTCCAGCAGCCGAACCACCGAGAAGGCGATCCAGCTGGGCACCAGCGCCGAGCCCTGCTTCCGTACGTATCCGCGGTCCTGAATGGTGGAAATCGTGGAGGCGTAGGTGGACGGGCGTCCGATGCCCTTCTTTTCCAGCTCGGCGGTGAGGGAGGCTTCCGTGTAGCGCGGCGGCGGCGACGTCTCGTGGCCCACGGCCACGATGTCGGAGGCGGACAGCGAGTCGCCCTTGGCCACGTTCGGCAGGCGCCGTGCTTCGTCGGAGTCCTCGTCGCCGCGGGTTTCGTCCTTGCCCTCCTCGTAGGCTGCGAGGAAGCCGGGGAAGGTGATGACGGTGCCGGAGGCCGAGAATTCTGCGTCTCGGCCATCAGCAGCCACCGCCCCGAGGCGGATGGTGGCGGTGGAGCCCTTGGCATCTCCCATCTGGGAGGCGACGGTGCGCTTCCAGATCAGTTCATAGAGCCTGAATTCGTCGCCGCTGAGCTGCGAGGCGACCTGGGCCGGCGTCCGGAAGGAGTCGCCGGCGGGGCGGATGGCCTCGTGGGCTTCCTGTGCGTTCGCTGCCTTGTTCGAGTAGACCCGCGGGGACTGCGGAACGTATTCGGGGCCGTACAGCTCTGAAGCCTGGCGGCGCGCCGCCGTGACGGCCTCGTCGCTCAGCGCCGAGGAGTCCGTACGCATGTAAGTGATGTAGCCGTTTTCATACAGGCGCTGGGCGATCTGCATGGTGCTCTTGGACGAGAAGCGGAGCTTGCGCCCGGCCTCCTGCTGCAGCGTCGACGTGGTGAATGGAGCTGCCGGACGGCGCGTGTACGGCTTGGTGTCAACGGACCGGACGCGGAAGTCCGCGCCTTCCAGCCCGGCTGCCAACGAGGTGGCGAGTTCCTCATTAAGGTGGACGGCGTTGCGTGCGGTAAGCACGCCGTCGTCGTTAAAGTCCCGGCCGCTGGCCACCTTGGCATTGTCCACTGCGGCGAGCTTGGCTTTGAAGGAGCCGGCCTCGGCACCGAACTGGCCGGTCAGGTCCCAGTAGGAAGCCGCCTTGAACGCCATGCGCTCGCGTTCGCGGTCCACCACCATGCGCGTGACCACGGACTGCACGCGTCCTGCGGAGAGCCCGCGGGCCACCTTGCGCCACAGCACCGGCGAAATTTCGTAGCCGTACAGACGGTCGAGGATGCGGCGCGTCTCCTGGGCATCGACGAGAGCGGCGTCAACGTCGCGCAGGTTGTCCATGGCGCGGTGGATGGCTTCCTTGGTGATTTCACCGAAGGTCATCCGGTACACGGGGACCTTCGGCTTGAGGACCTCCAGGAGGTGCCACGCGATGGCCTCGCCCTCGCGGTCCCCATCGGTTGCGAGATAGAGGGCGTCGGCGTCCTTGAGCTGGGCCTTGAGTTCGGCGACCTTTTTCTTCTTGTCCGGAGACACGACGTAGTACGGCTTGAAGTCGTTTTCCACATCGACGGCGAACTTGCCCACCGAGGTCTTCTTCAGTTCCGCCGGGAGTTCTGAAGGCTGCGGCAGGTCGCGGATGTGACCAATGGAGGCCTCGACAATGAAGCCCTCGCCCAGGTACTTGGCGATGGTCTTGCTCTTGGCCGGAGACTCCACAATCACGAGTTTCTTGCCGGTTTTGGCCTTGCTTGGCACAGTGCTCCTACAGAAAAAGGTTGCTCGGGCAGATGAGCCCATATTGGCCTAGTTCACCATATTTTGAAGAATCTTGCGCAGTCATGTGGAAAACACGTGGCCGTCGTCACTGGCCGGAGATCGTGCTCAGGGGCCGCTCGCAGCGTCGTTCCGCGGTGCCCGGATCCCCTAGTCCTGGGCGGCCGGGAGCAGGAACCCGTCCCGGACCAGATTGGCAACTTCGGTGAGCAGCGCGCTGCGGAAGGCAACGCCGTCGAAATCCTCGTAACCTCCCAGAAGGGACTCCAGGGCGCCGATGATCTGCCCGGCCGAGAGGTCGCCGTCGCACGCTGAGACGAACCCGGCCAGTTCCGTGCTCAACAGGTTGGTGCGGCGAAGGCCGGCGCCCTGGCGCAGCAGGATGACGCCGGGATGTTCCGCCCCGGGCCGCTGGTGGCGTTCTTCCGTCACGTCGTCGGCCACGAGGAGGTGCGCCGCGGACAGGTCGTTCGCGGCAAGCCAGTCTGCCCGTTGGACGGCGGCGCCCAGATGCGGGCCCACCGGCTGCTCGATCGGGTACGTGATCTCCTCGAACCTGTAGACCCGGCGGGTACCGGCGTCCGGGCGACGCAGCCAGATCATCCCGAACCCGATCCCCTCCACGTTCCTTGAGGCGAAATCGTCAAGGTAGGCGGAGTAGGCCTCCTGGTAATGCCGCCGGTCCCTGCTCTCCGAGGCATCCTGGAGCCATGTTTCGGCGTACTGCTCCGGCCCGACCTGCTCACGCTGGATGAACCAGACATCGGTGTCCTCACCGGCCCAGCTTTGCGGCCGCTCCTCCCACGACTGCCCCGCGGTGATTTCCCAGTTGCCCAGCATCTGGGCGGTGCCGCCGGGAGACAGCACCTGTGGCAGGGACTGAACAAGAGCGGACACGATGTCATCGCCGGGCAGGCCGCCGTCGCGGTAGGTGAACTGGTCCCCGGCCGCCTCTCCGGCGATGCGCGGGGTGATGACGAAGGGCGGGTTGGACACCACGAGGTCGAATTCCTCCCCGGCAACGGGCTCCAGCAGGGAACCGAGCCTGAGGGCCAGGCGGTCCTCGGGCCGCGCAGGGTCCACACGGAGCGCCTCGGCGTTGAGCAGGATGTTGAAGCGTGTGAAGGCCAGCGCCCGCTCGGAAATGTCAGTGGCTGTGACGTGCTCGCTGTGGTGCAGCAGGTGGAAGGTCTGGATGCCGCAACCCGTCCCCAGGTCCAGGGCCTTTTTGGCAGGGCGCCGGACCGTGGTCTGCACCAGCGTGGTGGAGGCCTGCCCGATCCCCAGGACGTGGTCCCGCCGGAGGACCCCGGGACGCTGGTGGGCCGCGAGATCACTGGCCACCCACAATTCCGCGCCCCCGCTGCCGGTGGCACCTTCCCCTGCGGCGTCCTTCCATGCGTACGGCCGCAGATCCGCCGCAGCCCTTACCTTAGCCTCCCCAGCTTCCGCGGCCTCCGCCAGTCCAAGGGCCACCAGGCCTTCCGCACGCGTCCGCGGCAGGGCGTCGTCGAGCGCTGCCGGATCCTGCGGGACAGCCAGCAGCCAGAAACGCACGACGGCGGCAAGCGCCGCTGCGGGCGCCTCACCTTGGGCGGCGCTTTCAGTAACTATCAGCGCGGGGATGAGCTGGTCCCTGTCCAATGCCGCGTACGCCGACGGTCCCAGCAGCTCGGCAACGCCGTCCACGGTGTAGCCCACCTGCCGCAGGTCAGCGCCCAGGGCGTGCAGGAGGTCCGGAAGGTCGCTGCGGGGCGCGTCGGGAGTGTTGCCGGCAGTGAAGAGCGTCGATTGGGTCACGGTGCCCAGTCTATTTGCCGGATCTGATTGTCCGAGGGGAGGGCTAGAGTTGGGCCATGCTCGGCACCCAAACAACGGCGGTAACTCAGGCAGGCGCCGGCCCGGAGTGGCTGCAGTACGTCGCGGCCTTCGCGCCCCTCAGCGCCCTGCTGGCGGCTGTGATCGCCGGCTGGATTGCCTGGCGGACCCTGGCCCAACGCCGCGAAGCAGACCGCCGTGACCAGTGGTGGCAGCGCACACAGTGGGCCATCGGCCTGGCGATGGATCCCGATTTCAGCCGTGCCGTCGTGGGCCTGATTGCACTCAAGCACCTGGCCGGGAGCGACCTCTGCACCGCAGAGGACTACGAGATGCTCGACAAAATCGGCGGGGCCAAAATCGATGCACTCACACTGTCGGAGGAGAGCGCAGAGCGGCGGAGACTGCCCGGCCAACCGGGACACGGCGGGCCAGTGCGCGACGAACCGAGGCCCGGCGGAGCGAGGCAGGTCCCGTCCGCCCGCGCCGACCTTATCCCCGTTGATTTGAAATCCCGTGGCGAGAGGGTGTTCGCCGGCTCTCCGGAGATGGCGAAGGCCCTGGAAGAGGCAGACAGACTTGTCTCTTTTGCGGCGGCCCGGCGCAGCGGATGAGCAGGCAGCCGCCGGCCAGGCATGCGGGCAGCAGGTGAACCCGCAGCGGGTAAGTTGGAACCATGGCTGAACGTTCTCCCGTGATGCTCCGTGTCGCCGCGGTGGTCCGTGTTCCCGCGGCGTCGCGTGTCCCCGCGGTGCTCCGTTTTCTGAAGACCGCGGCGGGGACGGGCGCCCTCTTGCTTGTACTGGCGGGCTGTTCGCCGATGGTGTCCATTGAAAACGCCGACGTTCCGGCGTGGAAAGCCACGGCGCTGCCTTCCGCCCCCGGTTCGGTTCTTGAGGACGCCGGCAAAATCCTCAACCGGGACAGGATCATTCAGGATGCAGTCACCGTTCCTGCCGGCCGCTACGTATTAACAGTCACCTGCGAGGGCGGGGGCAAGGCGTTCTTCGCCGTGTCCGTCGACGGGAAACCCATCGCCGATGCCGGGGCCGCCTGCAACGGCAGCCGCGAAATCACCAAGCTCACTGTGCCCCAAGCCGGGGCTGTGGAAATCAGCGCCTCGAGCGTGGACGCTCCACTCATTTATGCGTATCAGCTGGTGCCGGCGAAGTAGCAGGCCACCTTAGAATTAGCTCTGGCTCCACACGTTCCGCGGGCTTAAAGTCGGTGTATGCGTTCTGTGCGGATGGTCTCCGTGCATTGCTTCTCCGGGGGGAACTTCTCTAGGCGCACGCCGCGGCTGCGGCCAGCGCGGAGCCCGGCAGCCGCCGTCGTACTTCTCCTTGTGCTGGTTTCCGGCACTGCCCTGAGCGGCTGCGAATACAGCTACGACGACGGGCGCGGCGCCCTTCCCCTCGATACGGCAGCCCCAGTCACTGATGCGGCGCTGCCGCGGGATACACGGCTAAATCGCCCGGTGTCAGGGGCTGAGCTGGACGCATGGGCGCGCGAGGTGCTGCCTGACGCCGAGGGCCAGGTGTTCTACACGGACCACGGCACTGTTGAGGAGGACGAGGAAGAGGACATGTCCACCGGACAGCTGCCCAGCGGCACCTACGCTCTGACGCTCGCCTGCCGCAGTGAGCGGAGAGTCTCGTTCACGGTGCGCGACGCCGAATTCGCGCTGGTCGACCTGAGCCTGCGCTGCAGCACATCCCGGGTGAATGTCGTGCACGTGGCAAAGGACTCGGTCCTGCGGATAACGGTGGAAGCGAGAAGTGACGCCAACTTCGCGCTGCGCGTCAGCCGCATCTGACGGCTGCTGTAACCGGCTGCCGAAGCACCAGTCCGGCAGCGTACCCTGGGGTCAGGCTGCGCAGCCCTCGGGGCAGCGCAGGGTCTCCGGGCTGGCTGCGCATTCGGCGCAGTACAGGGTCAGGGTGCGGCAACTCGGGTTGGAGCAGTTTTCGAACTTGCTCGTGGGTGATTCGCAGCGGACACATTCGCCGATGGTCTTCGCGTCCTCGCTGAACTCCAGGTGCATGCGCTTGTCGAAGACGTAGAGCGATCCTTCCCAGAGCCCCTGGTCCTTGAACGTTTCCCCATAGCGCACGATGCCGCCGTCCAGCTGGTACACCTCTTTGAAACCGCGGTTCACCATGAGGCTGGACAGCACCTCACAGCGGATCCCGCCGGTGCAGTAGGTGACCACGGGCTTGTCCTTGAGGGCGTCGTACTTGCCCGACTCCAGCTCCTTGATGAAGTCATGGGTGGTGGCAACGTCCGGAACTACTGCGTCCTTGAACTTGCCGATCTGCGCTTCGAAGGCGTTCCGGCCGTCGAAGAAAACGACCTCCTGACCGGTTTCCTTCTTGGCATCAACGAGTTCGTGGAGTTCCTCGGGCTTCAGGTGCTTTCCGCCGCCCACGACGCCGTTTTCGTCAACCTTCAGCTCCCCCGGAGCTCCGAAGGATACGATCTCGTCCCGGACCTTGACGCTCAACCGGGGGAAGTCGTCCGCTCCGCCGTCCGACCATTTCACATCGATACCGCGGAATCCCCGGTATTCCCGTGTGGTCTTGACATACTGCTTGACCGCTTTGATTTCCCCGCCCACGGTGGCGTTGATGCCGTCTTTGGAAATGAGGATGCGCCCGGTCAGCCCGAGCTTCTCGCAGAGGGCACGCTGCCAGAGCATGACGGCGTCGGGGTCGGCGATGGGGGTAAAGCCGTAAAAAAGCACGATTCGGTTCAAAGCCACGCTTTTAAGGGTACTGGGTCTGCACAAACCGCCGGCACAGGGTACTGGGTCTGCACAAACCGCCGGCACGAGGATGCGGGGTCGGTGGACGGGGGCCGGGGACGGAGGGGCGCGGAGTTGCCGCCTGCCCTCCCATCACAATTGCATAAGCAAGGGCCAAAGCCCTGTTGCTTGTGACAGCGCTGGAATACTCTCATCACATGACGCCAGAAGCCATGGTTGGAGACATCACTCATCTGCTGGAAGTCTGGGTAGCCGGCTGGGCCGGCTGCCGGGGCTACGAGACGCGCACTGAGGGACGCTTTCCTGCCGCCCTCCGGGCCGACACGACAGGGGAATGGGAGTACTTTGCTTCCGATCCCTCTGACTCAGAGTTTGGGGACCTGGCAGCCAAGACTGCCGAAGCACCCGCCCGGGTGCTGACCATCCTGACCAATGACGTCGAGCGTTACATGGCTTTGGCGCAGCTGCACGGCCTCAACGTCACCTCCGCGTCCCAAAGCATGATGGTGGCGGACATGGAAACCCAGGACGCCGAGGACCCGTGGCTTTCCGACGATGAACTGTCGCTGGAGACGTCCGAGTCCAACGGCGTGCACCATGCCGTCGTCCGTTCCGGGGACACCCTCGCCGCCAGCGGGCAGGTGCTGGTCATCAACGGCACTGCGGTGTTCGACAAGATCGTGACCGAACCGGACTTCCAGCGGCGCGGGCTGGGCAGCTTCATCATGAAGGCCCTGGCAGCCCAGGCGTTTGAGCACGACGTGGAGGACGGCCTCTTGCTGGCGTCGCTCGACGGGCAAAAGCTCTATTCACATCTGGGCTGGACCTCGGTCTGCCATGTCCTGATGCTCTCCGCCTCGAATGAAGGCTCGGACCTCTCGGTCGCCTGATGACTTCAGTCTGACCGGGTTCCATCTGGCTCGGATGTCGGCCGATTTCCGGGCAGGTGAAACAATACTGGGGTGAACCCCCATGACTCGCTGATACCCCTATTGGGCCGCGGCCCCGATCCGGAGCAGCTGCGGCATGTGCGGACCATCCCGGCGCGCCGGGCAGTGCATGAATCCTGGCCGGAGTGGGTCCACCCTGACCTTGTGGCTGCCTACGGCAACCTGGGAATACAGCAGCCCTACCGGCATCAGGTTCAGGCGGCCGACATAGCCCACGCCGGCGGGCACGTGGTAGTCGCCACCGGCACGGCCTCCGGAAAATCGCTGGCGTACCAGCTGCCCGCGCTGGACGCCGTCCACCGCTCCGAACTGCGCGTGCTCTCCGAGCCAGGAAGAATTCACGACGGCGGCGCGGTCGCCTTGTATCTCGCACCGACAAAAGCGCTGGCAGCGGACCAGCTGGCGGCCATCCGCTCGCTCAAGTTGCCCACCGTCCGGGCAGAAACCTACGACGGCGACACCGACCAGGCCTCGCGGCGCTGGATCCGGGACCACGCCAACGTCATCCTGGCGAACCCCGACATGCTGCACTTTGGAATCCTGCCGAACCATGCCTGGTGGGCCGGCTTCTTCCGCCGCCTGAAGTACGTGATCGTTGATGAGGCGCACACCTACCGCGGTGTCTTCGGCTCGCATGTGGCCAACCTGATGCGCCGGCTTCGGCGCATCTGTGCCTATTACACGGCAGGCAGCTCGCCGGGTCCGGTGTTCATCGCTGCGTCCGCCACGGCATCGGAACCGGAGGAGTCCTTCGGAAGGCTCATCGGCGCACCAGTGCAGGCCGTCGCGGAGGATTCCTCACCCCACGGCTCCACCACGGTCGCTTTCTGGGAGCCGGCCCTGACGGAGGTACGCGGCGAGAACGGCGCGAAGGAACGGCGGACTGCGGTTGCCGAAACCGCTGATCTGCTGGCCAACCTCGTCTCGTCACAGATCCGCACCATCGCCTTCATCAAGTCAAGGCGGGGCGCGGAAACCATTTCCTCCATCACCAAGCGGCTGCTCGATGAGGTTGATCCAAGCCTGCCCCAGCGGGTTGCCGCCTACCGGTCGGGGTACCTGCCCGAAGAACGTCGCGCGCTGGAAAAGGCCCTCCGTTCCGGCCAGCTGCTGGGCATCTCGAGCACCTCGGCGCTGGAGCTGGGCATTGACATCTCAGGGCTGGACGCCGTGCTGGTTGCCGGGTGGCCCGGGACCAGGGCCTCCCTGTTCCAGCAGATCGGCAGGGCCGGCCGGTCCGGGCAGGAGGCCATCGCCGCGTTCGTGGCCAGCGATGACCCGCTGGACACCTACCTGGTGAATCATCCCGAGGCGATCTTCGACGTCTCGGTGGAGGCAACCGTCTTTGACCCTTCGAATCCATATGTTCTCGGGCCGCATCTGTGCGCCGCCGCGGCCGAACTTCCCTTGGGCGTTGCCGAGCTGCCGTTGTTTGGGCGCACGTCCGAGAAACTGCTCGGCCAACTCGTCGAGCGCGGATACCTGAGGCGCCGGCCGGCCGGCTGGTTCTGGACCCACCCCCAAAGCGCGGCCGCCATGGTGAATCTCCGGGCCGACGGCGGCGGGCCGGTGAGCATAGTGGACGCCGACACGGGCTCGCTCCTCGGGACCATGGACTCCCCCCAGACCCACTATCAGGCACATACCGGTGCGGTGTACGTCCATCAGGGCGACAGCTATGTGGTGGAGGAGCTGAACGAGGACGAGCACTGCGTCGTGGTGCGCCGCGCGAACCCGGACTACTACACGACAGCCCGGGACGTTACGCAGATCGAGGTGCTGGAGACCGAACGTACTGTGCAGTGGGGTGATGTTGCCGTTCACTTCGGCGACGTTAAGGTGACAACCCAAGTGGTTTCCTTTCAGCGCAAGGCGCTCATTTCGAACGAAGTGCTGGGCGAGGAGCCCCTGGACCTTGGGGCGAGGGACCTGTTCACGAAAGCGGTGTGGTTCGTGGTGGACAACCGCTCCCTTACCGGCGCCGGGCTGATCGAGGCGCAGTTCCCGGGCGCCCTTCACGCTGCAGAACATGCAGCGATCGGGCTCCTTCCCCTAGTGGCGTCCAGTGACCGCTGGGACATCGGCGGCGTTTCGACAGCGCTTCACGCCGACACCGGGGTGCCCACCATCTTCGTGTATGACGGGCATCCGGGCGGAGCAGGCTTTGCCGAGCGGGGTTTTGAAAAGGCCAAGGTGTGGCTGGCGGCCACGCGGGATGCCATTGAGGCGTGCGAGTGCGAGACCGGGTGCCCTTCCTGCGTGCAGTCGCCTAAATGCGGCAATAAAAACAATCCCTTGGACAAGGATGCGGCCGTCACCCTGATCGACGTTCTGCTAAAGGATGCGAAGGACGCTGCCGCCGCGCACCACGAGTATGCGGCGAGCGCCGTCGTGCCCGGCGTCGGCTAGCTTGACCAGTCCGTTGGGGACGCCGTTCTGACGTTCAGCGCAGTGCCCGCCCGCCTCCCAGCCTGCCGACGCGCCGCCGCTATGGAGGCGGCCCTGCCCTGGCTCGCCCCGTGGCTGGTCCCAGCACCGAGCGGGCGGTTGACTGGGTGCGGACTTGAACTGACTGGTCACCTCCCTCCCGGCAGCTAATCAGCCGTGCATCATGACGGGCAGCCACGGCGGCGGCAACAGCACAGGGCTCGCCGGCGGAGACGCCCCGCAGCGCGTCGGCGGCGGCCAAGGCAGCGAGGTCGGCCGCGGCCGCCGACTGGGAGGCCAGCACCGCTGACTGCGCCAGCAGAAGCACGAAGGACGTCACCAGGATGAGCACCATGCCGAGTCCGGCGGCCAGGACAGTACCGGAGCCCCGTTCGGACCTCCCCCGCGGGCCCCGAATCCATGGCCTGTTCATACCGGCCTTCTCGAGTAGGTCGCCGTCTGCAGGCTGTCCGCGGTCATCGTGCCGGCTGTGTGCTGGGGATCGGCCGGAGGGTCGGCCGACTCCGCAGATTCGGTGCGGGCCTCGGCCTGAGCGGTCAGCGTCCACGGCACCACATGTCCCAGGTATCCGGCCATGCGGTCCGACACGGTGACGCGCTGCCACTCGCCGTCGGCCGCCACTACCGATGATGCGGAGGCGCCGGCCAGTTTCCGGACGATGCCGTCAACCATTGCGGGATCCTCGCCGCGGGCAAGTGCCCTGGCGCTGGCACGCGCCGCCTCCTCCAGCCGGAGCTGGGTGATCCCTGCTGCAGACCCGGCCAGGAGCATGGCCAGCAGCATCAGGACTGCCGGCAGTGCAACGGCGAATTCGGCCGTTACGGCGCCGCGGCTGCCAGTTGTGCGGCTCCTGCCTGCGGGGCGCCTGGTCGCTCCGGGTGACGGGGTCTGCAGCAAGGGGGTCATGGCAGGGCCAGCGCCGTACGGATCAGGTTGAGCAGAAAGCCCCGGACTTCATCGCTGCGCAGGATGAAGACCAGAATCCCTGCGAATCCGACCGCTGCCAGGGTTGCGATGGCATATTCTGCCGTGGCCATTCCCGCCTCGGAGCCTGTCAGGTGCCTCCTGGTGCGCGTCGTGACGCGTGGTGCGGTGCGGGCACCTGGGTAAATTTCCCGCACTTCTGCCTTGTCGTCCTCGTACTCATGCTGGGCCGCGCCGAAAGTGTTTGGATTCAGGGACATGGTTTTCCTTTCCGGATGACCGGCCGAGTTGCCGGCTACTCCGACTGTTCCGGTTGGCGGGGCCGGCCGGTAAGTGACGGGTTGGGCTAAGTGGAAAAGCGGCGCCCGTGACGGTGTGTGGAGGGAAAGTGCGGGGCAGGCTCTGCCCGCGCTCAGGACCCGGAGGGCACGAGTGCCAGCAGCACCGGGACCACGCCCAGGCAAATGAAGGCCGGAAGGGAGCAAAGACCCAGCGGAACAACGAGTTTGACGCTGAGCGAAGCGGCGCGCTTTTCAGCAGACCGGAACCGTTCACGCCGCATTCTGGCCGCTTGGGCGTAGAGGATCGCTGACGACGGCGCACCGGTCAGTGCGGCAAATCCGAGGGCATCACGCAGCGCCAGTATCTCGGCAGAGTGGCCTTCGGAGCCCCGCCACGATGTTTCCCAGTCAGCTCCGATGGCCAACGCCGCAATCACCGGCCGGAGGGACCTTTGATAGTCAGGTGATGCAGCTGCGGCGACCAACTCCAGGGACCGGCCGATCCCGGATCCGGCGTCCAGCATGGCAGCGACCAATTCGAGCATCATCGCTGGGTCGCGCAGGCCTGGCTCCGGCTGCGTGGGGAGCGGCTTACCTGAGCCGGCAGGCGAAGTTCCGCCCTCGAGCAACAGCCGGACCTTGACCAGGAGCCGTCGCCGCATGCGTGAGCGTCCGGAGAAGGCGAGCGCTGCAGCAATAGCCAGCAGTGTCCCAAGAAGCACCGCGGAGAATATCGGCCCCGTCATGTGGTGCCCAACCCGGGGGCGGGGCCATACTGCCCGGCCTGACATCCGATGAACGCCACGCTCCCGAAGGATGCCGCGCTTCCAATAGGTTTCACGCTACTGCCGCTCCGGCTGCCGACCGCACCAGCCTGGCGGACCAGATACGGCCGGCGACCGTCAGCAGAATCCCGGCTACAAGGGCAGCGACGCCAATCGGAGTCCCGACAAGCATCGCTAACGGATCCACCCCTAGGCAGATCCCGAGCCCCAGTCCGAGCAGTGGCAGCCATGTCAGCAGCGTGACCGTCGCCTTGGGACCGGCCAGCGCAGTCTGGCGGGCGGCCTCGGCATCGTCCTCAACTTCCAGCTGGGCAGCAAACCTGGCCAGGACATCCGCCAACGGACATCCGCTGGCCTCTGCGATCTCAAAGCATGCGGCGAGTTCCGTCCAGATCCTGGGTTCCCCACTGCCCGCCGGCAGCCCGGATGCCCGCACGGCCAGGCGAATTGCCTCAGCCACGGGAGCTCCCCGCAATGCCGCGCCGCGGGCAGCCGCGAGGATCGCCGTCGATGCTGCATCCAGCCTCTGTCCCTGGAGTGTTCCGTTCCGTTCGACGGACCCGCCGGACCCCGCGTAGACCAGCCACAGTTCGTCCCACAACCGGGAGGGTGCCCGCCCGCCCTTCAGCAGGGCAGCGAGCTGCTGGACGACGACGGTGAGCGGCACGACCCCATCCTTCGAGCGGGAAACGCGTCCGTGTCCCGGCCACGAATGCCGACGGCTGTTCCTGGAAATTCCGCTGCCCGAGCTTGCTTTGAACGCAGTGTCGCGGGGCAGCAGATTCTTGATGCCCATGGCTTTCCCGCCGCCGCTGCCATTGCCGGCAAAGGCCTTGCGGACCCGGTGGCTCAGTCCGCGAGGCGGCCGCAGGACCAGCCACACAGCCGGGACCAGGACCGCCACGAGAAGGGCACTCATACCAGTTCTCCGCCAAAGTCCTCGGGCAAGTCCTGCCCGGGAGGAATGCCAAGCCGCGCCGCAAGGGTCCCCCAGGCCGGGCCTGTGGCGAGCCGCCCGCCCACGGTTTCGAGCGCCGTCGCAACCAGGAGGTTTCCGGCCGTCTGCTGCAGCACCCCGATGCAGGCCACCTGGCGCCCCACCCGTGATCGCGCGACATGGACGATGACGTCCAGGGCGCTGGCAACCTGCAGCTGCACGGCATCCTGTCCCAGCCCCGCCAGTGCTCCCAGTGCCGTAAGGCGCGCCGGGACGGCGCTGGCAGTGTTGGCGTGGATGGTTCCGCCGCCGCCGGTGTGACCGGTGTTCATGGCTGTCAGGAGTTCCCGTACTTCTGCACCTCGGCACTCCCCCACGATCAGCCGGTCCGGACGCATTCTGAGGGCCTGTCGCACGAGCTCGCCCAGATCCACTTCGCCCCCTCCTTCCAGGTTGCCATGCCGCGACTCCAGCGCGACAACGTGCGGGTGCACGGGGTTCAGCTCCGAGGCATCTTCGATGAGGACCAGCCGTTCCCCCGGATGGCACAGACCAAGCAGGGTGGACAGCAGGGTGGTTTTTCCCGACCCGGTGGCCCCGCTGATCAGGAAACTCAGCCGTTCTTGCACCACACGTTCCAGCACTGTCTGGACCAGAGGCCCGAACATCCCGCCGCGCCTGAGTTCTTCCATGGAGAAGACCTGCTCCCGGCGGATGCGGATGCTGAGGAGAGTGCCGGCAGTTGATATGGGCGGCAGTACGGCGTGGACCCTGTAGCCGCCGTCGAGCCGCACGTCGACGCAGGGCGAGCCGTCATCGAGGCGCCGGCCTCCGGCTGCCACAAGCCTGGAGGCGAGGGCCCGGAGCTGCGGTTCTCCGGCGAAGTACACCGGGGCGCGTTCGATCCCCCGTCCGCGGTCAAGCCACACGGAATCGGGGGCGTTGACGAAGATGTCCGTGACCGACGGGTCCCTCACAAGCTGCTGCAGCGGCCCGAGTCCGTTCAGTTCCGCACTGATGCGCTCGACAGCGGCGAGCGAGCCGGCGGTGCCGAGCAGTTTGCCTGTCGCCTGTACGGCCGCTGCCACCCGCGATGGCGTCACCGGTCCGGCCTCCGCCATGACCGATTCCCGGACCGTCTCGAGCAATCCTGCATCCAACCCCCTTACCGCGCGCCGCCTGCCGCCGCCTTCAGGGGAAGCCAGCCTCGGCGCTGCCTGCCCCTGGCCAAAGGGGGAACCTGGAGCGGAGGAGCTGGAAGGCGGGTTCACTGCGCCTCCAAGGACAGCAGTTCGCCGTCGAGCAGCTCCAGCACGGCCGCTGCAAAGCGCCGCACACTCCTGCGCCTGCCGTGCTCCAGCAGACGGCCGAGTTCAGCAGCCCCTGCTGTACCCCGTATTTCCGGCATGATGGCGTGCAGCGGCAAACCGACCGACTCAGCGATCAGCGTCCCGTCCAGGGCGGCTCCTGCCTTGCCCCGGATGACCAGGGCGGCGTCGACAGGCGGCAGCTCCTGAAGCAGGCGGGCCGACGCGACGGCTGCCTTCAGCTGGGCCGGAACAACGATGAGCAGCCGGTCGCAGTCCCAGGCGAAGGTGCGCAGGGGTTCGGCATTCCGCCCGATGTCAACGACAACGAGTTCAAAGCCCCGCCTGGCGGCATCGAGAACTCCGCCCGCTGCGGACGAGTCAACCGGGGCCGGCCGTTCCCTGCTGCCCGGCCAGGACAGAAACGAGAATCCCCCGGCCACTGGCAAGGCATCGGCAAGCTGGCCGGGGTCTATGCTGCCGCTCGCGTCAGCAAGATCGGGCCAGCGGAGCCCCGGTGCTTCCTCGGCTGCCAGGGCAAGTTCCACCCCGCCGCCCCAGGGGTCGGCATCCACGAGCAATACCCGCGCGCCGAGACCCGCGGCCGCCTGGCTGATCCAGATCGCTGCAGTGGTGGCCCCGGCACCGCCGCAGCCTCCGGTAACCCCTAGCACAACGCCTCCCGCCTCCGGCGAGCGCGAGCGGCTGAGGTACTCCGCCAGCCAAGCCGCTGCATCGGGAAGAACAGCTACCCGCTGGGCGCCGATCGCCGCACCCAGATGCCACAGACTGTCCCCTTCTCCGCTGAGGCCCACCAAGACAGCGGGCGCGCGCCGGCGCGGCGGCAGCTCGCGGATGTCGCTTCCCACCAGGACCGCCGCTGCTGAATCCCAAAAGGGCGCGGCCTCCGACACGTCGGCCACGACCCGGAGCAGCCCGCCGGCGGCCGCCACGATGCGCTCAACCTCGCCCTGTAGAAAATCAAACCGCGTCACCAGCAGCACTTCATCGTCTTCGACCGGCAGCCAGGCCCGCGGGCCAGGCTCTACGGATGGCCGGGAAGAGGGACGCCAAGTATCGGGCCGCCGAGCAGCGGCCCTCGCTCCGGTGGCCTTCTCTCCGGCCCGGGCGGGTGCTGCCCGCGCTCCCCGGCCCGACCTTGTGGCAGTACCGTTCGGACTCCCCGCAGCCCGATTCCCGTCACCCACACCACCTCCGGATGGGTTCCCGCCACCGGGATCCCCGTCACCGGGACGCCACATGCCCGGGGGCACCCCAAAGGGCGTAGTGTTCTGGCCTCCCGTGTCCTGATCCGGCGTATCCAGTCCTGACATGCCCTGATCCGAGGTGCTCTGTCCTGCAGCGTCCTGTCCAAGCGCAGTACCTGGGCTTCGTGCGTGATGCCTGCTCATGGCCCAACTCTGTCGAATGCGAGTGCCGGGGAGCACCGGCAAAAGACTCTATGTGGACAAACCTCAGCGGTGAGGGTCTGTGGAGGGGAAGCCAGGCCCGGCCGGACGGAGTCCGAAACCGGACCGGACGCCGCAGCCGGATGGGCCGCCTGAGGCCTGACCCGACGCCGTGAACCGACACCTCAAAAACAAGGCAGAATTGAGCCATGTTCCTGTTGCTGGCCGCCCATCCTGACGGCGCCCTCCTGCAGGAACTCACCCCCGAGGGCCTGCCCAGCCCCCGCAACCCCGACCCGCGCTTTATCCCTCGGACGGCGGCACCCGGCAGCGCAACCGCACTTCCCGCCGTCGTGCGCGAACTCGAAAACCGGCGGCCGCGCTGGATCTGGCACCGCACCCAGGACTGGTACCCCGCCCTGCTGGAAGCGGGCGTCGAACTGGAACGGTGCTATGACCTCCAGCTCTGCGGCGCCATCCTGGCCCATTCGGCGTTCACCGCCCACACACACTACGCGCAAAACGCGGAAAAGCTGACGCAGGACGACGAACTCCAGCCACCGCGGGTGCTGCAGCCGCCTCCGCCGCCGGCAAACCAGGGCGCGCTTTTCGACGGTCCCGAGCTCCGGGCCCAGCCGCGCCACACTGTTGAAGACCTGCGTGCAGAATATGCCGCCCAGCAGGAAGCGCTGAACGGGGCGGGCCTGGACGCCAACCGCCGGCAGCGCCTACAGCTGCTCCTTGCCGCGGAATCCGCCGCGGCCATGATCGCCGTCGAGATGCAGCACGCCGGCGTGCCTTGGCGTGAAGAACTGCACGAGCAAATCCTCGTTGACTACCTTGGCCCCCGCCCGCCTGCCGGACACCGTCCTGCGAAGCTGGAGGAGCTCACCACCGAACTTCGACGGCTGCTGAACTCACCGGCCCTGAACCCTGACTCCCCGCAGGAGCTGATGCGCGCCCTGCACCGAAACGGCATCGAGGTGAAGTCGACGCGGAAGTGGGAGCTCAGGGAGTCGAGCCATCCCGCCATCGAACCGCTGCTGGCCTATAAGAAGCTGTCTCGCCTCCACACGGCCAACGGCTGGGCGTGGCTGGACGCATGGGTAAGGAACGGCCGGTTTCGGCCAGAGTACGTGGTAGGCGGCGTGGTGTCGGGCAGGTGGGCCTCGCGCGGCGGCGGCGCGCTGCAGATCCCCCGGCAGATCCGGGCCGCAGTCCACGCCGACCCCGGGCACAAGCTGATCGTGGCGGACGCATCGCAGCTGGAGCCGCGCGTGCTCGTGGCCCTCGCGCAGGATTCCGTCATGGCCGAGGCTGCCCGGGACCAGGACCTTTACGCGGGCATCGCAGCCAGGGGCTTTGGAGGTGACCGGGCCAAGGCCAAGATGGCGCTTCTGGGCGCAATGTACGGCGCCACCTCAGGGGAAGCAGGGCGGCTTATGCCCCAGCTGACACGCACCTATCCGCGCGCCGTGGGCTTCGTGGAACAGGCGGCACGGGCGGGTGAGGCCGGCAAAACGGTCACGTCGCGGCTCGGCCGCAGCAGCCCGACCCCGTCCGAAAGGTGGTTCCGCAACCAGCAGACCACCAGCGCCGAGGAGCAGCGCCGTGCGGACTCAATCGCCCGCTCCCGCGGCCGCTTCACGCGCAACTTCGTGGTGCAGGGCTCCGCGGCAGACTGGGCGGCCTGCTGGCTCGCGGAATTACGACGGCGGTTGCGCGGCATGCGTGCCGACGGGTTGCCTGCCGGCGAGCTCGTGTTCTTCCTACACGACGAAGTCATGGTGCACGCGCCGGACGCCGCGGTGGACGGCTGCATCCGTGCCATCGAGGACGCCGCCGCCGCCGCCAAGGAGCTGCTTTTCGGTCCGATTCCGGTGGAGTTCCCGGTGAGTATGGCAGTGGTGGACTCGTATGATAACGCCAAATGACCCTTCCCCCAGCGTCAAAGGCGCAGAGTAGTCTGCCTTCCGGGGGAACTACAGTCACAGGCACTTTTACTGCAACGAACCGAGTCAAAGAGTAACCTACCGGCGGGTAATTCGCCCCAGTGCCGCGCATCACATTAGTCTCGATGGTGACCGGGCAGTGGCAGTTCGTTTGGCCCGGCACGTGCAAAGAGGCATTATCAGGGGGTCCAGCCAGTGGCCGGCAAGTTTGAAGTACACCAGGACGACGAGAAGTTTTACAAGTTCCGGCTCAAAGACGGAGACGGAAATGTTGTGGCCGAGTCGCCGCGGTATAAGAGTCTTTCCGGCGTCGTGGACGGCATCAACGCGATGCGGGAAAACGCAGCAACGGGCGTTGTAGTTGACTTGCGGGAGCGCCAGCGCCAGAGCTAGGCATCACACCTTCAGTGGGTGCAGCCGGGTCCGGTCCCAAGGGACCGACCAGCCCAGCTGGTCAAAAAGCTCATTGAGGATCATTCCGGTGAAGCCCCACACCACGACGCCGTTCACGGTGAACGCGGGGCTCTGGAACGTCTGGTTCATGCGGGTGACAGTGGCCATGGCGCGGTTTTCCGGGTCCAGCAGGTCCCGGACCGGAACGCGGAAGACCTGGGCCGACTCGGCGTAATCCACCACGCGGACAGGAGACGGCGAGGCCCACCAGCCAAGGACCGGCCTAACGAGGTAGTTGCCGCGCGGCAGTGCCAGCTCCGGCAGCTCACCGAGCACTTCGACCCCGGCAGGGTTCACCCCTGTCTCTTCGTGGGCCTCGCGGAGCGCCGCGGCGATGGGTGACTCATCGGGATCGATGCCGCCACCGGGAAAGGCCACCTGACCGGGATGGTCATCGAGGGTGTGCGCCCGTTCCAGGAGCAGGACATCCAGATCGGCCGGGGCGAGCGGCTTGCCCGATTCGGCCGGAACGTCATCGAGTGCACCAAAGAGAATCAGCACGGCAGCTTTTCGTGCCAGTGACGGATCAACTGTCAGTTTCTGCCAGTAGGGGTTCCGGGGCGGTCCGGTGCCGGCGCCGATGGCGCTCACCAGATCCACCAGATCCTGGCGTGCTGTCACGGCGACCTCCGCTGGGATTCCATCCGGATTTCCGCCGCCCGGTGGGTCTCCCCGAGGAGCTTGCCAAGGAGCTCTTCGTTTCCCGGCGCCAGTTCGTATTTAAGGAGTTTCGCGGCTTTCTCCGGATTGGTCTCACCCATGCCGAAGCTGGGGCACCAGTTCGCCACGGCACAGGCGCCGCAGGCGGGCTTCCGGGAGTGGCAGACCCTGCGGCCGTGGAAAACCACACGGTGGGACAGCATGGTCCAGTCCCGCGGTTCGAAAAGTTCGGCGACGTCCGATTCGATCCGCACCGGATCATCCGAGTCCGTCCAGCCGAAACGCCGCGCAAGCCGTCCGAAGTGAGTGTCCACAGTAATGCCAGGAACCCCGAAGGCGTTTCCCAGCACCACGTTGGCGGTTTTTCGCCCGACGCCGGGGAGGGTCACCAGATCCTCAAGTCGGCCGGGAACCACCCCGTCAAACTCATCCACCAGCCGGGCGGCCAAGGCCATCAGGTTTCTTGCCTTCGCCCGGAAGAACCCTGTGGGCTTGATGATCGCCTCCAGCTCGGCGGAGTCGGCCTCCGCCATGCTGCGTGCGTCGGGGTAACGGGCGAAGAGCAACGGCGTAATGAGGTTGACCGTCACGTCGGTGGTCTGCGCCGAGAGCACGGTGGCTACCAGCAGCTCGAAGGGGTTCCGGAAGTCCAGCTCTGCGTGGGCGTACGGGTACTGCTCCGCGAGCGCCCGGTTGATCCGCCGCGCCCGCCGCTTCAAAGCCAGCGCCGATTCGCCGGAGACCCGCCCTTCGCGGCTGGCAGGCTCCGCGGCCGGCGCAACAGTCACAGCTGTTGCGTCGGTCCGGGAATTGCCTCGGCGGGCTGCTGGGGAGGCGGCCACGAAAGGCCTGCTACCCGCGCTCGATGTTGCTGAGGTCGCGCAGGACGCCCACCCGGCCGTCCGTGTGCTGGACCAGGAACTCGTCACCCCGGTCCTCGAGTGCCAGCACCCAGCCGCCGGGTTCGATGCCGAACAGCGGAGCCCCTGTGCGCTCATCCACGGCAACGCGGTGCTGTGCCACGGCGAACCAGAATGCCTCGTGAACGGGCTGCTGCTCCGATTCCTCCGGCCGGCTCGCGGGGTCGACGGTGGCGCCGATCGGCTCCTGGGACCTCACCGGTTCGCGTGCCTGCACCTGCGGATGGACAGCGGTGGCCGGGGTGGCGGAGGCAGCTCGTGCGTCGTCAGCAGGCGGGGCCGTTCCGGCAGGTGCTGCGGCGCCGGAGACCGGAACACCGTTCAGCTGGGTCTCGTCAGCGGCGGACGTCTTCGCTTCCGCCGTCGCTCCGTGTCCGACGCCTGCCGGCTCCGCAGCGGAGGGCACGACGGCGGCCGCTTCAGTCGCCGGCGAGGTGCCAGCGGCGCCCGCCCCCGGCCAGGTCCCTGCCGGCGCCCCAGCCCCCGCTGCACCTGCGGTGCCGGCCACGGCGGAACTGCCTGCCGGCCGTCCGGCCGAAGCCTGATCGCCGTAAGTCTGGGCACCGGGAGCTTGGGCACCGGGAGCCTGGGCCCCGAATGCCTGACCGGCAGCGTACTGGCCGCCCGCCGTCGGGCCCTGCACAGCGGGCTTTTGAGCGGACGGCTTTGCCGGCTTCGGCGCCTTGGCCGGCTTGGGCTTGCGCACCGGGACGGCGGACTCTCGCGCCATGACGTGGGCGGGCATTTCGGCCCGGTCGAGGAAGTCACCGGCGAAGAACGGGATGAAGCGGGCCAGGACCGTGGCGGCGAGCAGCACCAGCGACCCGATCAGGGCAACAAGCGCCACCGGCGTGAATCCCACGGCGGCGGACAGGAAAAAGAAGGCGACGGCGAATGAGGCCACCACGGACGCGAACTGGTCAACCGACAGCGAGCCGATCCGCACTTTCGTCTCCGGCGCCAGGCGTCGGGCGGCGAACAGCGCCGCCACGATGATCGGCAGGACGATTCCGATGCCAAGGAAGAACAGGTTGCCGAGGTTCCACAGGTTGTACCTGAGGGCAAACATCGGAATCAAGGACGCGACGAAGAGAACCAGCGTGGCCGCAAAAACCGTCACATCGCGCACGGTGAACGGGCCCACCACGGCCTCGTTCCTCACTCCCGTGGCCTTGCCCGCCGGGGCATTCGAGTTCTGCGTTGTCGCTGCAGCAGAGTCCGCACCTTCCGGCTTCACCGGGTGGGCACCGTTGCCGGGACCCTGCGCCGACCCCTGGGGTGCGCCCTGAGACTCGTCGCGCGGCGCATCGCTAAGCACCGCTCCCCCGGCCTGGGATGGCCCCTGCGAGGCAGAGCCCTGATGACCCGGATCCCGTTGGGCCGGCCCCTGCTGGGCAAGACCCGGCTGGCCAGGACCCCGCTGGTCGCTTTGCTGATTCATACTGTTCTCCTTAGCGTGGCGTCACCCGAACGGCTGTTCCATCTAGGCATCGCCTAACGGCCGGCGCGCCCTGCCCCCAGGGGTCGGGCAACCTCCGGCCTATGTCACGAGTCCCTTTCAGCCTAGCCAAGTGACTGCATGATCACTAGCTGAGGTGCCGCGGCCGAAGCAGTGCCGGGTTCCGTTTTGAAGACCATTCGTCGCTAAATCCGCACCGCTCGCTGGTCATGCTGTGATGTAGAACACGCGCGGCCGGCGGGAAGCGCTAGGCTGATTTCGGAACAGCTCTTTGCGGTAGGCCGTGACCGGCTGTTGCCCAACGCCGCGCTCCGTGGCAGGGCAGCGGCAGGCAGCGGCAACCCGCGCGGCAAAGATCGATGAATGATGAGGTTCACCATGTCCCAGGACACTCCCGGCTCGACGGCCACCGCCGGCACCACCACCCAGCAGGGCGATGCTCTTGAAAACCTGCTGCATGAGAACCGCAAGTTTGCACCGTCTGCAGAGTTCGCCGCGAACGCCGTCGTTGGCGCCGACATCTACGCGGAAGCCGAGGCTGACCGGCCCGCCTTTTGGGCCGGGCAGGCCCGCGAACTCCTCACCTGGAGCAAGGACTTCACAGAAGCCCTTGACTGGACGGACCCGCCGTTTGCCAAGTGGTTCGTGGGCGGTGAGGTCAACGCGGCCTACAACGCGCTGGACCGGCACGTGGAGAACGGCCTCGGGGACCGGGTGGCCATCTACTTTGAGGGCGAACCCGGTGACTCCCGCACTTACACCTACGCCCAGCTCACCGAGGAAGTAAAGAAGGCCGCCAATGCCTTCGAATCCCTCGGTGTGGCCAAGGGCGATCGTGTCGCCGTGTACCTGCCGATGATCCCGGAAGCTGTGATCACCCTGCTCGCCTGCGCCCGCATCGGTGCCGTGCACTCCGTGGTGTTCGGCGGCTTCTCAGCTGACGCCCTGCGCTCCCGCATTGACGACGCCGAGGCCAAGCTCGTGGTCACCGCCGATGGAACTTACCGCCGCGGCAAGCCGAGCGCGCTGAAGCCCGCGGTGGACCAGGCGCTGTCCGCCGCCGGCCACACGGTGCAGAACGTGGTGGTCGTCAAGCGCAACGGCGAACCCGTGGACTGGACCGAGGGCCGGGACCATTGGTGGGAGGACACGGTCGGTGCCGCGTCCGCCGAGCACACGCCTGTAGGCCACGACTCCGAGCACCCCTTGTTCATCCTCTACACCTCGGGCACTACCGGAAAGCCCAAGGGCATCCTGCACACCACCGGCGGCTACCTCACCCAGACCGCGTTCACCCACAAAGCGGTCTTCGACCTGCATCCCGAGACGGACGTGTACTGGTGCACGGCCGACGTCGGTTGGGTCACCGGCCACTCCTACGTCGCCTACGCCCCGCTGATCAATGGCGCCACGCAGGTCATATACGAAGGCACCCCGGACTCCCCGCACCAGGGCCGCTGGTGGGAGGTCGTGGAAAAGTACAAGGTCTCCATCCTCTACACCGCCCCCACCGCGATCCGGACCTTCATGAAGTGGGGCCGCTCCATCCCGGACGGGTACGACCTGTCCTCCATCCGGGTGCTGGGCTCCGTGGGGGAACCCATCAACCCCGAGGCGTGGATGTGGTACCGCGAGGTCATCGGCGGCAATGCCGGCAAGAACGGTGAAAAGAAGGACAATCCCGCCCCGATCGTGGACACCTGGTGGCAGACCGAAACCGGAGCGCAGATGATCGCCCCGCTGCCCGGCGTCACCGCCACCAAACCCGGCTCCGCCCAGGTGCCGCTGCCGGGTATCGCCGTGGATGTCGTGGACGAGAACGGCGCCTCCGTCCCCGACGGGCACGGCGGGTTCCTGGTGATCCGCGAACCGTGGCCGGCCATGCTCCGCGGCATCTGGGGCGACCCCGAACGGTTCAAGGACACCTACTGGTCCCGCTTCGAGACCATGTACTTCGCCGGCGACGGCGCCAAAAAGGACGAAGACGGCGACATCTGGCTCCTGGGCCGCGTGGACGACGTCATGAACGTCTCCGGCCACCGGCTCTCCACCACGGAAATCGAATCTGCACTGGTGAGCCACCCTGCTGTGGCGGAGGCCGCCGTCGTGGGTGCCACGGACGAAACCACCGGCCAGGCCGTCGTGGCGTTCGTCA
This sequence comes from Arthrobacter sp. NPDC093125, assembly GCF_044754225.1. Classification (NCBI taxonomy): domain Bacteria; kingdom Bacillati; phylum Actinomycetota; class Actinomycetes; order Micrococcales; family Micrococcaceae; genus Arthrobacter; species Arthrobacter sp. NPDC093125. The sequence continues at coordinate 29,897 of NZ_JBIVOQ010000003.1, read as the reverse complement.
TCCTGCGCGGCGACGCCGTGGATTCCGGGGACGAAATCGTCCAGGAACTGCGCAACCACGTCGGCCGTGAAATCGGCCCGATCGCCAAACCCAAGACCGTCCTCGTGGTCCCCGAACTGCCCAAGACCCGCTCCGGCAAGATCATGCGCCGTCTCCTCAAGGACGTCGCCGAGGGCCGCGACGCCGGCGATGCCACTACTCTGGCCGATAACACAGTCATGGCACAGATTGCGGCTTCCCTGAAGAAGTAGAGCACCTTTCCGGACCCGGCAGGGCCTGTCCGCACGATGCGGACAGGCCCTGCACGGTTTAGCGGCCCTGCCCGAATCACCCCGTTCCACTCTTCGTTCCCGCCCGGGGTGAGCGAAGATGGCAGTAGCAGTTCCCCGTGCCCGCTTCCCGATGGAGAAGATCCTGATGCTTCCCGCAGCCCGCCACCAGTCCATCGTGGACGCCGTCCAGCGAGAGCGGGTGGTCCGCGTCTCGGACTTGGCCCAGCAGCTGGGCGTGTCCCCCATGACGGTGCGCCGGGACATCGAAATCCTCGAGGAAAGCGGCCGGGTGGAGCGCATCCACGGCGGCGCGAAGCTTCCCGGTGACGCCAGCACCCATGAGCCCGGCTTTGAACTGAAGTCCACGCAGCTGACGGCCGAGAAGCGGGCCATCGCCCTGGAAGCGGCCACCCTCGTGCACGAGGGCATGGCGGTGGCGCTCAGCGCGGGCACCACCACGTGGGCGCTGGCGAAGGAACTCGTGAACGGGCCGCGCATCACCGTGGTGACCAACTCCATCCGGATTGCCGACCTCTTCCATCACGGCTCCACCTCCGGGGCGGCACGGCAGCCCTCAACCGTGATCCTGACCGGCGGTGAGAGGACGCCGTCGGACGCCCTGGTGGGACCCATCGCCACAGCTACGCTCAAGCAACTGAACCTGGACCTGCTCTTCCTAGGGGTGCACGGCATGGATGCCGAGGCGGGTTTCACCACACCGAACCTGCTGGAGGCTGAGACTGACCGAGCCTTTGTGGCTGCTGCGCGCAAGGTGGTGGTCCTGGCAGACCACACGAAGTGGGGCACCCAGGGCATCAGCACCATCGTGGACCTTGACGAGGCCGACGAGGTGATCAGCGATTCCGGGCTGTCCGGCGATGCGCAACGGATCCTGCGGGACAGGGTGAGCAGGCTGCGGCTCGTCTAGGCACGGCCTGCCGGTGGTGCCGTAATGATCAGCTGGCCGCGCCAAGACACCCCGCGGTACGCGATAGATTGGCACCCATGACTGACGCACCCTCCGCCGCTGACGCCGGCCGCCGCACCATCCTTGTCCTGAACGGTCCGAACCTGAACCTCCTCGGGACGCGTGAGCCAGAGAAGTACGGCACGGCGACTCTTGCCGACGTCGAGCAGCTCGCCAAAGACGCGGGAGCGGAACACGGGCTGGACGTCGAGTGCTTCCAGTCCAACCACGAGGGCGCACTCGTGGACGCCATCCACGACTCGCGCGGCAAGGCGATCGGGATCGTGATCAATGCAGGCGCCTACACCCACACGTCCGTGGCGATCCGGGACGCGATCTCGGCCGTGCAGCTGCCCGCCGTCGAGGTCCACATCACCAACGTCCATGCCCGCGAGGAGTTCCGGCACCACTCCTATCTTTCGGACATCAGCAAGGCCGTCATCGCCGGCGCCGGAGTCCTGGGCTACCGCTTTGCCGTTGAATACCTCGCAGACCTGAATGCCGCCAAGGCCTGACCGGCCAAGCCCTGGCCGGGCGGCGCGGCCGCCGGGCCCGGCCCCTCTCGTGCCAGCTGGGGTGCCCTACTGCTGGATGCACTGTCCGGAGGACACAGCATTCGTGAGTTCCGGCGCCTCGGTGACCACCGGCCGCAGGTCAATCATGGGAATGGCGAACCCGGCAGCGGCGTCGGACGTGGTCTTGGCGAAAATTACGCCGGCCACCTGGCCGCCCGTCGTCAGCAGCGGCCCGCCCGAGTTTCCGGGCTGGATGTCTCCCGACAGCTTGTAGACCTCGTCCGGAACGGGGTTGTCTCCGTAGATGTCGGGGACAAGCACGGTGGAAATGCCCTGGACAGTTGCGGGCTTCGACTGGAACGGTCCGCCATGCGGATAACCGGCAAATGCGGCGGCAGTTCCGGCGGGAAGATCAGCGCCGAGGGGCAAGGGTTCGGTGGGCAGGCCGTCGACGGCGAGAACCGCCAGGTCGCGTTTGCCGTCGAAGTACACGACGCGCCCGGGCATCGCCCCGCCGCCAGGAATCTCGACGACGGGCTGCGACACGCCCGCAACGACATGCGCATTTGTAACCACCCGTCCGGGCGACACAACGAAGCCGGTCCCCGTCTGGTTCTGGCCGCACTGGAAGGCCGTGCCTGCGATCTTGAGCACCGAGCCGGCGGCCCGGTTCAGCGCCGGGGTGTCCGTGCTGGTGTTGGGGACAGGTGCTGGCTGCTCCTGGCCGATCCCCTCAATGAGCCGGGGAATGCCGTCACCGATGACGGCCGACCGCAGCTGGGCCATGGTGGCCTTCACGGGATTCGGAGTCAGGCCGTCAATGAAGCGGATGACCTTGGAATCCGCGAGCTGCTGGGAAACGAAAGGAACGCCGAGGGCGCTGATGCTGAATGCCAGCATCGACATGACGAGCGCCGTCACCACGACATTCATCGCCCCGCCGATCATCCTGTCAACTGCGCGGAGGGGCTTCAGCCGCACTGCGCTGCGGATGCTGCGGCCGATGGTGGTGCCCAGGGCATTGCCCAGCACCACCAGGACGACGGCGACGCCGATGGTCGCGGTGAGACGCCAACTGCTGTCCTCGACCAGATCGCTGACGACAGGCACGGAGAGGAAAGCTGCCACTGCCCCGGCGGCGAACCCGGCGATGCCGCCGACCGTTACCAGGAAGCCGTTACGCAGACCGTAGATCAGGTAGGACAGGAGCATCAGTATCAACGCAAGGTCCAGGACAGTCAGGCCAAACAACGGGTCTCCTCACAAGCAGCCAGGCCCTGATTCTACTGGCGGAGTCTGACAGTTTGCCGTGGACGCCCTGTGACCTGCGGGTCCTCCGCGCCCGTTCACCCCGCCTCTGCTGCCAACTACGTCACAGATCCTTGAAAATTCTGAAACAATGGCACAAGCGCCCTAGCCGACACATTTTAATCAGGAGAATTCATGGACATCGAGGTATTGCGCCGCGCGCCCCTTTTCGCCACGCTGGACGACGAGGCTTTCCGCCTGCTGACGGATGAGCTCACAGAGGTTGACCTGTCACGTGGGGCCTCCGTCTTCCGTGAAGGCGACCAGGGTGACCAGCTCTACTTCATTGTCTCCGGCAAGGTGAAGCTCGGACGGACGTCCCCCGACGGGCGTGAATCGCTGCTGGCCATCCTCGGCCCGGGCGAGCTCTTCGGCGAGATGGCGCTGTTCGACCCCAGCCCCCGGACGGCTACCGCCACCGCTGTCTCCGAAACCCGCCTGGCCGGCCTCCGCAACGAGAGCCTGAACAACCTGCTGCGCACCCGCCCGGAGGTCTCGGCACAGCTGCTGCAGGCCCTGGCACGCCGCCTGCGCCGCACCAACGACTCCCTCTCGGACCTCGTCTTCTCCGACGTTCCCGGGCGGGTCGCCAAGGCCCTCCTGGACCTGGCCGACCGCTTCGGCCGCCCAGCCACGGACGGCGTCCTGGTAGCCCACGAGCTCACCCAGGAAGAACTGGCCCAGCTCGTTGGCGCCTCCCGCGAGACCGTGAACAAGGCACTGGCCGAGTTCGTCCAGCGTGGCTGGCTCCGCCTCGAGGCCCGCGCCGTCGTCATCCTGGACATGCAGCGCCTCCGCCAGCGCTCCCGCTAGTCCGCACAAGCAAAGGCCGCCCATTCGTGGCGGCCTTTGCTGTTTGCGCTCCCCCGCTGGGTTGAGCCAGTCGGAACCGGGGCTGCCAATCCCCACGTTCTGCAGGTACTTCCCAACGCTCCCTCACATCCCGCCGCCTCACACCCAACGCTCCCTCACATCCCGCCGCCTCACACCCAACGCTCCCTCAAGCCCAACCCCAAACTCGCTGATCGCGGCAGCAAGATCTGCAGAAGCGTCGCGGAAATTCCGGCAGGAACTGCGGGAGGGTGCGAGGAAAACCCGCAAGAACTGCGGGAGCGTTGTAGATAGCCGGGCGGCGGTCCTTCACAGAGGAGCGCATCGCGTTGTAACCGGCAGCGGCGTAACCAGCACCGGCGGCGGGGGCTTAGCGTTCGCGCTGGGGTTCGCCGGCGACCGTTTTGGCTGCTTCGACTTCGAGCATCAGCTTTCCGTCCTCTTCGACCAGGCGCGGCTGATAGACGTGCGGCGTGCGCTTGTAGCTGAGGTAGGCAATGCAGCCGTTGGCCGTCGCCATCTTCTCGAGCATGATTTCCGAGCCCGGCACCATGAGCTGGCCCAGAGTCAGCCCGACGGTGTTCTCCTGCCCGGCTTCGTCGCCGAGCGCGGTGGTGTTCCGTTCGGCGATGACCTTCGTGGCAGACACCCACTTCCCCCACACACCCTTGCTTTCCAAAAGGGTCGGCTGCTGGTTCAGGGGGACCGTCGCGGCGAAGTAGCGCGTGTTGAAGCGGTGGTGTGCGAAGTCCGGGCTCAGCCAGTTCACGAGCGGCTTGAGCAGATCCGTGCGCAGCGAGAGCCCGCGCCGTGCCAGCACATCCACAAAGGACTTCTCCTGCGAGGCCACAGCTTCGCGCACCTTCATCCATTCGGGCGTCGAGGTGCCTTCAACGGCGGAGGACAGGTCCGGCCCGGCCAGGAGCACGCCGGTCTCCTCGAAAAGTTCGCGGATGCCACCCACCACGTGGCGGCGTGCCAGCCCGACGTCGTCCGTTCCCATCTGCTCAGCCCAATGCTGGGGCGAGGGGCCCAGCCAGCCGATCGCGTCGTCGTCGGACGCTTCCAGGGACCCTCCGGGGAACGCGAGGACGCCCAGCGGCGACTGGCCTGGCCGGTACCCGAGCCAGGTTTCCAGGCCGTTGGGTGAATCGCGGAGCAGGACTATCGAGGACGCGAACCGCGCCGCCCTGGGCGTCCGTTCGCCGTGTTCGAGCCAGCTCTGCGCCGCCCCTTCGAGTTCGGGCGGAAGGGCGAAGAGGCGGCGTGCTAGCTGCGGCAAAGGAAGCGACCGGTCCTTAGCTGAATTCGGCGATCAGCTCGACTTCAACGGGTGAGTCGAGCGGCAGGACTGATACGCCGACGGCGGACCGGGCGTGCTGCCCCGCGTCGCCCAGGACGCGGCCCAAGAGCTCGGACGCCCCGTTGATGACGCCCGGCTGGCCCGTGAAGGACGGATCCGATGAGACGAATCCCACAACCTTGACAATGCGGGTGATGCGGTCGAGGTCGCCGATGACGCTCTTGACGGCGGCCAGGGCGTTTACGGCGCAGACTGCCGCGTATTCCTTGGCTTCTTCGGGAGAAACGGTGGGCTCGTCCGACGAGCCTTCATCACCGGCGGACACTTTGCCGGCAGCTGGGAGTTTTCCGTCAATAAAAGGCAGCTGCCCCGACGTGTAAACGTGGTTGCCGGAAATGACGGCAGGCACGTAGGCGGCTACGGGAGCCGCGACGTCCGGAAGGGTCACGCCCAGCTCGGCGAGCCGCTGTTCGACGGCGGAAATCGGCGCCGCTGCGGCGCCGGAAGCGGTTTCCTGAGGGGTTGTCATGTTACTGCTTCTCCCTCTTCAGGTAGGCAACCAGGCCGTTGCCGTCAGGACCCGGGACAACCTGGACAAGCTCCCAGCCGTCCTCTCCCCACTGGTCCAGAATCTGCTTCGTTGCGTGAATGATGAGCGGAATCGTCGCGTACTCCCATTTGGTCATGAACTCAAGCCTAATCGTTGCCGGTAAACTGGAGAACATGGTGACTCGTAGGAACCCCATATTCGACACGGCCACTACCCTCGGAAAGATTTTCGCTTTCCTTGGCGTGAGCGCTATTTGTGGCGTCCTGGTGGCCGGCCTCCTGGTTCCGGCAGCCGCCGTTTCCGGCAGCTCGGCGAGCAGCTCGATCGACTTCTTCGACACGCTCCCGGCTGAGCTGCAGGTTGATCCGCCCAGCCAGTCCACCAAGGTGCTGGCCGCGGACGGGAGCGTGATCGCCAACCTGTATGCGGAAAACCGCACCCGTGTTCCGCTGGACCAGATCTCCCCGTACATGAAGGACGCGGTGATCGCCATTGAGGACAGCCGGTTCTACGATCACGGGGGCGTGGACACCACCGGCATTTTGCGCGCCCTCGTGGCCACGGCGCGAGGCAACAAGCAGGGTGCGTCCACCATCACCCAGCAGTACGTCAACAACGTGCTTAACGCTTCGCTCGAGGCCGAGGGCCGCGGCGAGGACGTCAAGCTCAACGGTGTGAACAAGGGCGTGGGCGACAAGCTGCGGGAAATGAAGCTTGCCATTGCCCTGGAAAAGAAGTTCAGCAAGGAAGAAATCCTTGAGGGCTACCTCAACATCGTCTTCTTCAACCGCGACGCCTACGGCATCGAAGCCGCTTCCAAGTTTTTCTTCAGCACCACAGCCAAGGACCTGACGCTCCCCCAGGCGGCGCTGCTCGCCGGCCTGGTCAACAGCCCCTCGGCGTTTGACCCCATCTCCAACCCGGAGAGCGCCAAGGTCCGCCGCGACCTCGTGCTGAACGTCATGCTCGGCCAGGGCAAGATCACCAAGGCCCAGCACACCGCTGCCGTGGCCACCCCCGTCGCCCCCAAGATCACGCAGGCACGGCAGGGCTGTGCCTATTCGCCGATCGCGCCGTACTTCTGCGACTACGTCCTGCACCTGTTGCTGAACAACCCGGCCTACGGCGCGGACCCGGAGGAACGCGAGAAGAAGGTCTTCCGCGGTGGTCTGACCATCAAGACCACCCTGGATGTAAAGGCGCAGAAGGCCGCGCAGGCGCAGGTTAACGCCGCCGCCGGCACCAACCCGGACAAGTGGGGCGCCGCGCTCGTCTCCGTCGAGCCGGAGACCGGCAAGATCACCAACATGGCCCAGAACACCCAGTGGTTCCCTGGCAAGGGCAAGTTCGACAGCCAGATCAACTTCAACGTGGACCAGTACGACGACAAGGGCGGTGACCTGAACGGTTTGGGTGGCGCCCAGCCTGGCTCGACCATGAAGCCGTTCACCTTTGCCCAGTGGCTGGACGAAGGCAAGTCGATGAACACGATCGTCGACGCCACCCAGCGCCGCTACCCGCAGAACTTCCCGTGGCGGAACACCTGCCCCACGCCCACTGTCGGCTGGTATGACAGCACCAACGGCACCGACGACCTTCAGAACGCCGAAGAGGGCTACTACCGGCCCATGTCCGTGGTTGACGGGCTGAAGAACTCGATCAATACCGCGACCTTCGCTTCAGCCGCCCAGGTTGACCTGTGCGGCATTCAGAAGATCGTGGACGCCGTGGGACTCCACGGCGGCTTGCCCGTGCGGGACAAGGATACGAACGCCGTGGTGGATGCGAACCCGAAGATCACCATGACCACTCTGGGTAACCTGCTGGGTTCCACGCAGACTGCCCCCCTGACCATGGCCACTGCGTTTGCCACGTTCGCCAATGACGGCAAGTACTGCGCCCCCATTGCAGTCACGTCAGTGACGGACCACACCGGCGCCCAACTGCCGGCACAGTCCACGCAGTGCCGGGACGCCCTCAAGCCCGAGGTTGCCCGCGGGGTTAACTACGCGCTCCAGAAGGTCCTGAACGAGGGCTCCGGCTCGCTCATCCAGCCCAGGATTTCGACCGACACCGCCTTCCCGATTGCGGCCAAGACCGGTACGTCCAACAACAACGGATCCACCTGGGTTGTGGGACACACCATGGGCCTGGCCACTGCTGCCTGGTTTGGTGATGCACTCGGCGCCCAGGACCGGGCCGGCCAGAACGTCACGGTCAACGGCAAGTTCTACACGGGCATCGACGGCTACATGATCGCCGGGCCAATGTTCTCGCAGTTCATGACCGAAATTGCTCCCGGCTACGGCACCGAGCCCTTCCCGGAGCCGCCGTCCAACCTGCTCTACGGAACCCCGCAGTTCCAGCCGCAGCCGAACAACCCGCAGCAGCCCAACAACCAGCAGCCGAACAACCCGCAGCCCCCGAGCGACACGGGCAACAACTCCGGGGACTCCGGCAACAACTCGGGTAACGGCAATGGCAACGGCAACAGGGGGAATGGCTGACGGTGATCGACACATCACAACTGGCAAGCCGCGCGCGAAGCATCGCGCGCGGCTTTGCCGTCACTGCTGCAACCGGCACGGCAGCAGGCGTGGCTGCGGCAGGCTACGGCTTGTGGGAGAAGAACCAGTTTGTCCTGCGGGAAGAAACGCTGCCCATCCTGCCTGAGGGCCGGGAGCCGTTCCGGATCCTCCACCTCAGCGACATCCACTTCGTTCCAAGGCAGAAGGCAAAAGGGGAATGGCTGCGTTCGCTTGCGGACCTCAGGCCCGACCTTGTGGTGAATACGGGCGACAATCTCAGCCATCCCAAGGCCGTGGACCCGCTGCTCACTGCGCTGGCCCCGCTCATGGACTTCCCGGGCGTCTTCGTCCCCGGCTCCAACGACTATTACGCGCCAAAACTCAAGAACCCGGCCGCGTATCTGCTGGGGCCTTCCAAGGCCAGGCCTGACGCCGAGGAGCTCGACTGGCCGAGACTGCGCTCCGGCTTTGGCATGGGCGGCTGGGTTGATCTGACCAACCGGAACCAGTCCATAGTCCTCAGGGGCATGCGGTTCGACTTCTCCGGGGTGGACGACCCCCACCTGAAGCGCGAACGGTATGCCGGCTGGCCGCGGGGCACCAGAGGCCAGGACAGCAACGACCACCTCCGCATCGCCGTCATCCACGCCCCGTACCAGCGCGTGCTGGACCACTTCACGGAGTCCGGTGCCGACCTCCTCCTGGCCGGCCACACCCACGGCGGCCAGCTCTGCATCCCCGGTTACGGTGCCGTCATCGCCAACTGCGACATCCCCACATGGCGCGCCAAAGGACTGCATGACTGGAACAGCAACGGATTTACGACGCCGGTCAACGTCTCGGGCGGCATCGGCACCTCGCGTTTTGCCCCCATCCGGATCGCCTGCAAGCCTGAAGCCGTCCTGCTGACGCTGACTGCCCGGGCATAGCCCGGGCCGCGCTAAGCCCGGCCGCGAATAGCCCGGCCGGGGCTTAGCCGGCTTACGGCTTCGCCGCCTCCGGCCTATGTAAAGCCCCGGACTCATGGCTTAGGGTAGTTGCTACGGGAAACTACCCTAAGCCTTTGAGTTCGAGAAGCGGGCATGGCCAAGCAGACTTCGTTTTTCAGATCCGTCAGCCGTCTCTATCCCCACGTGAAGCCGGTCCTCCCCCGGCTTTTCATGGGGCTGCTGTGCGCGCTGCTGGCCAGTGTGGTGGCGCTCACCATTCCCCAGGTCCTGCGGGTCCTCGTCAACGACTCCCTCCGCCCGGGAGCCACCACCGAAGCAGTGTGGTCATCCGCGGGCGTCATCCTGCTCCTTGGCATCGCCGAGGCCGTGCTCGTGGCGCTTCGCCGCACGTTCGTCATCAACCCCGCGACAACGGTCGAGACCCGGATGCGTGTCTCCCTGTACAGCCACCTGCAGGACCTGCCCGTTTCCTTCCACGACCGCTGGGGCTCCGGGCAGCTGCTCTCCCGCGCCATGACAGACCTGAACTTCCTGCGGCGCTGGATGGCCTTCGGCGCCATCATGCTCGTGGTCACCACCCTGACCGTGGTTATCGGCGTGGCGGTGATGTTCACCATGTGCTGGCAGCTGGCGCTGATCTTCCTTGCCGCGGCGGCGCCCGTCATGGTCTACGGCTTCCGCTTCCGGACCCGCTTCAGCAAGGTGGCGCGCCGCAGCCAGGACCAGGCCGGGGACCTCGCCACCACCGTCGAGGAGTCCGTCCACGGCATCCGCGTCCTGAAGGCCTTCGGCAGGAGCCGGGAAGCGCTGGAAAACTTCAACGGCCAGGCCGAGGAGCTCCGGCGGACGGAGATCGCCAAGGCAAGGCACCAGGCGACGTTCAGCATGGTGGTGACGCTCCTGCCCGAACTTGCCCTCGGTGCCGGTCTGGTGGTGGGCATCCTTCTGGTGTCCAGCGGACAGCTCAGCATCGGTGCGCTCGTGGCGTTTTTCGCCACAGCAGCAGTCATCGCCGCGCCCGTGGAATTCTCAGGCATGTTGCTGGCCATGGCCCTGACGGCCAAGAGCGCCCTGGACCGCCACTTCGAAGTCATGGACGCCGAAAACACCATCACGAGCCCCGCGCACCCGGACCTGCCGGCAGAGCTGCGCGGTGCTCTGCGTTTCAATGACGTCACCTTCGCCTTCGAGGACGCCCCTGACCAGCCCGTTCTCAAGGGCGTGAACCTGGAGATCCGGCCGGGCGAAACCATGGCCCTGGTGGGTATCACCGGCAGCGGCAAGAGCGCCCTGCTGCAGCTGATCCCCCGCCTCTATGACGTTACGGAAGGCTCCATCACCATCGACGGCGTGGACCTGCGCGACTTCAGCGTCGATGAACTGCGGAGCGTGGTGGGCGTCGCCTTCGAGGACACCACGCTCTTTTCCAGCTCAGTCCGGGACAATGTACTTTTGGGCGCCCGGACCGGACGGGAGACTACCGGTGGCGGGGAGCCGGACGCTGTCCTGGCTGAAGCCCTCGACACCGCCCAGGCCCAGTTTGCCTACTCGCTGCCTGACGGGCTGGACACGCTCATCGGCGACGAAGGCCTGAGCCTCTCCGGCGGCCAGCGGCAACGGATCGCGCTGGCGCGGGCCATCGCAGCGAAGCCCCGGGTCCTGGTGCTGGACGATCCGCTGTCCGCCCTGGACGTCAACACGGAGGAACGGGTTGAAAGCAGGCTTAGGAAAGTGCTCGCCGGCACCACCACCCTGATCGTGGCCCACCGCCCGTCCACCGTGGCGCTGGCCGACCGGGTGGCGCTGCTCGAGGAAGGCCGGATCGCCGCCGTCGGGACCCATGCCGAGCTGCTGGCAGCGAGCGCGCACTACCGCTACGTCATCGCCAGCCTCGGGACGGAGCCCCGGGACCTCGATACTGAGCTGTCCGCACTGGAGGACGACGCCGAGGAGGTCATCCGATGAGCACTGCGGCGTTCGGCACAGCCAATGAGGATAACGCCCACCTGAGCAAGAGCGACAGCAAAGCCGTACGACGGCGGTCCCTCACCCTGCTGGCGTCGCTGATCCGCCCCGTGCGGCTTCGGTTCTGGCTCACGATCGCAACGGTGGTGCTGTCCCAGGCTGCCCGGGTCTCCGGCCCGGCCCTGATCGCCTTCGGCATCGACCATGCACTGCCGGCCCTGCAGTCCGGGAACAATGTGCCGCTGGTGCTGACCGGCGTCGCATATCTCGCAGCGGCGGTGACGGCCGCCGGCCTCACCGCCCTTTACGTGACATCGACCGCGAAGCTCAGCCAGGCCATGCTGCTGGATCTGAGGCTCCGGGTCTTCCGGCACACGCAGCGGCTCAGCCTGGAATTCCACGAGAAGTACACCTCAGGCAGGATCATCGCGCGGCAGACGTCGGATCTGGAGGCTCTCCGTGAACTCCTGGACTCCGGCGTCAGCTCGCTGGCCTCCGGAGCACTGTTCATGCTCCTCACGGCAGCAACGATTTTCGCCCTCGACTGGCGCAGCGGGCTGATCGTGCTGGCCGCGGGCATTCCCATGTTCCTGCTGGCGCGGTGGTACCAGAAGCACTCCCAAATCGCGTTCCGGCAGTCCCGGGTGGTGTCCGCCCGGCTGATCGTGCACTTCGTGGAAACCATGACCGGAATCCGGGCCGTGAAGGCATTCCGGAAAGAGCGCGAAAACGCCTCCCGCTACGGCGAACTCGCGGAGGACTACCGGAAGGCGACGGTCCGGTCCATCAATCTCAACGGCGTCTTCCAGCCGGGCCTGGTGCTGATCGGCAACGTCTGCGTGGCTGCGGTGCTGCTGTTCGGCGGCTTCCGGGTGCTCAACGGCGATCTCGCCATCGGCGTGCTGCTGGCGCTGATGCTGTCCACCAAGCGCTTCTTCCAGCCTGTCGACCAAATGGCCATGTTCTACAACTCCTTCCAAAGCGCCCAGGCGGCACTGGAAAAGGTGTCCGGGCTGCTCGAAGAGGTGCCTACCGTCCGGCCGCCCAAAAATGCAGTGGAGCTCACCGCAGCGGCCGGCAGGGTCGAATTCAGGGGCGTTGAGTTCCGCTACGGGCAGGGCCCGCTCATCATTCCGACTCTGGACCTCACCATCCCCGCCGGCCAGACAGTGGCGCTGGTGGGGCAGACCGGCGCGGGCAAATCCACCATCGCCAAACTGATTGCGCGGTTCTATGACGTCTCCGCGGGTTCAGTCACCCTCGACGGCGTTGACCTGCGGCAGCTCGGCACCACCGACCTGCGCCGGAACATCGTCATGGTTACCCAGGAGGCCTTCCTCTTCAGCGGTTCCGTGGCCGAGAACATTGCGCTGGGGAGACCGGAGGCGTCCCGGGAGGAGATTGAGGCCGCGGCGAAGGCCGTGGGCGCCCACGACTTCATCTTGGAACTCCCCGAAGGCTACGACACCGACGTCCACAAACGCGGCGGGCGTGTCTCCTCAGGCCAGCGTCAGCTCATCAGCTTCGCCCGTGCTTTCCTGGCCCGGCCCGCGGTCCTGATCCTGGATGAGGCCACGTCGTCGCTGGACATCCCGTCGGAACGGCTCGTGCAGAGCGGCCTGGCACGGCTGCTCCAGGGAACCGACCACAACGGGACCCGGCGCACCGCGCTCATCATCGCCCACCGGCTGTCCACCGTGGAGACGGCCGACAGGGTGCTCGTTGTGCATGACGGCAAGGTGGTTGAAGACGGCACGCCGGAGGAGCTGATCGGCGGCGGCGGACGCTTCGCCCGGCTGCATGCAGCCTGGAAGGACTCGCTGGTGTGAACCGGCTGTTAGTGGCGGTGCCGGGCACGGCGATTTCGCAAGTGGTGCTTCCATCCGTTATCCTTGTTTAGTTGCTTTCGCAGCGGATCGGGATGTAGCGCAGCTTGGTAGCGCGCTTCGTTCGGGACGAAGAGGTCGCAGGTTCAAATCCTGTCATCCCGACCAACGAGAAGAGGGTCTCCCCCAGGGAGGCCCTCTTCTTCATGTCATGCGCCCGGCCCAGGATTTGTGATGTTGGGCCGCGCCTGCCCGTCCCCCAGCAAGGGAACGTCGGGCCGGTTCGACCCGTCGTCCTCGAGGTAGGCACCGCGGCTTTCATAAGTTTGAACGGTATTCACGTACCGCTGGCGCAACCGCCATCCGAGCACGAATAGCACCAGGGCATCCAGCAGCGCCGCTATCCCGATGATCCCCCAGGCTGTGGAACCGGCGTCGGCCGTTCCGCTGAGCAGGCGGATAACAGATGACCCGGCGGCCGCGGCCGCGATGAGGGAGACACCGGCAACGCTCCACAGAAGGTAGGCCCGCTGCAGCCCGTTGGTTCCCTGCCGTCTCATCACGTGCCCCCTTGGTCGGACTGTAGTTCAGGCCCGGCTTAAAAGGAATGGCTCCGGGGCATGGTTCGCGCATGCCCCGGAGCCCGGTTTCCTGAAGGAGATCGATTACATCGGATCCGGCCAGTTGCCGATGTTCGTGTAGTTCGTGCCGTCCACGCTCATGGGATCGGGCCAGTTCCCTATGGCAACGGCTGTGCCCCCGTTGTCAGCGATAGAACCGGCAGACAGAACGGCCGGGGCCGTGACGGAGAATGCGAGGGCTCCTGCCAGCACGGCAGCAGCTGCAATCTTCTTAAACATGTGAGTTCCTCAATACGAGTCGGATTCGTTACAAAATCAGCACAGTCCTTGTTGACATACATTGTAAAATGTTTTCCACAGGCGCTGTCAAGGACTGTGCATAACGGCCAGGCCATGCACAAGGCTGTCCGGAACAAGGAGGACTCGCGTGGGGAGCGGATTCGGAGAGAAGCTCCGGGCCGAAAGGCTCGAGCGTGGACTGACCCAGGCGGAACTGGGCAAAGACCTTTACTCCCCCAGCTACATCTCTCTGCTGGAAACCGGCCGCCGGGAACCCACAGCGGACGTCATCGAGGAGCTCGCACGGCGTCTCGAGCTTGCGCCCAAAGCGCTGGAGGCCTGGAGCCAGCCCATCTCGGTGAGCGACGCCGAATACGTTCTGGCCGGCCTGTATGCCCGGCAGGCCTGGGACCTCCGTGACTACCCTCTGGCCGCTGAACATGCGGCGACGGCGGCCCGGATCGCCCTTGAAGGCAAGAACACCAGCGCCTGGTGGAACATGACCTACATGCAGGCCGAGTGCCTCATGAAGCAGGGCCAGCTCAAGGAATGCCAGAAGATCATGGAGCACCTGCTGGAGCACCCCATGGCCACCGAGTCTGCAGGCCTGGGGGTGCGTGCCCGCCAGATGCTCGCCGCGCTGTGCCACGGGCAGGGCCAGCTCACCGCCGCCGTTGAGCATGCGCAGCAGGCTGTGGAGCTGTGCGCGAAGCTGCCCAAGGGCTCCACCCTGATCATCGGCGCGCTCCGCGCCCTCATCGGCGCACTCGCCGAGAGCGGGCGGCTGGACGAGGCATGGAAGTACTGCCAGGAAATGAACGCCCAGATGGACGAGCACTCCATGTCCCAGCTCGCCGGCGAGGTGGCCTGGGTGATCGGCAACGTGGCATTCATGCGCCACGACTATCCCGAGGGCATCAAGCACCACGAGCGTGCGGCCAAACTGCTGTCTCCCGCCAATGACATCGATCTGTGGGCCCGCTTCAACAAGGCATCGGCCGCTGTCCGCCTCTCGTCCGGGATCGTCGAGCCGGAAACCCTGTCCGCCATCGAACGCGCCGAGCTCGCACTGTCCATCGTGGGCGGGAACAAGACAGACCAGCTTGAGGTCGCCTTCATCCGCGCGCGCTGGCTCTATCTGACCGGTGACATTGTGGCGGCCGTGCAAAACCTCCGCGAAATCCATGCCGAGCGCGCCGCCCTCGCCAAGCACACTGCGGGAGAGGTCTCCCTGCTCCTCGGCAAGTCACTGAAGGCGGCCGGCGAAGCGGAGGAAGCCCTGGAGCTCCTGCAAGAGGCCCAAAAGGAGTTCAGCGCTGCCGGCGCCCAGGACCGCGTGCAGCAGGCCCTGGACGCCATGCTCGAGATCAGGCTGGCGCAGCGCCGGGCTGCGGCAGCAGAAGCGAGCTAGCCAGGTGAGCCCAATCAGGCGAAGGTGCGGCCCGTGAGCTTTTCGTAGGCTTCGACGTAGCGGGCCCGGGTGCGCTCCACGATGTCCGCGGGCAGGGCCGGCGGCGGCGTGTCCGAAGCCTTGTCCCAGCCGGACTCGGCGGAGGTCAGCCAGTCCCGGACGTACTGCTTGTCGTATGAGGGCTGGGCCTGGCCTGGCTTGTACGTTGTGGCGTCCCAGAACCTTGAGGAGTCCGGCGTCAGGACCTCGTCGCCGAGCGTGATGGTCCCCTTCACGACGTCGTAGCCGAACTCCACCTTGGTGTCGGCCAGGATGATGCCGCGTTCGCGGGCGATCCCTTCGGCCATGGTGTAGATCTTAAGCGTCAGTTCGCTGAGGCGGGCGGCAATGTCGTCGCCCACAATGGACACGACCGCGTCATAGGTGATGTTTTCGTCGTGCTCGCCGACCTCCGCCTTGGCCGACGGCGTGAAGATCGCCTTCTCCAGGCGGGAACCGTCGACCAGGCCCTCGGGCAGCGGAATGCTGCACACGGTGCCGGACTGCCGGTACTCCACGAGGCCGGAGCCGGTGAGGTAGCCGCGGGCAATGCATTCCACCGGGAACATTTCCAGCTTCTTGCAGATCATGGCCCGGCCTTCAACGGCGGCGGGCACGCCCTCCTCCACGGTGGAGGCCAGGACGTGGTGCTCCACGTCCAGCTGGTCGAACCACCACAGGCTCAGCTGGGTCAGGATGCGGCCCTTGTCAGGAATTTCGCTGCTGAGCACGTGGTCGTAGGCGCTTATCCGGTCGCTTGCCACCACGAGCACGCAGTCCTGTCCGAACTGGGTGTTAACGGACGCGTCCGCGGGCTCGTACAGGTCGCGGACCTTGCCGGAGTAGACGTGCTTCCAGCCGGGCAGTTCCGGCGTCGAGGTGTCCAGTCCCCGGGTGGGGGCGCCTGCGGTGTTCGCTGCTTCTGCCATGGTCATGCCTTCGCTTTCGGAGCGGGGACTGTCTGGGCTGAGGGGTTGCCGGGCGCCAGCCTGATTTCGCCGCGGGCTGCTTTTCCTGCGATGTCGCGGCGGAACTGGGCGCCTTCGAGCTGGATCAGCTCGACGCCGTCATACGCCCTTTCCCTGGCCTCGACCAGGTCGGAGCCCAGAGCGACCACTGCGAGGACGCGGCCGCCGGCGGAGACCACTTTGCCCTCGTCGTCGAGCTTGGTTCCGGCATGGATCACGTGGACGCCCTCGAGCCCGTCCACCTTCTTCAGTCCGCGGATGCGATCGCCGGTGCGCGGGGTGTCCGGGTAGTTTTCAGACGCCACGACGACGGCGACCGCGGTCTCCTTGGACCAGCGCAGCTCTTCTGCCTTGTCCAGTTCGCCCTTGGCAGCTGCCAGGAGCAGGGAACCGAGGGGCGTCTTGAGCCGGGCGAGCACGGCCTGGGTTTCAGGATCGCCGAAGCGGACGTTGAATTCGATGACGCGCGTGCCGCGCGAGGTCAGCGCCAGGCCGACGAACAGGACACCCACGAACGGGGTCCCGCGGCGGGCCATCTCGGTAATGGTCGGCTGGGCCACGCGGTCGATGACTTCCTGGACCAGGCCCTCGGGAGCCCACTCCAGCGGCGTGTATGCACCCATGCCGCCCGTGTTGGGGCCCTCATCGTTGTCGTAGATGCGCTTGAAGTCCTGGGCCGGGGACAGGGCAACCGTGTTGCGGCCGTCGCAGAGGACGAACACGGAGACCTCGGGTCCGTCCAGGAATTCCTCGATCACCACGGTTCCGCCGGCGTCGAAGCAGCTCTGCGCGTGGGCGAGGGCCTCGTCGCGGTTGCTGGTGACCACCACGCCCTTGCCGGCAGCGAGTCCGTCGTCCTTGACCACGTAGGGCGCACCGAAGGTGTCCAAGGCGGCTGCGGCTTCCTCGGCCGTGCTGGCAACGAGCGCCATGGCCGTGGGAACGCCGGCTTCAGCCATGATCTGCTTGGCGAAGGCCTTGGACGCTTCCAGCTGGGCGGCTGCCTTGCTGGGCCCGAAAACGGGAATGCCGGCGGCGCGGACGGCGTCGGAAACCCCTGCGGCCAGCGGCGCCTCGGGCCCCACTACCACCAGGTCGACTGTAAGACGCGTGGCGAGCGCCGCTACGGCCTCCGGATCGTTCCCGTCGATGGCATGTGTGGGGACGAGCTTGCTGATGCCGGCGTTGCCTGGAGCCGCGTGGACTTCGGAAACGTTGGGGTCTGCAAGCAGGGAGCGGACAATGGCGTGTTCGCGGCCGCCGGGGCCAATGACGAGTACCTTCACAGTCTCCAAGCGTACTTCGTGGACGCCCCGGGCTCCTAAGCTATGTCGCGGGCTCCGTCCCGGCTGGTCAATGCCGCTGGGGCGGACTCAGGCCCGGCCCGATGCCCCGGACTTTGGGGCATCCCATCTGGAGAGAGCTGACGGGAGGATCAATCCCACAGGCCCGCCGCTACGAACCACAGGCATGCAAAAGCGATTGGCGTTGTCCAAGTTGAAGTCCTTCAAGGCACCCTCATTTCTGGCGGCGCTGGCCGGAGTGGCCGCTGCCGCCGTCGTTCTTTCCGTCGCGGAACTGATCGGGGCGTTCTTTACCGCGCGGGCGACCCCTGTGATTGCGCTCGGCTCCACCTTCATCGACTTCACGCCTCCGTGGCTCAAGGACTTCGCCATTGCCACCTTCGGCACCGGTGACAAGGCGGCGCTTTTCGTGGGCATGGGCCTGACCATTGCCCTGCTGGCCTGTGTGCTGGGTGTGGTGGCGTACCGTAACTGGGCGCTCGGGGCCGCCGGCGTGCTTCTCATGGGTGCCGTGATTGTGGCCAGTGTGGTGACCCGTGCCGGCGTCAAGCCAAGTGACGCACTGCCTTCCATCGTGGGAACGGTTGCCGGGCTGATCGTCCTGCGGCTCCTGATCACGCGGCTGTGGCGGCTCCGGTCCTTTCCCGATGCTCCGGCCGGTGTCGCTGCCAAGGCGCCGGAACGTCCTGCTACCAGCCGGAGGGCTTTTTTCGCCGCCGCTGGCCTGGCTGCAGCAGGAGCCGGAATCGCAGCCGCCGGAGGCCGGCTGCTGAGCACCGCACGCAGCAACGTGGCCCAGGCCCGGGCGTCGCTGCGGCTCCCCACCCCGCTGCAGGCCGCAGCGGCCGTTCCCGCCGGCGTGCAGTCGGCGACGCCCGGCGTCACGCCGTGGTTGACGCCGAACGGTGATTTCTACCGGATCGACACCGCACTGAGCGTTCCGGAAATCAATGCCGATGAGTGGGAACTGCGCGTGCACGGACTCGTGGAGAAGGAACTCCGGCTCACCTTCCAGGACCTGCTCGACGCCGATCTGATCGAGTCACATGTGACCCTCACCTGTGTTTCCAACCCCGTGGGCGGCAACCTCGCCGGCAACGCGAAGTGGCTGGGGTTGCCCATTCGCGATGTCCTACGCCGGGCACGCCCCAGGGACGGCGCCGATATGGTCCTCTCGACCTCGATCGACGGATTCAGCGCTTCGACACCGCTGGAAGTGCTGCAGGACGGCCGCGACGCCATGCTGGCCATCGGCATGAACGGTGAACCGCTGCCGCTCGAGCACGGTTACCCGGTGCGCATGGTGGTTCCCGGACTGTACGGCTTCGTGTCGGCCACGAAATGGGTGGTGGACCTCGAGGTCACCCGCTTCGCCGACAGCAAGGCGTACTGGACGCAGCGCGGCTGGTCCGAGCGGGGGCCCATCAAGACCATGGCGAGGGTGGAAGTCCCCAAATCCTTCGCGGTTGTGCCGGCCGGGCGGGTGGCCGTGGGCGGCACGGCCTGGGCGCAGACCCGCGGCATCGAGAAGGTGGAGGTGCAGATCGACGGCGGCGACTGGCTGCCGGCGCTTCTCTCCGACGAGGCCTCCGTTGTGACGTGGCGGCAGTGGTCCTTTGACTGGGATGCAAAGCCCGGGTCGCACTACATCAAGGTGCGCGCAACGGATGCAACGGGCGAGGTGCAGACCGAAAAGCGGGCCGATCCCGTCCCTGACGGCGCCTCGGGCTGGCAGTCGGTCATGGTCACCGTCGAGTAGCGGAAGCGGCGGACGGCAGGCCGGACCGGTTCGGCGCGAATGCCAACCAGGCCCCATAGACTGGGGCCATGCCCGCAAACCCCCATGCCACGTTCACCGTGGAGTCCGCCGTCGAACTTGCGGTTGTTGAACGGAGCGGCTTCATCGAGTCCCGGCATATTGGAGCAGCGGTGGTCCTGGCAGGAGACGGCACCGTGGTCACGGAACTTGGCGATATCACCACGCCCATCCTGGCCCGGTCCACGCTCAAGCCTCTGCAGGCGCTGGCGGCCATGCAGTCCGGAGTTCCGCTCCGCGGCGCCCAGGTGGCGCTTGCCTGTGCCAGCCACACCGGATCACTGGACCACATGGACGTCGTGGAAGGCATGCTCAAGGCCGCCGGCGTCAAGGAGGACCAGCTGCAGTGCCCGGAAGCGTGGCCGCAGGACGAGACCGCCCGCACCTGGCTCACCCGCTCCGAAAAGGGCAAATCCCGGCTGGCGTTCAACTGCTCCGGCAAGCACGCCGCCTTCCTGTGGGCCTGTACGGAGAACGGCTGGGACACCCACAGCTACCTCGAACCCAACCACCCGCTGCAGCAGCGCATCCGCACCGTCATCGAGGAATACTCGGAAGAGAAGATCGCCCACCTCGGCATCGACGGCTGCGGCGCCCCGGTGGCCGCCATATCGCTGACCGGGCTGGCCCGTGCCTACTCGGGCCTGGCCAAGGCACCCGGCGACAAGAGCTCCAACGCGCGCGCGGCCACCATCGCAACGTCCATGCTGGATTATCCGTGGGCTGTCCAGGGCAAGGGCGAGGCGAACACCATCGTGATGGAGGAGCTGGACATCATCGCCAAGATCGGCGCCGAGGGCGTGCTCGTCCTGGCGACGCCGCAGGGCGCTACGGCTGCCGTCAAGGTGCTGGACGGCAACCTGCGGGCCACATCCCTCATCGGCCTGACCCTGCTCGCGGCGGCCGGCGCGGTGGACATCCCCGGCGTGGCCAGCGTGCTGGAAAAGGTGGTGGATCCGGTCCTCGGCGGCGGGCGGCCCGTGGGCAAGATCCGGCTCGGCCACGCAGTCTCGGCGCTGCTCGACTGACGCCACCAGGACCCCGAACAGCACCGAACCCGCGCAGCATCAAAGGAGGCGGCCATGGCAGTGGCCCGACGCAGAATTGACATCGACGAAGGCAAAGCGGCACTTGAGGCGTGGCGCCAAGCCGGCCAGCCGCCGTCGGACGCTCCCGTCCCAGTGCCCGTTCCCCGCACGGTGATCGCGACGGCGGTACGCTACTCCCTCGAAGAGGTCACCGCCCGCGCGCCCGGCAACTCGGTGGAGGTCAGGGTGCCGCCGTTCGGCGTGACGCAGTGCGTGGAAGGGCCGCGCCACACCCGCGGCACTCCTCCGAACGTCATTGAGTGCGACGCCGCCACTTGGCTGGCTATGGTGACCGGTCAGCTGAGCTGGGCGGACGCGGTCGGCGGCGGACGGGTTGCCGCGTCCGGTCTCCGCGCGGACCTCTCGGCACAGCTGCCCCTCTGGCCCCGCGGCGGCACACCGTCCTGCTGAGGCGGCCGCGAAATTCAAAACAGCAGGACCCGCCCAAGTCTGAACTGCTCGTCCCGGGCGGGATCCTGCCGTCTATTCTCGAGAGTTTTTGTACAGATATCGCGCCTTCAAGGGCCTTCAGCGGCCAATATGTGTACAAAAACTCCGTAGGCTATTCGTGGTTGATGGCAGCCGACGGCCTGCTCATCTGGAACTCCGGCATTTCACCGGGGTTCGGGCCGCCGCGGAACTTCGGCGAAGCCTGCCCGCCCCCGCTGATCCGTTCCAGTTCCTGCTCCTGGAAGTCCTCCTCTACACCGAGCATGACGGCCGAGTCGTGGTTGGTGATCTCGCCGCGGAAGGCCCGGACCATGACGCTGCGGTCGAACTGGCCCTCCCATTTGGAGACCACGAAGGTTGCCACGCAGTTGCCCAGCAGGTTGACCACCACGCGCATGGAGTCCATGAGCCGGTCGGCGCCGAGGAGCAGGGCTACGCCGGCGACCGGGAAGATGCCGAGCGCGGCCGCAGTGGCGGACAGCGCCAGGAAGGACGAGCCGGGGACGCCGGCCATGCCCTTGGAGGTCAGGAGCAGGACGCCGAGGGCGGCAAGCTGCTGGCCCAGGTCCAGGTTGTGGCCGAAGGCCTGGGCGAGGAACAGCAGGGAGATGGACAGGTAGACCGCGGCCCCGTCCAGGTTGAACGAGTAGCCCGTGGGAACCACCAGTCCGGTGGTAGCCCGGGAGCATCCGGCATTCGTCAGCTTGGTCATGATGCGCGGCATCACGGCTTCCGTGGATGCGGTACCGAGGGCCAGCAGGAATTCCTCACGGGTGTACTTGAGGAACTGCCACAGCGGAACCCGGGCGAAGCTCCAGGCCACGACGAACAGGAGACCGATAAACACCACCGCGGCGCCGTAGCAGGCGGCAATCAACATGGCGTAGGTGCCGAGGGTGTCCAGACCGTACTGGCCGATGATGAAGGCCATCGCACCGAAGGCCCCGATCGGCGCAACCTTCATGATCCAGGACATGATCTTGAAAACCAGCTCGAGGACCGTCTCCATGAGGCTGACCACCGGGAGGCACTTCTCCCGGCCGATGACGACAATGGCGGCGCCGAAGAAGACTGAGAAGAAGAGGACCTGCAGCAGGCTGTTGTTGGCGAAGGCGCCGATGACGCTGGTGGGGATGACGTCCAGGATGAAGGCCGCTGCGTCCTTCGGCGCGGCATGGCCGGTCTTTGCGTCCAGCGCCTCCTGGGACAGAGTGCTCGGATCGATGTTCAGGCCCGCCCCGGGTTGGACGACGTTGCCGACCACCAGGCCGAAGACCAGGGCAAAAAGTGTGGCTGCTGTGAAGTAGAGGAGAGCCTTGACTCCTACCCTTCCGACCGCCTTGACGTCGCCAACGGCCGAAATTCCCGTGACGATCACGAGGAAGATCAGCGGCGCGATGATCATCTTGATGAGCTGAATGAAGCCGTCACCGAGCGGCCTCAGTTGAGCGCCTAGGTTCGGCCAGAAATGCCCGATGAGAACACCTGCCACGACGGCGATCAGAATTTGGAAGAAGAGCGACCTATACAGGGGCTTCTTCTTCGACGGCGCCGAACTCGCCTTCAGCGCCGAGGAATCTGGGATCTTCATTGATCTGTACCTATCAATTGGGAACGCCCCGGATCGGGGTCTGATTCCAACGTAACCCCGCTCACACTATTCCGCAAGAGGAAATTCAGTTTTCACGATGCGGAATTGCCGGAGTCGGTCACATTTGAGTTTTTGTCCACTTATCGTGAGTTTGAAGCCTTCCAACGGCCATTATCTGGACAAAAACTCCTACCCTTGCCAGCCCTGCTTGCGCAGCGCCTGCCTGACCCGCGAGACGACCCATTCCGGCCCTCGGCCCATGTCAATCCTGTTGATCTTGAGCTGCCGCCAGCCCGCGTCAAAAACGCGCTGGTCGCGGTAGGCGTCCAGCGCCTGCTGCTCGGGGGTCAGGTGATGGAGCCCCTCATACTCGATGCACGTCCGGAACCTCGGGCACCCCAGGTCCGTCCAGACCGGCCTGTTCAGGACGTCGTCCACGCGGCAGTTCGGCATGAACTCCGGAAGGCCGGCATCGTCCAGCAGCAGGCGGAGCTTGCTTTCCGGCGGCGAGTCGACGCCGACGCGGAGCAGGTCGAGTGCCAGCCGCGCCTTCCGCACCCCGTGGATGCCATTGGCGCCGTCCACAAACTTCCGCAGCGCGGTTAGCGGCACCATGGCGACTTTCGGCGGCCCGAAGTGCCTGGCATGCTCGCTGACAATGGCGTCGCCGGCCACCACAAGGTCGTCGATGGGCAGGACGGAGCCCAGATCCACCCAAGTCCGGGCCACGGAGGTCAGCCGCAGGCGGTCAATCTCAACCAGATCGCCCTCGCGGATCTTCAGCCGGTGCCCGGCGATCCCGCGCCGGCGAGGAAGCGGACCGCCGTTCTCCCGGGAGAGGTGCAGGAACCGTCCGGGCTCCCGGAAATGCGGTCCGCTTTTCTTGCCCCACGGCACCGGTTCGACGACGGCGGTCACCGGCCCGCCGTCGTCGGGCCTGAACTCCGCCCACGGCGGCAGCGGAAGGCCGTGGACTTCCGCTGCCGTGACCAGGCTGGCGAAGATGTCCGCATCAAATGCCGTGTGCGAGCGGACGAGCGCGGGAAGGTCGGGAGCGCAGCACCTGGGCACGCGGATGCCCCTGCTTGGACGGTGCATGTCGCGGGCAAAGAGCCTGCCGGGAGGGACGCCGGCGTCGGCCGCCTCGGGAACCGCGAAGGGACGGCCACTGATTTCCTCGGGCAGCGGTGACAATCTGGTCATGCTCCATTGAGGCACCTTAAAGAGGCTGGTGGGACGATATCCACAGGCGGACCCTCGAGGCGGCGAGTTTTTGTCCAGATATTCGCCGCTGAGGGGCGTTTAAGTCGCGATATGTGGACAAAAACTCGGAAGGAAGGGGAACGGTCAGCCGCGGCCGATGAAGGGCATGCCGGCGGCCGTGATGACCACTGAGCCGACGCTGGCCGACGGCGGCATTCCTGCCATCATGAGCACGGCCCGGGCAGCGTCGTCCACCGGGAACATGGGCTCAACCTTGCGCGTGCCGTCGGCCTGGAGCGCGCCCGAGCCCACCCCGACGGTGTCCATGATTTCCGTGGCGGTGTTGCCGATGTCGATCTGGCCGCACGTGATGCCGAAGGCACGGCCGTCGAGCTCGATGCTCTTGGTCAGCCCGGTCATGGCGTGCTTGGTGACGGCATAGGCCACGGTCCGGGGCCGCGGTGAGTGCGCCGAGATGGACCCGTTGTTGATGATTCGACCGCCCTGCGGCTGCTGGGTTTTCATGGCGCGGACGGCGGCCCCGGCACAGAGCATGGAGCCGGTCAGGTTCACTGCTATGGTGGCCTCCCAGTCGTCGAGGCTGATCTCGTCCACAGAGGCCGCCGGACCGAACACGCCCGCGTTATTGAACAGGACGTCGACTCTCCCCCACCTGTCCATGACGGTGGCGAAGAGGCGCTCGACGTGGTCGGGCCGGGTCACGTCGCAGGGCACCGCCAGCGCGCAGGGGTGGCCATCAGCCGTCTCGAGCAGCTGTGCCTGACGGCGGCCAGCCAGTGCTACCCGGTAGCCTTCCGCCAGCATTTGCCGGGCCACTGCCCGGCCAATGCCTGATCCCGCGCCGGTGATGACCGCGATGCGTCCGGCCGGGTGCGCGTCAGTCTGGTGTCCATCAGCGGGCGACGGTGCCGTCATTCAGTTACTCCTGTTGTTGGGCCGGCGTTGGGGCGGGTTAACCGTAAGGGTAAACCTTCCGGTCTCAGCGGTCGGCGTCGGAGGTGTGTACGGCAAACGTCCGCATCGCCAGCCAATGGAAGAGACCGCCCAGTGCGGCACCGAGGATCCAGGCGAATCCGCTGAGCTGCGCCACCTGCGGCAGCCACACGGCCAGGACCGAGAATACGGCTGCCAGGGTGAAGGCCACGAGGGCTCGGCGGTTCCACCCGCTGGTGAAATAGTAGGCACCCACATGGGAAGTGGAGTAGAGATCATGGAGGTTGAGGCGTTGCTTCCGCACGAAGTAGTAGTCGGCAATGATGATGCCGTAGAGCGGCGCCAATACCGCTCCGAGTGTGTCAACAAACTTGGGCAGTCCGATCGTTGAGATGACCGCCACCCAGAGCGCCCCGATAACGAATCCGGCCGCCGCGGTGATCATTCCCGCCGTGCGGAATGAGATCTTGGCAGGGTTGATGTTGGACAGCGAGTAGGACGGGGGGATGAAGTTGGCCACAACATTGATTCCCAGGGTCGCAACCAGGAAAGTCACGGCAGCCAAGACGGTCAGGGGAACACTGTCCACGAGCCCCACGATGTCGGCTGGATTGGTCAGCGGTTCCCCCTGGCCGTCCTGGTACAGGAGATAGGCGCCGGCTGTGATGAAGACGGAGAGAAAGGTAAACAGGGCGAGGCTGAGTGGCAGGCCGGTGAGGTTGCCAAACCGCATGGCCCTCTCCGTGCGGACGTTCCTGGCAAAGTCGCCGAAATTGATAACGACGGCTGCAAAGTAAGCCACCATGGTGCCGGTGACTCCTGCGAAAGCCGAGAAAGCGGCCCAGCCGGTGACTTCGTCCCTGGAGAAAACACTGCCGACGGCCTGGGGCAGTTCTGCGCCAACCTGCACCCAGATGGCCACGAGCAGCGCGATCATCACCACGTAAACGGCAGGTCCGGCGATGTTGAGGAAGTGGGCAATGCGTTCGATGCCGCCCAGGAAAAGCAAAACCTGCATGCCGGATGCGAGCACATAGGACAGCCAGGAGACCCAGTCCATGCCTAGGAACTCGACGCCTCCGGGCCGGCCGAGAATGGCGTTCAGGGCCAGTGAAATGGCGGTGGAGGCGAAGTATGTTTGTGCTCCGTACCAGAAGATGGCGACGACGGCACGGACGATGGCCGGGAACTGAGCACCGCGCACGCCCATCGAGGCGCGCGCCAGCACGGGAAACGGAAAGCCGTATTTGACGCTCGGCCGGCCGCTCAAGTCAACCAGGATTTTGATGATGAATCCGCTGAGGAGGATGGCAGCAAATACGAACCAGCCATTGATGCCCGCCGTAATGAAAAGGCTCGCGGCCAGTGTGTAACCGGCCAAACTTTGGATGTCGTTGGACCAGACGTTGAAGATGGCAAACCAACCCCAGGTGCGCTTCGATGCCGGCAGCGGGGCGAGGTCCTCGTTGTACAGGGAAGGATCGGCACCGGCGACAGTAAGGTCCGCGTCCTCGAGATCGTTCTTTCGGGCAGTCATGGCAGCCTCAATCTGTACTTGGAAAAGACAGGTAGATTACGCATCGTGGAAGTTTTATTCCACAAGAGTAGGGCTAGGATCACTACGAGTCAACGGTAGCCCGCACAATAAATGAGCAAATGCGAGAGCCCCCGTCCTGATGGCTCAGGACGGGGGCCGCCAAACGGGGGCTCCGCTTCCTACGGGCCGGTGAGTATTTGCGCTCCTGTCAGCGGCCAGCCCGTGACGGTCTTGGGCCGCGGCGGCGCATACGTGCGGACCTTCGAGGTGGTGAGCCGCATCCTGACGAGCGATTCGGCGATGGTCACAGCCGAAGCCACGCCATCAACGACCGGGACGCCCGCACGTTTCCGGAT
This sequence comes from Arthrobacter sp. NPDC093125, assembly GCF_044754225.1. Classification (NCBI taxonomy): domain Bacteria; kingdom Bacillati; phylum Actinomycetota; class Actinomycetes; order Micrococcales; family Micrococcaceae; genus Arthrobacter; species Arthrobacter sp. NPDC093125. The sequence continues at coordinate 3,305 of NZ_JBIVOQ010000003.1, read as the reverse complement.
CTCCTCGTCCAGTCCGGCCATGCCCCCGCACCCCAGGACGATGACCTCGGCCTTGTCCTCGCGGACTGCCAGCAAGGCCTGTTCGATGATGGCCTCAACAGCGCGCTCCGGCTCCTCCTCCAGTTCCAGCACGGCCATTCCGCTGGCCCGCACCGAGGCACAGCGGGCGTCGAGGCCCGCCAGCTTCAGCCGGTCCTCGATCAGCGGCACGGCACGGTCCAGCGTGGTGACCACGGAGTACTTGTGGCCCAGGAACATGGCAGTGCTGGCCGCCGCCTCCGTAATGTCGACGACCGGTACGTCCAGCAGTTCCTGCAAACCCTCCCGGCCGTGCTCCCCGTAGCCGGCCTGGATGACGGCGTCGAAAGGGTCCGCGTAGTTCACCACACGGTCCATGACTGCGATCGCCGCTAGATAGCTTTCGAAGTTCCCTTCGCAGGAGTCGGCACCAAACCGCGGAGTGATGCCGACGATCTCCGTTCCGGGGGCTGCGATGCTTGCCGCCTGGGCGGCGACGGAATCTGTCATGGACTGGGTGGTGTTCACGTTCGCAACAAGAATGCGCATGGTGTCTCCGCTTTCTAGAGGGGAAGGGCCGGATGCCGTCAGTGCGTGCTCGCGATGGCGATGGCTTCGCCGTCGACGTCCTCAAGGCGCTGCGTGCGGTCGGCGATGACGAAGTACACCACCGCTGCTATGCCGGCTGCGAAGAACCAAGCGAACGGAGCGGCAGCACCGAGCGCCGGTACGAAGGCGATCAGGAGCGCAACGGCGGCCGCCGGAATCATGGCGGCGATCGCCCGGGGGTTGAAGCCCTTCCGGTAGTAGTAGGTCCCGGAGGGTTCGTCCGTGTAGAGCTCAGGGACGTTGACGCGGCCGCGGCGCAGCAGCCAGTAGTCGGCCATGACAACGCCGAACAGCGGGCCGAGCAAAGCCCCGAGGCCACCCAGGAAGTACACGATGACGAGCGGATTGTTGTACATGTTCCAGGGCAGGATGATGAGTCCGATGGTGCCGCTGACCCAGGCAGCCTTGCGGAAGTCCAGGTGCTTCGGGAAGAGGTTGGTCAAGGCATAGACGGGGGCCACGAAGTTTGCCATGAGGTTCACGGCGATGGTCAGGATGAGCAGGGCGAGGCAGGCCAGCACGAGGAAGAGGGTGTTCGGGATTGTCTGGACGATGTCCGACGGGCTCTCAATGACCGTCCCGTTGATCTTGAACTGGCCGCCGGCCATGACCACGACGATCGCGCCGAATAGGAGCATGTTGATGGGGATGCCCCAGAAGTTGCCGCGCACCACAGCCTTCTTGGAGACGGCGGAGCGGGTGAAGTCGCAGAAATTCAGCACGAAGGTTCCGTAGATGGAGACCCACAGTGCGCCGCCGGCGAAGATGGTGCGCCACATGTCGGCGCCTTCGAGCGCATTGTCCGGCGCCCAGGCGATCGAACCGCTAGCTTCCGCGAAGATCCAGACGGCGATGGCGGCCATGGTCACCAGGATGACGGGGCCGGCGAACGCCTCATACTTGCGGATCATTTCCATGCCGAAGCTGACAATGACGAGCTGGACGATCCACAGGAACACAAAGGCAGCCCAGCCCAGGGTGGACAACCCGAGGATGGAGTTCGAATCCAGTTCCTTCAGCGAAGGAACCATGGCCACGAGCATGACCCGGAGCACCACGGAAGCGAGATAGGTCTGGATGCCGAACCAGGCCACAGCCACTGCCCCGCGCAGGAGGCTGGCGATCTGGGCGCCCCTGATGCCGAAGCTGATCCGGCTCATGACGGGGAACGGCACCCCGGTTTTGACGCCCATGAAACCTGAGAAACTCAGAAGGGCGAACAGCAGGACCGCGCCGACGCCGAGGGCCAGCAGGATCTGCCAGCCGCCGACTCCGAGCGCGAAGAGCCCAATCGCGAAGGCGTAGTTTCCGAGGCTGTGGACGTCATTGGCCCAGAGTGTGAAGATGCTGTAGCCCGTCCAGCGACGGCCTTCCTTCTTGGTCGGGGCAAGGTCAATGTTGTAAAGCGTGGGACTGATGGTGCGCCCGGACGCGGCGCTGGCTGTTTCGCACAGGGCGTCAACGCCCGTGGCTGGGTGGACCGGCTGGCCAGACAACGCTGTCGGGGCGGGAGCCGTATCGACGCCGACTGATGGGGTCGTCTGCATCTGATCTCCAGTTCTAAGGTGATGGGGTTGAGAGGAATTCGAAGCTTCCGCGCTTTGTTTCCATGATGTGAAAACTAGGTTTTGAAGAGTGGAATAACTTTATGACCTGTATCACGTTGCGGTCAAGGTCCTTTGCCCGGAGTCCTGGTCACAATCGGGAAGTTGCAGTCATACCGCCGCGCTGACCACCCCGGCCCCCAGCTGCCTTGACCCTCAAGCGGCCGTGCGCCTAATCTCATGTAGCAAGAATGTTTTTTCACAATATGAAAACATGAGCCCCACCATTCAAAGATGAAACGAGGCTGCCGTGGCTGCAGGAGAAGATACCTCCCATATCCTTAGCGGGTTGACTAACCAGCTGCCTGATCGTGATCCGGAAGAGACTGCCGAGTGGGTTGAGTCGCTGGATTCGCTGATCAGGGAACAGGGCACGGAGCGTGCCCAATACATCATGCGCAGTCTCCTGCAGCGTGCCGGCGCGCAGAGCGTCGGGGTTCCGATGGTGACCACCACGGATTATGTGAACACCATCCCGGTGGACCAGGAAGCGGAGTTCCCGGGCAACGAGGAGTACGAGCGCCTTTACCGGGCGTACATGCGCTGGAACGCGGCGGTGATGGTGCACCGGGCGCAGCGGCCGGACATCGGCGTCGGCGGGCACATCTCCACCTACGCGGGCGCGGCGACGCTGTACGAGGTCGGGTTCAACCACTTCTTCCGCGGCAAGGACGCCCCCGGCGGCGGGGACCAGGTCTTCTTCCAGGGCCACGCCTCCCCCGGCATGTACGCCAGGGCGTTCATGGAAGGCCGCCTCACCGAACAGGACCTGGACGGGTTCCGGCAGGAAAAGTCCCGGGCCGGGCACGCCCTGTCCTCCTACCCGCACCCGCGGCTGATGCCGGAGTTCTGGGAATTCCCGACCGTGTCCATGGGCATCGGTCCGATGAACGCGATCTACCAGGCCCAGTCCAACCGCTACCTGCACAACCGGGGCCTGAAAGACACCTCGGACCAGCAGGTCTGGGCGTTTTTGGGCGACGGGGAAATGGACGAGCCCGAGTCCCGCGGCCTGCTCCAGCTCGCCGCGAACGAGAACCTGGACAACCTGAACTTCGTGATCAACTGCAACCT
>NZ_JBIVOQ010000002.1:0-593127 GCF_044754225.1 Arthrobacter sp. NPDC093125 | reverse complement strand
GCCCTGGCTGTCGGTGAACACCTCGGTGATCGTGGTCTTAAGCGACGCTTGCGGATCGGGAGCCTTCAGGCGGGCCTGGTGGTAGAAGAACGTGGACCGGGCGAGCCCGGCGACGTCCAGCAGGACGCTCAGCGGATACTCGGCCTTGAGGGAGATGACGGCCTGGACCTTCACCGTCGTCCCTGTTCCCTCAAGGCCCGCAGTTTTCCCAGATAGGCCACCTCCGCACGCAACCGCTCGTTCTCCCGACGTAACCGTTCCACCTCCGGAGTATCCGGTAGTGGCGGGGCCTCGGACTTACGCGGCCTGCCTTTGGGCTTCGGGCGCAACGCATCAGCACCCTCCTCGCGGTAGGCCCGTACCCACTTCTGCAGCACCCGAGGCGAGGACAAGCCGGCCTCCACTGCCAAATCCGGGCCGGTCTCGCCCGCGAGGAACCGTTCGACCAAGGCGAGTTTGAACTCGAAAGAGTACGACGTTGGCGGCTGGGTCATCAAAACTCCTCGACCATGAATCCTCCACCGCAAGTAGAGGCCCCGAACCGGCGGCCGGGGCACACCCAGCAGACCGGCTGTCGCCCTAGCCGCGATGCCCTTCTCGAACCACGCTACAGCGGCCTCACGCTGGACCTCACACAACGAACTAGACGCACCCATAAAACTGCTCCCCACAAATCGGAACTGAATATTCCAGTCCAACTTCCGGGGAGCAGTTCAGGAAGTGAGGGAGCGTCGGTTACTTGGCCTTGCCCAGGAAGTCCTGCAGGCGGGCCACGCCGGTGGCGAGGTCGTCGTCGCCGAGCGCGTAGGAGAGCCGCAGGTAGCCGGACGGACCGAAAGCTTCACCGGGAACCACGGCAACCTCAACTTCGTCGAGGATCAGCGCTGCGAGCTCTGCGGAGGTTGCGGGGCTGACGGGACCGTTCGCCGTCGGGAATTGCTTGCCCAGCAGCGCGCGGACGTCCGCGTAGACGTAAAAGGCTCCCTTCGGCGTCGGGCATTCAACGCCCTCAATGGCGTTCAGGCCGGCCACGATGGCCTTGCGGCGGCGGTCGAAGGCGACCTTCATCTCGTCGACGGCGGTCAGCGGACCGGAGACGGCGGCGAGGGCCGCGATCTGCGGGATGTTGGACACGTTGGACGTGGCGTGGGACTGCAAATTGGTGGCGGCCTTGATGACGTCGGCCGGGCCGATCATCCAGCCCACGCGCCATCCGGTCATGGCGTATGTCTTGGCAACGCCGTTGAGGATGACCACCTTGTCGCCCAGTTCGGGGGCTGCGGTGGCGATGGAGGTGAAGGGGACGCCGTCGTAGGTCAGGTGCTCGTAGATCTCATCGGTGACAACCCAGAGGCCCTTGGCGGCAGCCCACTTTCCGATCTCCGCCACCTGCTCCGGGGAGTACACCGATCCAGTGGGGTTGGACGGGGAGACGAAGAGCAGGATCTTGGTGCGGTCCGTCACGGCAGCCTCCAGCTGCTCCACGGTCACGAGGTAATCCTGTTCGGGGCCCGCGAAGACTTCCACCGGCACGCCGCCGGCCAGCCGGATGGCTTCCGGGTACGTGGTCCAGAAAGGTGTGGGAACAATCACTTCGTCGCCCGGATCCACCAGCGTGGCGAACGTGTTGTAGACCGCCTGCTTGCCCCCGTTGGTGACAAGCACCTGGGAGGGGTCGGCCTTGTAGCCGGAGTCCCGGAATGTCTTCTCGGCGATGGCGTTCTTCAGCTCCGGCAGCCCGCCGGCGGGGGAGTAGCGGTGGTACTTTGGCTGGCCCGCGGCTTCGATGGCGGCCTTGACGATGTAGTCCGGAGTGGGAAAGTCGGGCTCGCCTGCGCCGAAGCCGATCACCGGCCGGCCGGCCGCCTTCAGCGCCTTGGCCTTGGCGTCAACAGCCAGGGTGGCGGATTCGGCAATGGCGGAAATGCGCTGGGAAACGCGGGCGGAAGACATGGCAGGTCCGTTCTTCGCTTGCAGCTTGGTAGCTGAATGGTGGGATTCGACGGAATCTACTCTATGCTGTTCACCGGATCGTTCGAGGTGGGGCGCGGGTATGTGACCGCAGTCCAGCGAGGCTCCTTCGTCTCAGAACGGTCCGGAAAGTGGCTGGTTCGACGTAAGCGAAGTTCTTGCGTAGACTGGTTCACCGGTGTTGAAAACACGATGATGGCGTGCGCCTCAGGGAAGCCTGGGCAGACGTGGTTGGGTTTTCACTCCACGGACCAGTTTTGGTCCATAGGGTAGTGGCGCAATTGGTAGCGCAGCGGTCTCCAAAACCGCAGGTTGCAGGTTCGAGTCCTGTCTGCCCTGCGCAAGCTGTTCCGGCGGGAAGCCGGAACCAGCGCAGCAACCATGGTTCAGTTCAGAGCCGGGTAATCCGACATTTGCGAGGATGAGTGAGGACCAGGTGACCGAAACAGCTGCAAGCAGCTCCAAGGGCCGCCCCGCAAAGAAGGCCGAAAAGGCCGGCTTCTTCGCTCGCATGGCACTCTTCGTCCGCCAGGTCATCGGCGAACTGAAGAAGGTCGTCGCGCCGACCCGCAAGGAACTGATCAACTACACGCTCGTGGTGCTCGTATTCGTGGTCATCATGATGGTCATCGTCACCTTGCTGGACCTGGGATTTGGTACCGCGGTGAGCTGGATCTTCGGCGGTACGGCCCCCTCGGACCGCTAAGGCGACCGGTCCGCAGACTGCGCGGGCCCTTCCGGAATTCGGAAGGAGCTGCGGAGTGTGCGGAATTGAGCCATTTAAATAGGCATGTTAGGCAATGAGGAAGCAGGAGACCAAGTGTCTGAGCACAAGCTCGAGGTAACTGAGACTGAGCTGGATGAAACCCAGAACCCGGCGGCTGAGACCGCTGAGGGGTCTGAGGTTGAGTCTGCTGCACCCGAATTCGACGGCGCTGCTGACGCCGCCTCAGACGCCGACGAAGCCGCTGCTGATGAAGCAGGCGCTGACGAGGCAAGCGACGAAGCCGGCGCTGACGGCGAAGACTCGGATGCCCTGGCCGCCGCCGCCGCAAAGGCCGAGGTCGATCCTGCAGAAGAATTCAAGGCGAAGCTGCGCCGCCAGGAGGGTGACTGGTACGTCATCCACTCCTACGCCGGTTACGAGAACCGCGTGAAGGCCAACCTTGAGACGCGCATCCAGACCCTGGACATGGAAGATTACATCTTCGAAATCCAGGTGCCCATGGAGGAAGTCGTTGAGATCAAGAACGCCCAGCGCAAGGTGATCAACCGCGTCCGCATCCCCGGCTACGTCCTGGTCCGCATGGACCTGACCGACGCTTCGTGGGGCGCCGTCCGCCACACCCCGGGTGTCACCGGCTTCGTGGGCAACGCCCACAATCCCGTGCCGCTGCGCCTGGACGAGGTCTTCTCCATGCTCGCGCCGGTCTTCGAAGAGGAGCAGGCCGAGAAGGGCAAGCCCGCCAAGCAGCCTTCCGCTCCGGTGAACGTCGACTTCGAGGTCGGCGAGTCCGTCATCGTGAAGGAAGGCCCGTTCGAAACCCTTCCCGCCACGATCTCCGAAATCAAGGTGGACTCCCAGACCCTCGTGGTGCTGGTCTCCATCTTCGAGCGCGAGACGCCGGTCACCCTGGGCTTCAACCAGGTCACCAAGATCTAGCACCGTTACAGATTTCGTCCCGGACTGTTCGCTTTAGCAGTTCGAGGACGGCCGGCCGCCTCGCCATGGCGGTCAACCACCTGAGGCACGCTCCTGTGCCCCAGGACGCATTTGAGAGAAGGACCCTACATTGGCTCCCAAGAAGAAGGTCACCGGCCTCATCAAGCTGCAGATCCAGGCAGGTGCCGCTAACCCGGCCCCGCCGATCGGTCCTGCGCTTGGCCAGCACGGTGTCAACATCATGGAATTCTGCAAGGCGTACAACGCTGCGACGGAAGCCCAGCGCGGAAACGTTATCCCCGTTGAGATCACGGTCTACGAAGACCGTTCTTTCACGTTCATCACCAAGACCCCGCCGGCTGCAGAGCTCATCAAGAAGGCTGCAGGCGTCGCCAAGGGTTCGGCTACCCCGCACACCGTCAAGGTTGCCAAGCTGACCCAGGCCCAGGTCAACGAGATCGCCTCCACCAAGATGGAAGACCTCAACGCCACGAGCCTCGAAGGCGCCGCGAAGATCATCGCCGGCACCGCCCGCTCCATGGGCATCACCGTCGAGGGTTAATTCCCTCGCGCTGATGCGGCGCCGGTTTCGGAAAACCGAGAACGACGCCGGACAGCACCGCCGGGATAACCGGCACCACTGAAACATTGAAATGCCGCAAGTCCCGTACGAATACGTACAGCCGGACTCGCGGCTGTGGCAGGGCCCAGCGCGGTCCGCAGACCACAACTGCACAAGGAGAAATAAGCAGCATGGCAAAGCGCAGCAAAGCATATGAGGCAGCCGTAGCCAAGATCGAGGCAAACAAGGTTTACGCCCCGTTCGAGGCCATCAGCCTGACGAAGGAAATCAACCCTTCGAAGTTCGACGCAACCGTTGAGGTCGCTTTCCGCCTGGGCGTTGACCCGCGTAAGGCCGACCAGATGGTCCGTGGCACCGTCAACCTGCCGCACGGCACCGGTAAGACCGCCCGCGTCCTCGTTTTCGCGACCGGTGACAAGGCTGAAGCAGCAATCGCTGCCGGCGCCGACTTCGTTGGTTCCGACGACCTGATCGAAAAGATCTCCGGCGGCTGGACCGACTTCGACGCCGCCGTCGCCACCCCTGACCTCATGGGCAAGGTTGGCCGCCTCGGTAAGGTCCTCGGCCCGCGTAACCTCATGCCGAACCCGAAGACCGGTACCGTGACCGCTGACGTCACCAAGGCTGTCAACGACATCAAGGGTGGAAAGATCGACTTCCGCGTCGACAAGCACTCCAACCTGCACTTCATCATCGGCAAGGTCTCGTTCGACGCCGTCAAGCTGGCTGAGAACTACGCAGCTGCCTTGGAAGAGGTGCTTCGTCTGAAGCCGTCCGCTTCCAAGGGCCGCTACATCCAGAAGGCAACCGTTGCCACCACGTTCGGTCCCGGCATCACCGTCGACCCCAACGTCACCAAGGTGCTGACCGAGGCCTAAACCTCGCGAAACCACTTACAGGAAGACCGCCCGGCATTGCGCCGGGCGGTCTTTTTGTTTTACCGGCCGGGGTTCAGGCCGGGCAGGCGGAGCGGAAGCCACTCTGGAACCGGCCGGGCCTCGAAGCTAGGCTGAGCCCGTGACGACGACACCCTCATACCGCATCGATCCCCTGGTCCTGCCCGCGTCCCTGGATGCCCCGGATGCCGCGGACTTCCTTGAGTTCAGCGACCTCAGCGATGCTCTCGTGCTGGAGACCTGGGGCAACCTGGACCGTGCCATGCCGCGCAGGGCCCGGCTTGAGGCCTGGCGTGACGACGAGTACGAGCAGGTGCGGCTCTTCTTCGTCAGGCTGGACGGCAACATGGTGGCGAGGTCCTGGATCAGGCTGCCGCTGAAGGAAGACCTCGCGGACGCGTATGTCAGGGTGGACGTCCGCAGGGAGTTCAGCGGGCGGGGCATCGGCCAGGCGCTGCTGCGGCACATCGAGGCGCTGGCTGCGGAGCAGGGGCGCAGTACCTTGCAGAGCTTCACTGAACATGCTCCCGGATTTGATGCGGACGGTGCGGGGATCCTGAGGCCCGGAACGGGCACGGGCGCTGTGCCCGCTGCGTCCCGCGGGGTGAAATTCGCCGTGGCGGCGGGCTACACGCTCGAGCAGGTGACGCGCTTCAGCGCGCTGGACATGCCGCCGTCGGACGCGGTCCTGGACGCGCTGGAACGAGAGGCCTCCGCTCTCGCCGGGGATCAGTACGAGATCCTCGGCTGGAAGGACAGCTGCCCGGACGAATACGTGGACCAGATGGCCGTGCTCATGTCCAGGATGAGCACGGACACCCCGGCGGGCGCCCTTCACTATGACCCGGAAGTGTGGGATGCCAAGCGCGTGCGGCACGTCGAGGACGAGTGGAAGCGGACGGGCCAGGAGTCGCTGGTGGCGGTGGCCCGGCACAGGGCGGGCGGAGAGCTCGCCGCCTTCTCCGTGCTGCAGTTTTCGGACGAGAAGCCGTGGCTGGCAGAACAGGACGACACCTTGGTAGCGAGGGATCACCGGGGAAAGCGGCTGGGCATGCTGGTCAAGGTCGCCAACCTGCGGCGGCTGGCTCGGGAGCACCCTTCCGTGGAACGCGTCCTCACGTTCAACGCCGCCGAGAATCAGCACATGCTGGCCATCAACGAGGCCCTTGGTTTCTGGCCCGCCGGGTACGACGGCGAGTGGCAGCGCCGCCGTTAGCCAACTTATGTACCGGCAACCGGTACTCTGCGGGGGCTCAGGCCTTAGCCTAGGAGGGTGAGAGGCGGAAACGGCTGGGAAGATGCCCCTGCGACCAGTGATGTGCGGATTGAGCAGTTGTTCATACCAAGCTCCATTGATGCGCCCGACGCTGCGGATTTTCTTGCCGCCGTGGAGGTGAGCCGCAAGGTCCGGATGCAGACGTGGGGGAGTGATGACCTCGCCTACGCGCCCTTGGAGAAGCTCCTTGAGCTGGACGATCCCTACGAGCGCCAGGTCATCCTGGTGGCCAAGGTCGACGGCGAGATCGTCGGCATCGCGGATATTGCCCTGCCCCTGACCGACAACCTGGACCTGGCCGAGTTCACCCTCGACATCCTGCCCGAGTACCAGGGGCAGGGAGTGGGGCGGCAGCTGCTGGAAGCGGCGGAGGCATTCGCCCGCGACGAGGGGCGGACCAGGATCTTGATCGACACCAACCATCCCGGGGCATCGCTGCATGAGTTCGACGCCGACCAGCTGGTGCCCGGGTCCGGCCAGGGCTTCGTGCCGCTCGGCAGCAGGGAAGTCGAGTTCGCCCGCCGTACCGGCTACACGCTCCAGCACATCGAGCAGTTCAGTGCCTGCTCCCTGCCTCTTGACACCAAACTCGTGGCGGAACTCGAGGCCGAGGCGCAGGAGGCCAACAACGGCCGGTACCGCCTGCACCATTGGACGGACCGTTGCCCGGACCGTTGGCTGGAGTCTGTTGCTGCACTCGAGAACCAGGCCGGCGGGGGTGCCTTGCCCATTGCCGGCGGCGGGGACGACGGTATGGTCCTGGACGCCCGTATCCTGCGTGAAGCGGAGGACGTGACCATAGCGCAGGGACGGCGGACGGTGGTGACCGCCGTCGAACACATCGCCACGGAAACGCTTGTGGGGCTGACCACCATCAGTGTCCTGGCTCAGCGGCAGGATGTCGTTTTCCAGGACGACACCGTGGTGCTGCAGGAACACCGCGGCAACAAGCTCGGCCTGCTCATCAAGGTGGCCAACATGGAGCGGCTCACGGAGCAGTTCCCGGATGCGCGTGTTATTTACACCTGGAATGCGCCGGAAAACCGGTACCTCCTGACGGTCAACCGCCAGTTGGGGTTCACGACGGCGGGAGTCACCGGGATCTGGCAGAAGGAACTTCCTGACCTGGGACCCAGCAGGAGCTAGGCCGCCGATTTGGAGGTCGGCAGGCCGTCCCGTAAGCTTGAAATACCAAAGACCGTCGGTTGTTGGAAATCCACTCTTTCGAGCTCAGCTCAACTCTGCAGTTGTGTGCGGAAGAGCCAGTGGGTTTCTGGACGAAGGACCCTGAACATAGGGCGGCCGGCGCAGGTGAACGAAGCAAAGTTCCGCGGTTCTGACCGCGTTGAGCCAAGCCCCGTGCATCTGCGCGGGGCGTTTTTAGTTTTAGCTCACTTGAGCGGGGACCCGGAATACCGGCACTATCCCCGGAAGGAGGGTTATGGCAACGCCTACCAAGGTTTCAGCAGTAGCTGAGATCACTAACGATTTCAAGGAATCGAACGCCGCTGTCCTGACCGAATACCGTGGGCTCACCGTTGCACAGCTCAAGCAGCTGCGTGTTTCTCTCGGCCAGGACACCAAGTTCGCGGTCGTCAAGAACACCCTGACCGCCATTGCAGCCAAGGAAGCTGGTGTCGAAGCATTCGACGGCCAGCTCGCCGGCCCCACTGCAATCGCGTTCATCAAGGGTGACGCAGTTGCAGCTGCCAAGAGCCTGACGGATTTTGCCAAGGCCAACAAGCAGCTGGTCATCAAGACCGGTTACTTCGAGGGCAAGGCACTGAACGCCAGCGAAGTTGCTGCCCTGGCAGCACTCGAGTCCCGCGAGCTGCAGCTCGCCAAGGTTGCAGGCATCCTCAAGGCCCCTGCTGCCGCTGCTGCACGCATCATCGACGCACTGCGCCTCAAGCTTGAAGAAGAGAACGGTGCTCCGGCTGAAGCCGCAGCCCCCGCCGCTGAAGAAGCTCCCGCCGCAGAAGCAGCAGCAGAGGCTCCGGCCGAAGCCGCTGCCGAAGAGAACTAACTCTCTCCCAAACAGACTCCGGTGGAACGGAACGGCATCAAGCCGCCGCCCACCACTATAGGAAGGACGCCAACCATGGCGAAGCTCACCAACGAAGAGCTCATTGAAGCTTTCAAGGAACTGACCATCATCGAGCTCTCCGAGTTCGTCAAGCTCTTCGAAGAGACCTTCGAAGTTACCGCTGCTGCTGTTGCTGTTGCCGGCCCCGCTGCCGGTGGCGCTGCAGAAGAAGCTGAAGAGAAGACTGACTTCGACGTCGTCCTCGAAGCTGCTGGCGACAAGAAGATCGCAGTGATCAAGGAAGTCCGCGCCATCACCTCCCTCGGCCTCAAGGAAGCCAAGGACCTGGTTGACAGCGCTCCCAAGGCTGTTCTCGAAGGCGCCACCAAGGAAGCTGCCGAGAAGGCAAAGGCTCAGCTCGAAGAAGCTGGCGCCACCGTTACCCTCAAGTAACAACTGCTTCACGAGGAATCCCCGTCCACTCCGGTGGGCGGGGATTCCTGCGTTTAACCCCAAGTAGGTCGCACTTCAGGTCGTTCCCAGCGCTGGGAACGACCTGAACTGCGACCTACTTGGGGTTGAGACTAGTTGGGGTCGCTGATGTCGGCCACCACGGCGCCGAGCGAGGCGACGAGCGCGTCCGCGTCCACGAACGCGCTGTAGCCATGCTGGCCGGCGCCCATGGAGATGCGGCGGCCGGCAAGGGTCTGATCGGCATAGACCGGCCAGGGCGTCGTGCTGCCGAGCGGGGTTATAGTTCCGCGCTCATAACCCGTGGCTTCCAGTGCCACGTCCGCCGGGGGCATGGAGAGCTTGTTGACTCCCACGAGGCTGCGCAGCTTGGACCAGGAAATCTGGCGGTCACCCGGGATAAGGGCAAACAGGAAGCTGCCGTCCTTGTGCTTCACCACGAGGGACTTCACGATGTCGGCCGGTGTGATGCCGAGGATTAGCGCAGCCTCCTCCAGGCTGTGGGCTGCAAGCCGCTCCACGATTTCGACGTCGAGACCCCGCGCGGCGGCGTCGGTAAGGAAGCGCTCCCTGCCGGCGCCGATCCCGCGGGAGTCGGCTGTGCCGGAGCCGCCGGCCGCAGATAGGGCCTCCATCAGTCCCTGTACAGCAGCAGGGCTTCGCCCTGGCCCCCGCCGCCGCACAGCGCCACCGCCGCCTTGCCCTGGCCGCGGCGCTTCAGCTCGTGCGCGGCGTGCAGTGCAAGCCGGGCTCCGGAGGCGCCGATCGGGTGTCCGAGGGCGATTGCGCCGCCATGCAGGTTGCACTGTTCCAAGGGGTAGTCGAGGTCCTTGAGGGACTGCACGGCAACCGAACCGAACGCCTCGTTGATTTCGATGAAGTCCAGGTCCGCGGTGGTCCAGCCCGCCCGCTCCAGGGCGTTGCGGATCGCGTTGGAGGGCTGGGAGTGCAGGGAGTTGTCCGGCCCTGCCACCTGGCCCGGCTTGCCCACAACCGCCAGGTACTCCAGCCCGTTCTCCTCCGCGAATTTGCGGGACGTCAGGACCAGGGCCGAGGCGCCGTCGGACAGGGGAGAGGAGTTCCCGGCAGTGATGGTGCCGTCCGTGACGAACGCCGCGCGCAGTCCCGCGAGGGACTCGATGGAGGCGTCGGGGCGGACGCCCTCGTCCGTGGAGACCACCAGCGGGTCGCCCTTGCGCTGCTTGACGCTGATCGGTGCGATCTCCTCGTCGAAAACGCCATTCTTGGAAGCGATGGCCGCGCGCTGGTGGGAGTGCGCCGCAACGTTGTCCTGCGAGGTCCGGTCGATGCCGAGGACCAGGTTCTTGCTTTCCGTGGAGAGGCCCATCGAGTGCCCGTCAAAGGCATCGGTCAGGCCGTCATGCGCGGCGACGTCGAGTGCCTGGATGGCGCCGTAGGTCCAGCCCTGCCGCGATCCGGGCAGCAGATGCGGGGCGCGGGTCATGGATTCCTGGCCGCCCGCGACGACGACGGCCGCGTCACCGCTGCGAATCATCCTCGCTGCATCGATCACGGCCGTCAGTCCCGAGAGGCACACCTTGTTGATGGTCACTGTGGGCACGTTCCAGCCGATGCCCGCACCAATCGAACTCTGCCGCGCAGGGTTCTGGCCGGCGCCCGCCTGCAGCACCTGGCCCATGATGACTGCCTCGACCTGGTCTGCCCTTAGTCCGCTGGCGGCCAGGGCCGCCTTGATCGCATGGGTCCCGAGTTCGACGGCGGTGAAGCTCGCCAGCTGCCCGTTGAGACGGCCCTGCGGGGTGCGTGCACCGGACAGGATGACAACGTCGCTGTTGTCTGCGGAGTTGCTCATTGTTTATCTCTTCCGATCTGGGGCGATATACGTCTAGGTTATCGTGACGGGAATCACCTGGGCATCCACTGCGTCCTGCACATCCCGGTGGGAAGTGCTGGTCCCGCAGGGAGTGATGCTGACGGTGACGCTGAAAAGCGGTGCTTGCAATACGAACCGAAGTGGGGTAGACACGCAGGGGGTTTTGCCGTATCGTAGATATTTGCGTCTTCCCTGTTTACCTTCAGCCTTCATATAGCGGTGGGCTTCTCCTGCAGCTGCTCCATCAATGTGCCGTGTACAACGTCACCAGCATGGGCAGACCAGGTCCCGGGTCATATAGCGGAACCGGATGGTAGCACTGCGAAGTCACTTCGCAGGGTGAAAAGCGGGGGAGATCTGAAAACGCCTGAAGGTCTGTGGAAGGATCCCTCTTGGTCGCCTCGAGCACCTCTAATGAAAACAACGCTACCGCTATCAATGCCGAAAGCACCGACGGTGCCACTCGCCGGCTCTCATTCGCAAAAATTCACGAACCTCTTGACGTTCCGAATCTGCTCGCACTGCAGACGGACAGCTTCGACTGGCTGGTCGGAAATGAACGCTGGCAGGCTCGCGTAGCGAAAGCCGTCGAAGAAGGCGACCTCAGCGTCGCCACCACCTCCGGTCTTTCCGACATCTTCGAAGAGATCTCCCCGATTGAGGATTTCCAGGGCACCATGTCCCTGAGCTTCTCCGATCCGGAGTTCGCTGACCCGAAGTACACCATGGCCGAATGCAAGGACCGGGACGCTACATACTCGGCACCCCTGTACGTCAAGGCCGAATTCATGAACAACAACACGGGCGAAATCAAGCAGCAGACCGTGTTCATGGGTGACTTCCCGCTGATGACCGAGAAGGGCACCTTCGTCGTCAACGGCACCGAGCGTGTCGTCGTTTCCCAGCTGGTCCGTTCCCCGGGCGCTTACTTCGAGCGCGCCGCTGACAAGACCAGCGACAAGGACATCTTCACCGCAAAGATCATTCCGTCCCGCGGTGCCTGGTTCGAGCTCGAAATCGACAAGCGCGACCAGGTCGGCGTTCGCCTCGACCGCAAGCGCAAGCAGTCCGTCACGGTACTGCTGAAGGCCCTCGGCTGGACCGAAGGCCAGATCCTCGAGGAGTTCGGCCAGTACGACTCCATGCGTGCAACGCTGGAGAAGGACGCCACCGAAACCCGCGAAGACGCCCTCCTGGACATCTACCGCAAGCTGCGTCCGGGCGAGCCGCCCACCGTTGAGGCTGCCCAGTCCCTGCTGGACAACCTGTACTTCAACTCCAAGCGCTACGATCTGGCCAAGGTTGGCCGCTACAAGATCAACCGCAAGCTTGGCATCGACCGCTCCCTTGGCGACAAGGAAGCGTCGGTCCTGCACGTTGAAGACATCGTCGCCATGATCAAGTTCCTCGTCGCGCTGCACGCCGGCGAGAAGACCCTCATGGGCAAGCGCGACGGCGAAGACCACGAGCTGCGCGTCGAGATCGATGACATCGACCACTTCGGCAACCGCCGCATCCGCGCCGTCGGCGAACTGATCGAGAACCAGGTCCGCACCGGCCTGTCCCGCATGGAGCGCGTCGTCCGCGAACGCATGACCACGCAGGACGTCGAGGCCATCACGCCGCAGACCCTGATCAACATCCGTCCCGTCGTGGCAGCCATCAAGGAGTTCTTCGGAACTTCCCAGCTGTCCCAGTTCATGGACCAGAACAACCCGCTCTCGGGCCTGACCCACAAGCGCCGTCTTTCGGCGCTGGGCCCCGGCGGCCTGTCCCGTGACCGCGCAGGCATGGAAGTCCGAGACGTCCACCCGTCCCACTACGGACGTATGTGCCCCATCGAAACCCCTGAAGGCCCGAACATCGGTCTGATCGGTTCGCTGGCATCCTACGGCCGCATCAACCCGTTTGGTTTCATCGAGACGCCATACCGTCTCGTCAAGGACGGCGTCGTTTCCGATGACGTCCAGTACCTGACGGCCGACGACGAGGCGGAGGTCCTGATCGCACAGGCCAACGCTCCGCTCGACGAGAACAAGCGCTTCGCTGAAGAGACCGTCCTGGTCCGTGCACGCGGTGGTGGAGGCGAGCCCGTGCTCGTTCCCGCCGAGGACGTGCAGTTCATGGACGTTTCCCCGCGCCAGATGGTGTCCGTGGCAACCGCCCTGATCCCGTTCCTCGAGCACGACGACGCCAACCGCGCACTCATGGGTGCGAACATGCAGCGCCAGGCTGTGCCGCTGGTCCGTTCCGAGGCCCCGTTCGTGGGTACCGGCATGGAGCGCGCCGCTGCCGTTGACGCCGGTGACGTTGTCATCGCGAAGAAGGCCGGTGTGGTCACCGAGGTCTCCGCTGAGCTCGTTGTCATGCTTAATGACGACGGCACGGAGACCAACTACCGCATCAACAAGTTCGCCCGCTCCAACCAGGGCAACTGCTACAACCACCGCGTTCTGGTGAACGATGGCCAGCGCCTGGAAGTCGGCGGCATCATCGCCGACGGCCCGGCAACGGACCAGGGTGAGCTCGCCCTCGGTAAGAACCTCCTCGTGGCATTCATGTCATGGGAAGGCCACAACTTCGAGGATGCCATCATCCTGTCCCAGCGCATCGTCGCTGAGGACGTCCTTTCCTCCATCCACATCGAGGAGCACGAGATCGATGCCCGCGACACCAAGCTTGGTGCCGAGGAAATCACCCGTGACATCCCCAACGTGTCCGAGGAAGTCCTGGCAGGCCTGGACGAGCGCGGCATCATCCACATCGGTGCCGAGGTTGAAGCCGGCGACATCCTGGTCGGAAAGGTCACCCCCAAGGGTGAAACCGAACTGACCCCGGAAGAGCGCCTGCTTCGCGCCATCTTCGGTGAGAAGTCCCGCGAAGTGCGCGACACCTCCCTGAAGGTTCCGCACGGCGAGTCCGGTACCGTCATCGGCGTGCGCGTCTTCGACCGCGACAACGACGACGAGCTGCCCCCGGGCGTCAACCAGCTGGTCCGCGTCTACGTGGCTGCCAAGCGCAAGATCACCGACGGCGACAAGCTCGCAGGCCGCCACGGCAACAAGGGTGTTATCTCCAAGATCCTTCCGGTCGAGGACATGCCCTTCCTTGCTGACGGAACCCCGGTCGACATCGTCCTGAACCCGCTGGGTGTCCCGGGCCGTATGAACGTCGGCCAGGTTCTCGAGACGCACCTCGGCTGGGTCGCTAAAACCGGCTGGAAGATCGAAGGCGACCCCGAGTGGGCCAAGCAGCTGCCGAACCTGCCGCGCGAAAGTGGCCAGACCACTGTTGCAACGCCGGTCTTCGACGGTGCCCGCGAAGAGGAAATCACGGGCCTGCTGGACTCCACCAACCCGACGCGTGACGGCGACCGCCTGATCGACTCCTCGGGCAAGACCCGCCTGTTTGACGGCCGCTCCGGCGAGCCGTTCCCGGATCCGATCTCGGTCGGCTACATGTACATCCTGAAGCTCCACCACCTGGTGGACGACAAGATCCACGCGCGCTCCACCGGCCCGTACTCCATGATCACGCAGCAGCCGCTGGGTGGTAAGGCTCAGTTCGGCGGCCAGCGCTTCGGTGAAATGGAAGTGTGGGCGCTCGAAGCTTACGGCGCCGCCTACACGCTCCAGGAACTCCTCACGATCAAGTCTGACGACATCCACGGTCGTGTGAAGGTCTACGAAGCGATCGTCAAGGGCGAGAACATCCCCGAGCCGGGCGTTCCTGAGTCCTTCAAGGTCTTGATCAAGGAAATGCAGTCGCTGTGCCTGAACGTGGAAGTGCTTTCCACGGACGGAACCACAATTGAAATGCGTGACTCTGATGACGCAGTCTTCACGGCTGCGGAAGAACTGGGCATCGATCTGTCTCGTGCAGAGCCCAGTTCCGTAGAAGAGGTTTAAGGAGTCCGACGACGGCGGGTGACCGCCCGCCGTCGTCCTCCTCCTTCCTCCTCCCGCAACCAAGACTTCAGAATTTAGAGAACAAGAGAGAACAGGGACCATATGTCCAGCGAATCCTCCTTCGGCCTCATGCAGATCGGCCTCGCCACCGCGGAAGACATCCGCGGCTGGTCGTACGGCGAGGTTAAGAAGCCGGAAACCATCAACTACCGCACGCTCAAGCCCGAGAAGGACGGCCTCTTCTGCGAGAAGATCTTCGGCCCGTCCCGTGACTGGGAATGCTACTGCGGTAAGTACAAGCGCGTGCGCTTCAAGGGCATCATCTGTGAGCGCTGTGGCGTTGAGGTCACCCGCGCCAAGGTCCGCCGTGAGCGCATGGGCCACATCGAACTGGCTGCTCCCGTAACCCACATCTGGTACTTCAAGGGTGTGCCCTCCCGTTTGGGCTACCTCCTTGACCTGGCTCCGAAGGACCTCGAAAAGGTCATCTACTTCGCCGCCTACATGATCACCAGCGTCGATGAGGAAAGCCGCCACGCGGAACTGCCCAACCTTCAGGTTGAGCACGACATCGAGAAGAAGCAGCTGATCGACAACCGCGACTCCGACATCGCCACGATCGCCCGCGACCTCGAGAACGAGCTTGCCCGTCTCGAAGGTGAAGGCGCCAAGGCTGCCGACAAGAAGAAGGCCCGCGACTCCGCCGACCGCCAGATGGCGAACGTCCGCAAGCGTGCCGACGCCGACATCGAGCGCCTCGAGCAGGTCTGGGACCGCTTCAAGAACCTGAAGGTCGCCGACCTCGAAGGTGACGAAGGCCTGTACCGCGAGCTGCGCGACCGCTACGGCATTTACTTCGAAGGCTCCATGGGTGCCGAAGCCATCAAGAAGCGTCTTGAGAACTTCGACATGCAGGCCGAGTCCGACAACCTGCGCGACATCATCGCCAACGGCAAGGGCCAGCGCAAGACCCGCGCCCTGAAGCGCCTGAAGGTGGTCAACGCATTCCTGACCACCAACAACAGCCCGCTCGGCATGGTGCTCGACGCCGTCCCGGTGATCCCGCCGGAACTGCGCCCGATGGTCCAGCTCGACGGCGGCCGCTTCGCGACCTCCGACCTCAACGACCTGTATCGCCGCGTGATCAACCGCAACAACCGACTCAAGCGTCTGCTTGACCTGGGTGCTCCGGAGATCATCGTCAACAACGAGAAGCGCATGCTTCAGGAAGCTGTTGACAGCCTCTTCGACAACGGCCGCCGCGGCCGCCCGGTCACCGGACCGGGCAACCGTCCGCTGAAGTCCCTGAGCGACATGCTCAAGGGCAAGCAGGGCCGTTTCCGCCAGAACCTGCTCGGCAAGCGCGTCGACTACTCCGGCCGTTCGGTCATCGTCGTCGGCCCGCAGCTGAAGCTGCACCAGTGCGGTCTGCCCAAGCAGATGGCCCTGGAGCTCTTCAAGCCGTTCGTGATGAAGCGCCTGGTTGACCTCAACCACGCCCAGAACATCAAGTCGGCCAAGCGCATGGTTGAGCGTTACCGCCCGCAGGTGTGGGACGTGCTCGAAGAGATCATCACCGAACACCCAGTGCTGCTGAACCGTGCACCTACCCTGCACCGCCTCGGCATCCAGGCGTTCGAGCCGCAGCTTGTTGAAGGCAAGGCCATCCAGCTTCACCCGCTGGTTTGTGGCGCCTTCAACGCCGACTTCGACGGTGACCAGATGGCAGTCCACCTGCCGCTGAGCCCCGAAGCCCAGGCTGAGGCGCGCATTCTGATGCTCTCCTCGAACAACATCCTGAAGCCGTCCGACGGCCGTCCCGTGACCCTGCCCTCGCAGGACATGATCATCGGCCTGTACCACCTGACCACCAAGCGTGTTGGTTCAGCAGGTGAAGGCCGCGTCTTCGGTTCGGTGTCCGAGGCCATCATGGCGTTCGACGCACACGAGCTGCACCTGAACTCCCAGGTCAAGATCCGTCTCGAAGGCTTCGTGCCGTACGCCGGCTGGGAAGCTCCCGAAGGCTGGGAGCAGGGTCAGCCCGCACTGGTGGACACCTCCCTGGGCCAGGTTCTCTTCAACGAGACCCTGCCTGAGGACTACCCGTGGGTTGAGGCTGTTGCCGACAAGGGCGAACTGTCCCGCATCGTCAACGACCTGGCCGAGCGCTACCCGAAGGTTGTCACCGCGGCAACGCTGGACAACCTGAAGGACGCCGGTTTCTACTGGGCCACCCGCTCGGGCGTCACGGTTGCCATCTCGGACATCGAGGTGCCCGCTGCCAAGCCGGAGATCCTTGCCGGTTACGAAGAGCGCGCCGCGAAGATCCAGGGCCAGTACGACAAGGGCCTGATCGACGACGACGAGCGTCGCCAGGAACTGATCGAGATCTGGAACAAGGCAACCAACGAGATCGCGCAGGCCATGCGCGACAGCCTGTCGCCGATGAACACCATCAACCGCATGGTGTCCTCCGGTGCACGTGGTAACTGGATGCAGGTCCGTCAGATCGCGGGTATCCGTGGCCTGGTGGCCAACCCGAAGGGTGAGATCATCCCGCGTCCGATCAAGTCCTCCTACCGCGAGGGCCTGTCGGTGCTGGAATACTTCATCGCCACGCACGGCGCCCGTAAGGGTCTGGCCGACACCGCTCTGCGTACCGCCAACTCGGGTTACCTGACCCGTCGTCTCGTGGACGTTTCGCAGGACGTCATCGTCCGCGAAGAGGACTGCGGTACCGAGCGCGGCCTGGTGACGCCGATCGCCGTCGTCGATTCCAACGGTGAACTGATGTTGGACGAGAACGTCGAGAACAGCGCCTACGCCCGCACGCTGGCCGTGGACGTCGTTGACTCCAAGGGCAACGTCCTGGCTCCGGCCGGTACCGACTGCGGTGACGTCGTGATCGCTGAGCTGTTCGCAGCCGGCATCACCGAGGTCAAGGTCCGCTCTGTGCTCACCTGTGAGTCCAGCGTCGGCACCTGCGCCCTGTGCTACGGCCGTTCGCTGGCCACCGGCAAGACCGTGGACATCGGTGAAGCTGTCGGCATCATCGCCGCACAGTCCATCGGTGAGCCCGGCACCCAGCTGACCATGCGTACGTTCCACACCGGTGGTGCTGTTTCCGCCAGCGGTGGCGACGACATCACCCAGGGTCTGCCCCGTATCCAGGAGCTCTTCGAAGCCCGTACTCCGAAGGGTGTGGCGCCGATTGCGGAAGCAGCCGGCCGCATCACCATCGAAGAGTCCGAGCGCCAGATGCGCCTGGTGATCACTCCGGACGACGGTTCCGAAGAGATCGCCTACCCGGTCCTGCGCCGGTCGCGCCTCCTGATCGAGGACGGCCAGCACGTCACGGTGGGCCAGAAGCTCATCAACGGTCCGGTCGACCCGAAGCAGGTCCTGCGCATCATGGGCCCGCGTGCCGCACAGAAGTTCCTCGTGGACGAAGTGCAGGGCGTGTACCGCAGCCAGGGCATTGGCATCCACGACAAGCACGTGGAAGTCATCGTCCGCCAGATGCTGCGCCGCGTTACGGTCATCGAATCCGGCGACTCCGACCTGCTCCCCGGTGAGCTGGCCGAGCGCAGCCGCTTCGAGGACGCCAACCGCCGTGTTGTATCCGAGGGCAAGACTCCGGCTTCCGGACGTCCCGAGCTCATGGGTATCACCAAGGCGTCCCTGGCCACCGAGTCCTGGCTGTCCGCAGCTTCCTTCCAGGAGACCACCCGCGTCCTGACGCAGGCGGCCATGGAAGGCAAGAGCGACCCGCTCCTGGGTCTCAAGGAGAACGTCATCATCGGTAAGCTGATCCCGGCCGGCACGGGCCTCCCGCGCTACACCGAGATCACGGTGGAGCCGACTGAAGAAGCAAAGGCCAACCTGTTCACCGGCCCGAGCGCGTTCAGCGACTTCTCCTACGATTCCCTGGGCGGCGACGGAGCTCCTGAGTTCCACGCCATCCCGCTGGATGACTACGACCTGGGCAACGACTTCCGGTAACCCCGGCCAGTCGCAGCCTGACAGGGATGGTCCCGCACCGAGAGGTGGGGGACCATCCCCGTTTAACCGGCGAACTCCTTGCCGATTAAGGGCTGGGAGCCGTCCATGCTAAACTTGGGACCAATTGTTATTGTGGCAGTGGATGAGTGCGCCGGTTCAGCCGAAAGGCCGGACCAGAGCGACGTTTCCGGTTTGCAGGGTTCTTGTGCAACGTATGCCACATTTTCGCATGCCTAGGGACATTTGGGGCCGAAAGCCACAGTATCCTCCGTGTGCGATCCGACTATCAAGGCTTCGCCTCAGCTGCTCTGGAGACTCCTTCAAAGCTCGGGCGGCGGGGCGAAGAAACAGGAGAGCGGCTGTCAGAGGCCGCTCCGGATAAAACGGAGAACACGAAAGTGCCTACGATTAACCAGCTGGTCCGCAAGGGCCGCACGCCGAAGGTCAAAAAGACCAAGGCTCCCGCGCTTAACGGCAGCCCGATGCGCCGCGGTGTCTGCACCCGCGTCTACACCACCACCCCGAAGAAGCCGAACTCGGCTCTGCGTAAGGTTGCACGTGTGCGCCTCAACGGTGGCATTGAAGTTACCGCCTACATCCCCGGTGTAGGCCACAACCTCCAGGAGCACTCGATTGTGCTCGTTCGTGGTGGTCGTGTGAAGGACCTCCCCGGTGTCCGCTACAAGATCGTCCGCGGCGCCCTCGATACCCAGGGTGTTAAGAACCGTAAGCAGGCCCGCAGCCGCTACGGCGCAAAGATGGAGAAGAAGTAATATGCCTCGCAAGGGTCCGGCCCCGAAGCGGCCGCTCGTATCAGATCCCGTCTACGGCTCCCCGCTGGTCACTCAGCTGATCAACAAGGTGCTGGTTGACGGCAAGAAGTCCACCGCCGAGCGCATCGTTTACGGCGCCCTCGAGGGTGCACGCGCCAAGTCCGGCGGCGACCCCGTTGCTGCCCTCAAGAAGGCAATGGACAACGTCAAGCCTTCCCTCGAGGTCCGCTCCCGCCGTGTCGGTGGCGCAACCTACCAGGTTCCGGTTGAGGTCAAGCCGGGCCGCTCCACCGCCCTCGCCCTGCGTTGGCTGGTCGGCTACTCCAAGGCCCGCCGTGAAAAGACGATGACCGAGCGCCTCCAGAACGAAATCCTGGATGCCTCCAACGGTCTCGGTGCCGCTGTGAAGCGTCGCGAAGACACCCACAAGATGGCCGAGTCCAACAAGGCCTTCGCCCACTACCGCTGGTAAAACTTCCCGTACGCCGCCGGCTCAGACGAGCCGGCGGCGAACGCGTAGTCCATCCGAAAGGGAGACACCGTGGCACAGGACGTGCTTACAGACCTTAGTAAGGTCCGCAACATCGGCATCATGGCCCACATTGATGCCGGCAAGACCACCACCACCGAGCGCATTCTGTTCTACACAGGTGTGAACCACAAGATCGGCGAAACGCACGACGGCGCGTCGACCACCGACTGGATGGAACAGGAAAAGGAACGCGGCATCACCATCACGTCTGCCGCCGTGACCTGCTTCTGGGAAAACAACCAGATCAACATCATCGACACCCCGGGCCACGTGGACTTCACGGTTGAGGTTGAGCGCTCCCTGCGCGTCCTCGACGGTGCAGTTGCCGTCTTCGATGGCAAGGAAGGCGTTGAACCGCAGTCCGAGACCGTTTGGCGCCAGGCTGACAAGTACAACGTTCCGCGTATCTGCTTCGTCAACAAGATGGACAAGCTCGGTGCTGACTTCTACTTCACCGTAGACACCATCATCAGCCGCCTCGGTGCCAAGCCGCTGGTCATGCAGCTGCCGATCGGTGCCGAGAACGACTTCATCGGCGTCGTCGACCTGCTCTACATGCGCGCACTGGTGTGGCCCGGCGATGCCAAGGGTGATGTCACCATGGGCGCCAAGTACGAGATCCGCGAAATCCCGGCAGACCTCCAGGCCAAGGCTGAGGAATACCGGGCCAACCTCGTTGAGGCTGTTGCTGAGTCCTCTGAGGAACTCATGGACAAGTACCTCGAAGGTGAAGAAATCAGCATCGACGAGCTCAAGGCCGGCATCCGCAAGATGACGATCAACTCCGAGATCTACCCGGTCTTCTGTGGTTCTGCATTCAAGAACCGCGGCGTCCAGCCGATGCTCGACGCCGTCGTGGACTACCTGCCGAACCCGCTCGACGTCCCGCCCATGATCGGTCACGATCCGCGCGACGAAGAGAAGGAACTGACCCGTAAGCCTTCTGCGGAAGAGCCGTTCTCGGCTCTGGCGTTCAAGATTGCTGCGCACCCGTTCTTCGGTCAGCTGACCTTCGTCCGCGTGTACTCCGGTCACGTGGAAGCAGGCGCCCAGGTGGTCAACTCCACCAAGGGCAAGAAAGAGCGCATCGGCAAGCTGTTCCAGATGCACGCCAACAAGGAAATGCCCGTTGAGGGCGCTACCGCCGGCCACATCTACGCAGCCATCGGTCTGAAGGACACCACCACGGGCGACACCCTGTGCGATGCCAGCAACCAGATCGTCCTCGAGTCCATGAGCTTCCCGGAGCCCGTGATCTCGGTTGCCATCGAGCCGAACACCAAGGGTGACCAGGAGAAGCTCTCCACGGCCATCCAGAAGCTCTCCGCTGAGGACCCGACCTTCCAGGTCTCCCTCAACGAAGACACCGGCCAGACCATCATCGCCGGCATGGGCGAGCTCCACCTGGACATCCTCGTGGACCGCATGCGCCGCGAGTTCAAGGTTGAGGCCAACGTTGGCAAGCCGCAGGTTGCTTACCGCGAAACCATCAAGCGTGCTGTAGAGCGTCACGACTACACGCACAAGAAGCAGACCGGTGGTTCCGGCCAGTTCGCAAAGATCCAGATTGCGATCGAGCCGCTGGACACCGCTGAAGGCGAGCTGTACGAGTTCGAGAACAAGGTCACTGGTGGCCGTGTTCCGCGCGAATACATCCCGTCGGTGGACGCTGGTATCCAGGATGCGCTGAACGACGGCGTCCTGGCTGGTTACCCGGTCGTCGGCATCAAGGCCACGCTGATTGATGGCGCGTACCACGATGTTGACTCCTCGGAAATGGCGTTCAAGATCGCCGGCCGTATGGCTTTCAAGGAAGCTGCACGCAAGGCGAACCCTGTTCTGCTCGAACCGCTGATGGATGTCGAGGTCCGCACCCCTGAGGAATACATGGGTGAAGTTATCGGTGACCTCAACTCCCGCCGTGGCCAGATGCAGTCCATGGAGGACGCACAGGGCGTCAAGGTCGTCCGTGCACACGTCCCGCTGTCCGGCATGTTCGGCTACATCGGTGACCTGCGCTCCAAGACCCAGGGCCGCGCTGTTTACTCCATGACGTTCAACAGCTACGCCGAGGTCCCGAAGGCAGTTGCCGACGAGATCATCCAGAAGACCCGCGGCGAATAGTCTCCGGACTGCTCACGCGAGCAACTCGGGTGTGTTTCCGGCAACGGCAGCCCACCTGGCGCAGACGGCCGGCCCTGGTTCAGGCCGGAACCGGCCGTCTGTGCGAACAGGCTCTAGGCACTAGTATTAGTTCCTGAATCTGCAATTTCATCAATCCAAAGCCCCCCAAGTAGACTTACTGGAGTTTCTGCCGCGACAAGCGCGGTCGAAGGTAAGTCATTTGAAAAACGTTCTAGGAGGAACCTGTGGCAAAGGCAAAGTTCGAGCGGACTAAGCCGCACGTTAACATCGGTACCATTGGTCACGTTGACCACGGTAAGACGACGTTGACGGCCGCCATTTCCAAGGTGCTGTACGACAAGTACCCGACTCTCAACGAGAAGCGTGACTTCGCGTCGATCGACTCTGCTCCGGAAGAGCGTCAGCGCGGCATTACCATCAACATCTCCCACGTTGAGTACCAGACCGAAAAGCGCCACTACGCACACGTAGACGCTCCCGGTCACGCTGACTACATCAAGAACATGATCACCGGTGCTGCTCAGATGGACGGTGCAATCCTCGTGGTTGCCGCCACTGACGGTCCGATGGCCCAGACCCGCGAGCACGTTCTGCTCGCCCGCCAGGTTGGTGTTCCCTACCTGCTGGTCGCGCTGAACAAGGCTGACATGGTTGATGACGAGGAACTCCTCGACCTCGTCGAAATGGAAGTTCGTGAGCTCCTGAGCTCGCAGGGCTTCGACGGTGACGAAGCTCCCGTCGTTCGCGTTTCCGGCCTCAAGGCTCTGGAAGGCGACCCGGAGTGGGTCAAGTCCGTTGAGGACCTGATGGCTGCTGTCGACGAGTCCGTTCCGGACCCCGTACGTGACCGTGACAAGCCGTTCCTCATGCCCATCGAGGACGTCTTCACCATCACCGGCCGTGGCACCGTTGTGACGGGCCGCGCCGAGCGCGGTACCCTCGCCATCAACTCTGAGGTCGAGATCGTCGGTATCCGCCCGGTCCAGAAGACCACCGTTACCGGTATCGAGATGTTCCACAAGCAGCTCGACGAAGCATGGGCCGGCGAGAACTGTGGCCTCCTGCTCCGCGGTCTGAAGCGCGACGACGTCGAGCGTGGCCAGGTTGTCGTCAAGCCGGGTTCCATCACCCCGCACACCGACTTCGAGGCTAACGTCTACATCCTGTCCAAGGACGAAGGCGGGCGTCACAACCCGTTCTACTCGAACTACCGCCCGCAGTTCTACTTCCGTACCACGGACGTGACCGGCGTTATCACGCTGCCGGAAGGCACCGAAATGGTCATGCCCGGCGACAACACTGAGATGACCGTTGCGCTCATCCAGCCGATCGCTATGGAAGAGGGCCTCGGCTTCGCTATCCGTGAAGGCGGCCGCACCGTTGGTTCGGGACGTGTCACCAACATCATCAAGTAACTACTTGACTGATTCACGGATCTGAGGGCCGGCTGACGGTCCGAAGAACCTAAGAACAGCCCCGCTGCTATTGCAGCGGGGCTGTTTTTTGCTACCATTAATCCATTCGTTGGATTAACTGTTGCCGTCACTTTTGTGTCCGGCAGCGGACGGAAGGCTGCAAAAATGTGGAGCTCCATGGGCGAGGCATACAAGGACGGCTACCGGGCAGGGCATTACCAGGGATGGCAGGATGCTTTGGCTGCAGCTGCCGTGTCCACTGGCGCGTCAGCGCCCGGAGCGGCAGTTCCTCCACAGCCGGCATCAAAGCCTGCTGAACCGCCGACGATACGGACTCCTGCGCCGGCACGGCCTGCGCCACCCCGGACTGCGCCAGCGTCGCGTCCCTCCGTCCCGGTGAAGACGAACGCCCAGCTGCAAGCCGAGCGGGAGAAAGCACGTGAGCGGCGCGAGCAGCAGAACATCAATGTCACGCTCTACGTCGCCAGCCTGCTTCTGGTCGCGGCCGGCGCACTGTTCATTGGCGCCGGCCTTCCGGTGCCGCTGCGGTTTGCGGGCGTATGTGCCGTCACTGCCCTGTTTTACGCGGCAGGCCTTTTGCTGCACGCACGTGCCCCGCGGCTGAAGCCCGCAGCCGTTGCATTCTCCGGCACGGGACTGGCCCTGGTTCCTGTGACAGGTCTGGCGCTGCATACCCTGGTTCTCCACCACGCTCCGCTCGCGTGGCTGCTGACGTCGGTTGCCGGTACAGCTGCTTACGTCCTGGCGGCCGTCCGGCTGGAAAGCAGGGTGCTCGTGTACCTGTCGCTGACGTTCGTCGCCTCGACGGCATGGTCGGGGGTTTCCGTCCTTGGCGGGGCGCTCATGTGGTACTTTACGGCCCTTATCGGGGTGGCGGTGCTCTTCACCCTTCTGGCCGTGGCAAAGCCGCGCTGGCTGCCGCCGCTGTACCTCAGGCCCCTCGCGCAGCTGCATCCGTACATGGTTCCGGCAGTAGCGGTGGCCGCCACGGTGGTCCCGCAGCTGCTGGAGCGCGGGGAATACGCACGGGTCATTGCCATCTGCGGAATCTATTTTGCAGTGACCTCCGTGGCACCACGGGTGCCATTCAGAAGTGCGCAGTTTTTGGCCGCCCGGGCCAGCCTGACAGTTGCTGCTGCTGTGGCTGTCTGGGACCAAACCGGCCGGGGGAGTGCCGGCCTGGCCGCTGCGGCCGTGCTCCTGGCTCTCCAGGTTTTCCTTACGGTCCCGGGAGCGGGACAGCTTCCGCCCGTATTTGCCAGCGTCCTGCGCCACAGCCGGTGGAACGTCGACGCGGCGCTCACCTTCGCGCTGCAGCTGCTGTTGACCGCTGCCTTCGCAGTGGTGCAGCAGCTGGACTTCCTGCCGGGGCTTTCCGGGGCTGACGTCAACCTGCCGTTGGCAGGCCTCACCGTGCTCGCTCTGCTGGCAGGCATGGTGCTCGCCGTCAGGCACAGGGCTGCCGCCGAGTGGGCTCCTGTCGCCGCCCTTGGCCTGGCCATCCTGCTGGCGGACGCGCTGGGTGCCTGGACGCTGACCATACTGCTCGTCGCCGGTGCGGTCTTCTGGCTGGGGCGCTCCCTGTCCGCCGGTGAACCGCTGCGGCTTCATTTTGTCCTCGGCGGCCGCCTTGCACTCACAGTTGCGGCGCCGATCCTGATGGCGGCGATTGTCGCTGATGATGACTCCCGCTTTCCGGCAGCAGTCCTGGCACTGTGCCTTGCCCTCGTGCTTCAACAACTCGTCACCGCTGTGCTGATCCGCGGACAGAAGCGCTCCGTGGCCCCACATCTGAGCCTGGCCCTGTTCACCGCGTCAGGTGTGGGAACCATGACTCTCCTTACGCTCGTGGACCACATCAGCGTCATGCCCCAGCCGGCCTTCCTTCCGCCGGCCGAACACTACGGGGCCATCGCCATTGGGGTGCAGCTCCTGGCAGCACTGGCCGTCGGTCTCATGCTGTTTCCCGTCTATGGAAAGAACGGGACATGGCGCCCCATCGTTGCGGAGGGGGTACCGCTCGGAGTAGCACTCCCTGCCGTGCCTTTGGCCTGCGACGCCGTTTCGCTTCAGATGGGAAACGCAGCGCTGATGCTCGTCGCCGGATACCTCGCTGTCACGGCGCTCCGCGCCAGGAGAGCATCTTCTCCCGGGACGCCAGGTGCGGCAACGCCCGGGGCAGCCATCCATGGCACGCCAATGCTGCAGCGGTGCTACTGGTGGCTCTGCCGAGCCGCAGGAACAGTGCTTGTACTGACACTGTTCCACCAGTTGCAGCGCGACGCCGGGCCCGTGCTGATGGGCGGCGAGACACTCACCCCGTCGACGGTGTTCGCTGCCGCGCTGTCCCTTCAGCTCACTGTTCCCCTGTGGGCGGCGTTCAGGGGCAGGGCGCGGGGACTCGACACGGCGGATGCCGGCGTGCTCCTTGCCGCGCAGGCGGTATCGATGGCCATCACGGAGGCGTCTATGCAGGTGTTCGCTTCCTCACCGGCTCCGTGGCAGGCCATGCTCACGACGGTGCTCCTGGCCGGCGGAGCT
This sequence comes from Arthrobacter sp. NPDC093125, assembly GCF_044754225.1. Lineage (NCBI taxonomy): Bacteria > Bacillati > Actinomycetota > Actinomycetes > Micrococcales > Micrococcaceae > Arthrobacter > Arthrobacter sp. NPDC093125. The sequence continues at coordinate 567,049 of NZ_JBIVOQ010000002.1, read as the reverse complement.
GCGGGGGCCGGATATCTGCTGCGCCGGCAGCAGATATCCGCTGCCTTTGCCCCGGCTGCCTTAACCGTGCTGCTGATGCTGCGCGGTGGAACGCTTCCGCACGTCGAAACCGTCCTGGCCATCTTCGCAGTCTTCAGCACAGCAATGGTGGTGGCAGTCGAAGCGCGCATTCTAAAGGGCATCTATTTTGCCGCCGGCCGCGTACTCACTGCGGCCCTGGCCCTGGTGCTCTGCTATGACGTTTCAGCCTCGCCAGCGGCCGTCGCTGTCACCTTCGCGATCGTGTTCGTGGCACAGCACGTGATCCGCTGGCTCATGCGCCACCGCCTGCTGGAAGTGCCATTCCAGCAGGCGGCCGTCTGGATCACACTCGCCGGCCAGGCGGTTCTCCCACTCGCCTACCTGGCCCAGCCCTTCCGGGCGGAACTCCGTTCGGATGACGGCGGGCGGTGGGTGCTGCTGCTGTGTCTGCTTCTGTTGCTGCTATCGGCCATTGTGGCCGGCCGTTTGTTCGCAGCCCGGGGTGCCGTCTACCTGGCCGTCTACGCGGCGCTGTTCGGAGCTGTAGCTCTGGGGCCCCTGATGTCATTTCCGGGTTCTTCCCCGTCCGGTTTCCTAGCTGCGCCGGTACTGAGCCATGCAGGAATGGCACTGGCGCTGCTTGGAATGTCCCTGGCGGCCACCGCCGCTGGAATACTATTCCGGCACAGAAACACCGACGGCGTGGACCACTGGTTATGGCTGACGGCGGCGGGTTCCTTTGGAACCGCATCAGCCGGGCTGGCCCCATCCACGTGGGACTGGATCACCGGTGCTGCCGTGCTCGCCCTTTCGGTGGCATGCTTCGCAGCCTCGCATGTGGAACGCATGCCCTGGTTCTACCGGCCTGCTGCCCTGGCCGCGCTCGCCGGGGGCATTGGGACGGTGGAGGGCATCATCGGGGAGGCGGCGGGGCCGTGGGGCCCGTACCTCCCGTGGCTGGCAGGCGGCGGGACTGCTGCCGCAGCGCTCTATGCCGCCGCAAGGATCCGTGGCCGCATGCTTCGGCGGACGGCCCCGCATCCAGCGGGCCGCGGCGACGACCGGTACCGCTCCCTGGTTGGGGCCGCGGTGCTGGGCCTGGCCGCCGCCGGGTTTGGAGGGCTGCTCCACAGCGCAACGTCGTGGGTAGGCGCAGCTCTGGTGACCCTTACCGCCGTCGTGGTCTGGCTGGAAGTTCCGGCAGCGGTACGACGGCGGGCAGCGGAACTTGGTGCGCTGGCCGTTACCGCCGCCGTCCAGCGGGCAGCCCTTTTTCCGGCAGAGCCGGAGCCCGGCTTCCCGGGGATGGCGGATGACACCTGGTACTACGCCGCAGGCCCTGACCCCTTCTGGACCGTGCAATGGTACGTGGTCCTCGCCGCCATGCTGGGGGTACTCAGATATGGCGCAAGCCAGCGCGACGCCGGCAAGGTGTACCTCGCTGTTGCGGCCGGGCTGCTCTCGGTGAGCGGCCTGCTGGTGATCTTCAGCGGAGACGGCGTCCAGCAGTTCTGGGTGCTGGCACTCTTCGCGGTGCTGCTGGTCGCAGGACTGACATTCAGTGAACGGATGTTTGTCTGGTGGGGAGCTGCCGGGGTGGCACTGTGCATCCTCTGGGCGGTGCGCCACTACACGTACGTGCTGCTCGCCATGATCGCCGGCGCACTCATTGCGCTCGCGCTCTGGAAACTCAGCCAAAGCAAGCCGGCGGGCCCCGAATAAGGGCGGTGCCTGAATAAGCGGGCCGCGGTCGGCAGGCCGGGCCCCCTGCTATCGTTGCTGCAAAGAGAGGAGGCGTGTCATGGAATTCCTGATTTTCCTGGTTGTGGCCGCTGCCGTCGTGTTCGGTCTTGTCCGCGCCAGGAAGTACTTCCGCCACGAGATTGACCGCGCGAAGCGCATCAACCGGTCCAACAAGAACAGATAGTCCAGGCAAGGACGAACCGCCGGATGACTCAGGCCCGTGCCGTCCGTGCACGGCTCAGGGCCTGCAGCCAGTAAAAGGACTTCTTGGGCGTGCGTTGGAGCGTGTCGAAGTCCACGTGGACCAGCCCGAAGCGCTGCGAATAACCGGCCGCCCATTCAAAGTTGTCCAGCAGCGTCCAGACGTAGTACCCGAGCAGTTCCACGTCGTGCGCGATCCCGCCGGGCGAGGTAGACACCATGGCCTGGTGCAGGTGGTGCGCCAGATAGTCGATGCGCCGGGCATCTGCCAGAGGGCCGGTGACATGTTCCGGTTCCGGGAAGCTGGCGCCGTTCTCGGTGATGTAGAGCGGCGGCAGGGCAGGCCCGTACCTGTCCTTCAGCTCACGGAGCAGGATTCCCAGGTGTTCGGGGGCAACGGGCCAGCCGAAGCCTGTGGTGTCGTACTCCGGGAAGGCTGCCAGGTGGAACGGCACCCGCGTCATGGTCTCGGCGGTGCCCGCGGGACTGGTGGCCGGCCCCTGGCCGGCTGCCACCTTCACCGGGTAGTAGTAGTTCACCCCGTAGAAATCCAGCGGCTGGCTGATGAGGCGGAGGTCGTCGTCGGACGCCTTGGCGAGATATCTGAACCAGGGCCGGGCGGCGGCGGGCGGCTTGGGATACCGGCCCAGCAGAATCGGGTCGGCGTAAACGCGGTTGAGCACCAGGTCAAACACCTTGGCCAGCAGGCGGTCCACAAATGTCCGTGATGCCGGGCGCACAGGGGAATGCAGGTTGGTGACGCCGATGCCGCCGGTGACACCGGCCGCCCGCAGGGCCTGGACGGCAAGCCCGTGCGCCAGCAGCTGGTGGTGCACTGACGGTAGGGCCTTGAACAGCAGGTCCCGCCCTGGCGCGTGCACTCCGAGCGCGTAGCCGTTGAGCGTCACGGAGACCGGCTCGTTGAGCGTGACCCACTGTGCCACCCGGTCGCCCAGCCGTTTGCCCGCTGCTGCGGCGTACTCCGCGAAATGCTGCGCCGTGGCGCGGTTCATCCAGCCGCCGCTGCGTTCAAGGGGGAGCGGGGTGTCCCAGTGGTAGAGGGTCGCCATGGGGGAGATGCCGGCGGCCAGCAGCTGGTCGACGAGTCTGTCGTAGAAGTCCAGGCCCTGGGTATTGATTGCCCCGCGGCCGTCAGGCTGGATTCGCGGCCAGGAGAGCGAGAACCGGTAGGAATCGATGCCGAGGTCCCGCATCAGGGCGATGTCCTCAGAAGCCCGGTTATAGTGGTCGCAGGCTACCGCAGGGGAGTGGCCGTTTACGATGTTGCCCGGTTTCTCGGCGAACGCGTCCCAGCCCGAAGGTCCGCGGCCGCCCGAAGTGAGGGAGCCCTCGATCTGGAACGCGGCTGCAGCGACGCCCAGCGTGAAGCCCGGCCGGAGGCGTCCGGCAAGGTCCTGCACAGTCTCCTGCCCAGGGTCCTGCCCAGTGTCCTGCCCAGTGTCCTGCGGAGAAGAGCCTCGTACGGCGTCAGCGTTCTGCCCGGCCATGGTTCTATCATCCATTCGGTGATCGGCTGGGGCAATGAGCGGACAGGGAGGTTGAGCCGGGGAGGTTGAGCGCCGCCCGGCAGGAGTGTCAGGGAAGGACCACAAGGGCTGATTCGCATCCACGGACAAATTCCGGCATACTAGATGAGTTGTTCAAGCGCTTCTTCGCGTCCCGATCCGGATAATGCCGGGTGACAGGGTCCAAGTCGAAGTCCAAACATAACCCACTCCCCATGGAACTGCGGGCTCGCATGTTGTGAAAAGTGCGACACGCCCGACCGCGGGGGTCGGTTACGTCGGCAGGTTGAGGAACCCGGATTCATCCGGATTCAGCTTGTGCGGCGGGTGGTAGTTACGACTTCAAATGCTTCGGCAGCCACATACAACAGGAAAGTGAACAGGGCGGCCCCAACCCGGGGAAGCACGACTGAAAGAGAGTCAGGCGACATGGCGGGACAAAAAATCCGCATCCGGCTGAAGTCATACGACCACGAGGTCATTGACGTTTCAGCACGGAAGATCGTTGAGACGGTCACGCGCGCAGGCGCAACGGTAGTGGGCCCCGTGCCGCTGCCGACGGAGAAGAACGTTTACTGCGTAATCCGCTCTCCCCACAAGTACAAGGACAGCCGCGAGCACTTTGAAATGCGCACGCACAAGCGTCTGATCGACATCATCGACCCCACGCCCAAGGCTGTTGACTCGCTCATGCGTCTCGACCTGCCGGCCGACGTGAACATCGAAATCAAGCTGTAGGGAGGTGCTGAGAAACTATGACCGCAACCCGTAACGTAAAGGGCCTGCTGGGCACGAAGCTCGGCATGACCCAGGTCTGGGACGAGAACAACAAGCTCATCCCCGTCACTGTTGTCCAGGCTGACTCGAACGTCATCACCCAGCTGCGCAATGCAGACGCTGATGGCTATGTCGCCGTTCAGATCGGCTACGGCCAGATCGATCCCCGCAAGGTCACCAAGCCGCTGGCTGGTCACTTTGAGAAGGCAGGCGTCACGCCTCGCCGCCACGTCGTCGAACTCCGTACCGCAGATGCTGCCGAGTACGAGCTGGGCCAGGAGCTCTCTGTAGAGGTCTTCGAAGCCGGCCAGAAGATCGACGTCATCGGCACCACCAAGGGTAAGGGCTTCGCCGGTGTTATGAAGCGTCACGGCTTCCACGGCGTTGGAGCTTCCCACGGTGCCCACAAGAACCACCGTAAGCCCGGTTCAATCGGTGGCGCATCCACCCCGAGCCGCGTCTTCAAGGGCATGAAAATGGCCGGCCGCATGGGCGCCGTTCGTCACACCACGCTGAACCTCACCGTTCACGCGGTTGACGTCGAGAAGTCGCTGCTCCTGATCAAGGGCGCCGTTCCCGGTGCCCGCGGCCAGGTCGTACTCGTACGCACCGCCGTGAAGGGAGCCTAGTTCAATGGCTAACACTGTCCAGGTTGACCTGCCTGCAGAGATCTTCGACGTTCAGACCAACGTGCCGCTGCTGCACCAGGTCGTCGTTGCACAGCTCGCTGCTGCTCGCCAGGGTACCCACAAGACCAAGACCCGCGCCGAAGTTTCCGGTGCAGGCCGCAAGCCGTTCAAGCAGAAGGGTACCGGCCGCGCCCGTCAGGGTTCGATCCGCGCTCCTCACATGACCGGCGGTGGCATTGTCCACGGCCCGACCCCGCGCGACTACAGCCAGCGCACCCCCAAGAAGATGATTGCTGCTGCACTGCGCGGCGCACTGTCTGACCGCGCCCGTAACGGACGCATCCACGTCGTTGCTGAACTGGTTGCCGGCTCCGCGCCGTCCACCAAGGAAGCACTGGCCACGCTGCGCGGCGTTTCCGAGCGCAAGAACCTGCTCGTTGTCATTGAGCGCGCGAACGATGTTGCTGCACTGTCCGTGCGCAACATCGAGGAAGTTCACGTTCTGTACGTAGATCAGCTGAACACCTACGACGTTCTCGTTTCTGACGACGTAGTCTTCACCAAGGCTGCCTACGAAGCATTCGTTGCTGACAAGGCTGCAAAGAACGAGGAGGATGCCAAGTGAGCGCAGCCACCATCAAAGATCCCCGCGACGTCGTCATTGCACCCGTCGTGTCGGAAAAGAGCTACGGCCTGATCGACGAGGGCAAGTACACCTTCCTGGTGGACCCCCGCTCGAACAAGACCGAGATCAAGCTGGCCGTGGAGAAGATTTTCTCCGTCAAGGTCGAATCGATCAACACCATCAACCGTGCCGGTAAGCGCAAGCGGACCAAATTCGGATGGGGAACCCGCAAGAACACCAAGCGTGCGATTGTCACCCTCAAAGAAGGCACTATCGACATCTTCGGCGGTCCGCTCGCGTAGCGGAGACCACTTTAACGAGGAAATGAATTATGGGAATCCGTAAATACAAGCCGACTACCCCGGGCCGTCGCGGCTCGAGCGTAGCGGACTTCACCGAAATCACGCGGTCGACGCCGGAAAAGTCGTTGGTACGTCCGCTGCCCAAAAAGGGCGGCCGTAACAACACCGGTAAGATCACGACCCGTCACAAGGGTGGTGGACACAAGCGTCAGTACCGTCTGATCGACTTCCGCCGCCACGACAAGGACGGCGTCAATGCCCGCGTTGCAGAAATCGAGTACGATCCGAACCGCACGGCTCGCATCGCCCTCCTGCACTACGTTGATGGCACCAAGCGTTACATCATCGCCCCGAACAAGCTCTCCCAGGGCGACTTCGTCGAGGCCGGCGCCAACGCTGACATCAAGCCTGGCAACAACCTGCCCCTGCGCAACATCCCCGTCGGTACCGTGATCCACGCAGTTGAACTGCGTCCGGGTGGCGGCGCCAAGATGGCCCGTTCCGCTGGCGCTTCTGTTCAGCTTGTCGCCAGGGAAGGCCGCTTCGCCCAGCTGCGTCTGCCCTCCGGCGAAATCCGCAACGTCGACGTGCGCTGCCGCGCAACGATCGGCGAGGTCGGCAATGCCGAGCAGTCGAACATCAACTGGGGCAAGGCCGGCCGTAAGCGGTGGAAGGGCGTTCGCCCGACCGTCCGTGGTGTCGCCATGAACCCGGTCGATCACCCGCATGGTGGTGGTGAAGGTAAGACTTCCGGTGGTCGTCACCCGGTCAACCCGAACGGTAAGCCTGAAGGCCGTACCCGCCGTCCCAACAAAGAGAGCGACAAGCTTATTGTTCGTCGCCGTCGTACTGGCAAGAACAAGCGATAGGAGCCTGGACACATGCCACGCAGCCTGAAAAAAGGTCCTTTCGTTGACCAGCACCTCTTTGTGAAGGTAGCAAGGGAAAACGAAAAGGGCACCAAGAACGTCATCAAGACCTGGTCCCGCCGTTCGATGATCATCCCCGACATGCTCGGGCACACGATCGCCGTGCACGACGGACGCAAGCACATCCCGGTGTTTGTCACCGAGTCGATGGTCGGGCACAAGCTCGGCGAATTCGCTCCGACGCGGACATTCCGCGGCCATGTCAAGGACGACCGTAAGGGCAAGCGCCGCTAGGCGCCTGCACTTACGTCAAAGACGAGAGAAGGAAAGCAATGGAAGCCAAGGCAATTGCGCGTCACATCCGCGTAACGCCTATGAAGGCCCGGCGCGTCGTCAACCTTGTTCGTGGTTTGCAAGCGAATGAGGCTCTGGCAATTCTGAAGTTTGCCCCCCAGGCAGCTTCGGAGCCGGTATTCAAGGTAGTTCAGTCGGCAATCTCCAACGCCCGGGTCCTCGCGGACCGCGACGGCGTGGCGTTTGACGAAGGCGACCTCATCATCAGCGAAGCGTTTGTTGATGAAGGCCCGACCATGAAGCGGTTCCAGCCGCGTGCTCAGGGTCGTGCATTTCAGATCAAGAAGCGCACCAGCCACATCACCGTGGTAGTCGCTACCCCGGAGAAAGAGGAGGCTCGCTAAGTGGGACAGAAAGTAAACCCGCACGGGTTCCGACTCGGCATCACCACCGATCACGTATCGCACTGGTTCGCTGACAGCACCAAGTCCGGCCAGCGGTACAAGGACTTCGTTCGCGAAGATATCCGTATCCGCCAGCTCATGTCCACGGGCATGGAGCGCGCCGGCATCGCCAAGGTCGAGATCGAGCGCACCCGTGACCGCGTCCGCGTGGACATCCACACGGCACGTCCGGGCATCGTCATCGGCCGCCGCGGCGCTGAAGCAGACCGCATCCGCGGCGAGCTCGAAAAGCTCACCGGCAAGCAGGTCCAGCTGAACATCCTCGAGGTCAAGAACCCCGAGATGGAAGCCCAGCTTGTTGCCCAGGGCGTTGCTGAGCAGCTGACTTCCCGCGTGGCTTTCCGCCGTGCGATGAAGAAGGCCATGCAGTCCGCACAGCGTGCCGGTGCCAAGGGTATCCGTATCGCTTGCTCGGGCCGTCTGGGTGGCGCAGAAATGTCCCGCTCGGAGTTCTACCGCGAAGGCCGTGTGCCCCTGCACACCCTCCGCGCGAACATCGACTACGGCTTCTACGAAGCCAAGACCACCTTCGGCCGCATCGGCGTGAAGGTCTGGATCTACAAGGGCGATGTCACCTCCAAGGAACTGGCCCAGCAGGCAGCTGCTGCCCCGTCCCGCGGACGCTCCGGCGACCGTCCGGGCCGCCCGGGTGGCGCTGACCGTGGTGACCGCCGCCGTCGTACCGACCGTCCGGCAGCCGACGCAGCTCCTGCTGCTGCAGCTCCGGCAGCCGAGGCTGCTTCTGCCGCTCCGGCACAGGCAGCAGAAGGAGGACAGGCTTAAATGCTTATCCCACGTCGAGTCAAGCACCGTAAGCAGCACCACCCGGGTCGTTCCGGCGCTGCCACGGGCGGCACCAAGGTCTCCTTCGGTGAGTACGGTATCCAGGCCCTGAGCCCGGCATACGTCACGAACCGTCAGATCGAGTCTGCCCGTATCGCGATGACCCGCCACATCAAGCGTGGCGGTAAGGTCTGGATCAACATCTACCCGGACCGTCCGCTGACCAAGAAGCCGGCCGAAACCCGCATGGGTTCCGGTAAGGGTTCCCCGGAGTGGTGGGTCGCCAACGTCAAGCCGGGCCGGGTTCTCTTCGAACTCTCCGGTGTCAATGAAGAGGTAGCTCGCGAGGCCCTGCGCCTGGCAATCCACAAGCTGCCGTTGAAGGCACGCATTGTGCGTCGCGAAGGTGGTGAGTAGAAATGGCAGTAGGGTCGAAGGATCTCGCACCCGCACAGCTGGACGGTTTCGACAACGAGCGTCTCGTTGAAGAACTCCGCAAGTCCAAGGAAGAGCTGTTCAACCTGCGTTTCCAGTCCGCCACCGGTCAGCTGGAGAACCACGGTCGTCTGCGCGCGGTAAAGAAGGACATCGCACGCATCTACACCGTTCTCCGTGAGCGCGAGCTGGGCATTCGTGCCGAGGTTGCCGCACCGGTTGCGGAAGCCAAGGAAGAGAAGAAGTCCAAGAAGTCCGCAGCCAAGGCTGAGAAGGCTGAGAAGCCGGCCGAAGCTGAGACTGAGGAGGACGCCAAGTGAGTGAAAAGGACGAGAACGTGACGGAAACTGGTTCCGCAACGGCAGCTGCCGAGCGCGGTTACCGTAAGATGCGTCGCGGCTACGTGGTCTCGGACAAGATGGAAAAGACCATCGTTGTCCAGGTTGAGGACCGCGTGAAGCACGCCCTGTACGGCAAGGTCATCCGCCGCACGTCGAAGGTGAAGGCCCACGACGAAGAGAACACCGCCGGCATCGGCGACCTCGTTGTGATCGCCGAGACCCGCCCGCTGTCCGCCAGCAAGCGGTGGCGCCTGGTCGAGATCCTCGAAAAGGCCAAGTAACACCTGCAGCTGCGTTTTAGCAGTTGCGCAGGAAACCCCCGTTCCCTTTTGGGAGCGGGGGTTTCCCCGTTTGTAGCCATGTCCGCGCCGTGCCACAACTACGCAGCAGCGACCACTACGCGGCCACCACTCCGCGCGAACGTACACTTGTGGCCCCAAAAGCCCCCGTGTTTGGGGCCACAAGTGTACGTTCGCGCCCCCCTCAGGCGGGGCGGTCTGCCTGGAAAGCCCGACGGCGGCTGGCCGGCTTAACAGCCGGGCCGCAGCTGTGATATGGGGATGGGCCCAATCTGTGCTAAGATTTTGAGTTTGTATGGCGCCTTTTGTGTGCCGTCAGCAAACCTCGTAAACAATCGTGCCACGGCATAGTGCCCCCTTGCGCCTGGACTGCGTCCGGACCCTCTTGGGAAGCAAATGTTTTTGGCACGGGCGTTTAGGCCTGGTCTGGCAAAATCCAGGCAGGTCAAGAGACACCCCGATCAACCGTTCCGCAAGGCTCATTCCGTGGGAAGATTTTCGGTCTGAGAACCGGCGCGACGCAAGGAGTAAATAGTGATTCAGCAGGAGTCGCGACTCAAGGTCGCCGACAACACGGGTGCTAAGGAAATTCTTACCATTCGCGTTCTCGGTGGATCTGGCCGTCGCTACGCAGGCATCGGCGACGTCATCGTCGCCACCGTCAAGGACGCAATCCCGGGCGGCAACGTAAAGAAGGGCGACGTCGTCAAGGCTGTCATCGTCCGTACCAAGAAGGAACGCCGCCGTGCGGATGGTTCCTACATCAAGTTTGACGAGAACGCAGCTGTGATCCTGAAGAACGACGGTGACCCCCGCGGCACCCGTATCTTCGGACCGGTTGGTCGTGAGCTCCGTGACAAGAAGTTCATGAAGATCGTTTCTCTGGCTCCGGAGGTGCTCTAGTCCATGGCTAAGATCAAGAAGGGTGACCTCGTTCAGGTCATCACTGGCGCCAAGGCTGAGCGCGGCGGCGACCGTGGCAAGCAGGGCAAGGTTCTGCGCGTCTTCCCCGACACCAACCGCGTGCTGGTTGAGGGCATCAACCGCGTAACCAAGCACACCAAGGTCGGTCAGTCGCAGCGCGGCACCAAGACCGGTGGCATCGAGGTCGTTGAGGCTCCGATCCACATCTCCAACGTGGCTCTCGTAGACCCGTCGACCAAGAAGCCGACCCGCGTCGGTTTCCGCCTCGACACCGTTGAGAAGGACGGCGTCCAGAAGACCGTCCGTATCCGCGTGGCCAAGAGCTCCGGGAAGGACATCTAATGACTGAGACTCTCGAGACTCCGGCAACGAAGATCGTTCCTCGTCTGAAGACCAAGTACGCAGAAACCATCAAGTCTGCGCTGCAGGAAGAATTCAAGTACGAGAACGTCAACCAGGTTCCCCGTCTGGTCAAGGTTGTTGTGAACATGGGTGTTGGAGATGCCGCCAAGGACTCCAAGCTGATCGACGGCGCTGTCCGCGACCTCACCCTGATCACCGGCCAGAAGCCGCAGGTTACCAAGGCCCGCAAGTCGATCGCCCAGTTCAAGCTGCGCGAAGGCATGCCCATTGGTGCACACGCAACCCTGCGTGGCGACCGCATGTGGGAATTCGTGGACCGTCTGGTCACGCTGGCCCTGCCCCGTATCCGCGACTTCCGCGGCCTCAGCGGCAAGCAGTTTGATGGCAACGGCAACTACACCTTCGGTCTGACCGAGCAGGTTATGTTCCACGAGATCGACCAGGACTCCATCGACCGCACCCGCGGTATGGACATCACGGTTGTGACCACCGCCAAGACCGACGACGAAGGCCGCGCGCTGCTCAAGGCGCTTGGTTTCCCGTTCAAAACCGAAGCTTAATTAACTACGTAAAAGGTCCGGTTGCACTGATCCGCGAGGATCGGCGCGAAGGAAACCGTTACGAGGAAGGGCAAGAGCCCAAATGACAATGACAGATCCTGTCGCAGACATGCTTACGCGTCTGCGCAATGCAAACTCGGCATACCACGACTCCGTGTCTATGCCTTACAGCAAGCTCAAGGCACGCGTTGCCGACATCCTCAAGGCCGAAGGTTTCATCGCCGGCTGGAAGGAAGAGGAAGCTGAAGTCGGCAAGAAGCTGACCCTCGAGCTGAAGTTCGGTCCCAACCGCGAGCGTTCGATCGCCGGTGTCCGTCGTATCTCCAAGCCCGGTCTCCGCGTTTACGCGAAGTCCACCAACCTGCCGCACGTGCTGGGTGGCCTGGGTATCGCAATTCTGTCCACCTCTTCCGGACTCCTGACTGACAAGCAGGCCGGCAAGAAGGGCGTGGGCGGCGAAGTCCTCGCCTACGTCTGGTAACGGGAAAGGAAGAGAATAATGTCACGTATTGGACGTCTCCCCATCACCGTTCCTGCCGGCGTTGAGGTCAAGGTTGACGGCTCTGTCGTCAGCGTCAAGGGTTCCAAGGGCGAGCTGAGCCACACTGTGGCCAGCCCGATCGAGGTTGCTCTGGACGACAACACCCTGACCGTCACCCGCCCGAACGACGAGCGCGCCTCCCGTTCGCTGCACGGCCTGACCCGCACCCTGATCTCCAACATGATCCAGGGCGTCACGGCTGGCTACGAAAAGAAGCTTGAAATCGTTGGTACCGGTTACCGCGTTCAGGCCAAGGGATCTGACCTGGAGTTCGCTCTCGGCTACAGCCACCCGGTCAGCGTTACGGCACCGGCCGGCATCACCTTTGCAGTAGAGGGGCCGACCAAGCTCTCTGTCTCAGGCATCAACAAGCAGCAGGTCGGCGAGGTTGCTGCCAACATTCGCAAGCTGCGCAAGCCGGACCCCTACAAGGGCAAGGGCATTCGCTACGCCGGCGAAGTCATCCGCCGCAAGGTCGGAAAGGCTGGTAAGTAACCATGGCCATCTCAATTAACAAGAAGCGTACGAACAAGAGCAAGTCTGCTTCGCGCAGCCGCCGCCAGCTTCGTATCCGCAAGCGCATTTCCGGAACGGCTGTACGTCCCCGTCTGGTCGTCAACCGCTCCGCACGCCACGTATTTGTCCAGGTTGTCGACGACACCATCGGCCAGACCGTAGCGAGCGCATCCACACTGGAAGCCGACCTTCGTGCATTCGACGGTGACAAGACCGCCAAGGCCAAGCGCGTTGGCGAGCTCGTAGCCGAGCGCGCCAAGGCGGCCGGCGTCGAAGCTGTTGTCTTCGACCGTGGTGGTAACAAGTACCACGGCCGGATCGCCGCCGTCGCTGACGGTGCACGTGAAGGTGGGCTGTCACTGTGACGGAAGCAAACAAGGAAAAGGACACTGTGTCTGCAGATCAGAAGGCGACTGAAGCCGTAGCTGCTGAGGCCACCGCTCCCGCCGCTGGCGACGACCGCCGTGGCGGTGCCCGTCGCGGCGAGCGTGGCGACCGTGGCCAGGGCCGCGGCGACCGTGGTGGCCGTGGCGGCCGCGACGGCGGCCGTGAAGCCGAGAAGAGCCAGTTCGTAGAGCGCGTTGTTACCATCAACCGCGTTTCCAAGGTCGTCAAGGGTGGTCGTCGCTTCAGCTTCACCGCACTCGTCGTCGTTGGTGACGGTAACGGTATGGTCGGCGTCGGCTACGGCAAGGCCAAGGAAGTTCCCGCTGCAATCGCGAAGGGCGTTGAAGAGGCTAAGAAGTCCTTCTTCCGCGTTCCCCGCGTTGGCAACACCATCCCTCACCGCGTCCAGGGCGAAGCTGCCGCAGGTGTCGTAATGCTGCGTCCGGCTTCCGCCGGTACCGGTGTTATCGCCGGTGGCCCGGTCCGTGCAGTACTGGAGTGCGTGGGTATCCACGACATCCTCTCCAAGTCGCTCGGTTCCTCCAACGCCATCAACATCGTTCACGCGACCGTTGATGCCCTGAAGCGCCTCGAAGAGCCGGCAGCCGTGGCAGCACGCCGTGGCCTGCCGCTGGACGAGATCGCTCCGCCGTCTCTGGTGCGCGCCCTGCTGAACCAGAAGGCGGGTGTCTAAGCAATGGCTAAGAACCTGATTCCCTCCGACGCCCAGTTGGAGATCACTCAGATCAAGTCCGTCATTGGCGGCAAGCAGAACCAGCGCGACACCCTGCGGTCACTCGGCCTGAAGCGGATCGGACACACCGTTGTCCGCACCGCCGACGCCGTGACCGTCGGAATGCTCAACACGGTTCCGCACCTGGTAAAGGTAGAGGAGGCGAAGTAAATGGCAGACAAGAACAACGCCGCAGAGCAGGGCGCTGCTGAGAAGCAGAACGCGCTGAAGGTTCACCACCTGCGTCCCGCCCCGGGTGCCAAGACCGCCAAGACCCGTGTGGGTCGTGGTGAAGGTTCCAAGGGTAAGACCGCCGGTCGCGGTACCAAGGGTACAGCTGCCCGCTACCAGATCAAGGCTGGCTTTGCCGGCGGCCAGCTGCCGCTGCACATGCGCCTGCCGAAGCTGCGCGGCTTCAAGAACCCGTTCCGGGTTGAGTTCCAGGTTGTTAACCTGGACCGTCTCAACGAGCTGTTCCCGGAAGGTGGCACTGTCACCGTGGAGGATCTGGTTGCGAAGGGCGCCGTTCGCAAGAACCAGCCCGTGAAGGTGCTGGGCACCGGCGACATCACCGTCAAGGTTGACGTCACCGCTCACGCATTCTCCGCCAGCGCTTCTGAGAAGATCGCTGCAGCAGGCGGAAGCACCACCGCTCTCTAGAGCCGGTGGGCGAAAGCCCGTTGTTGAACTCCCGGTGACCGGGGCCACGGCCCCGGTCACCGGGAGTTTTTCACATCCGCCGGACGTATTTTCGACGCCATCCGGCGCATATTCACCACCGCGGATTGTTCGCATGGTGCAATCAACCGTTAGACTCGGTTGTTGGGTTTATTGATCCGCACCACAAGTCTTAATAACTTCTGAGGAGGACGCTTGCTTAGCGCATTCGGCCGGGCTTTTCGAACGCCTGATCTGCGACGCAAGTTGTTGTTCACGCTGGGAATCATCACAATCTTCCGCTTGGGAGCCTTCATCCCCTCGCCTGGTGTGAACTACCAGAATGTCCAGCAATGCTTGTCGACCGGGCAGACCTCGGGCGGGATCTACCAGCTCGTCAATCTTTTCAGCGGCGGTGCACTGCTGCAGGTCTCCATCTTTGCGTTGGGAATCATGCCGTACATCACGGCCAGCATCATCGTGCAGCTGCTCCGGGTGGTCATTCCCCGCTTCCAGCAGCTGCATGAAGAAGGCGCTTCCGGCCAGTCGAAGCTGACGCAGTACACGCGTTACCTCACTATCGCCCTCGGCCTGCTGAACGCCACCACTTTGGTGTCCCTCGCGCGGTCCGGCCAGCTGCTGCCCGGCTGTGCGCTGCCGATCATCCCTGATAACAGCGTCATCACCACCATCCTGCTCATCATCACGCTGACGGCCGGCACCGGCCTCATCATGTGGATGGGCGAGCTGGTGACCGAAAAGGGTGTGGGCAACGGCATGTCCCTCCTCATCTTCACGGCGATTGCCGCCGGCTTCCCCACTTCCCTGGGCGCGATCTGGACCTCGCAGGGTCCTGGCACGTTCTTCATCGTCCTGGCCATCGGCCTCCTGACGGTTGCCCTGGTTGTCTTCGTGGAGCAGTCGCAGCGCCGCATTCCGGTGCAGTATGCCAAGCGGATGATCGGACGCCGGACTGTGGGCGGCACCAGCACCTACATTCCCATCAAGGTGAACATGGCCGGTGTCATCCCGGTAATCTTCGCCTCCTCGATGCTCTACCTGCCGGCGCTGATCTCCCAGTTCAACCAGCCGAGGGCGGGGGAGCAGGTGCAGCCCTGGGTTGAGTGGATTAACAACAACCTGACCCGCGGGGACCACCCCATCTACATGGCGCTCTACTTCGCCATGATTGTTTTCTTTACATACTTCTACGTCGCGATCACCTTCAACCCTGAAGAGGTCTCGGACAACATGAAGAAATACGGCGGCTTTATCCCGGGTATCCGTGCCGGCAAGCCGACCGCGGATTACCTGCAGTACGTCCTGTCTCGGATCACGCTCCCCGGCGCCATTTACCTTGGCTTCGTGGCTCTGATCCCGCTGGTGGCGCTCGTGCTGATCAACGCGAACCAGAACTTCCCGTTCGGTGGCACCTCGATCCTGATCATGGTGGGCGTTGGCTTGGAAACCGTCAAGCAAATTGACGCGCAGCTACAGCAGCGTCACTACGAAGGGCTATTGCGATGACCAGAATGTTGATTATCGGACCTCCGGGTTCCGGCAAGGGTACGCAGGCGGAACGCATTTCGGAGCGCCTGGGCGTCGTTGCGATCTCCACCGGCGACATCTTCCGTGCCAACGTTAAAGGCGAGACCCCGCTGGGCGTCGAAGCCAAGAAGTACATGGATGCCGGAGACTTTGTTCCGGACAGCGTGACCAACAAGATGGTCCGCGACCGTCTCAGCGAGGCCGACGTCGAGGACGGCTTCCTGCTGGACGGCTACCCCCGCACCACCGCGCAGGTTGACTACCTTGATCAGATCCTGGCCAACGGTGACCAGAAGCTCGACGTCGTCCTCCAGCTCACCGCTGACGACGAGGAACTGGTCGCCAGGCTCCTGGGCCGTGCCAAGGAAACCGGCCGCAGCGACGACAACGAGGCCGTCATCCGCCACCGGCTGGACCTGTACCACGAGCAGACCGAGGCGGTTGTTGCAAAGTACGCCGAGCGCGGCATCCTGACCCAGGTTGACGGCATCGGCGCCATCGATGAAGTCACCGACCGCGTCATGCAGGCCATCAAGTCGGCTCAGGCAGCCTGAGCCAGCACCACGCCACGAGGCTCCTCCCGGTACATCGGGAGGGGCCTCCGGCTTTTGGCCCAAGGGCCAGCCCTGCCGGCAACCATGCGGCGGGGGCACCACTGAGAGGAAAAACAGATGGCATTCGGCCAGCCACGGATTGAGTACAAGACCAACGCCCAGATGCGTACCATGCACGAGGCCGGGCTGGTCCTGAGCCGTGCCCTGGACGCAGCGGTTGCGGCCGCGGTCCCCGGCGTCACCACGAAGCACCTCGACGACGTGTTCGCGGCGGTGCTCCTGGAGGCGGGTGCCAAGTCGAACTTCCGGGGCTACCACGGCTTCCCGGCCACCATCTGCACCTCCGTCAACGAGGAAGTGGTCCACGGCATCCCCGGGTCCCGCGTCCTGCAGGACGGCGACATCATTTCCATCGACGGCGGTGCCATCGTTGACGGCTGGCACTCGGACTCCGCGCGGACGGTCATCGTCGGCACTCCCGATCCCGAGGACCAGCGCCTTTCCGACGTCACGCAGGCCGCTTTGTGGCGGGGGATCGCGGCGCTGGCCACCGGCAAGTTTGTGGGCGACATCGGCTGCGCCGTGGATGACTACGTCTCGTCCGTTCCGGGCAAGCCCCTGGGGATCCTCGAGGACTACGTCGGCCACGGCATCGGTTCCGAGATGCATATGGCCCCGGACGTGCTCAACTACCGCACCAGCCACCGGGGCCCGAAGATCCGTCCGGGCCTGTGCCTGGCCATCGAACCGATGCTTGTCCGCGGCAGCATCGAAACAGCTGTCCTGGAGGACGACTGGACCGTGGTGACCACCGACGGCAAGCGCTCCTGCCAGTGGGAGCATTCCGTCGCGGTTCATGAGAAGGGCATCTGGGTCCTTTCAGCGCCCGACGGCGGTGCGGCCCAGCTCGCGCCGCTCGGCGTTGTGCCCGTGCCGATTCCCTGACCCAACCCCGCACCTTCGTGCCCAACTAGGTAGCAGTTCGCGTCGTTCCCAGCGCTGAGAACGACCCAATGTGCTACCTAGTTGGGGGAGGCGGGGCAGAATGGGAGCCATGGGAGGCATAGGAGCGCAGGGAAAGATTACGGACGTGCCGGGCCTGCGGGTCGGGCAGGAGCAGAAGGCCGACGGCGGCTGGCTGAGCGGAGTGACCGTGGTCCTGCCGCCGCCGGGAACCGCCGGCTCGGTGGATGTCCGCGGCGGCGGCCCCGCGACCCACGAAACCGACGCGCTGGACGCCACCGCACTGGTCTCCACCGTGGATGCCGTGGTGCTGACGGGCGGCAGCGCCTACGGCCTCGTCACTGCCCGCGGTGTCCAGCGCTGGTGCGAGGAGCAGGGGAGGGGCTTCGCCGTTGACGGCGGCGTGGTTCCCATTGTCCCGGCGGCCTCGATTTTCGACCTGGGCCGGGGCGGCGACTTTTCCGCCCGCCCGGATGAGGCCATGGGCTACGCCGCTGCTGCCGCCGCCGGCGCGGAGACTGAAGGGCACGACGTCGGACGCGGCAACGTGGGAGCCGGCACCGGCGCACTGCTCGCCCGCCGCCAGTTCAAAGGGGGAGTGGGCACGGCGTCGATCACCCTGGAGGAGGTCTCACCGGACGGCCCTGTAGTAGTCGGAGCCCTGGCCGTGGTCAACGCGCTCGGGACGAAGTTCAGTCCGCCGGTTGAGCCTGATTTCGACAAGCCGGACCAGGACAAGCCCAACCAGCAGGGAGGCCTGCCGCCGCTGAACACCACCCTTGTTGTGGTCGCCACCAATGCGGTCCTGGACAAGGCCGAGTGTAAGCGGACCGCTTCGGCTGCCCATGCCGGCATCGCCCGGGCCCTGCACCCGTCCCACACCCTCGCGGACGGCGATGTCGTCTTTTCGCTGGCGACAGGGCAGGTGCCGCTGGACCGGAGTACGGACGAGGCCCGCTACGTAAGTCTCATCACCCTGCAAAGTGCGGCAGCCGACGTCGTCCGCTCGGCGATCCTGGACGGGATCAGCAGCGCGGAGACCATCACCACTCCCGCGGGCACCTTTCCCGCCTACGGATCCTGACTGAGGAAGATCCCGAGGCGCGAAGATTCTGATGCACTCAAGCTTTTGTGGTGCACGGAGGCGCGTTGTGCGCTACCATTGCTGGATTTAACATTCCGGGCCAAATGCCGTAGTGTTGCTTGTTGGTTGTCTGCCCCGCCACGCCCTTTTGCGGCCAGGGGCGCCAGCCAAAATCACATCAAAAAACGTCCGCAGCCATGCCCGGTGCAAATCGGCAGGCTGAGGCAACCAACAGTTAGCGGAGGATATGGCCAAGAAGGACGGGGTCATAGAGATCGAGGGCGTAGTGACTGAGGCGCTGCCCAACGCGATGTTTCGTGTTGAGCTCACCAACAAGCACGTCGTTCTGGCACACATCTCTGGAAAAATGCGTCAGCACTACATCAGGATTCTCCCTGAGGACCGGGTAGTGGTGGAGCTGAGCCCTTACGACCTCACGCGTGGTCGTATCGTCTACCGCTACAAGTAAACGTTGGGCGGCCAGAGGCACAGCCGAAGGCCGGTCTATCGGACCCAACTGCTATCACGCAAAGGAACGCCATGAAGGTCAAGCCGAGCGTCAAGCAGATCTGCGAAAAGTGCAAAGTGATCCGCCGTAATGGCCGGGTCATGGTGATCTGCGAGAACCCGCGCCACAAGCAGCGCCAGGGCTAAATTCCCTCCGGGGAATCCTGGGTTGCAACCCACGCAAGTAAATAAAAGGCAGCACAAGCTGAACTGGAACATTGAGCTCAAAAGAGTCCGGACAGCTAACCCCCGGTCGGAGGCTGGGGCCGCACCGAAAGTGCGGGTGTACTGCCTACGACCTCCGGTTTATTCAAGGAGCACTGCCACTATGGCTCGTCTCGCTGGCGTAGACATTCCCCGCGAAAAGCGGCTGGAAATTGCGCTTACTTACATCTACGGCGTGGGCAAGACCCGTGCACACGAAACCCTGGCTGCCACCGGCATCAGCGCTGACGTCCGCGTTAAGGACCTGAGCGACGCTGATCTGGTCCAGCTGCGTGACTACATTGAAGGCAACTACAAGGTTGAGGGTGACCTTCGCCGCGAAGTGGCAGCAGATATCCGCCGCAAGGTTGAGATCGGCAGCTACGAAGGCCTGCGTCACCGCAAGGGCCTGCCCGTACGCGGTCAGCGTACGAAGACCAACGCTCGTACCCGCAAGGGCCCGAAGCGCACCGTCGCCGGCAAGAAGAAGGCTCGCTAAATCCCATCTGCCCCCTGAAACCGCTGGTGCGGTTTCCAGGAACAAGGCATATGTGGGACCCAGCGATGGCTTTCCCCCAAATAACTTTCTGTAGGAGAAGAAATGCCCCCGAAGACTCGTGGCGCGGTTCGCAAGCCGCGTAAGAAGGACAAGAAGAATATCGCGCTTGGCCAGGCGCACATCAAGAGCACCTTTAACAACACCATCGTGTCCATCACGGACCCGTCCGGTGCTGTCATCTCCTGGGCTTCCGCCGGTGAGGTTGGATTCAAGGGCTCGCGTAAGTCCACCCCGTTCGCTGCACAGATGGCTGCCGAAGCTGCTGCCAAGCGTGCACAGGAGCACGGCCTGAAGAAGGTTGACGTGTTCGTGAAGGGACCGGGCTCCGGACGCGAAACCGCGATCCGTTCGCTGCAGGCTGCCGGCCTCGAGGTTGGCTCCATCCAGGACGTCACCCCCGCCGCCCACAACGGCTGCCGTCCGCCGAAGCGCCGCCGCGTCTAAGCTTTTCCGCTGCCTTGAGCTTGCCCGGACCCTCAAGGGTCCGGGCAAGCCCAGCGCGTTAAGTCTCAGACCGATTTTCCACCACCTGTGTTGCGTCATATAGCGGATGCTCGCCGAAAGGAAACCTAAGTGCTCATTGCACAGCGCCCCACCCTCTCCGAAGAGGTCGTCTCCGAAAACCGCTCCCGTTTCATCATTGAACCGCTGGAGCCGGGCTTCGGTTACACCCTCGGAAACTCCCTCCGCCGTACCCTGCTCTCCTCCATCCCCGGTGCCGCTGTAACCAGCATCCGGATCGATGGCGTGCTGCACGAGTTCACCACGGTTCCGGGTGTCAAGGAAGATGTCACTGAGATCATCCTGAACATCAAGAACCTGTCCGTGTCCTCCGAGCACGACGAGCCGGTTGTTGCTTACCTGCGCAAGCAGGGACCCGGAGTCGTCACCGCCGCGGACATCGCTCCGCCGGCTGGCGTCGAATTCCACAACCCGGATCTGCACATTGCCACGCTGAACTCGAAGGGCAAGTTCGAACTCGAACTGACCATCGAGCGCGGCCGCGGCTACGTTTCGGCAGCTCAGAACAAGTCCGGCGACGCAGAGATCGGCCGTATCCCGGTTGACTCCATCTACTCGCCGGTGCTGAAGGTTACTTTCCGCGTGGAAGCCACCCGTGTTGAGCAGCGCACTGACTTCGACAAGCTCATTGTCGACGTCGAGACCAAGCAGGCCATCGCCCCGCGCGATGCGGTTGCTTCGGCAGGCACCACCCTGGTGGAGCTGTTCGGTCTGGCCCGCGAGCTGAACACCGCAGCTGAAGGTATCGAGATTGGCCCGTCGCCGACGGACGCTGCCCTGGCAGCGGACATGGCACTGCCGATCGAGGATCTGGACCTCACCGTCCGTTCCTACAACTGCCTCAAGCGTGAGGGCATCCACACCGTGGGTGAACTCGTTGCCCGCTCCGAGGCTGACCTGATGGACATCCGTAACTTCGGTGCCAAGTCCATCGATGAGGTCAAGGCAAAGCTGGTTGAACTGGGACTGTCCCTCAAGGATTCGCCTCCCGGCTTCGACCTCGCCGCCCGCGCCGCAGCCATCGAAGAGGACGACGCCGCGTTCAGCGACGACGAGCTCTAACAAGCAGATCTTGGCCGGCGGGTTGGATGCACCATGGTGTGCGCAGCCCCACCGGCTTCCATATGAGGAGAAACAATTATGCCTACCCCCACTAAGGGCCCGCGCCTCGGTGGCGGCCCGGCTCACGAGCGCCTGATGCTCGCGAACCTGGCTTCCGCACTGTTCGAGCACAAGCGGATCACCACCACGGTCACGAAGGCCAAGCGCCTGAAGCCGTACGCAGAGCGTCTGGTCACCTTCGCCAAGCGCGGAGACCTCGCTTCCCGCCGCCGCGTTCTCGGCCTGATCAGCAACAAGGGCGTCGTCCACGAGCTGTTCACCGACATCGCGCAGGCAGTGGAGAACCGCGACGGCGGCTACACCCGCATCACCAAGATCGGCAACCGCAAGGGCGACAACGCTCCCATGGCTGTCATCGAGCTGGTTCTTGAACCGGTTTCCGCTAAGCAGGCTGTTGTAGCCGAGGCCACCCAGGCCGCCGCTGCTGCTGCTCCGGCCGCCGAGGAAGCTCCCGAGGCTGAGGTTGTCGAGACCGAAGCTGCAACCGAAGAGGCTCCGGCCGCTGAGGAAGCTCCGGCTGAAGAGGCTGCTGCTGAGGAAGCTCCCGCCGAGGAAGCTGCTGCTGACGAGGCAAAGGACGCGAAGTAATTCGCTAGCTCCTTCGCATAGACTTGAGTCTATGAACGACCAAAAACCCGCGGCCCCCGTTTTGGGGGGCGGCGGGTTTTTGCGTATCCGGCTTGATCTGGCGTACGACGGCGGCTCCTTCAGCGGGTGGGCAGTGCAGCCGGGACGGCGCACAGTTCAGGGAACCCTGGAAGCTGCGCTGGAGCTGGTGCTCCGGCGGCCGGTGCGGGTTACCGTCGCCGGGCGTACCGACGCGGGCGTCCACGCCCGCGGGCAGGTGGTCCACCTCGACCTGACGGAACCCGAGTGGCTGGGACTGAACCGCGGCGCTGAGCTCGATCCCGCCGTCGCACTTTTGCGCAGGCTGCGGGGCGCCTTGAGCCGGGAACTCGGTGACCTCACCGGATCCATCGTGGTGCACGAGGCGGCCATCGCTCCGGAGGGCTTTGACGCGCGGTTCTCCGCCCTGTGGCGCCGCTACAGCTACCGGATCGCGGACGGGCTGGAGCTGTGGGATCCGCTCAGCCGCTACGACACGCTCTGGCACAAGACGCCCCTGGACGTGGACCTGCTCAATGCGGGGTCGGCGCAGCTGCTGGGCCTGCACAACTTCCTGTCCTACTGCAAGCCGCGCGAAGGCGCCACCACCATCCGGGAGCTGCAGCGCTTCGAGTTCGCGCGCGATGCGGACGGCGTCATTGTGGCCACCGTCCAGGCTGACGCGTTCTGCCACAACATGGTCCGCGCCCTCGTGGGGTCGGCGCTGTATGTGGGGGAGGGGCAGGAGCGTCCCGAGTGGCTGCATGAGCGGCTGCTGGCGAAAAAACGCGACGCACGATCTGTACTCGCCGCGCCGCATCCGCTGGTGCTGGAGGAAGTGGCCTATCCGTCGGACGCTGAACTGCTGGCGCGGGCTGAACGGACCCGTGCTTTGCGGGAGTAAGTCTTCACATCAACCGCTTCTGAGGGTCCTGCCTCAGTTGCGGCAGCGTTGCTAGTAGGCTGGGAGGCAGTCTTTAGTCATGTCGTCCTTACAGGGGGTAAGGGATGGACGAGCGGCGCGTTGTTGTCGTTATTGAGCCGGATAAGCATGTCTGTGCGCTGTTGTGCGGCACCCTCAGTGACGCCGGTTTCACGGTGTACTGTGCGGATTCCGGCGAGGCCGGGATTGCCCTGGTGCGTGCCAAGCAGCCGGATACTGTCACGCTGGATACCGCCCTGCCTGATATCGACGGGCTCGAGGTGGCCCGGCGCATCCGTAGGTTCAGCCACGCGTACCTGCTAATCCTCACTGCAAGCAGTG
Source organism: Arthrobacter sp. NPDC093125 (assembly GCF_044754225.1). Classification (NCBI taxonomy): domain Bacteria; kingdom Bacillati; phylum Actinomycetota; class Actinomycetes; order Micrococcales; family Micrococcaceae; genus Arthrobacter; species Arthrobacter sp. NPDC093125. Next base: position 544,126 of record NZ_JBIVOQ010000002.1, on the reverse strand, counting down.
ACCTCGGGGCTACCGTGCAGGCCTTTGACGCCGGGGCGGACGACTATGTGGTCAAGCCGATCCGGCCCCGCGAACTCCGGGTGCGCGTTGACGGAATGCTCCGGCGGCCGCGGCATCTCATCATCCCGCCGATAGTGACGCCGCGGGTGCCGCCTGCAGTATCGCCCCGCAACCGCCGCCTGCATCACAACGGCCTGGAGGTGGACGCCGTCACCCGTTCTGTGCGCCTTGCCGGCCGGGCGTTGGAGCTCACCCGGACGGAGTTCGAGCTGCTCCGCATCATCCTGGAGCAGGGGAAACGCGTGGTGACGAAGGCAGAGCTGGCCGACCACCTGCAGCTCGAGGATTTTGGCCCGGGTCGCCCCCGGAAAGTCGATACCGACCGCATCATCGAAGTCCACATCGGGAACCTGAGGCGCAAGCTGGGGGATAATGCGCGGTCGCCGAAGTGGCTGAAAACCGTCCGGGGACTGGGCTACACGCTCACCTAAGAGGTGGCCGGAACCCGGCCCCTTCAAACGGGGGAGTGGCTGGGAAAACCCTAGGAAAATGACAAGGGTGCGGGAGCACCGTAGAAGCATGAAGTCACTATCAAGCAACGAAGTTGTTGCAGTCCGAGGCGTTCTCACCGATACGCATCCGGTCGATTTCTATGTGCTTGGCGTCGCGGGGGCAATTGACCGTCTGACCCTTCCGCTGCGGGAGCGCGGGACCGTGGTGCACCTGGAAGCACCGCACCACGGCATGGAAGTGGACCGGAAGTCTGCCACGCTGCTGTACCGGGCGGCGCAGGAGCTGCTCAGCAACGTCCACAAATACGCCCAGGCCTCAGCGGTGACTGTCTGTCTCAGATTCGTCTGCCATCCCGCCCTCTGCCACGAGGTCCAGCTAAAAGTCATTGATGACGGCACCGGATTCGACATCCAGGCGGCGACGCAGGGCCGGCACTCGGGGATGGGGCTGCGTCTCATGCGCCTGGCCGTGGAAACGGTTGGTGGCCGCATGGCTATCGACTCGTCCTCCGCCGGCACGAGCGTGAACATCACGCTGCCGCTGGATTGAAGACCTTGCCTAGATCTTGCGGGGTCTCACGAAAACCTAGCCCGAGGTCGGGCATTGCAGCTTCGCCGGAACTGCCCCAAGTATGCCGCCTAGCAGGCCTGCCGTGTAGTTCAGATTTACAGCGTCCGGGATTGATTCCCACGTACCGTATCGTGAATAGATCCTGACGACGGTGTTGGCGGTCAGAGTGCCGGTGGAATAATTTCTGACCGTAACTACCGGCTGCAATAGCTCACCCGCAGACTCGTTGCTGCCAGCTTTCTGCGTCGTCAACCTGTAGGCAGTGGGGCTTATACCTACGCCACTTGAGGGCTGCCACTTCACCTCGACCCACGTTGGCGTACTCCCCGCTAGGCCCTCGTTGGTGTAATGCTGCACGCAAGTGACATCGGGGGCTTCGGGCTGGACTGCCGATAGCGTGGCTGCTGCATTGGCACTGTCGGTGAACGCCGCGTGGCTGGGGGTGGCTGTATGAAGAGCCGAGCCCGTAAGGGCGAGGACACTGGCCACGGTTGTGCCTGCAAGCAGTCGAATCCGCCGCTTGTCCTGTCCTGAATGGCGGCCGGTCCGGCTCCGGCGGTGGATTTTCCTGCCAGCCGAAGCTCTGCCCAGCTTGGTGCCACCATCCCCGGACGTCGGAGGCCTTGAGGCCACCCGCTGGCCAAAGGCCAGATACAGCAGATAGGCCGTAAACAAGCCCCCTGCGAATACCGCTGCGGAGCTGTTAAGCCATGCGACGACGTAGCCCAAAAGCGGAGCGGAGAAGATGACGCGATCCGCTTCACGCAAGGTGTAGGGAGCCGCGTCAGGAACACCGTTGGCATCGCCCTTCAGAGTGACGGATGCGATCCCGTTGTTAATGTCGACCCTGACGACACGGTGGGTGACGCGAATTCCGGAGGTATTCTCGACGCTCAATACATCTCCGACACGAATCTCTGACGCTTGCACTGGGACGCTCACCCCGAGTGCGCCGGTGGTTATCGCGGGTGACATAGAGCCGGAACGGAAGATCAACGGCTTCGCGCCCACAAGCAGCCCGGCCAAGGTTGCGATTACGCACAAGGATCCCAGCACGGAGCCGACGGTAAGGAGCCTGTTGTGCGTTCGGGACAGTTCCCGCACCTCCGTAGGCGATATCGAACTCTTTGCCATGGGATCAGGTGTTTTCGGCGGTGAATGTGAACGTGGTTTCTGCTGTCTTACCCTGGTAGCTGTCAGGAGCGTCAGCCGGCAAGGAGACCTTGAAGCAAAGAGTTTCGGTGTTGGACGGCGCAGTCGCTGCCAGCGGGCGCGAGTTGATTATGAGTGCGTTAGTCAGTGTGGTGGAGCCCGTGCTTACAACTACACCGCCGCTCGACGTAACGTTCTGGCAGGTTGTGGCTGAACTTCGGATCTCGACGGCGAGTCCCGCGCCTAACCCGGTCCCCGTCACAGCAGTCGCCATGCGATAGGTCACGCTGAGGTCGCCGGTGTTATTAATCCGGACAGGAGCCACCAAGACGTCTCCCGGTTTCATTGCAGCCGAACTGAAGACGACAGCCCCTGTCTCCGAACCATTAACATTGATGTCTACGTCTCCTGCGCTGAAAGTCGCGGTAGCGGTCGTCACGTCCGTCCATGCTGCAAGAGTCCCGACGGCGCCGAGACCCAGGACCATTCCCAAGGACAGGAGTGCTCGGGCCCTCACGCTACGGGTAGTGGGCGCATGCGGTCCACGTGCACTACGACGTCCCATGGTCGTGTCCTCTCTTCCTAAGCCGTGGACTGCTCATGCTGCCCCAACCGTACTTTTCGCAGGATCGGTCACCCTTTTAGACCGTCGCGATTCGATGACGGCTGAGGTGCACATCAAGGCAGAGTAGCTGAGCAGCAGGACCACAGCGGTGCCGACCCCCCAAATACGCTGTTCGCCAGTCAGCCACAGGTTGACGTAGCCAAGCAGTGGAATGCTGTACAACACGACACCGCGGATTTGCCCCGTTTTGACGGGCGCTTCATCAGGTGCCGGGTTAGCATCGCCTTGGGTTACGAAAGTGGTGTCTCCTCCCAGTGAATGCGATACCGCGACAATCCGGTGGGTGACAACCTCGGGCTCACCTGAACGGATCTGGTAGGTAATAGCGTCACCGGTTTTGAGGGTTGCAGGTTCTACGGGTTTGGTGACGACGAGGCTGCCGGGTGGCATGCTGGGGCGCATCGACCCGGTGAGGACCGTGTACGGAGTGGAGCCGGTGAGTTTCGGTACGGCAATGGTCGCCGCCAGCAGGGCCAGCATCGTCAGCAGCAACACCCAGGAGGCAACCTGCCGCAGCCACCATCCGACGCCGGTTACGTTCGATTCGGCACCCCGTTTCCCCTCGCTCACAATCTCTGATCCCCCCTGAAGGTGAAGCTAATGGATGTAGTGCCTGAGGCGGCCGCGACGGGTGCGTCCGGGCCAAGGGCAATCTCGATACAAAGTGTTTCCGAAACTGACGGCGTCAGCGCCCTGCCTGAGAATGCAGGTGCTGAATTGAGCGGGATCTGATTGACCAGAGGCTCTCCTGCAGGAGGAGTCTCACCGCAGTCACTGGCAACAGTTACTGTTAGCAGGAGTGCGGCTGACAGTTCTTGATCAGCGGCGCTTTCCGCTGTTGTGGCAACTGAAGCCAATCCGTACTTCATATCCGTGCTCCCGCCGTTGCTAATGGTCAGTGGTGCGCGAACGGATTGTCCCGGAGCCAGATTGACGGCGTTGAGCGCGTCGAAAACGTAGGCTTCTGGATCTCCGCCCGCCAGCAGCACAAGGCTGCCGGTGGGGAGGGTTCCAGCATCGACTACGGCCTCGTCACTCCAAAAAGCTCCGGTGGTGCTCATCGTGGTCATTGCGACGAGCACTACCGTCCCCACGAGCGTGAGCCATAGTCTGCTTTTCATCGAACTTATAGTCCAGGGCGGCTAGATAGCGTTACTTCTGCTGAAGCGTAAAGGCCAAGGCTTTGGTCAGGTCTACGTTCAGGTTCTGATCCTGCGTGGAGGCAGTGCCGAGCGGGAAGTTGACGGTGATGGTCACCGGGATGGTGTACGTCTTCTCATCCGCGAACGTGAGCACGTTGTTCGCCTCGGTCAGGTCGTCGTCTGGTGAAACGCCAAGTCCGTTAACCCCGTCCTCGTCAATATTCATCGTGACAAGCAGCTCCTCCGGAACCACCGTCTCCGAGGGATCTACGTCATTAGTGACCTCAGCCGCCAAGGTCTCGGGAACTGCAAGCACTGCCTTCAGATTCTCACCTTCAGCCTTAACCGTCACGGTAGTTGTGTAGGTGATACTGTCGCCCGGCACGATCTGAAAAGTTTCAGGATCGATCGGTACTAGGGGAGCGGCTGTTTCGGTCCACTTGCCTTCAGCAGCCGACAGGCTGAGCTGACCGGTCGATACCGTACTGGCGTCTACTGTGGCGGAGTCCCGCCAGGTCGCGAATGTGCCGGCTCCGCCCAGAAGCAGCATGCCTGCTGCGCCGGCGGCGATGGCGCCCTTTATTGCTTTATTCATGTGAAGTCCCCCCGGGGCTCTCTTTGATGAGTCGGTGGGCTGGCTGCCCTAGGGAAGACTTTGTCGACACAGCGTCAAGAAGTCACCATGGATTCTCCAAGGTTTCCATCAAGATTGGCGGAACTGCACCGTTGCATAGGCACGTGAAGCAGCGCCTCGCCTTTGCAGGTGTCCTAGGAGAGCGGGGCGTCTTCGGCCGGCAGCGTCATGGTGAATGTGGTCCCGGCTCCGGGTTTGCTTTGGCAGGTGATATTGCCGCCGTGGCGTTCCACGATGGTCTTGGTGATGGAAAGGCCCAGGCCCACTCCGGGGATTGCCGCCTGGCGGGCAGCTTGGGTGCGGAAGAACCGCGTGAAGATCCGGGACGCTTCCTCTTCGCTGATGCCCATCCCCGTGTCCTGGACCTCCAGCTGCACCCAGTCCTCGCCGGTGCGGGCGCTGACGGTTACCTCGCCGCCGTCGGGCGAGTATTTGATGGCGTTGGATACGAGGTTGTCCAGGGCCTGCGAGATGCGAAGGGGATCCGCGTTCGCCCAGAGGGGTGCCGGAACGTCCGTGTGAAGAGAGACATGGGACGCGTCGGCCTGTGCCTGAGCCGATCCTATGGTTGTCTGAACCAGACCGGCCAAATCAGTCCGCCGTGGGTGGACCGCCAGCACCGTCGAAGCTGAGACGAGCAAGTCAGAGACCAGCTCGAGGAGTCGTTCGGCATTGCGCTGTACAACTTCCAGTCGCTGTGCTGCTGCTGCTGACAGGGCATCCGCCTCGTCCAGCACCAGGTCAACATTGCCCAAGATCGACATCAGCGGGCTTCGGAATTCATGGGAGACGTTGGAGATCAGCTCTTCTTTGCCAGACAGGGCCTCAACAAGTCCCGTCACATCGGTATAAACGATGACAGCGCCGCTGAACCCGCCGTCGTCGTTCTGAATGATCCGCGCCGCCGTCGAAACGGCGCGGCGGGAACTGCCCTCACCGAGCCACACCAAATAGTCGGCAAAGGTTTCACCCGCGATGGCCCGGTTAATCGGGCGCTTATCCTCGGGCAGCGGGGTGACTTTATCCTGCCCAAACATGAGCTGCAGCGATTCCTGGTTTTCCGTGACTGACCCGGCGGGGGAAGCAGCCTGCTGGAACACCTTTTGTTGATCGTTGACGAGCACTTTACGGCCTTCAGCGTCAACGGCGACAATGCCGACGTCAATAGTGTCCAGGATGGTTTTGAGGAGCTTTTCGCGACTCCTGCTCTGAATGAGCAGCTCGCGGAGTTCCGCATCCTTTATTTCCAGCCGCCGGCGCTGAATGCGAACGCTGGCGCTCGCGAACCGTATTGCCAGTGAAACTGCGAGCATCATCAGCGGAAGCAGAATTGCCGTGGCAACGTCCGATGGTGAAATGTTGGGAAACTTCTGCAGTACTGACGGCGCTGTGATGAGCAGGGTCCCGAAGAAGCTGAGGAAGATTGAGGTGCGGGCGTACGACCCGGAGGCAGAGAGCCAGATGACAGGAAAGATGGCCAGCACTCCAAGCCCCGGCACTGCCGGAACGGCGCCGTTGCGGGCCAGCCCGATGACCACCAGATCCAGAATCGGGATGACGAGATAGGCGTTGGCCGGAAGCCGCTCCCACGGAATCACAAAACAGGCTAGGAACAAGGCGCCCATCAGGATAATGGAGGCGATAAAGACGGGGCTTTCAATAAGCGTGGGCCAGATGGCAGGCGCAGCAATAGCCATCGCAGCAAGAATAAGCGTTACCGGAAGCTGGCAGAGGGCAACCTGCACTCTTCGCTGAAGCCGTCTGAAAAAGCGGTCGGTGTCACCGACCAGTACATGTTCACCCACCGGAGCACCCGCCCTTGGGGTGGACTATTGCAACGCGAGACCGTATTTCTTTGTACCCACCCATGGTGCCATTATGCACACCAATTCACCTGTGTTTGCAGTGCCTGCTGGCTTCCGGTTCCTTCCCTGCAACGACTTCTGCGGGTTCCTTGCAAAAGATATGCAGAATTACGGTCTCTGGACACTTAGACGTTGTAGCCTAGGTAATCTGGTACTGCTTACCGCATTGCGCTGGGTGATGCGGTGGTTTTACCTGATATGGGGTAGTCGTGGGCGAACTTGGCGTGGCCGTGGTGATTGAGGACGACGACGACGTCCGCAATCTGCTTGGCGCGGTTCTTCAGCAGGCTGGCTTCGAGGTGCACTCGGCAGCCACGGGACGTGATGGGGTTGACGTAGCGCGTCAACACCGGGTCAATGTGATCACACTTGACGTAGGTCTTCCGGACATCGACGGTTTCGAGGTCCTGCGCAGAATCAGACAGTTCAGCGACGCGTACGTCGTCATGCTTACTGGCAGGGACGAGGAGCTGGACACGATAACCGCGCTGCAGGGCGGCGCCGATGACTACATCACCAAGCCGTTCCGGCCGCGAGAACTTCGGGCGCGGATTCAGGCGATGATGCGACGGCCCCGGCAGGGCCCCTCCGAGGAGGCTGAGCCGCCGGTGCTGCGGACCGGCGGAGCCGGCGGAACCGGAACCATACGGCGGGGCAAGGTGCTCCAGCACAACGGTCTGGCCCTCGACACGGAGACCCGGACGGTTGCACTTCGGGGCATGCCAGTCGGCCTGACCAGGAGCGAGTTCGACCTCCTGCAGGAACTGCTGAAGGGGAATGGGGCTGTACGCACCCGCGCTGACCTGGTCCGCGTGGTCCGCGGAGAGTTCTACGGCGAGGACACCTACATCAGCGAAGCGGACGAGCGGGCAGTCGAGGTGCACATCGGCAACCTGCGCCGCAAGCTCCGCGAGGATCCTGCCAATCCGCGGTGGCTCGTTACGGTACGCGGCGTAGGGTACCGGCTGGCTCCTAAGCAGGCCGAGTAGCTCTCCGCGTCTGTTGGTGGTAGCTCTGTCTTGGTGACTGGGCTTCAGCGTCCGTGGCGCAGGTAGGTCTTCTTCAACGCAGTGACGGTGTCGTGGCCGGTCTGTGCGACCACCGGCAGCAAGCTTCGCACCGCGGGGAGGTCGCCTGCCCTGATCAGGCGCTCCAGTTCCACGGCCAGGCTGGCGAGCTGTAACCCGCCAACCATAAACGCGGAATTCTTCAGGCTCAGGACCGCGTCCATCGCGAGCTCGGAATCGTTGTTCCGGACTGATTGCTCCAGGTATCCCTGCCGCTTGTCCCAGATACCGATATAGTCCTTGGCGAACGCACGGGCCACGCCGCTGCCGCCCATGTCCTCCGCCAGCTCCTGAAGGACCTTGAGGTCCAGGATGGGGAGGCCCTGCGGCTGTTCCGGCTCGTCATCTGTGGCCCCGGCCTCCGGCAGGCAGACGCCTTGAGCGCCGCCGTCGCCTGTGCTGGAACCTGAAGTGGACATGAGTTAAGGCTACTTTCTGACCTTGTGAAAAAGCTGATCTACCTTGGATCCTGTGGAAACCCTGCGGCTTCCTTGTGTTGCGTGGGAACCCTGCGGAATCCGGGGCCTACTGACCGCTAAACGTCTCGATTGTGTTGATGACTGCGGGGCCGAGGATGGCAATGAAGAGCACCGGGAAGATGAAGAACAGCAGCGGGAAGAGGATCATGACCGGCAGCTTCATGGCCTTCTCTTCCGCGCGCTGCCGGCGCTTGACGCGCATCACCTTCGCCTGGACCCTCAGGACGCGGCTGATGGCGATTCCGTAGGTATCGGCCTGCACCACTGCCTGGACGAAGCTGCGCAGCTCTGGAACGTTTGTGCGCTCGGCCAGGGCCAGGTACGACTCCCGCCGGCTGCGGCCTACCTGCATGTCCTGCAGCGTCCGGACCAGTTCCTCCGCCAGCGGGCCCTTGCCGTTCTCGCCTGCCCGGGCCATGGCTCCTTCGAAGCCGAGGCCGGCTTCCACGGAAATGAGCATCTGGTCCAGGGTGTTGGCGAGCTCCAGCTGCATGGCCTTCTGCCGCTCCTGCCCCTTGCTGTAGAGCAGCAGATCGGGAATGAAGTAGCCAAGGAACAGGATGAACAGGCCCACGAGCTTGATGATCGGCGTCGTGGCGATGGAACTGAGCCATAGCCCGACGAGGCCGCCCACGAGACCCAGGGCAGGCTTGGCTGCGAGGACGCGGCCCAGTGGAAGGTTTGCCGGGCGGCCGGCGAGGGAGAGCAGATGGTCGAGCTTCTGCACGTAGGCCGTGGGGGTGAGCCGGCGGCCGATCTTCTCAAGGGTGCCGAGGCTGGTTTTCTTCTCCACTTCTTCGGCACGGTGCGCGCCCCTGGACAGGATTTCGCGGGCAACTGCCTGGCCTTTTTTATCCGCGGAGAGCAGGGACCAGGCGAGGTAGGCAAGCGGCAGGCAGACCAGGAGGAGGGAAAGGAGAATCATCGCGTTCACGGCAGCCTCAGAACTTCAGGTCAATGATCTTGCGCATCCACAGACCGCCGATGGTCATCAGGATGATCGAGGCAACGATCATGACCCAGCCGAGCGGGTGCGTGAACATCTTGTCCATGTAGCCCGGGCTGACAAGCGTCAGCATGGCTACGATGCCGATGGGGAGTGCCATGAGGATGTAGGCGGAGAACTTGCCCTCGGCGGCCAGGGCTTTGATGTGTCCTTTGATCTCGTTGCGTTCGCGGATGGTCTCGTTGACCTGGTCCAGGACTTCGGCCAGGTTGCCGCCCACCTCGCGATTGATCTGGATGGCCTGGGAGATCCAGACGAAGTCCTCGTTCTGCATGCGCTCCGCGGTGTCGTTGAGTGACACGAGCAAGTCCCGGCCGAGGCTGGTCTCCGAAACGACCCGGCGCATTTCCTCGGAGGTAGGAGCCTGCGATTCGTTGGCTGCGGCATCAATGGCCCGCAGGATGCTGTGCCCGGCACGAAGGCTGCCGGACAGCAATTGCAGGGTATCGCCTAGCTGGTCACCGAACTTCGTCCGCCTTTTGCCCGTGAGGAAGCCAAGTACCAGGTGGCCAGCGAAGGGCGCCGCGATGACCAGGAGGACGGCCAGCAAGGGTCCGGCGACGACGAGACCCATCATTGCCCCCACGAAGGCTCCGATGATCACCAGGAGCAGGAAGTCTGCCTGGCTCAGGCGCAGCCCGGCGTTTTCGAGGGTCTCACGGTTGAAGTAGCGGAAGTTGCGCTTCCCAAGGAAGCGCTCAATTCCCTGAACTGCTGATCCTGCGAAGCGCGTCAGCTGCGAATCTGATTCGGTGCGGAATGGCCGACGCCGGTCCAACGGCACTGTCGGGGTACGCGGGATCATCACCGCCACGCCAGCAAGGACGATGGCGGCAATCACCAGGATGATGCCAAGGGTCAGGACCATGAATGTTACTGCTTTCCGTTCGAGGCCAGGGGGGCGCCGAAGACGGCAGCCGAGACGTGGATGCCCATATCCTCAAAGCGGTCGATGAACCGCGGACGGATGCCTGTGGGAACGGGAGAGCCCAGGAACTTCCCGTGCTGGTCCACGCCCGCCGAATAGTCGAAGACGAAGGCGTCCTGGAGCGTGACGATGTCGCCCTCCATGCCTTGGACCTCGGTCACGTGCGTAATGCGCCGGGTGCCGTCCCGGAGACGGGAGATCTGGATGATGAGGTTCACGGCCGAGGCGATCTGCTCGCGGATGGCCCGCAGCGGCAGGTCCATTCCGGCCATGAGGACCAAGGTCTCCAAACGGGCCACGGCGTCCCGGGGCGAGTTGGAGTGGACGGTGGACAGCGAACCGTCGTGGCCCGTGTTCATCGCTTGGAGCATATCGAGGGATTCTCCGCCACGGACCTCGCCCACCACGATGCGGTCAGGCCGCATACGGAGCGAGTTCCGGAGCAGTTCGCGGATGGTGACCTCGCCCTTGCCCTCGGTGTTCGGGGGCCGGCTTTCCAGACGTACCACGTGCTCCTGCTGGATCTGGAGTTCCACCGCGTCCTCGATGGTCACGATGCGCTCGTTGCCCGGAAGGAACGACGAAAGCACGTTGAGCAACGTGGTCTTACCCGTTCCTGTACCACCCGAGACGATGATGTTCAGCTTGGCCTTGACGCAGGCGTTGAGGAGTTCTGCCATTTCCGGAGTGAGGGTTCCGAAGTCGATGAGGTTCTTAACCGTCAGGGGCACCTTGCTAAATTTACGGATCGTAAGCGAGGAACCGCCCACGGCCAGCGGAGGGATTACGGCGTTGACACGGGAGCCGTCCTCCAAGCGGGCGTCAACCAACGGAGACGACTCGTCGATGCGCCGTCCCACCTTGGACACGATGCGCTCAATGACCTTGCGCAGGTGCTCCTCCGAGCTGAACCGGGATTCGGTCAGGGTCAGTTGGCCCTTGCGCTCCACGTATATCTGGTCCATCCGGTTGACCATGATTTCGGTGACTGCTGCATCATCTAGAAGCCGCTGCAGCGGACCGTAGCCGAGCACGTCATCGGCCACGTCCGCGACAAGACGTGAGCGTTCCTCAGCAGTCAGCGGAACCTGCTCGGCATCGATGATGCGGCTGAGCTCCTCCCGGGCGGTGCTACGCAGCTCATTTTCCGTGATGGCGGAGTCGTTGAATCGCGCTCCCATCCGTTCAAACAGCGCAGTTGCCGCCCGTTGTTTCATGGCGGCGAAGGCATCCACCGGCTGCTGGGCTTTGGGCTTGATGGCTTCCTTAAGCACAGCCGACGGCTGTGCTGGCTTAGCTGCCGTTTCCTGCCGGGCCGGCTTCGGCTGGCCGGAGTCACGCCGCACTGCGGGGGCAGTTGCCATGGCATCTGTGCGCGCCTCGGGAAGGTTCCTCCCGGTCCGGGGCCGGAGAGGAGCCACCGCGGGAGGCGGGGCGGCGGCAACTGCGGCTGCCACCGCCACTGGGGCGACAGCAGCAGGCTGGGACTTCGCCTGGGCGGCCTGAATGCGTTCGGACAGCTTCATTTAGATCACCACCCTTCGGTGACTTTGGCGTGCGCCCTTGGCTTGGCCGGCGGGGCTGAACCGTTCCACGAGCTGGTCCAGGCCTTTGACTGCCGGATCCTTCTTGGCTTCCTGAAGGACCGGAACACCGCGGTTGGTGGAAAAGGCGACGGCACGGGAACGCGGGACACTGACATCGACAGGAGCACCGATTGTGGATTCAACGTCCTGAACAGAGAGTCCGCATTTTGGGTCCGCCATGTTGAGGACTACGTGCCTTCCCTCGGGCAAAATGTCGAGTTGGCGGAGGATGTCCAGGCCGGAACGCAGGCCGCGAACGCTAGGAATGTCCATGGCGCTGACCCAAACTACGTCAGTGCAGGCCTCCATGGCGGCAAGTCCTATCTCCGGCAGGCCGGGTGCGGTGTCTACTACTACATATTGGAATTCTTCCGCCAGCTGCTCGAGCAGACGGGTGACCTGTTCAGGTGCGATGTGGTCGGCTTCAACTGGGTTATCCGGTGCGCACAGGGCATAGATGCTCGAAGGGTGAACCGTGAGGAACGCCTTGAGCACAAGGGTGTCCTCGCTGGCCGCGGGGGACACTGCATCGGTTACAGTGTGCTCCGGGTTCAGGTAGAGTCCGGACGCGACGTCGCCGAACTGTAAGTCAAGGTCCACTACCACAACGCTCATTGGAGCAACCTTGCCCAGACCGACCGCGAGGTTGGTGGCGATGGTGGTCTTACCCACTCCGCCTTTGGGGGAGAAGACGCCGATCACCCGCCCCTTGCTGCTATGCGATTGCTGCGGCTGTCCCATCCGGTGGCGGCTGGCGAACGACTGGCAGGCGCGCTCCAGCAGCACACGCAACTGGTCGGGGTCGGCGGACGGGCTGAGGATGTCGCGGACGCCGGCGCGCATGGCCTGCAGGATGAGCTCCGGGTCAGGCTCGCTGACCAGGAGGACAGTCAGTTCCGGCACCTGGACGTCGAGCACTGTGGCTAGGCGTAGAGCCTCGTCAATGGGCACATCCGGGCCGAGGATGAGGACTTCCGGCTGCTCTTGGTTCAACTGGGCAAACAGGTCGTAGGGGCCAGCCGGCAAGACGTTCGTGAAGAACGTCTGGACCCCGCCTTGCAGCCCACCAGCCACTGCCTGCCGCAGGCGGCTGTCAAAGTCCGCGTTCGGAGTGATCAGGACAAAGCGGCTCACTTGTAAACCTCACTCCGCTGGATGATCCGGGGACCGCTGTCCTTGGCGTTGGTGGGCTCCTTGCTGAGCCACATCTTGGCGTATTCGGCGGCGAAAACGATCTTGGCTGCATCGACATCGCTGACGGCGACGGTGAGCATGAGCGACCCCACGGGAAGGGTGGTATCCCGGGGATCGGCTGCATTGAGGTCAGTGCTGGCGGTGGCTGTCGGAGCCGGGGCGGCAGTGGGGGCCGCTTCCGGCGCTCGCTGAACGGCCGTTACGAGGGCCTTGCGCACGGTCAGTTTGGTGGTTTCCTTGTCTGCCCTGTCCTCAAGTCCGCCTTCATCCATCGAGACGAATACACCGACGTGGTCACCAGGAGCCAGTCGGCCGCCGACGACGCGGTCCGGTTCCAGCTTGAAGGAGACCTCCTGCAGGCCAGCGGGCACTTTCACCGAGCCCTGCGTCTTTAGCTCCTCAGGTGCGACCAGGCGTTCTGCCACGAGTTGCTCTCCCGGCACCAGATCGACGGCGGCCACCTTACCCTTGGAACCGTCGAGTGACTTGAGCGAAGAGTCGGTGACTGCAGTGCCCGGCAGCTGTTCGGTCGTCACAGCAGCCGTCATGGATTCGACAGGAGTACCGGCCGGAATGGCCGTCTTCACGACCAGCACCGCTACAGGCTCAAGGTCCTTGACGGCTCGCTGGTCCGCGCCCTGGGCGTAGGAGATGACCAACATCGCACCGACGATGGCGAGGACCGCCGCTGCCGCTCCTGCCAACAACCGAGACTTCACGAACTGCTCCTGGGGTTTTTGAATCAATGGATTTGCACTGACTAGCTGGTTAATTCCACGACTGTGGCGCCGTAAGGGCTGACCGGACCAAGCTTGTAGCCGTCCGTAAGCGAAACGTACTTGACGAACTGGCCGATGATGCCCCGACACTCACCCTTACACTCCAAGTTTTTGTCTCCCCCAGCTGGAACGTTGTTGTACACCAGAGGTAACTTGTCCACGCCGCTGAACTTCCAGCCCTGAACACTGAAAGATGCGAAAGCCAACAGATCGTAGGAGGCCCCGGAACCGGTTCCGCTGACGTCTTCGTAAACGGGTAGCAAGATGGTGACACTTTTCCCGGAGCCAAGATCAGCGGCCCATTTGTTCAGAATTGCATCGCAATTCGAGGGACCGTCGTTGCCGGTGTCGCTGCCGCTCTGGTTGACAGCCAGGTTGACGTAGCCGCCGCACTGACCGGTGCTTTGAACGATCCAGGCGAAGCCGCCCGGGACTGTTTTACCAGCGGGACCCAAGTTGCAGTCCGTGTTGGCATTGGAGTTATGATTCTGCAGCAACTGAGGTGCGCCGTTTACCATGCCCGAAACCTGGCAAACTGAGAAGGCTAATGGGAATGGCGTGGTGCCCTCAAGGGGACTTCCCCATCGCACGCTTGACGTGGCTAACACTTCTGCGTTTGGGATTCCGAGGACTCCGGCAAAGAAAAGGGACACACTGTTTGTGGTGCCTCCCGCTTCTTTCGCGCCGGCCGTTACTTCGACGGTGCGGTTGAGCTTATCGAGGGTAATGGACTTCACGTTGCTGAGGCTATCCACGGCGTTTTTATTTGCCAGGTCCGCTGCCAGGGGCGAGGTGGGAGAGCATTCGGGGTCGCTTTCGTTCTTCGCGCACTTTTGCGCCAGCATGAATGCCGCCGAATCCGACCCGTTTTGCAGTTGGGCCCGCTCAGAGTAAAGCAGTGCGATGTCAAGGGAGATAGCAGCGAAGCCGAGTAGCACCACCATCAGAATTGCGACGATAACAGCAATTCCGCCACGTTCCTTGTCTTTAGGAGCCGCTAGCCGCCGCACAGCATGGTTCCTTTTCCCGACATGGCGAATGGACCGGCTATGCCGGTCATCGTGGTAAGCGTGTAGTTAATAGTCACGGTCATCTGCGCGCCGACAGTGCAGTTCGCTGTGCTAAAGGTGATGTTGTCATCCGTCAGAACTGGGTTGAGCTGGGTCGCCGCGTTCTTTGCGGCAGTCCGGGCGGCCGCCTGGCTGTTATTGATCGCCATGCTGCGGACACCTTCTCGCGCGGCATTGGTCAACGTTGTCTGTGCGTTGTAAGCCCTGCCAAATTCCATGATTCCGAGCAGGATCAGGACAAGTACAGGGGCTAGGAGTGCAAACTCGACCGCGGTTGCACCACGCTCGGATGCCCTCGACATGCGGAGCCTCTCAGTGATTGGTTTAGCAATCGGCGGCGGTTCGTAAACCGCCGCCGAAGGCTTTTGCCGTTGGCTAATTACGCTTTGCAGGCCTTTGCGACCGCATCCCACTTCGGCGTCGTCGGGCTGCCGATCTGGCACTTAACCCCTTGGAACATGTCAGTCAGGCTGCCACCGAGGGCGGTTACTGCGACGATGATGGCAACGGCGATCAGGGCAACCATGATTCCGTATTCAACGGCGGTAGCACCCTTTTCATTGCGGTGGAGGCGGGCATAGATGTTGGTATAAAGAGCAAGCACTTTGAACTCCTGAGCGAGTGAAGGGAAGCTGGTCCGTCACCAGCTCTGTAAATAGAATGCAACGAGTTTTCCCTCAGTAGTACGCAATTTGCCAGTTCCTGCGCCAAGCTTTCCCAAGCTGTGCATTTCCTGCGGTTACACTGCGTCAACCTTGCATGTGCTACCTTTCCAGCACACAAAAGGACCCCCTCGGTGCTGGGATCCGAGGGGGTCCGGTCTTTGCGCGGCCGCCGACTAGTTGGGCAGCTTGGTGCTAGAGGAAGTAGTCAGCCGCTGAATATCGAGATGATGCTCATGACTGTCGGCCCGAGGACCACGATGAACAGCGTGGGCAGGATGAAGAAGATGAGCGGGAACAGCATCTTCACCGGCATCTTCATCGCGTGTTCCTCGGCACGTTGCTTCCTCTTGATGCGCATGTCGCTCGCCTGTGCCTTGAGAACGCCTGCGATAGCCACCCCGTATGCGTCTGCCTGGACAACTGCCCGTATGAAGCTGCGCACGTCCGGCACATCTACACGCTCTGACATAGCGAGGTAAGCGTCCTTGCGGGAAAGACCCACCTGGATGTCCTGCAGCGTCCGGACCAGCTCCTCAGCCATCGGTCCCGAGCCGTTCGCTCCGGCCCGTCCCATCGCCGCTTCAAACCCCAAACCCGCCTGGACGGAAATGAGCATCTGGTCCAGTGCCGTCGGCAGCTCCAGTCGTATCGCGGCCCGGCGTTTCTGAGCACGGTTGCGCACCAGCAGATCCGGGGTGAAGTAACACATTGCCGTGATACCCAGCAGCGCGAGGAAGCGGGGAGCCGAAGGGGATCCCGCAAAATACAGATAACCGATCACCGCACCGGCAATAGCCAGGAGGGGCTTGACCATGATGAGCCTGGCCAGAGGCCACTCCTTCGGACGACCCGCACCCGCCAGCTGTTTGTCCAGCCAACCGGCGTAGCCCTTCGGCATGATTCGCTGGCTTGCCAACACGAGTCTTTCGTTGGCGCTGAGCGAGGGACCCTTGGCCTTGGAGGTCCTGCCTAGGTTGGCTTGAACGTTGCGAAGGCCGGCTCGGTCGCCAGTGAAGGCAAACCACGTCATGACCGTAAGCGGCGCGATCACGGCCAGAATCGCTGCATAAGCAGGAGGTTGCATAACGATGGCTCCTTTCTAGAATTTCGGTTTGACGATGCTTTTGAGCCAGCAGCCGCCCGCTGTCAGCAGCACGGCGGCGGCCGCGATCATGAGGTAGCCGGGGAGGGTGCTGGTAAAAACGCGGGAGTACATGTCGTTGAGCAGGGTGAGTCCGATGAACATCACGATCGGCAGTGCCATGAGGACGATGGCGGACATCCGCCCCTCCGCGCTCAAGGCGCGAACCTGGCCCCGCAGCTGATTACGGTCACGGACCGTATCGCCGAGGTGGTCCAGCACTTCGGCCAGATCGCCGCCCACCTCGCGGTGAATCTCGATGGCCTGGGAAATGGCGAGGAAGTCCTCGCTTCTGGTTCGGCTGGCAACGTCAGTCAGTGACTCACCGAGATCGCGGCCAATCCTGGTCTCGTTGACGATCCGGCTCAGTTCCTCCGACATGGGCGGTTGGCTTTCCTGGGCGGCCGCGTCCACAGCCCGCAGCAGACTATGCCCGGCACGCAGGCCTCCGGCAAACATCTGGAGAGTGTCCGGCACCTGCTGATCAAACTGGCCCCGGCGTCGGCTAGCCAGCAGATTCAGCAGAAGATGGAGGGCCAAGGGCGTCAGCAGGGTCGCCATGACCGCAGCGAAGAATCCGCCGAGGAAGAAGCCGACGACCGCAAACGTCAGCGTCATGATGCCAGCCGTGAGCAGGTAATCGCCCGGATCTTTCTTAAGCCCGCATTCGTCCAACCGGTCCCGGCTCAGCAGCCCCGGACCTCGCTTCTTTATGCCCCTGTCCAAAGCTCCGACAGCGTGGTCTGTCATCCGGCTCAGCATCGACTTTTGTGCGGGTGCATCGGGCTGCCGCCGCGAGAGCGGCAGAGCCGACTGTGATTTCAGCACCACCCCGAAGAGGAGAAAGATGGCCAAATAGACCAGAACGAGGCCGGCAACGAAAATGCCGGTGTCGCCCACGCCTACCGCCCCCTTCCGCGTAGGCCACCGGACGTTGCAGCCCCGAAGACAGCTGGCGAAACCTCGATACCAAGCTCAGCGAAACGGTCCGTGAACCTAGGTCGGACACCGGTGGGTACTGGCCTACCCAGGAAACGCCCGTTGGCGTCGATTCCAGCGGAATAATCGAAGACGAAAGCGTCTTGGAGTGTCACGATGTCGCCCTCCATGCCTTGGACTTCAGTCACGTGGGTGACCCTGCGGGAGCCGTCGCGGAGACGGGTGATCTGCACGATGAGGTTCACGGCAGAGGCAACCTGTTCGCGGATAGCACGGAGGGGGATGTCCATTCCTGCCATCAGCACCAGCGTTTCCAAGCGGGCGATGGCGTCCCGAGGAGAGTTCGCGTGGACCGTGGAGATGGAGCCGTCGTGGCCGGTGTTCATGGCCTGCAGCATGTCCAGGCACTCGCCGCCACGGACCTCGCCGACCACTATCCGGTCCGGCCGCATTCGCAGTGAATTCCTCACAAGGTCCCGGATGGAAACCTCGCCTTTGCCCTCAATGTTCTGGGGACGGCTTTCGAGGCGGATCACGTGGTCCTGCTGCAGCTGAAGCTCGACGGCGTCCTCGATCGTCACGATCCTGTCATCGGAAGGGATGAAGGAAGACAACACATTGAGGAGCGTCGTCTTTCCCGTTCCAGTACCACCCGAGACGATGATGTTCATTCGCGCCCGAACGCAGGCCTGTAGGAGTTCCGCCATCTCAGGCGAGAGGCTCCCCAGGGAAATAAGGTTCTGGACCGTGAGCGGATCCCGGCCGAACTTGCGGATCGTGAGAGCAGGTCCGTTCACTGCCAAGGGCGGGATGATGGCATTGACGCGTGATCCGTCAGCCAGCCGCGCATCCACCAGAGGGGAGGACTCGTCGATACGCCGCCCCACCTTCGAGACGATTCGTTCTATCACTCTTCGCAAGGAATTGTCCGACGTGAATTTGGTATCCGTCATCTGCAAGCGCCCTTGGCGTTCCACGTAGACCTGGTCGAAGCGGTTCACCATGACCTCAGTAATGGTGGGGTCATCGAGAAAGCGCTGGATTGGTCCGTGGCCAAGAACGTCATCGATTATTTCCCGAATCAGGCGCTGCCGTTCCGTGGTGGACAGTGGAACCTGTTCCTCGTCCACCACAATCTTCAGTTCGTCGCGGACAAATTGGTGCAGCGCCTCATCCTCGAGAGAAGAATCTGTGATCCGCGAACCGAGACGTTCAAACAGGCTTTGGGTGGCCCGTTCCTTCAGCGCGTTCAAGGCTTCGCTGGCCACAGATACGGGCTGCGGCTGCTCCAGGGCGGCGTTAGCGTTTGCCGCTGCTTCGGCGGTCTGCGCTTCGTGCTTTTGGCCAAGTGTTGCCGGAGCCAGTTTCGGCTGGAACACGCCCTCGAAGACTTCAGGTGTTTTGGGTTCAGCCTTGGACTCGCCGCGGAGCTGCTGAAACCGGTCTGTGAGGTTCACTGGACTACCGCCCTTCGATGGAGCTTCTTGTGTGGTCTTTCTTCCCAGTCGGGTTTAAACCGTTCCACCAGTTGGCGGAGCCCTTTCGCGGCCGGATCCCGGCTGCCTTCCTGCAGAATCGGAACACCCTTGTTCGTCGAGAAGGGCAGCGTCTTCGACCGGGGGAGCGCAACGTCCACAGGGGCGCCAATGGTGGCTTCAATGTCCTGCAGAGTGAGGCCGCCGCGCCGGTCGGTCATATTCAGCACGACATGACGCTGGTTGGGAACCAGATCGAGCTCGCTGAGGATTTGGAAACCGGTCCGAAGACCCCGGATGCTGGGGACGTCCATGCCGCAGATCCAGACAGCATCGGTAGCCTGCTCGAGCGTCGCCAGGACGTGCTCTCCGAGTCCCGGAGCGGTGTCAACTACGATGTAGTGGAACTCCTCGCGGAGCTGATTGATCAGCCTGGCGACGTGCTCACCCGAAATCCTGTCCATCTCCACCGGGTTCCGCGGAGCGCAGAGGGCATAGATGCCCGCCGGGTGGACGGTCAGGTACGTCTTAAGGACCATAGAGTCCTGGCTGGCGGCCCCCACTACGGCGTCAGTGATGGTGTGTTCAGGATCCAGCAGAAGTCCGCTGGCTACGTCGCCGAACTGAAGGTCAAGATCCACGATCACGACGCTCATGGGAGCGGATTTTCCAAGACCAACTGCCAGGTTCGTTGCCACCGTGGTCTTGCCGACACCACCCTTAGGGGACATGACCGCGATGACCCTTCCGCCGGCTCCATGGTCGGCGTGCTCTGAGGTTCCGGGAGCCAAACCCCGACGGCGGCCCGCAGCGGCGAGGCTTGCGCGCTCCAACAGGACCCGAATTGAGTCCGGGTCTGCGACGGGATCGAGGAGGTCACGGACTCCGGACCTCATCGCCTGCAGCACTACTTCGGTGGTTTCCGGGACTACGAGGATCACACTGATCTCGGGGTACTGGAGATCCATAACCGCCGCTAGCTTGAGGGACCCCTCCTCGGGAAGCCCCGGACCCAGTACGAGGACTTCGGGAGGTTCGCCCACGAGCTGGCGGAGGAATTCGTGAGGACCGTCGGGAAGATAATCGGCTTGGAACACCTGGAGGGAGCCGTGCATGCCGGCCACGGCCAGCTGCATCCTGTGTTCGAAGTCAGCGTTTGGCGAAATGAGAACGAAGCGGCTCATCGGAACAGCCTTGCGCTGGTAACGACCCCTGAACTCGCCTCGACGGCGTTTGCCGGCTCCTTCGAGAGGTAGACGCTTCCAAATTCGGTAGCGAAAATGATTCGTTCGGCATCGGCAGCGTTACGGGCCAGCGTGATCATGTAAGTGTCATCTGAGGTGTCCGACTTCTTGGCGGTGAGGGCGCCGGCCGTCTTTTCCCCATCTGCCGTGTCATCCTGTGTCTTGGCCGCGCTGCCGTTGCTGAACTGGGCAGCGGTCACCAGAACCTTGTGGAACGTCAACTGCGTCCCGCTGGCACCGCCCGTGGCGGCTTCTGCTGACAGGAAGACGCCCACGGTGTCGCCAGCTGCGATCTTTCCGCCAACGACCCGCTCAATGGGGAGCTTTAAGGTGATCTCCTGCATGCCGACGGGCACCTTGACCCGGGATGGCCCCAGGAATGCATCAGCATCTACCAGCCGGGCGGAGAGCAGCTGCTCACCGGGCACCAGGGCCACTGCGGTGACTTTTTCGACGACTTCGTTAAGGTCGGTGACGGCTCCAGCTCCGACGGCCAGCTTCGGAATTTCCTTCTTGACGACGGCGTCTGACATCTTGTCCACTCCGGTGCCTGCAGCGACTGCTTTCTCGACGACGTAGACGGTTTCCGTTTCGGTGTCGGCCAAGGCACGTTTGTCCGCGTTCTGAACATAGGTGACCAAAAAAACAGTTCCGACTATTGCCACAATTAATGCGGCGATGCCTCCCAGTAGGCGAGTTTTCACTTTATCCCCCTCGAAAAGGATTAATCGATAAGATCAATGACAACGACGTTGCCATTTGGAGTTGTTGATCCGCCTGTAAACAGGGAGGGATCGGCTGCATATCCAACAAAAGTTCCATAGAGCCCGGTTTCCCCGCCGGCGAATATCCCGGGGGAGGGGTCATAACTGTGCCCTGGAAAGTTCCAGCGTTCAATTTTGAAGCCGGCCCACTTTTGAATCATGTATTCCGTGTGGCTGCCGGTGCACTTGGCCATTCCTTCGCAGGTGTAGGCATAGACGGGGAGTGCCACCGTCCGGTCCTTCAGGGATGGTGTCGCGTCCGGATCGAAAAGGTCTTTGCACTCCGTTGGTATGGCGAGCCCTTCGCTGCCGTCGCTCCACTCACCGACGGTGGCTTTCACTTCGCACTCCACATCACGATTAGGCTTGAGCCAGGCGAAGCCACCCGGAACGATCTGTCCGGAGGGGTTCGTTGAGTTGCAGTCCGCGGGGTTCTTGGGCCCGGATCCGGAAATGTCGTCTTTCTCCTTACCCTTGCCCTTGTCGTCGCTTTCTTTGGGCGGGCTTTCTTTGGCTGGAGTTGAGCTGCCAGCAGAACCGCCGTGAGTGAGTATCTTGTGAGGCTCTCCGTCATCCACGAACTCGCATGTAGCAAACACCAGCGGCAGGATGGAGACCCCGGTCGGGGGATAGAGGAAGGTGGCCGTAGCGTGCGCGCCGACGGTCACGGCCGGTGCATCCAGGGCGCTGGCAAACATTTTTGTGAGGAAGCTGTTGCTGCCGCTTTGAGTTGTGGTCCGGACAGTCACGTGGTTGGCCACAGATAGGTCGACCTCGGCAACGTTTGACTCGCCATCGTTGGAGTTGGCGTTGGCCAAGCTTTCGGCAATGGATTCCGCGTCTTGTTGGCTGCAGGGAGTTTCGTAGCAGGTTTCGACCACGGCCAGCGCGCCGGAATCTGCCGCATTTTGCAATTGCGCACGTTCCGCATAGATCTGGCCAACATCCACTGCCAGGGCGCCTGCGCCGATGAGCACGAGCATCGTGACAGCAACGAGGACGCCGGCCGCGCCGCGCTCGCTCCCGGGCTGTTGTGGATCATCTTTCAGCCGCCGCATCGCATTGCCCCTACTCCGGTGACGGTGACGGTGCTGCCGAAGAGGCCCGTCAAGGTGGCTGCTGGATAGGTGACAGTCACGGTGATGTCGTCTTCGTCGCTGCAGGCCGCTGGCGAGAAGGCCAGCTCGAAGTCGTCGCCATTCAACCCGGGAGCTCCGGCAATCGCAGCCAGTGCGGCTTTGGTCTGGTCGTCTTTGATGGCCATGGTTCGGGCGGCTTCACGGGCGGCCTGAGTGACGGAGATTTGCAGGTTGTAGGCGTGTGAAAACTCCACGATGCCGGCAACCAGGGCGAGGAGGATTGGGGCAACGAGTGCGAATTCGACGGCGACTGCCCCGCGATCGCGCCAAGTTGTTCTTAAACTGCTGGGTTCCACTGGTTCTCCCCGAGAATAGCTACACCTGGAAGATGGTGATGCGCCGCGACTAGATGGAGGAGGCGGCGCACCACCGTATGGGACGATGAGCGCTTAGTTGGACCAAAGGGCAACGTGGTCGCCCAGCTCGTCGAACCACCCGTTCAAAGCCGTACCGAAGGCGCCGACGCCGATGACGATGGCGAATGCAATGAACGCAATAAGCAGCGAGTATTCCGTCGCTGTGGCGCCCTTTTCCGATGACACACGGTCCTTAACTCCCGAAACGAAAGCAAGAACTGAGACCATGAGAGTAGTCATTGTAATTTCCTTAAATTCGATGGAATAATTCATCGAACTCCGGCTCCCCCCATATCCGCGAAGGGCCGGCGCTTCGATAGCAAAAGAATTGCATCGAGGCGGAAAAGCAACAATGCGTAGCCATACCCGAATTTCCCAGGGGGCTAACAAGTAATCCCCTCAAGGCGGTACGCAGTTAGGAAACTCCAAGGTTGGAAAACTACTTGGATTGATAAGCGGGGCTGGCTTTTATGTCCTGTGAATTGCCGTTCGGGTCGTGTAAAGCAGGCGTCAGGCCGTGAACAAAACGACCCCGAGTGTCGCCGCAAGCATGGATGGCCCGAAGGCCACTTCCGAGGATTTCCCCGCGCGCTTTAACGAAATCAAAACGACGGAGAAAATACCGCCCAGCACGAAGCCCAGAGCGCCTCCGTAGAACAGGTGACTCCAGCCCAAGTAACCCAAGTACAGGCCCACGGGCGCGGCGAGCTTCACGTCACCCATTCCAATGCCGCTGGGAGAAATAAGGGCCAGAACCAGGTAGACAAGGAACAAAATCGCCGCTCCGATGACTGCCCGCAGCAGGGGGGACCAGCCTGCGGAGGCGGTGCTGCTCACGGTGAAGAGCGCCAGGCCGGCGATGAGCAGGGCCAGAACGAGGGGGTTGGGGAGCAGGTGGTGGGCCAGATCGATCCGCGCCAGCTGCACGGCGAGCACCGCAAGGGCCAGGAAGGCCGGCAGTGACCAGTCGCCTCCCACTCGCAGAGCCAAGGCGGCGTACAGAGCCCCGGTGAGTGCCGCCGTCGTAATTCTTGTCCGCATGGACGGCAGGCCGCCGAGACGGGGGAGTGACCGGGCGATGAGCACCTCAGTGACCGTGCAGAGAAGCACGCCGAGCAGGCCCGCCGCGACGGCGAAGAGTGGCCCTGATCCTGCGGCAATGCTTACTGTGGACACGAAATCTCCCTGGCTGGAAAGGCCCGGCGCGCGCGAGAGCCTCCCAGCCCCAGCCACCGGATACCCCATTTTGACCCTGAAGCCCCGTTCGCGCTATTCTTGGGAGTCGTTGTGCGTGTCCTTTCTCGATGATGCGTGCCCGCCCGGGGATCCAGTTGCAGGATCGCTAACTCGGCGGACATGGTCGGGACTACTGGTTACATAGAGCCCTCACCTCTGTTCCGGTCGCGCATAGATAGTAGGCGCACCCCGTGTGACGCCTAAAACAAGAACGCCAGAACAAGAACGAGGCAAACACCGTGCGTACGTACACCCCGAAGCCCGGCGATATCAACCGCCAGTGGCACGTCATTGACGCCACCGACGTTGTCCTGGGTCGTCTTGCCAGCCAGACCGCAACACTGCTGCGCGGAAAGCACAAGCCGACCTTTGCTCCCCACATGGACATGGGCGACTTCGTCATCATCATCAACGCTGAAAAGGTTGCCCTCACCGGCGCCAAGCTGGAGCAGAAGCGCGCATACCGCCACTCCGGCTACCCGGGCGGCCTGACCTCCGTCAACTACGCGGAACTGCTGGAATCCAACCCGGTCCGCGCCGTTGAGAAGGCCATCAAGGGCATGCTCCCCAAGAACTCCCTCGCTGCACAGCAGCTGGGCAAGCTGAAGGTCTACCGCGGTGCAGAGCACCCGCACGCAGCCCAGCAGCCCAAGACTTTCGAAATCACCCAGGTCGCCCAGTAGTCCTGGCCACCAACACTTTTATCTACAAGGAGAACCGTGGCTCAGAACGATGAACTGACCACCGAAGCCGTTGAGGCTGAGGAAAACCTGACCAGCTACACCTCGGAAAGCGGCGCTACCGAGGCTGCCCCGAAGAAGGAGCGCCCGGCACTGACCGTTGCCGGCGCAGCTGTTGGCCGCCGCAAGGAAGCCGTTGCACGCGTCCGCGTTGTGCCGGGCTCCGGCAAGTGGACCATCAACGGCCGCGAGCTGGACAACTACTTCCCGAACAAGCTGCACCAGCAGGACGTCAACGAGCCCTTCAAGATCCTCGATCTCGAAGGCGCCTACGACGTCATCGCCCGCATCCACGGCGGTGGCCCCTCCGGCCAGGCCGGTGCACTGCGTCTCGGCATCGCCCGTTCGCTGAACGAGATCGACGTCGAGAACAACCGCGCCACGCTGAAGAAGGCCGGCTACCTCACCCGTGACGCCCGCGTCATCGAGCGTAAGAAGGCCGGTCTCAAGAAGGCCCGCAAGGCTCAGCAGTACTCCAAGCGCTAAATCCGCTTGCCCAGAAGCCCGTCCCGCCATTCGGCGGGGCGGGCTTTTGCCGTTATGTCCTGTTCACGGATGAGCCGGGCCTGACCCGCGCTCGGGGCGGCCCCCGCGCCAGCCGCTGCTGTGTGACCCGGGCGGAGTGGCGCGTGAGCAGGGACAACGCCGAAACAAGGCTGTCCGGAGACTGTCGGCGGCGGGTTCCTGGACCCGCATCGTCTAAACTTGGACGCGATGTCTACATTATTTGGAACAGACGGTGTCCGGGGCCTGGCGAATGGGCTGCTGACCGCCGAGCTCGCAATGCAGCTGGCCCAGGCCGCCGCCGTCGTGCTCGGCCATGAACGCACCAGCGGCGGTGCACGGCCGCGCGCCGTGGTGGCGAGGGACCCGCGGGCCAGCGGCGAATTCATCGCCGCGGCCGTGGAGGCAGGGCTTTCCAGCTCGGGGATCGACGTCTATGACGCCGGCGTCCTCCCCACCCCAGCCACTGCCTACCTCGTGGCGGACCTGAACGCGGACTTCGGCGTGATGATTTCCGCCTCCCACAACCCCGCGCCGGACAACGGCATTAAGTTCTTCGCCCGCGGCGGCCAGAAGCTGCCGGACGAGGTGGAGAACGCCATCGAGGCGCAGATGGGCAAAGAGCCTGTCCGTCCGCAGGGCGGCGAAGTGGGACGCATCCAGCGTTTCTCCGACGCCGAGGACCGGTACATCGTCCACCTCCTGGGCACCCTTCCGCACAACCTCGAGGGCCTCAAAGTGGTCCTGGACTGCGCCCACGGTGCCGCCAGCGGCTGTTCCCCGCAGGTTTTCAAGGACGCCGGTGCCGACGTGGTGGTCATCGGAGCCGAGCCGGACGGCCTGAACATCAACGAAGGCGTGGGCTCCACCCACCTCGGTCCCCTGAAGGCCGCCGTGGTGGCCCACGGTGCTGACCTCGGCATTGCCCACGACGGCGACGCCGACCGCTGCCTCGCCGTGGACCACGAAGGCAACGAGGTGGACGGCGACCAGATCATGGCCATCCTCGCCATTGCCCTGAAGAAGGCCGGGAAACTCACGGACAACGTCCTGGTGGCAACAGTGATGAGCAACCTCGGCCTGAAGATCGCACTGAAGGGTGCCGGCATCGAGATCCGCGAAACAGGCGTGGGTGACCGGTACGTTCTGGAGCAAATGCGCGACGGCGGGTTCAACCTCGGCGGCGAACAGTCCGGGCACGTGATTCTCGCCGACTACGCCACGACAGGCGACGGCGTGCTGACCGGCCTGCAGCTGGCGGCGCAGGTGGCCCTCACCGGCAAGCCGCTCAAGGAGCTCGCCACGGTGATGACCAAGCTCCCGCAGGTGCTCATCAACGTCAAGGGCGTGGACCGCACCAGGGTCAGCGGCGACGCAGTGCTCGCAGCCGCCGTGAAGGCCGCTGAAGCCGAGCTCGGCGACACCGGACGCGTACTGCTCCGCCCCTCCGGCACCGAGCCCGTTGTCCGCGTCATGGTGGAGGCAGGGGACCAGGCCACGGCCCAGGTCATCGCGGAGCGCCTGGCGCAGGTCGTCCAGACAGAACTGGCCCTGACTGCTGCATAGGCCACCGAACTGGTGACATAACCGAACTGGTGACATAGTGAAAACGCGAAAAGCGGTCCGCTTCCCGTCAAGCAGGCGGACCGCTTTTTTCGGCTGCTTTGTTCTTCGGTGAAGTATTGGCGGAAGTCTATTTGGCGGGCAGGTTGCGCAGTTCGTCGCGGATTTCCTTCAGCAGCGCGATCTGCGGATCCTCGGCGGCTTCCTTCTTCGCTTCCTGGCCGATGCCCAGTTTCCGGTTCCGGTGCTCGATCAGCCGGTTCATGGGCGTGATGATGACGAAGTAGATCGCTGCGGCCACCAGCAGGAAGTTGACCACTGCCGTCAGCAGGACGCCGATCCGGACATCGCCGAAGGCCAGGAAATCGTCAAAGTTGGGCTGCCCCACGAGCAGCGAGATCAGGGGCATCATGACGCTCTTGACGAGCGCGTCCACAACGGAGCTGAAGGCCGCGCCAATGACCACCGCTACCGCCAGGTCGATGACGTTGCCTTTGAGAATGAACTTCTTGAATCCAGAGAGCATGGAAACCAAACTATCGCACCGGCGTCCCGACTAAACCGGCCTCCCGACTAAAGGGTTGCGGGCCCCGCGCCTCCGCGTTGGAATCGAGCGCCAGGCGTCAGCGATAGCCCGGTGCAGCTCCCACCCCGAAATACTCCTCCAGGGTGGCGACGCCGCGCTTCCGCATATCGGTGGCGGCCTCCACCCCGATGTACCTCAGGTGCCAGGACTCGTAGAAGTACCCCGTGATCTGGTGGAACATCCACGGGTACCGCACCACGAAGCCGAACCTGTGGGCGTTGGCTTTCGCCCATACCGCCGCCGGCTGCTCGGCAAAGCAGGGCTGGAACGCGCAGGCGCCGCCGCCGTCGCCGATGTCGAAGGCCCAGCCGGTCTGGTGCTCTGAATGCCCGGGCCGCGCGGAGGCGGTGTCCGCGGCGGCTTGTCCCCGCGCGGCGACGTGGCCGTTGTACGTGGCCGCCTGGGTGGCATAGGAGCGGTAGCCGCTGGCCAGCGTCATGGACACACCGTCGGCAGCGGCTGCGGCAAACATCTTCTCCGCCGCGGCCGCCGTGGTCCGGTTCAGCAGAGCCGCCTCGCCGGAGACGGCCAGGGAGACCCGCGGCTGCACCAGGTTCCGCGGCGTGAAATTGGCGGGCTTCAACGGCCGCCGCTTGTTGACCACCACCCACGGGCTGGCAGGATGAGTCAGCGAAAACTGCTTGGACAGGCGGGACGCGGCCGACGGCGGTGCTGCCGCGCCGGTCGCCGGGGCCGTGGCCGACGGCGGAGCTGACGTTTTCGGAGCGCCCGACGGCGGCGCTGACGCTGAGCGAGTGGCGGGCGGCGCCGATGAGGCGCCGGGGCTTGTGAGCGGTGAGGATGCGGCTGAGGTCGGCGTGGCTGTCCCACGCGGGCCGCCAGGTGAGCCGGCCGCCGCCGGAGGTACCGCCGTCGTACTTTCCGTTGCGGACGGTAAGGTGCCGGAACCGGACGGCGTACAGGCCGCCAGCGCCGTCAAACCCGCGCCCGCGAGGAGCAGCCGGGTGACGGTGCGCCGGCCCGGGGCGGGGGAGCAGTCGCCGCACACGGGTGCTAGACCTTCCTCAGCAACATGCGGCGGACGGAGTGGTCAGCTTCCTTGGTCAGAACAAGCTGCGCGCGCCCCCTGGTGGGCAGCACGTTCTCCTCAAGGTTGGGCTCGTTGATCCGCTTCCAGATCTCGCGGGCGGTGAGCTCGGCTTCCTCGTCCGAGAGGGTGGCGTAGCGGTGGAAGTAGGATTCCGGCTGCGCGAACGCCGTAGAGCGGAGCTTCCGGAAGCGGTCCACGTACCACTCCTCTATATGGGACGTCTTGGCGTCCACGTAGATGGAGAAGTCGAAGAAGTCGCTGAGCGCCAAGCCCTGGCGGCCGTCATGCCGGGGACGCGCGGGGGCCAGGACATTCAGCCCCTCCACAATCAGGACGTCCGGGCGGCGCACCACCACTTCCTTGCCGGGGACGATGTCGTAGGTGACATGGGAGTACCAGGGTGCGCGCACCTCCTCTGCTCCGCCCTTGATCTCGCTCACGAACCGCAGGAGCGCGCGCCGGTCATAGGATTCCGGGAAGCCCTTGCGTTCGAGGAGCTGGCGGCGCTTGAGCTCGGCCAGGGGATAGAGGAAGCCGTCCGTGGTGATCAGCTCAACGTTCGGGGTCCCCGGCCAGCGGCGGAGCATTTCCCGCAGCACACGGGCGATGGTGGACTTGCCTACCGCAACGGATCCTGCCACCGCGATGACGAAGGGCGTCCGCTGGGTCTGTTCACCCAGGAACGTGGTGGTGGCGGCATGCAGCTGCCCGGCAGCCTCTACATACAGGTGCAGCAGGCGGGACAACGGCAGGTAAACCTCACGGACCTCATTGATGTCCAAGGGGTCACCGAGCCCGCGAAGGCGCAGCACGTCCTCTTCGTTAAGGGGCTGTTCCATCTGGGCTGCGAGCCGGGACCAGGTCTGCCGGTCCAGCTCCACGAACGGCGATACACCCTCCCCGTTCGCTTCGTTGCGTTGCGAAGTCACCCTAGAGATTCTGCCCCTCGCAACGCCCAGAGCGAAATGGGGCTGACCAGCAGGGACGTCACAGCGCGCCGTTCCTGGGGTCCTGACCGCTCCGCGAGATAGGACGGGCCACTGGTTCAGACCGGAGCGGGGCGCCCCTTCTTGAGCGAATCTTGAGCCTTTCCGTCATCCAGTCCTGAGCAGGGCCGGGAAGGGTGACAGCAGGAAGCGGATCTGCCGCCGAGCCGGAAAGCGTAACTATGGGGGGATAAGTCTTTATGACCAAGGGACGTGGGGCTGGAGGCGCGGAGGCGACGAGGCGGATAGCCCGGGACTTCGGCGGAAGGCGCGGCAGCATCCGCTCCACGGCGGTGGTCGAAAATCGGCACCCGGGGCGGTTCACCGGCCGTGTCACAGGCCCTTTGGTGCTGCTGCTCCTGATCCTCACCGCGATCGTTCTCGTTGCCATGCCTCAAGCCCTCGGCTGGCAGACCTACACGCTGCCGGCCAGCGCCATGACGTCGACCCATCCCGCCGGCAGCTTCCTCGTGGTGCAGCCCGCGGCGTTCAGCCAGCTCAGGAACGGCGATACTGTGACCTTCCAGCTCACGCCCGGCCGCCCCGAGGTAGGGGTTCGCCTGATCACCGGGGTCGGCGCCCGCCAGGACGGTGAGCAGGTACTGATCACCCGAGGCGCGAATAACGACGTCGTGCCTGTCCACGCCCGTCAGATCAGGGGAAAGCTGCTGTACGCGGTACCGGTCGTCGGACACCTCACGGACGCTGTGTCCACCGCTGACCGGAACC
Organism: Arthrobacter sp. NPDC093125; assembly: GCF_044754225.1. Taxonomy (NCBI): domain Bacteria; kingdom Bacillati; phylum Actinomycetota; class Actinomycetes; order Micrococcales; family Micrococcaceae; genus Arthrobacter; species Arthrobacter sp. NPDC093125. Next base: position 514,398 of record NZ_JBIVOQ010000002.1, on the reverse strand, counting down.
TCTGGTTCCAGATCGCCGCGACCGGGCTTGCAGCTCAGGCTGTGCTCGCTGTCATCCTTGCCCGCCGCCGCCGACGGGCCGCTCGCTGAAGCCCCGGGGGGGATAAAGGGCGGCCGGAGGACCCTGTAACAGTGGCCGTCCGACGTCGGTTCTCCTCAAAGCCAGTTAGGCTTATACCCATGTGTGGAATCGTGGGTTATGTAGGCCGTTCGTCGGGCCGGGCTGATGCCGGGCATGGTGCGTTGGATGTTGTTCTTGAAGGGCTGCGCCGTCTGGAGTACCGGGGGTATGACTCGGCGGGTGTAGCTGTGGTGGCTGACGGGGAGATTTCTTCCCGGAAGAAGTCCGGGAAGCTGAGCAACCTGATTGCTGAGCTGGAGGCGCGGCCGCTGCCGGAGTCGGTGACCGGGATCGGCCACACGCGCTGGGCCACGCACGGCGGTCCGACGGATCAGAACGCGCACCCGCATCTGTCTGATGGCGGGAAGCTCGCGGTGATCCACAACGGCATCATTGAAAACTTTGCGGAGCTGAAGCAGGAGCTTTTGTCCAAGGGTGTTGTCTTCGAGTCGGAGACGGACACCGAGGTCGCCGCGGCCCTGCTGGGCGACATTTTCCGGAACAAGCTTGGCGGGGACGTCTCTGACGGCGGCCTGACGCGGGCGATGGAGCTGGCTTGCCAGCGCCTGGAGGGCGCGTTCACGCTGCTCGCGGTGCACGCGGACCAGCCCGACGTAGTGGTCGCTGCGCGCCGGAACTCTCCGCTGGTGGTGGGCCTGGGCGAGGGCGAGAACTTCCTGGGCTCGGATGTGTCCGGGTTCATCGACTACACCCGCCGCGCGGTGGAGCTGGGCCAGGACCAGATTGTGACGATCACCGCTGACACGGTGGAGATCACCGATTTCTTCGGTGCCCCGGCCTCCGGCAAGGAATACCACGTGGACTGGGATCCCGCTTCCGCGGAAAAGGGTGGCTTCAACTCCTTCATGGAGAAGGAAATCCACGACCAGCCTGACGCCGTGGCACAGACCCTCCTGGGCCGTTCGGACCTGAACGGCAAGCTCACGCTGGACGAGCTGCGCATCGACCCGCAGCTGCTCAAGCAGGTGGACAAGATCATCGTCCTCGCATGCGGCACCGCAGCCTACGCGGGCCTGGTGGCCAAGTACGCGATCGAGAACTGGTGCCGGATCCCCACCGAGGTGGAGCTCGCGCACGAGTTCCGCTACCGGGACCCGATCGTGGATGCGAACACCCTCGTGGTCTCGATCAGCCAGTCCGGCGAAACGATGGACACCCTCATGGCCGTGCGCTACGCCCGCGAGCAGGGCGCCAAGACCATCTCCATCTGCAACACCAACGGCTCCACCATTCCGCGTGAATCCGACGCCGTGCTCTACACGCACGCCGGTCCGGAGATCGCCGTGGCGTCCACCAAGGCGTTCCTGGCCCAGATCACCGCCGCCTACCTCCTCGGCCTGTACCTCGCTCAGCTGCGTGGGAACATCTTCTCCGGCCAGATCAAGGACGTCCTCGCGGACCTGGGCAAGATCCCGGCCAAGATCCAGAAGATCCTGGACAACGCAGGCCCCCTGCGTGAGCTCGCGCGCAGCATGAAGGATGAGAAATCGGTGCTGTTCCTGGGCCGCCACGTGGGCTTCCCGGTTGCCCTTGAGGGTGCTTTGAAGCTGAAGGAGATCGCCTACATCCACGCTGAGGGCTTCGCTGCCGGCGAGCTCAAGCACGGCCCGATCGCCCTGATCGACGATGGCCAGCCGGTCTTCGTTGTGGTGCCGTCCCCGCGCGGGCGGGACTCCCTGCACTCCAAGGTGGTGTCCAACATCCAGGAAGTCCGCGCACGCGGTGCACGCACCCTGGTGATCGCCGAGGAAGGCGACGAGTCGGTCAAGGATTACGCGGAGCACGTGTTCTATGTGCCGGAGACGCCCACACTGCTGATGCCGCTGCTCACCACGGTTCCGCTGCAGATTTTCGCTGCTGAACTGGCCGGCGCCAAGGGCTACGACGTGGACCAGCCGCGCAACCTGGCCAAGAGCGTCACCGTAGAGTAAGCCCATGATCATCGGCATCGGCGTAGACGTCGTGGACATTGAGCGCTTCGGCCGCCAGCTCGAGCGCACCCCCGGGCTGCGCGACCGGCTGTTCGTGCCGGCCGAGCGTGAGCTGAACACGCGCTCCCTGGCGGCACGGTTTGCCGCCAAGGAAGCTGTGGCCAAGGTGCTGGGCGCGCCTGCCGGGATGAACTGGCAGGACTGCTGGATCGGACTCGACCAGAACGGCCCCACCATCCAGGTCAAGGGCACCGTGCTCGCCGTGGCCGACGCCAAGGGCGTCAAACGCTGGCACCTGTCCATGAGCCATGACGGCGGCATCGCCACCGCAACCGTCCTGGCCGAGGGCTGAACCCTTCCGGACTGACCCATGATCAGCGCCTATACCGGAACCCAGATCAGGGAGGCTGAAAAGCCCCTGCTGGATTCGGGTATGGGCGCTGTTCTTATGCAGCGGGCCGCCTACGGCCTGGCCAGCGCAGTGATCACAGAGCTGCGTTCCCGCGGCCGGCGGCTATATGGCAGCAGTGTCGTAGTGCTCACCGGCAAAGGCAACAACGGCGGCGACGGCCTCTTTGCCGCCGCCCGCCTTGCGGGACGGGGAATGCGTACGACGGCGGTGCTCGCCGCGGACAGCGCCCACCCCGAAGGCCTGGCTGCCTTCGAGCGGGCCGGCGGACGCGTCCTTCGCCTGACCGAGGCCAACGCTGGCGAGCTGGCAGCGCACGCCGGCCGGGCCGACGTCGTGATTGATGCCCTGCTGGGAACAGGCGCCCGGGGAGGGCTCCGCGGAACCGCCGCGGACCTCGTGTCCGCCCTTTCCCTTGGACCGCCTTCTCTTGGAGGGCGTTCTCCTGGACCGCGTTCTCTTGGGCTGCGCGGACTGGTGGTCGCCTGCGACGTTCCCAGCGGTGTGAACGCTGACACCGGTGAGGCTGAGCAGCCGGTGTTGCCGGCCGATCTCACCGTCACCTTCGGCGGCACCAAGGCGGGGCTGCTGACAGATCCGGGCGCGGACTTTGCAGGCGCCGTCCAGGTGGTTCCGATCGGGATTGAGGACCACCTGCCATGGCCCGCGCTCCGCCGCTTCGAGGCAGCAGACCTCGCTGCGCTGCTGCCCGCCCCTGAACGCCGCTCGCACAAGTACTCCCGCGGCGTCCTGGGCATCATTGCAGGATCTCCGGCCTATCCCGGGGCCGCGGTGCTCGCCTGCCGGGGTGCCCTCGCCGCCGGTGTCGGCATGGTGCGCTATATCGGCCCGCCCGACGTCGCGGACCTGATCCGCCAAAGCTGCCCGGAGGTCGTGTGCAGCACAGGCGCAGTGGCGGACACGCACGTGCAGGCGTGGCTTGTGGGATCCGGAATGGACGGTGCCGACCGCGAGCAGATGCAGCGCGTCCGGGACGCAGCCGAGTCAGGACTTCCCACTGTGGCGGATGCAGGCGCGCTGCCGGTACTGCCGGATGTCCTGGCGCCCCAGGTGGTGCTCACCCCGCACGCCGGGGAGCTCGCCACCTTGCTCAAGCGCCTCGGAGCAGGAATGGAACGCGACGCCGTGGAAGCCTCGACCCTCGCAGCCGTCCGCCAGGCCGCGGGCCTGACAGAGGCGACAGTGCTGCTCAAAGGGGCAACAACACTGGTGGCCTCCCCGTACCAGGACTTCTACAGCCAGTCCGAGGGGACCCCCTGGCTGGCCACGGCCGGAAGCGGCGATGTGCTGGCCGGAGTCATCGGTGCGCTGCTCGCACAAGTGGGGTCCGACGTCGGGCGTTTCCGTGCCGCGGGCATCGATCCGGACGAGCGTTGGGCTGCCATTGCAGCCATGGCGGCGAGCCTTCACGCGCGTGCCGGAATGGCCGCCGCAGACGGAGCACCGCTGACCGCCGGAAGGATCGCCGACGCGCTACCGCAAATTTGGGGTAAAGTCAGCATGCTTAGTAAACAGCGGGCTGGAAACCGTAATAGTCAGTCCCACCCGCTACGGTAAGACCAAGTTACCCGTGGGTTCGCAGATGCCTGCTGGAAACATTGTTGGACAAGCATAGGAGCACGAATGGAAATCTGGCCCGGATCGGCGTATCCCCTTGGCGCCACCTTCGACGGAACCGGAACCAACTTCGCGTTGTTCAGCGAACGGGCAGAGAAGGTTGAACTGTGCCTCTTCGACGAGGACGGCACCGAAACCAGGGTTGAGGTTGCGGAAGTGGACGGATACGTCTGGCACTGTTACCTGCCGCAGGTGCAGCCCGGACAAAAGTACGGCTACCGGGTTCACGGGCAGTACGACCCCGCCTCTGGAAACCGTTTCAACCCCAACAAGCTCCTCCTGGACCCGTACGCCAAGGCAGTGCACGGACAGATCGACTGGGACCCTGCCCTGTTCTCCTACAACATGGGAGACCCCAGCTCGCGGAATGATGCAGATTCGGCGCCGCACATGATGATGGGCGTCGTCATCAACCCCTTCTTCGACTGGGACGGTGACCACAGCCCCCGGATCCCGTACCACCAGTCGGTCATTTACGAAGCCCACGTGAAGGGCCTGACGCAGCTCCACCCCGAAATCCCCGAGGAACAGCGGGGCACCTACGCGGGCGTGGCACATCCGGCCGTCATCTCGCACCTGCAGAAGCTGGGCATCACGGCCATTGAGCTCCTTCCCGTGCACCAGTTCGTCAACGACGGCATCTTGGAGGACAAGGGGCTCAGCAACTACTGGGGCTACAACACCATCGGGTTCTTCGCCCCGCACAACAGCTACAGCTCCACCGGAGACACCGGCCAGCAGGTGCAGGACTTCAAGGCCATGGTCCGCGCCCTCCACCGCGCCGGGATCGAAGTCATCCTCGATGTGGTGTACAACCACACGGCCGAGGGCAACCACCTGGGCCCCACGCTGTCCTTCAAGGGCATCGACAACCAGGCGTACTACCGGCTCATGGAGGGGGACCTCCAGCACTACATGGACTACACCGGTACCGGAAACTCGCTGAACGTCCGCCAGCCGCACTCCCTGCAGCTGCTCATGGACTCCCTGCGCTACTGGGTGACGGAAATGCACGTGGACGGCTTCCGCTTCGACCTCGCCTCCACGCTGGCCCGCGAGTTCTACGACGTCGATAAGCTCTCCACCTTCTTCGAACTCATCCAGCAGGACCCGGTGGTTTCCCAGGTGAAGCTGATCGCGGAGCCCTGGGACGTCGGCCCCGGCGGCTACCAGGTGGGTAACTTCCCGCCGCAGTGGACGGAATGGAACGGAAAGTACCGCGACACCGTCCGTGACTTCTGGCGCGGCGAGCCGGCAACGCTCGGCGAGTTCGCCTCACGCATCACCGGCTCGGCGGACCTCTACGAGCACTCCGGCCGCCGGCCCGTGGCCTCCATCAACTTCGTCACCGCCCACGACGGCTTCACCCTCGCCGACCTGGTGTCCTACAACGAGAAACACAACGAGGCCAACGGCGAAGGCAACAACGACGGCGAATCCCACAACCGCTCCTGGAACTGTGGAGCCGAAGGCCCCACGGACGACGCCAAGGTCCTGGCCCTGCGCGCGCGGCAGCAGCGGAACTTCATCGGCTCGCTCCTGCTTTCGCAGGGCGTGCCCATGCTGCTGCACGGTGACGAGCTCGGCCGCACGCAGCAGGGTAACAACAACGGCTACTGCCAGGACTCTGAGCTGACCTGGATCAACTGGGACACCGTGGACCAGCCGCTGATCGAGTTCACCGCTGCGGTCAACTCCCTGCGGGCCAAGCACCCCACGTTCAGGCGCAGCCGGTTCTTCGACGGCAGGCCAGTGCGACGGGGCGAAGGCGAGCGGCTGCCGGACATCGTATGGCTCGATCCTGCCGGCTCCGTCATGCAGCCGGAGGACTGGGACAGCGGCTTCGGCCGTTCGGTCGGCGTCTTCCTCAACGGCGACGGCATCCAGGGCAAGGACAACCGGGGGCGGCGCATCCAGGACGTCAACTTCCTGCTGTACTTCAACGCCCACGACGGCGACGTCGAGTTCACGCTGCCGCCGGACGAGTACGCACCAGCCTGGGACATCATCATCGACACCGCCGGGGAAGGTGCGGACTCGGAGCCAGTACACGCCGGAGGCATGCTGTCCGTCGCGGCCAAGTCTCTCGTGGTGCTCCGTGCCCACAGCGCCCCAGAGGAGGAACCCGACCACTCCGTCGCGGCCTCACTGGCAGCACTGACCCACACCGCCACCGCTGAGACGGCGGCGCTCACCGCGCCAGCCATCCCGGAACCGGCCAAGACGAAGAAACCGCTGGCAAAGCCTGATGCCCGGACTGAAAACAGCCCGGAAGAGCAGCCCGCGGAAAAGCCGGCCGGTAAGCCTGCAGGAAAGCATGCCGGAACGCCGAAGGCCGGCAAGCCGGCGGGGGAGGGCGCATGAAAACGCCGGCTTCCACCTACCGGCTGCAGATCCGGCAGGGGTTCACGCTCTTTGATGCGGCCGACACCGTGCCGTACCTGAAGTCGCTGGGCGCCGACTGGGTCTACCTGTCACCCGTGCTCAAGGCAGAGAGCGGCTCGGACCACGGCTATGACGTCACCGACCCCTCGGTGGTGGACCCGGAACGGGGCGGGCCGGAAGGTCTCGCGGCTGTTTCCAAGGCCGCCCGCGCTGCCGGGATGGGTGTCCTCATCGACATTGTGCCGAACCACGTCGGGGTGGCTACACCGGCCCAGAACCCCTGGTGGTGGTCGCTGCTCAAAGAGGGCCGTGAATCCCGCTATGCGGAGGCCTTCGACGTCGACTGGGACTTTGGCGGCGGGCGCCTCCGGATCCCGGTCCTCGGCAGCGATGACGACCTCGACCAGCTCGAGGTCAAGGACGGCGAGCTGCGCTATTACGGCCACCGGTTCCCGCTGGCCGAGGGCAGCTACACGGACGGCGATTCGCCCCGGGACGTCCATGACAGGCAGCACTACGAGCTCATCGGCTGGCGCCGCGCCGACAACGACCTGAACTATCGCCGCTTCTTCGCCGTGAACACGCTCGCCGGTGTCCGCGTCGAAGTACCGTCAGTCTTTAATGAGGCGCATGAGGAAGTGGTGCGCTGGTTCCGTGAAGGACTCGCGGACGGCCTGCGGATCGACCACCCGGACGGACTCGCTGATCCCGGGGGTTACCTCAAGAGGCTCCGGGAAGCCACGGGCGGCGCCTACCTGCTGATCGAGAAGATCCTCGAACCGGGGGAGCAGCTGCCAGCCAGCTTCGAGTGCGAAGGAACCACCGGCTACGACGCCCTCGCCGACGTCGACCGTGTCCTCGTTGATCCGCAGGGACAGGACGCCCTCGACAGGCTCGACGCCAGGCTGCGCGGCGGAACACCAGCTGACTACCAGGAGATGATCCGGGGCACCAAGCGGCGGATCACCGACGGGATCCTTCACTCCGAGGTTCTGCGGCTGGCGCGGCTCGTGCCGCAGGACGCCGGGCTCGCCACGGAAACCGCGGCGGACGCCATCTCGGAGATCATCGCGGCCTTCCCCGTCTACCGCACCTACCTGCCGGAAGGCGCGGAGGTCCTGAAGGAAGCCTGCGAGCTTGCCGCACGCTGGCGCCCGGAGCTGGACCAGACCATCTCGGTGCTCCACCCGCTGCTGCAGGACACCGACCTGGAACTCTCCCGCAGATTCCAGCAAACCTCGGGCATGGTCATGGCCAAGGGCGTGGAGGACACCGCGTTCTTCCGCTACAACAGGCTCGGCACCCTGACCGAGGTCGGCGCGGACCCCACCGAGTTCTCCGTTGGGCCGGAGGAGTTCCACAACCGGATGGCCCGCCGCCAGGCCGAGCTGCCGCTCTCCATGACCACCCTCAGCACGCACGACACCAAGCGGAGCGAGGACACCAGGGCACGGATCTCGGTCATCTCCGAGGTACCGGCCGCCTGGGAAAAGTCCCTGGACCGGCTGAATGCGCTGGCCCCGCTGCCGGACGGGCCGCTGTCCGTGCTCCTCTGGCAGGCGATTGCAGGCGCCTGGCCCGCGGACCGGGAGAGGCTGCAGTCCTACGCGCTCAAGGCTGCCCGGGAAGCCAGCAGCTCAACCACGTGGACGGACCCCGATTCCGCCTTCGAGGAGAAACTGGCTGCCGCCGTCGACGCCGCGTTCGACAACAAAGAGGTCCGTGCCGAACTGGAGACCCTCGTGGACCTCCTGGCACCCTACGGCTCGGTGAACTCCCTCTCGGCGAAACTCATCCAGCTGACCATGCCCGGCGTGCCGGACGTCTACCAGGGCACAGAGTTCTGGGACCGCTCCCTGACTGACCCGGACAACCGCCGCCCGTTCAGCTTCCCGGACCGGCAGCAGGCGCTGGAACAGCTGGATGCCGGCGAGCTGCCCTCGTCGTTTACCGACCAGCGGACCAAGTTGCTCGTGACCTCCCGTGCCCTGCGGCTGCGCCGCGACCGGCCGGAGCTGTTCACCGGCTACCGGCCCGTTGAGGCAAGGGGTCCTGCCGCCGGGCACCTGCTGGGATTCCACCGCGGCACCGCGGGAGCGCCTGGCGCGGTCACGCTCGCAACCCGGCTGCCCTACGGACTGGAGCAGGCCGGCGGCTGGCGGGACACCGCCGTCGATCTTGATACCGCCATGAAGGACGAACTGACCGGTGCCAGCTTCGGACCGGGGACCGCGGAGATCGCCGAGATCTTCCGGACGTACCCCGTAGCGCTGCTGGTCCCTGAGACAGGAGGAAAGTCATGACGCACCACACGACGTACCCGCTTGAAGCGGCGAAGCCCGTGCAGGGCCCGCAGCGCTTCGACATCTGGGCGCCGGAGGCAGGGTCGGTAACGCTGCTGGCCGGCGGGGAGCGCTACCCCATGTCGCGCCGGCCCGGTATCGGCCCGGAGGACGAGGGCTGGTGGACCGCCGCCGACGCACCCGCAGGAGGGGACGTGGACTACGGCTACCTTCTCGACGGCGACGAAACCCCGCTGCCTGACCCCCGCACCCGCCGGCAGCCGGAGGGCGTGCACGCCCTTTCGCGCACCTTCGATCCCGCAGCCCACCAGTGGCAGGACAGCGGGTGGCAGGGCAGGGAACTCCAGGGGGCCGTGATCTACGAGCTCCACCTGGGGACCTTCACGCCGGAAGGCACGCTCGACGCCGCCGCCTCGAAGCTGGATTACCTGGCCGGCCTGGGCGTCGACTACATCGAGCTGCTGCCCGTGAACGCCTTCAACGGCACCCACAACTGGGGCTACGACGGCGTGCAGTGGTTCGCCGTCCACGAGGGCTATGGCGGGCCGGCCGCGTACCAGCGGTTCGTGGACGCAGCCCATGCGGCAGGGATCGGCGTCATCCAGGACGTGGTCTACAACCACCTCGGACCCAGCGGGAACTACCTTCCGCGGTTCGGCCCGTACCTCAAGCAGGGCGAAGGGAACACCTGGGGGGATTCGGTCAACCTGGACGGGCCCGGCTCGGACCACGTGCGCCGGTACATCCTGGACAACGTGGCCATGTGGCTGCGCGACTTCCGGGTGGACGGCCTCCGCCTGGACGCCGTCCACGCCCTCAAGGACGAGCGGGCCGTCCACATCCTGGAGGACTTCGGGGCGCTGGCCGACCAGATTTCCGCCGAGGTGGGGCGCCCGCTGACCCTGATCGCCGAGTCGGACCTCAACAACCCGCGCCTCCTCTACCCCCGGGACGTCAACGGGTACGGCCTGGAAGGGCAGTGGAGCGACGACTTCCACCACGCCGTCCACGTCAACGTCAGCGGGGAGACCACCGGCTACTACAGTGACTTCGATTCGCTCGGGGCACTGGCCAAGGTGCTGCAGGACGGCTTCTTCCACGACGGCAGCTACTCCAGCTTCCGGGAACGCCACCACGGCCGGCCGATCAACTTCGACGCCGTTCACCCGGCGGCGCTGGTGGTCTGCTCACAGAACCACGACCAGATCGGCAACCGGGCCACCGGGGACCGGCTGTCCCAGGCGCTGCCCTACGGCAGCCTGGCGCTGGCCGCCGTGCTGACCCTGACGGGCCCCTATACGCCCATGCTGTTTATGGGTGAGGAATACGGAGCCACCACGCCTTGGCAGTTCTTCACCTCCCATCCGGAACCGGAGCTTGGCAAGGCCACCGCGGAAGGCCGGATCAAGGAGTTCGAACGCATGGGGTGGGATCCCGCCGTCGTGCCCGACCCGCAGGATCCCGAAACATTCACGCGCTCGAAGCTGAACTGGGCTGAAGCCTCGGAGGGGGACCACGCCCGACTGCTGGAGCTGTACCGTGCGCTCATCCGCCTGCGGCGTTCCACGCCGGACCTCACCGCGCTTGGTTTCGCGGCCACCGAGGCGGAGTTCGACGACGACGCCCGCTGGCTCCGCTTCCGCCGCGGCGGCGTGCAGGTCCTGCTGAACTTCGCAGAGCAGTCCGTCACCCTGGACAGGGCGGGCTCCGAGCTGCTCCTGGCAACGGACGACGCCGCGCGGATCGACGCCGGCAAGGTGGAGCTGCCGGGGCTGTGCGCCGCAGTTATCCGCGACTGAACCGGCTGTTTCCAGCCAGTCGGGGGCTGGCGTCCGTCATCCTGACCGGATGATGGACGCCACCCCCGCGGGCTCCGTCCTGCTGGAAGGATGGCATGTATGACTTATCTGGCTGCGGAGAACCGCTACAAGACCATGCCGTACCGCCGCGTCGGGCGCAGTGGACTCAAGTTGCCCGCCATCTCCCTCGGGCTCTGGCACAACTTCGGCGACGACAAGCGCTTCGATGAGCAACGCGCCATCCTGCGCCGTGCCTTCGACCTCGGCGTCAACCACTTTGATCTCGCCAACAACTACGGCCCGCCGGACGGATCGGCGGAAACCAACTTTGGCCGCCACCTGAAGGAAGACTTCAGGCCCTACCGCGATGAGCTGGTCATCTCCACCAAGGCCGGCTACTACATGTGGCCCGGCCCGTACGGGGAATGGGGCTCCCGCAAATACCTGCTGTCCAGCCTGGACCAGTCCCTGCAGCGCATGGGGCTGGAGTACGTGGACATCTTCTACAGCCACCGGCCGGACCCCGAGACGCCGCTGGAGGAAACCATGGGCGCGCTGGATCACGCCGTCCGCTCCGGCAAGGCCCTTTACGCCGGCATTTCCTCCTACACACCGGAGCAGACCCTGGAGGCGGCCCGGATCCTCAAGGAACTCGGCACGCCGCTGCTCATCCACCAGCCCAGTTACTCCATGCTGAACAGGTGGACCGAGGAGGGCACTCCGAGCCTGTACGAGACACTCGACGATGTGGGCGCGGGTTCCATCGCATTCTCGCCGCTTGCCCAAGGCATGCTCACCGACCGCTACCTCCATGGCATCCCGGCCGACTCACGGGCTGCCAAGGAGCGTTTCCTCTCTGAATCGGCCATCACGGCGGACAAACTGGAACGCATCCGGGGGCTTAACCGGATCGCCGCCGGCCGCGGACAGTCCCTGGCGCAGATGGCCATCGCCTGGGTCCTGCGCGACCAGGCCAAGGGTTCGCCGGTGACCTCAGCCCTTATCGGGGCGTCCAGCGTCAGCCAGCTCGAGGACAGCCTGGCTGCCATCGAGAATCTCGGATTCAGCTCGGAGGAGCTCAGCGCGATTGACGAGTTCGCCGTCGAATCCGACATCAACCTGTGGGCGCAGAACGTCTGATCCGGGGGAAAGTAATGAACTGGCCGGAGCCGGCGGGAACAATGCCGGCTCCGGCGGCGTTTGGTTAGACTGATAAGCGCGCCGCGTGGCGCGGTGTCCGTCAGACGCTGTCTCTACCAGGTACAGGCGCGCAGGGCACTTGAAGTTTGTTCTCAAAGGAGTTCCGTGTCTTCAAATCCGATTCGTGTCGCTATCGTCGGTGTGGGTAACTGCGCCGCTTCGTTGGTCCAGGGTGTCCATTATTACCGCGATGCCGACGCTAAGGCCACGATTCCGGGTCTGATGCATGTGGAGTTCGGCAAGTACCACGTCAATGACGTGAAGTTCGTTGCCGCGTTCGATGTGGACGGCAAGAAGGTCGGCGTTGACCTGGCCGATGCGATTCTCGCGAGTGAAAACAACACCATCAAGCTCACCGATGTGCCGCCGACGGGTGTGACGGTGCAGCGCGGGCCCACCCTGGACGGGCTGGGCCGGTACTACCTGGAGACCATCGAGCAGTCCAGCAAGGACCCGGTGGATGTGGTGCAGGCCCTGAAGGATGCCAGGGCCGATGTGATGGTGTGCTACCTGCCGGTCGGGTCCCAGGAAGCGGCGGAGTTCTACGCCCAGTGCGCCATCGATGCCGGTGTGGCGTTCGTGAACGCGCTGCCGGTGTTCATCGCCGGGACGAAGGAGTGGGCGGACAAGTTCACCGCGGCCGGTGTGCCGATCGTGGGTGATGACATCAAGAGCCAGATCGGTGCGACGATCACGCACCGGGTGATGGCGAAGCTGTTCGAGGACCGCGGAGTGACGCTGGACCGCACGTACCAGCTGAATGTCGGCGGGAACATGGACTTCAAGAACATGCTGGAGCGGGACCGGCTGGAGTCCAAGAAGATTTCCAAGACCCAGGCGGTGACCTCCAACGTTGAGGGCGAGCTGGCCGCGAAGGACGTCCACATCGGGCCGTCGGATTATGTGCAGTGGCTCGATGACCGCAAGTGGGCCTTCGTGCGCCTGGAGGGCCGGAACTTCGGTGACGCGCCGGTGTCGCTGGAGTACAAGCTGGAGGTCTGGGACTCGCCGAACTCGGCCGGGGTGATCATCGACGCGATCCGTGCGGCGAAGATCGGCCTGGACCGCGGGATCGGCGGGCCGCTGCTGTCCGCGTCGAGCTACTTCATGAAGTCCCCGCCCGAGCAGTTCAACGACGACCTCGCCCGCGAAAAGGTCGAGGCCTTCATCCGCGGCGACCTCGACCGCTAACCCCCGCCCCGACGCTCCCTCACCTTTCGCAGGTTCTGTCCGGACGCTCCTGCAGCTTTTGCGGGGTTTGGCGCAACGCTCCCTCACCTTGATGGTGGGGGAGCGTTGTGCTTTACATGTCGTGCTGATATCTGCGGATGGCGTGGCTGGCCTGCGCGAGTGCCAGCAGCTTCAGGACCAGCTGCCCGTGCAGATGCATTCCGACGGCGGCGGCCAGGATCAGCTGATTCACGTCGTCCGGCGCTGTGCTCGCCGTGATGTCGAAGTGCGCTATGTTGTCCACCGCCTGGCTGTAGGCGTCGAGGACCTCGTCAGCAACCGGCACGCCCAGGTTTGTCATGCGCTCTAGGTGCGTGTTCAGGGCCTTCCGTGCGTCGCTCGGCACGTCCGGCCAGTTACGGGAGCGAACGACGGAGTCACCCCCTTGGGTGGGCACGTCGCCGTCGTCCGTTCCCACTTCATCCAGCTGCAGTACTGTGCGCTGAACTGCCGCGAGCAGCTCGAGGCGGGGAACGCCGTCGTCGGCCAGCTTTAGGAGGTTCCGGATCTGGGTGATGTTCAGCCCGACCACGCGCCGCAGTGCCTGGATAAGCTCCAGCCGGCTGACGTGCTGCGGCGAGTACTCCGCCCGCGTTGCATGGACGGACTGACCCGCTGGCAGCAGCCCTTCCCGCAGGTAGAACTTGATGCTCGCAGGGGAAATGCCCGTGCGTTCACTCAGCTCCTTCAGCTGCATGCCTCCCCGTCCTTCGGTGAATAGCTGTCCCTTGGATAGCTGCTGCGACGCCGGCTATCCTGATGTACAAGACTGGATAGTGCTTCTATCCTAGTGGCATGGAGTCTTGGAATGTGCTGCTTGGCAGCCACGTCATCGCAGCGCTTTTTGTCCTCGCCATCGGCCCTGTCCAGATCCTCCGCCGCCGTCGCGACCGTATCCACCGAACCATGGGCTATCTCTGGGTCGCGGCCATGTACTACGTGTGCTTCAGCAGCTTCTGGATTGTCAGTGACGGGCACTTCAGCTGGCTCCATGGCCTCTCCGCCTTCACGATCATTACCGTTACTCTCGGGCTGGTCAGTGCCATCCGAGGCAACATCAAGTCCCATCTCGGGAACATGGTGGGCAGCTACGTTGGAATCGCGGTGGCATTCATCTTCGCCGTCTCGGCGCCCGGCCGCGCGATTCCAAGACTCCTGGCAGAGGACGCCCCCACCGCCGTCTACGTGGCGGGACTAGTGGTCCTCAGCGTGGCCGTGATTTTCGTGTCACTCAAGCGCGGTCAGGGCCGGAAAGTCCAAGGCGGTAGGCCGCCTCTGAACATGGCCTCTCCGACGGCGGGAATGCCAGCCGCGACTAAGCCAGGCTCAAAGTAGGACACGGACGGCCTACCCTTCTTCAGCTTCCGTCGCCTCAACTCGCACGGTCCCTCACCTTTCGTCGCCTCAACTCGCACGGTCCCTCACCTTTCGTCGCCTCAACTCGCACGGTCCCTCACCTTTCGTCAGCGTATCCCATTACCTGTGGATAACTTCTGCGGGCTGGGTCGGTTTCGAGGAAGAATGCCGTATGCAACCACGTACCGATCTTCCTATTGGCCTGGTGTCTTCCCCCTTCACATTGGAATCCGCGCGGGCTTCCGGAGTTCAACCCAACAGACTGCGACGAGCCGACGTCGTGCATGTAAGTCGCGGGCTGTACCGCCCGACAGGCTGGAGCTTTGAGCTCGAGGCCGCGGCGCGGGCTCTCTCCGCGGCATCCCCCGGTGCCTGGATCTCGCATGTCACAGCGGCGCGAATTCACTCGCAATTTCTGCCGCCATGGCTTTCGGACTCGACGGAGCTGCACTTGAGCAAACCCCGTTCCCTGCCGGAGGTCCGGCGAAGAGGGATCATCGGGCATGCAGTGCTGGCAGGGGCGGACGAAATCGAAACCGTCGACGGCATTCGAATCAGCAGCAGGTCCCGTACATGGCTGGATATGGCGAGGCGGCTGTCCGAGAGCGAACTTGTCTGCATGGGCGATCAGCTCATCCGCGTCCCCAGAGTGGAATTCGAAAACCGCACTGAGCCGTTCGACACGCTCGAGGGATTGCGTTCCCTCGTCGCCCGCCACCCAAATCTTCAGGGTGTGGTCCGGGCACGCGCTGCGCTCGAGCGGATGCGCGTGGGAGCGGACTCTGCACCTGAGTCACTGCTCCGCCTCGCGGTGGAAGACGCAGGCCTTCCGGAGCCGCAGCTGCAACTGCCACTGAGAGATAGCGACACCTTCGCGCCGACTGCAGACCTCGGCTACAGGCAACGGCGGCTGGCAATTCAGTACGACGGCGGACATCACCTTCTCGAGGCCCAAATCTTCAGTGACAAGCGGCGTGACAAGGCATTCGAGGCTGCCGGGTGGACCGTTGTGGTGTTTGGCAGGAACGATCTGGCTGACGGCTTCGAGCGGGCCATTCGCGAGATCAAGCGCGCAATGCGAAGGAGCCAGCTGGACCATCCTCAGGCATCTGGCTTTGCCGATGCCGTCTGAGGAAGCGTCGGCGCCAACGTGCCGGAAGGTGAGGAAGCGTCGGCGCCAACGTGCCGGAAGGTGAGGGAGGGTTTGGGGTGGGGCGACGAAAGGTGAGGGAGGGTTTGGGGTGGGGCGACGAAAGGTGAGGGAGGGTTTGGGGTGGGGCGACGAAAGGTGAGGGAGCGTCGGCGCCGACGCGGCGAAAGGTGAGGGAGGGTTTGGGCTGGGGCGACGAAAGGTGAGGGAGCGTCAGTGCAAACCCGGCGAAAGGTGAGGGAGGGTCAGAAGAGGCCCACGGGGTTGCCGTCGTCGTCCACGTCCATGCGCAGGGCGGCGGGGACGGCGGGGAGGCCGGGCATGGTCATGACCGCGCCCGTCAGCGCCACGATGAAGCCCGCGCCGGTCTTGGGGATCAGGTCCCGCACATGGATCGTGAAGCCCTTCGGCGCGCCGAGCCGGGACGCGTCGTCGGTGAACGAGTACTGCGTCTTGGCCATGCAGACCGGCAGCCCTGACCAGCCGTTCCTCTCGATGTCGGCGAGCCGCCGCAGTGCCGGGACGGAGAAGTCCACTCCGTCCGCGCCGTAGATCTCCTGCGCGATGGTGCGGATCTTGTCCTCCACAGACAGTTCCAGCGGGTACAGGTGCCGGAAGGAGCTGGGCGCGTTGACGGCCGCGGCCACCTTGGCGGCGAGGTCGTCCCCGCCGTCGCCGCCTCCGCCCCGACCCCAGACATCCGCCACGGCAGCCTGGATGCCCTCCCCGGCACACCAGCCTAGCAGCCAGCCAAGCTCCTGCTCCGTGTCCGTTGCGAACCTGTTGAAAGACACCACCGGAGTGACTCCGAACTTCTCCACGTTCCGGACATGGCGCCGGAGGTTGGCGACGCCGGCAGCCAGCGCGTCGACGTTCGGTTCCGTGAGCTGGTTCTTCGCCACCCCGCCCTGCATTTTGAGGGCCCGCACCGTTGCCACCACCACGACGGCGGCAGGGGCCACGTTGGCAACCCGCGCCTTGATGTCCATGAACTTTTCGGCGCCCAGGTCCGCGCCGAAGCCGGCCTCGGTCACCACGATATCGGCGAGCCTACGCGCCGTCTGGGTGGCGATCAGGGAGTTGCAGCCGTGGGCGATGTTGGCGAACGGCCCGCCATGGACCAGGGCGGGGGTGCCGGCGATCGTCTGCACCAGGTTGGGCTTGATGGCGTCCTTGAGCAGCAGCGCCAGGGCCCCTTGCACGCCAAGGTCCGCCACCGTGACGGGCGCCCGGTCGTAGGTGTATCCGAACGTGATGCGGCCCAGCCGCTCGCGCAGGTCCGCCAGATCCGTGGCAAGGCAGAACACCGCCATGACCTCCGAGGCGACGGTGATGTCGAAGCCGTCCTGGCGGGGGATGCCCTGACGGGGTCCGCCGAGGCCGATGACAACCTCCCGGAGGGCGCGGTCGTTCATGTCCAGCACGCGCTTGAACGTCATGCGGCGGGGGTCGATGTTCAGCTCGTTGCCCTGGTAGATGTGGTTGTCCACCAGAGCCATCAGGGCGTTGTTGGCGGACGTTATGGCATGGAAGTCGCCGGTGAAGTGCAGGTTGATCTCGTCCATGGGCACCACCTGCGAGTACCCGCCGCCGGTTGCCCCGCCCTTCATGCCCAGGACCGGCCCCAACGACGGCTCGCGCAGGGCGACCATTACCTTGTGACCGGCTTTCGCGAGCGAGTCAGCAAGCCCCACGGTGGTGGTGGACTTGCCCTCCCCGGCGGGGGTGGGGGACATCGCGGAGACCAGGACCACCTTCCCGGACGGTGCCCCGGCGGTCAGCTTTGCCGGATCGATCTTTGCTTTGTAGCGGCCGAAGGGCTCCACGGCGGCGGCATCGATGCCGGCGGCGGCGGCGATGTCACCGATGGGCCGCAGGGCGGCGGCACGGGCAATGTGGAGGTCACTCGGGGTGCTGTCAGACATCGTCGTCCTTCATGGTCGGGGGAATAACCGGCGGTCCTCCACAGGAAAGCTCAGCGGGTGAGCGGCGGACCGTGCCCGACCGCCACTTTGTGTCGGGCGAAGAATTCGTCGACGGCGGCGTGGTAGCTTTCGAGCGTGATGGCGGCCGTGCGCTGCCACCCCGAGTTCTGGGCGTGCAGGGACGCCGCCCGGCCCATGTCCTCCCTGGTGGCGGGATCGTCATAAAGGGCTTCGAGGACGTCGGCCCAGTCGGCTGCCTTGTGCCCGTCAACCAGCAGCCCGGTCCGGGCGTCAAATACGGCGCGGGAAAGGCCGCCCACGCGGGTCGCCACCACGGGCGTTCCGCACGCCTGGGCCTCCAGCGCAACAAGTCCGAAGGACTCGCTGTAGGAAGGCATCACCACGACGTCGGCCGCGCGGAACCAGGCCGCCAGCTCGCGCGGGGCGACCGGCGGGTGGTGGGTGACGACGTCGTCCATTCCCGCGGCGGTGACCAGGGACTTCAGGTTGAAGTCCTTCGCGCCGCTCAGGGCTCCCAGGATGGTCACTTTGAGATCGATGTCAGGCCGGCGCTCGCGCAGGAGGGCAGCAGCCTTCAGCAGGATCTGCGGGCCCTTGAGGCGCTGGATCCTGCCCGCGAACAGCAGGTGGAAGGACCCCGGGGCGATGCCCTTGGCGGCACGGGAGCGGCTGCGGAAAGCCGGCGTGAACACGGAGAGGTCAACGCCCGGGGGAGCGACATCGATGTGCTCGAAGTCCGCGTCGTAGTGCGACACCAGCTCCGCGGCCTCCGCACTGGTGTTCGCGATCAGCCGGGTGGCGCCGTCCACGATCCGGTGCTCGCCCACTTCGCGCCGGCGCGGCTCGGGCTTTTCGCCGGACTGCAGCAGGAGGTTTTTGACCTTGGCCATGGTGTGCATGGTGTGCACGAGGGGCACGTCCCACAGTTCGGACAGCTCAAGTCCTGCCACGCCGGACACCCAGTAGTGGGAATGGATGAGGTCGTAGCGACCGTGCGGCTGGCGCTCCCGGATCCGCTCGATCTCGGCGACCATGCTGTGCAGCAGCTCCGGCAGGTCCTCCTTGGGCACCTTTCGTGGCGGTCCCGCAAAGACGTTGTGGACGCACACGCCGGGATCCGGATGTTCGACGGCGGGCTGGCCGGCGTCCGTGGACCGGGTGAAGATCTCCACTTCAACGCCGATTTCCGCGAGGGCCGAGGCCAGGCCGCGGATGTAGACGTTCATCCCGCCGGCGTCTCCGGATCCTGGCTGTTCCATCGGTGAGGTGTGCAGGGACAGGAAAGCCACGCGCTTGATCAGTGACATGGCTCTCCTCTCGGCCTAGGGGATGCAGCGTCGCCTGCCGCGGGACTGCATCCGGTAAAACACTACTCCTCGGGACCCTCTCTATTCACGGTGCCAGCGGCTTACGAGGCCGGGGAATGCAGTCTCATAACCGGCCAGCAGCCGGCCCGCGAGCTCCGCGGAGTCCACCAGCGGGTGCTCGGCGAAGGCTTCCAGCGCGGCACCGCGGTCGCCGTGGGATGCAGCCCGGACCGTCAGGCGCTCCACCCGCTTGACGCGCTGCATCAGCTCCAGCTGTGGCGCCGCGGGCCGGGCCTGCGGTATCGGCACAGCACCGCTGTGAGTCACCGTGCAGGGGACCTCGACGACGGCGTCCGCCGGCAGCCCGGGAATCGCCGGCTCACCGGCGCCCTCCCCGGTGACGGCGAAGTTGCGCGTGTTAAGGATCAGCTGCGTGCTCGCCGAGCCAGCAGTGTTCGAACCAGCCGTGAGGGCCTTCATGACCGACAGTGCCACCTGTTCGTAGCCGCCGCCCGCAAGATCCTCGGCGTCGCGTGTCTCGCCGCCGGTCCGGGCTTCGGCCAGGTAGCCCTCCTCCCGGGACACGCGGGCGGCGTCCCACAACCCGAACGCAGCGTCCCCCGCGGCGGCAAGCCGGGGATACAGCTCGGCCTGCTGGCTGTGGATGGACTCGCCCCGGCTCGCCGCCATCGCCTGCATTCCGGTGATGGCCCGGGCTGTCTCGTAGTAATAGAACAGGTATTCATTGGGCAGCAGCCCCAGTTCCTGCAGGAAGGGCTGCGGAAACAACCTGCCCTCCTCAAAGCCGGCCAGCGCGCCGGCGTCCGCCAGCAGCCCGGGAAGGAGGTCCCGGCCCCCGGACTCCAGCCGGTATAGCCAGCCGAGGTGGTTCAGCCCGTAGTAGCCCACGCCGTCGAGCCTTCCCGCCGGCAGCGGCGCGCCGACTGCCCGGGCAGCGCGGTGAACCAGGGCGCTGGCAGAGTCGCAGATGCCGATGACCTTCGGGCCCAGGACAGGCAGCAGTGCCTCGGTGACCATTCCGGCCGGGTTGGTGAAGTTGACCAGCCACGCGTCAGGGGAATGCGCCCACATGGATTCGGCGAGCTCCAGCATGGCGGGGATTGAGCGGAGCGCGTAGGAGATGCCCCCGGCGCCGGTGGTTTCCTGGCCGAGCAGCCCCAGATCCTGGGCGACCCGCTCGTCCGCGATGCGTCCAACAGTCCCGCCCGGCCGGATGGCGGCGAACACCATGTCGGTGCCGGCGAGTGCTTCAGGCAGCGATGTGGAGGGGATGATTTTCGGGGGAGGCCCGACGGCGGCAGCACCGTCCGGCGCGGAGCGCGCCGCCGGGATGGACTTGGCTCTGGTCACGGAACGCAGGGAACCCAGCACCGCGGTGACGGCGGCGAGGCGGGCCGGATCGACGTCGAAGAGCACGAGTTCCCGGACCAGCCCGGCGTAGGGGCCGGAGCACAGCGCCCGGTACACCAGGGGAACCCGGAATCCGCCGCCGCCGGCAATCATGAGCCGCATGCCAAGGAGTCTATGCCCAATCAGCGCAAGCCTCCCGTTTCCGGTGCCACCCGGAGCCGCGCCCGATCATCACCGCCATGTCCGACCCCCAGATCTCGGGGTTTCACCAGCCCCGTTCACGGCGTAGTGTGCCGAGCATGGATGCGATCCCCGCACGCCGGTTCGATCCCCTCTCCGCCGTCCGAACGCCGTCGGCCGGGGGTTTCGACCTGCTCCTCGCCGGAACGGTCTTTCAGGACATCATTTTCACCGGGCTGCCGCACGCGCCCGAGCCTGGCACCGAGATCTGGAGCGAAGGCATGGGGAGCTGCCCCGGCGGAGTGGCCAACCAAGCCATCGCTGCCGCCCGGCTGGGGCTGCGGACAGGACTGGCCGCGGCCTTCGGCGACGACGGGTACGGAGACTACAACTGGAAGATCCTCGCCGGGCAGGAGCACGTTGACCTGTCGCTGTCCCGTCGCGTAGCAGGCTGGCATTCCCCCGTGACAGTGTCCCTCAGCGTGGACCACGACCGTTCCATGGTCACCCACGGCCATGCCGCGCCCGTCACGTCCTCCGAACTCGTGGGCGACCCGCCGCCGGCGCTGGCAGCGGTGGCGGACCTTGGCCACGAACTGGAGCCGTGGGCGCTGGCAGCCCACTCCGAGGGGGTCAAGCTCTTCGGCGATGTGGGCTGGGACCCCAGCGGCGAGTGGGCCCAGGCCCGCCTGGAGAACCTGCAGTACTTCTACGCGTTCATGCCCAACCAGCGCGAGGCCATGGCGTTCACCGGCAAGGAAAACCCCTGGGCCGCGCTGTACTCCCTGGCTGACCGGGTGCCCGTGGCGGTGGTGACGCTGGGGCAGCAGGGTGCCATGGCCGTCGACTCGGAAACCGGCGAGGAGGAATGGGTGCCCTCGCTTCCGGTGACCGCCTATGACCCGACCGGGGCGGGGGACTGCTTTGGTGCGGCGTTCGTCGTCGGCTGCCTGGCGGGGTGGCCGCTGGGGGACCGGCTGCGCTTTGCCAACCTGTGCGCCGCGCTCGCCGTGCAGGAAGTGGGGGGCTCCCTGGCGGCACCCGGATGGGGCGACATCGCCGACTGGTGGAAACGGGCCAACGCCCGGCCCGAGCGGCGCGGCAGCCAGTGGCTGCGGCGCTACGCCTTCCTCGCCGAGATCGTCCGGGATGTCCCGCCGGAGGCCATGCGGCGGGCGGCTGCCACGATCGCGCACCTGTCCGACGCCTGAACCGGGGACACCCAAACGGTCCCGGGAGGCGCAGCCGGCCGGAGGACGCGCACATTCACGCGTCCTCCCGCCGTCTGCGCGTCCTCCTGCCACATGCGCGTCCCAGGGAACATACCGCGTCCCGGGCACGCCACTTTCCCGGCAATTATTCGGCCGGAAGCGCCAGCACTAGAATCAGTAGAGTGACTTACCCAGCAGCAACAGGTGACCTCCCTCCGGTAGCAGGTCCGGTGCCGCACCTTTCCCAAGAACGCTCCGCCATCATCGACCTCGAGGCCATCCGCCACAACGTCCGGAGGCTGGCCGAGGCTGCGTCCCCGGCAAGGGTCATGGCGGTGGTCAAGGCCGACGCGTACGGCCACGGGGCTGTGCCGGTGGCCCGCGCCGCCCTGCAGGCCGGCGCACACTGGCTGGGAGTGGCGCACATTTCCGAAGCCCTGGCCCTCCGCGCCGCCGGCATCGACGCGCCCCTGCTGGCCTGGCTGCACACGCCGGACAGCAACTTCGGCGCGGCCGTGGCCGCCGGCGTCGACATCGGGTGCTCCGGCTGGGAGCTGGAGCGGATCGTCGCCGCGGCCCGGGAGCAGGAGCGTCCGGCGCGCGTCCACCTCAAGGTAGATACCGGCCTCGGCCGCAACGGCGCCACGGTGGATACCTGGGACCGGCTCGTGGGCGAGGCCATGGAATACCAGGACCAGGGCCTGCTGCGCGTGGTGGGCATCTTCTCCCACCTCGCGGTGGCGGACGAGCCCGAGCGGCCCGAAACCGACGAGCAGCTCGCTGCGTTCCGCGCTGTCCTCGCCATTGCCGAGGACGCCGGGGTTGACCCGGAGGTCCGCCACCTGGCAAATACCCCGGCCGCCCTGTCCCGGCCTGACACCCACTTCGACCTCGTCCGCGTTGGCCTGGGCATCTACGGGCTCTCACCGTTCGCGGGCCAGACGTCCGCCGAACTCGGCCTCCGCCCGGCCATGACCCTGCGGACCGTGGTGTCGCACTGCAAGGATGTCCCCGCCGGCCAGGGCGTTTCCTACGGCTTCAACTACCACACCTCGGGCGCCAGCACCCTCGGGCTCATCCCGCTCGGTTATGCCGACGGCATCCCGCGGGTGGCCACGGGCGGCCCCGTGCTGGTAGAGGGCGTGACGTACCCAGTGGTCGGCAGGATCGCCATGGACCAGATGGTCATCGACCTCGGCCCGCGGCACGTGACCGAGGGCGGGCACAGCGTCCTGGGTGCCGAGGCACTGCTCTTCGGCAACGGCGAAGACGGCGGCCCTACCGCCGACGACTGGGCGCGCGCCGCCGGAACCATCAACTACGAAATCGTCACCCGCATCAGCCCGCGGGTGCCGCGCACGTTTATCAACGAAACGCCGGTGCCGTGAGCGAGCCTGCACTCCTTGACGCGCCCCGCTGGGTGCTGAACCTGAAGGTCACGACGGCGGAACAGACCCACGCGCTCGGCGCAGCGCTGGCCGGGGTGCTGCGGGCGGGCGACCTGCTGGTTCTCACCGGCGAACTGGGCGCCGGCAAGACGACGTTCACGCAGGGCCTCGGGGAAGGGCTGGGCGTGCGCGAGGGCATCATCTCACCCACCTTCGTGCTGGTCAGGATCCACCCCAACCTTCCGGACGGCCCCAACCCCGGCGGCCCCGACCTGGTCCATGTGGACGCCTACCGGCTGGGATCGGCGTCGGAAATCGACGACATCGACCTCGAGAACACCCTAGATTCGTCCGTCACCGTGGTGGAGTGGGGACGCGGCCGCGTGGAGCACCTGAGCGACAGCCGGCTCGAGGTGGAACTGCACCGGTCCCTGGGCGGCAGCTCTCCGGCAAGCGGCACCCCGGGAAGCGGTTCGCCGGGGGTCCTGGACTTTGATGTAGAGGACGACGACGAGCCCCGCACCATCATCATCCGCGGCTTCGGCCCGCGCTGGGCCGATCAGCCTGTTCTGGATCCGGCCGTCGAAGGGACTTCCTGATGCTCATCCTTGCGATTGACACCTCTGCGGTCGCCAGCGCCGCGCTCGTGTCCGACGATGCCCTTGAAGGCGTGGTCGGCAGTTTTTCTACTGAAGACACCCGCAGCCACGCCGAGGTGCTTGCCCCCGGGATTGAACAGCTGCTCGCCGAGGCGGGCGTCACGGGGGCGGACCTGGACGCGATTGTCGTCGGCGTCGGACCGGGACCGTTTACCGGGCTCCGCTCGGGCATTGCCACAGCCCGCACCCTTGCCTTCGCCTGGAGCAAGCCGCTGCACGGCCTGATGAGTCTGGACGCCGTCGCACTGGAAGTGGCCGAGTCCACCGATGCCCCGGAGGAATTCCTTGTCGCTACCGATGCCCGCCGTAAAGAGGTTTACTGGGCGCGGTACACCCTGCGGGAAGGCCAGCTCCCGAAACTCGTGGACGGCCCGCACGTAGGTTTTGCCGCCGACGTTCCCGACCTGCCCGCGTATGGTGCCGGCGCGGGGCTGTATGCCGATGTGGTGCGCGCCGATCCGGATTTCAGCTCCGAGCAGCCGGATGCGCTGTACCTTGGGCAATTTGCGCTGGCCCGTCTGGCTGCCGGCGAGGAGCTTCCCGACTCCACACCGCTTTATCTGCGCGAATCCGACGCCCAGGTGCCCGGGCCCAGGAAGCGGGCCCTGTGAGCAGCGAGCCAGGACAGGGCCCGCTCGCGGCAGGCGGCATCAGGGTGCGGGACATGGTTCCTGCGGATATTCCCGCAGTTCATGAGCTGGAGGAGCGGCTCTTTCCGGTGGATGCCTGGCCGCTGCAGATGTTCGTGGATGAGCTGTCCCAGCCCGAAACCCGCCGCTACCTGATCGCCGAGGCAGCCGACGGCATCATCGGCTACGCCGGGCTGATGTGCATCGAGCCGATTGCGGACGTGCAGACCATCGCCGTCGTCCCGGAATACGAGGGCAGAGGGATCGGCTCCGCGCTGCTCAGGGAGCTGATCAGCGAAGGCCGGCGGCGCGGTGCAGCAGATCTCCTGCTTGAGGTTCGTGCAGACAACCCCCGGGCACAGCAGCTGTACCGGCGGTTCGGGTTTGAACAGATCCACATCCGGCGGAAGTACTACCGCGACGGCGTCGACGCCCTGATCATGCGGCTCGAACTCGCCAACGTGCTCGCAATCCACCAGGACATCGTGCACGCGGACGGCACCAGGCAGGACCCCCAGGATACCGGCGCTGACGGCAGGAGCGCTGGCGCCGAGACCGGCCAGACCACCCCCACGGAAGCAGACCAGCAATGAACCGTTCCCAGCCGCTCGTGCTCGGCATCGAATCATCCTGTGACGAGACCGGCGTCGGGATCGTCCGGGGAACCGAACTCCTGACCAACACCGTGTCGTCGTCCATGGACGAACACGTCCGCTTCGGCGGCGTCATTCCGGAGATCGCCTCCCGTGCGCACCTCGACGCCTTCGTGCCCACCCTCACGGCCGCGCTCGCCGAGGCCAAGGTGACCCTGGCCGACGTCGATGCCCTCGCCGTCACGTCCGGCCCCGGGCTGGCCGGTGCTCTGATGGTCGGTGTGTGTGCAGCCAAGGCACTGGCCGTCGCCACGGGAAAGCCGCTGTATGCCATCAACCACCTCGTGGCCCACGTGGGTGTTGGCCTGCTCGACGCACGCCCCGGCCCCCTTCCCGCGGGGACCCTTTCCGCAGCGAACGGCCTTCCCGGTAACCTCGGCGCCCTTCTCGTCTCCGGCGGCCACACCGAAATCCTCCGCATCGGCAGCATCACCGATGACGTGAAACTGCTCGGCTCCACCATCGATGACGCGGCAGGGGAGGCCTACGACAAGGTGGCGCGGATCCTGGGCCTGGGCTATCCGGGCGGTCCCGCCATCGACCGGATTGCCCGGAACGGGAATGCCAAGGCCATCCGTTTTCCGCGCGGGCTGACGCAGCCCAAGTACATGGGCACAGCGGAGGAACCGGGGCCGCACCGCTATGACTGGTCCTTCAGCGGTCTGAAGACCGCGGTGGCGCGCTGCGTGGAGCAGTTTGAGGCCAGGGGCGAAACCGTACCGGTTGCCGACATCGCTGCGGCGTTCCAGGAAGCCGTGGTGGACGTCATCACTTCAAAGGCCGTGCTCGCCTGCCGCGAGCAGGGCATCACCAGTCTCCTGCTGGGCGGCGGGGTAGCCGCCAACTCCCGGCTCCGCCAGCTGACCGAACAGCGCTGCTCCGCCGCCGGCATCACGCTTCATGTGCCGCCGCTGGACCTCTGCACGGACAACGGGGCTATGGTGGCGGCTCTCGGCGCGCAGCTGGTGATGGCGGGGATCGAACCCAGCGGCGTCACATTCGCGCCGGACTCTTCGATGCCCGTCACCACGGTTTCGGCGCCAAGTAGGTCGCACATCAGGCCGTTCTCAGCGCTGGGAACGACCTCAGCTGCTACCTAGACGGGGCGGGCGCCCGCAGAAAGGCCGACGGCGGACGGGCGGCTGCCCGGCATCGGAGCCTTAGGCGGCTGCCCGGAATCCGGAGCCTTAGGCTGTGGGGCCGTTGCGCATCTGCTTCACCAGATCCAGCACGACGGCCTGGAGGTTGCCCCCGTTTTCGGCCGACACGCGGCGCTGGCGCTGGTATCCGGCGCCCCGGCTGATGATCTTTTCAACATCCGCCAGTTCGTCCGCGCAGCCCAGCTTCGCTGCAACGGGTTCCAGCCGGTTCAGGGTTTCAAGCAAGTGGTCGGTGACGAGCTGCTCATTGCCCTGCGCATCCAGGATGATGATGGCCTCCATCCCGTACCGGGCCGCGCGCCACTTGTTTTCCTGGACGTGCCACGGTGGCATGGTGGGGATGGTGCCGCCGTTGTCCAGCGTGGTGGAGAACTCGTGGACCAGGCACTGGGTCAGCGCGGCCACGGCACCCACTTCCTCCAGGGTGGCCAGGCCGTCACAGATGCGCATCTCGATGGTGCCCAGGGCCGGTACCGGCCGGATGTCCCAGCGGATCTCGGAAATCGCGTCGATGACCCCGGTGGTAAACATGTCTTGGACGTAGGACTCGTATTCTTCCCACGTGGCGAACTGGAACGGCAGCCCTGCCGTGGGCAGCTGCTGAAACATGAGGGCGCGCTGCGAGGCGTAGCCGGTGTCCTCGCCGCCCCAGAACGGGCTGGACGCGGACAGCGCCTGGAAGTGCGGAAAGTAATTGACCAGCCCGTCGAGCACCGGGAGGACCTTGTCCCGCCGGTCGAGGCCCACATGCACGTGGACGCCGTAGATCACCATCTGGCGTCCCCACCACTGGGTGCGGTCGATCAGCTTGGCGTACCGCGCTTTGTCCGTGACGGGCTGGAGCTGCGGCGGGCTGAAGGGGTGGCTGCCGGCGGAGAATACTTCCACGCCCATGGGATCGGTGACTTCGCGGACCGCGGCGAGGGACCGGCTGAGGTCCTCCTTGGCTTCCGCGGCTGTTTCGCAGATGCCGGTGACAAGCTCAACTGTGTTGAGCAGCAGTTCCTGCTTGATGTGCGGGTGTTCGTCGTCCTCGTTCAGCTCCGGGTGCTTGGCGGCCACACCGCGCAGCACCTCGTTCGCCACGGAGGCGAGTTCACCGGTCTGCGCGTCCACGAGCGCGAGCTCCCATTCCACACCAAGAGTTGATTGCCGGGATGAAGCGAAATCAATCTTCATGTGTTCCTCTCGCTGAACTGCTGTCCCGTCGCTGGCCGCTGCTGGCAGAACGTCTGGCAGGGGAACGGTCATCCAAGTCTAGTGCAGGGGTAACATCGAGATGATGGCTTGGCTATACAGAGCGCGTGACAGTTACCACAGGACCCCCATCGGCGACCCCGCTAATAACAAGCCGTCCCTGGCCGCGGCCGCCCTGGCGGTGGTGCTCGGCGTAACCGCCTGCACAACGCCGCAGCCCGCGCCGGCCCCGACAGCAACAGCATCCCCTTCACCGGAAAAGACTTCACCGGCGGCGTCCGCCACCTCCACTCCCAGCGAACGGAAGAAAACGACGACGGCGGCACAGCCCCCGGCGGCAGCGCCGCCGAAGCAGACGGCTGCGAAAGGGACGGCACCGCTCGGCTGGGGGCCGCAGCAGCGCGACCAGGACGCTGCGGCCGCCGCTGTGGCCAGGATGACGCTGAGCCAGAAGGCCGGGCAGGTACTCCTTCCGTTCTTCTCCGGGCTCGACCACGAGGCGCAGGCCGCCACCATCGAACGGCTGCATCTGGGCGGCTCCATCATCATGGGCGACAACGTGCCCATCGGCGCAGACGGACTCGTCAACATCGGGGCCATGACCGCGGTGACGCGCCGGCTCGGTGAGGCCTCCCGCTCCGGCGGCCGGACCTGGCCCGGAATGATCGCCGTTGACCAGGAAGGGGGCATGGTGTCCCGGCTGGGCGCCCCGCTCACGCCCTGGCCCTCGCCCATGAGCTACGGGGCCGCTGGCAGCGTGCCGCTGGCAACTGAGGCCGGCAAGGGGCTTGCCGGGGAACTGGCCGCCCTGGGGTTCACGGTCGACTTCGCACCCACTGCGGACATGACCATCGGGCCCGGCGATCCAACCATCGGCGTCCGCTCCATGTCCGCCGACCCCAAGGCGGCCGGCGATCTGAGCATCGGGTTCTCCCGCGGCATGCTGTCGGCCGGCGTGCTGTCCTCCGTCAAGCACTTCCCGGGCCACGGTTCCGTGAGTGTGGATTCCCACAAGGACATGCCGGTCCAGCCGGCAACGGTGCCCCAGCTGAAGGCCAGGGACTGGAAACCTTTCCAGGCGGCCGTCGCGGCGGGAACGCCCATGATCATGATGGGACACATTGCCGTCCCCGCCCTGGAGCCGGGTGTGCCGGCGTCCCTGTCCAAAGCCAGCTACGCGGCACTGCGGGGCATGCGCTTCAAGGGTGTCGCCGTCACCGACGCGCTGAACATGAATGCGGTGACCGCCCGGTATCCGGGCGGTTCGGCAGCGCCGGCAGCGCTCGCTGCGGGCGCCGACCTCCTGCTGATGCCGGCCGATGTCTACGCGGCCCATGCAGCCATCGTTGACGCCGTTGCTTCAGGCAGGCTCCCGGCCTCGCGCCTTGACGAAGCCGCGCGCCGGGTGGTCACCATGATGGTCTGGCGGGCGCGCACCGCCCCCCGGAATCATGGCGCGCCTGCCGGCAGCACGGCAGGGACCTCAGCGAAAGTGTCAGCCCGGGCCGTCACAGTACTCTCCGGCCCTTGCCGCGGCCCGCTGGTGCCCGGCCGTGTCCGGCTGGCAGGAGGCACCGCCGCGGACCAGGCGCGTTTCGCCACGGCAGCGCGGGAGGCAGGAATCATCCTGGGAGACGGGCCGCTGGTGACTTTGATCGGCTACGGCGGCGCGCCGGCAGGCGGGGACATTGCTGTGGCTCTTGATGCACCCTGGCCGCTGGCAGGATCAGCGGCCCCCACCAAGGTGGCGCTCTACGGACGGACGCCGGGCGCCTTCAAGGCGCTGCTGGCAGTGCTGGCGGGCAAAGCGACGGCTCCCGGGAAGCTGCCGGCCGCCGTCGGACCCTACCGCCAAGGCACCGGCTGCCGCTGAGCCCGGCCCCGCAGAGCCGTCCGCGGTCCCGCCGTCATAATTCGGTGATTCCCCGGCGGCTTGCTCCGCAGGAGCGGGCCTATGCCGGGCTTGCCCGTTTAATGGAGGGGTGCCGATTCTGAATAAAGACATGACCCTGTGCATCTCGCTCTCGGCCCGGCCGAGCAACAACGGGACCCGATTCCACAACTACCTGTACGACCAGCTCGGGCTGAACTGGATCTACAAGGCCTTCGCCCCGACGGACCTCGCGCAGGCGATCGCCGGCGTCCGGGGCCTCGGAATCCGGGGCTGCGCCGTCTCCATGCCCTTCAAGGAAGACGTGATTGCCCTCGTTGACGCGATGGATCCGTCCGCGAAGGCGATTGATTCGGTGAACACCATCGTCAACGACGCCGGTCACCTCACTGCCTACAACACCGACTACACGGCGATCGAGCAGCTGCTGGAACGCAACGCGGTGCGCCCTGACTCCTCGGTGCTGCTGCGGGGAGCGGGCGGCATGGCGAAGGCCACGGCGGCCGCCCTGCGGGATGCCGGCTTCCGTGATGTCACCATCGTTGCCCGGAACGAGGCCGCGGGCCGTGCGCTCGCTGACCTTTACGGCTTTGCGTGGCGTGCTGAGCTGGGCGATGCCACGGCCGACTTGACCATCAACGTCACGCCCATCGGCATGGCCGGCGGGCCTGAAGCGGACTCTCTGTCTTTTCCGGCTGCCGCCATTGACGCCGCCGAGGTGGTGTTCGACGTCGTGGCCCTGCCGCCGGAGACGCCGCTGATCAAAGCCGGCAGGGCGGCCGGCAAGAAGGTCATCACCGGCGCTGAGGTGGCCACCATCCAGGCGCTCGAACAGTTCGTGCTGTACACCGGCATCCGCCCCACGGACGAGCAGGTGCGGGACGCCGAAGCCTTCGTCCGGGCACAGTAGGTCCGGGCCCGCAGCAGGTACCGGCACAGCAGGTCCGGGCCGCAACAGGCTAGACCGGCTCCACTGAGACCGCCACCCGTTCCTCGCCGATCCTGGTGAGGACCAGGGTGGCGGTCTTTTTGCCTGCCTTCTTTCCGGCCGCTTTCCCGCCGGGCAGCAGCTGCTTCCTGAGCTCCTCCGGAGTGACGGACGTGCCGCGTTTCTTGATGTCCAGCACGCCGATGCCGTTGTCCTTCACCCAGGACTTGAGTGACTTCACGCTGTAGGGCATGACCTCCAGGATCCGGTAGGCCCGGGCGAAGGGCGTATCCACGGCCTCCGGGGCGCAGATGTAGGCGATGTGCTCGTCCAGGAGGTGCCCGCCCAGCTGCAGGGCCAGGTCGGCCACGAGCCCGGCGCGGATCACGGCGCCATCGGGCTCATAAAGGAAACCTTCGACCGGTCCCACCGGAGCTGCCGGGCCGCCGTCGAAATCCTCGCCGCTGGTGAGTTCCGCCGCCCCTGCCGGGCCGAGCAGGAGCGCCGCCCGCCGCACTCCCGGCCGGGACACCGCATTGAACCAGAGCGTCACTTCCGTGACGTCGCCGCCCACGGACACCCACTGGGCCTCGCAGCCCGCCGGAATGGATTCGTGCGGCATGCCCGGGCCCATCTTGACGCCGACCGCCCGGCCCGCCGCCGCGAGGGACTCCACAAAGGACAGCGGCGGCGAAAAAGCCTCGGGGTCCCAGATCCTCTTGGTTCCGGACGTGGACGTCGTGCGCCGCGCCGGATCCAGCCAGACCCCGTCAGCGTCACCCAGCGGAACGGAAGTGGCGTCCGAATGCACCACCGTGGCGTGCGGAAACGGAATGAGGTTGATAGTGGCGCAGGCGGCCGTGGTTTCATCCATCTCCACAGCGGTCACCGCGACGTCCAGGGAAGCCAGTGCCATGGCGTCAGCACCCAGGCCGCACCCCAGGTCGGCCACGTGCCGGACGCCCGCCTCCGCGAAGCGCTGGGCGTGCCGGGCGGCCACGTTGAGCCGGGTCGCCTGCTCCAGGCCGGCCTGGGTGAACAGCATCTGGCGGGCGAATTCGCCGAACTTGCCCTCGGCCTTGGTCCGGAGGCGCGACTGCGTCAGCACGGCGGAGACCAGCTCGGGGGAGTGGCCCGCCTTGCGGAGACTGGAAGCAAGCGCCATGGACGCGTCCTCGCGGTAGGGACCAAGCGATGCCAGCAGCTGCCACCCTTCCTCGGTCAGAAGCTGTGCGATCTGGTCCTGCGGTGCGTCAGACATGCGTTCAAGCCTAGTGGAGTACAGGCGGCGGCTTCCCGATAGGGTGGTCTGAATGGAATTCAGCGCAGCGCCCAGCCCAGACAAGCCCGCCGACAACCAGACCGGTCCGGTCCGTTACTCACATCCCGCCCGGTATGCCCGCCCTGTGCTGATTGCAGGCGTGGGCGGTGCCATCGTCTGCCTCGTCCTGCTGGGCATCATCTTCCTGCTGGACTCCTTCAACTCCACCGTTTATTCCGTAGGCGGCAAGAACATCAACGACGCGACCGATGAAGCCCGCCAGATCCGGGACCTGTACGCAGGCGCGCGCATCGGAGCCGTGGTGTTCCTCATAGCCTCGGCGCTCGCCGCAGCCGCTGCCGCCGTCGCACTGGTCCGCTGGGGAAAGAACGGTTCATTCGCTGCGGACGACGGCGGCGAGGATGTCGGGTTCGATGCCCTCACCGGCCGCTGAAGGGCGACTTTCCGCCCGTTCCGCCTGTTACAGCAGATGAACTTCTGGCACTCGCCTTGACCGAGTGCTAACCCCTTACATAGAGTCATCATTAGCACTCTCCCTAGGAGGGTGCTAACACATGAAGAACTGCCAGCCTGGCTGCTGCCGGCACCGCGACGACGGTCTGCCGCCAAGGCACCACAGTTTTACTGTCCATGAATTTTTGCTGACGAAAAGGAGAGGTCCGAGTGTCGGTCTCTATTAAGCCTCTTGAGGATCGTATTGTTGTCCGCCCGCTCGAAGCCGAGCAGACCACGGCTTCCGGCCTGGTTATCCCGGACTCCGCACAGGAGAAGCCGCAGGAAGGCGAAGTTGTAGCAGTTGGCCCCGGCCGCTTCGAGGACGGCAACCGCGTTCCGGTTGACGTAGCCATCGGCGACGTTGTCATCTACTCCAAGTACGGCGGAACCGAAGTCAAGACCGGCGGCGAGGAGTACCTCGTGCTGTCTGCCCGCGACGTTCTGGCAATCGTCGTTAAGTAACTCTTTGGATCCCCGTGCCGCCGGTGCTGCCTGACTTTTGTCTGGCTCACCAGCGGCGCGGGGTTCTGTCTTGAAAGGACAAAACCCATGGCAAAGCAGCTTGCGTTCAACGACGCTGCCCGCCGGTCTCTTGAAGCCGGCATCGACAAGCTCGCAAACACGGTCAAGGTGACGCTTGGTCCCCGCGGCCGCAATGTCGTGCTGGACAAGAAGTGGGGCGCTCCCACCATCACCAACGACGGCGTGACCATCGCCCGTGAGGTTGAGCTCGAGGACCCGTACGAGAACCTTGGCGCCCAGCTGGCCAAGGAAGTCGCCACCAAGACAAACGACGTCGCCGGCGACGGCACCACCACCGCCACAGTGCTGGCACAGGCCCTGGTCAAGGAAGGCCTGCGCAACGTAGCTGCCGGTGCCGCCCCGGGCCAGATCAAGCGCGGCATCGAGGTTTCCGTTGAAGCCGTGGCCGCCCGCCTGCTCGAAAACGCCCGCCCCGTTGAAGGCACCCAGGTCGCCAACGTGGCTGCCATCTCCGCCCAGAGCGAGGAAATCGGCGAGCTCCTGGCCGAAGCGTTCGGCAAGGTCGGCAAGGATGGTGTGATCACCATCGAGGAATCCTCCACCACGCAGACCGAACTGGTCCTCACCGAGGGTATGCAGTTCGACAAGGGCTACCTCTCCCCGTACTTCGTCACCGACGCGGAGCGCCAGGAAGCCGTCCTCGAGGACGCCCTCATCCTGATCAACCAGGGCAAGATCTCCGCCATCCAGGAGTTCCTGCCGCTGCTGGAAAAGGCGCTGCAGAGCTCCAAGCCGCTGTTCATCATCGCTGAGGACATCGAGGGCGAGGCCCTGTCCACGCTGATCGTCAACCGCCTCCGCGGCACCCTGAACGTCGTTGCCGTCAAGGCTCCGGGCTTCGGTGACCGCCGCAAGGCCATGCTGCACGACATCGCCACCCTCACCGGTGCGCAGGTTGTCTCGCCGGAGCTCGGCCTGAGCCTGGACACTGTCGGCCTCGAGGTGCTCGGCACCGCACGGCGCATCACGGTCACCAAGGACAACACCACCATCGTCGACGGCGCCGGTACGGAAGAGGACGTCGCAGCACGGGTTGCCCAGCTGCGCGCCGAGCTGACCCGCACTGACTCCGACTGGGACCGCGAGAAGCTGCAGGAGCGCTTGGCCAAGCTGGCCGGCGGCATCGGCGTGATCAAGGTCGGCGCTGCCACCGAGGTTGAGCTCAAGGAAAAGAAGCACCGCATCGAAGATGCCGTTTCCTCCACCCGCGCTGCCCTCGAAGAAGGCATCGTGGCCGGTGGCGGCTCGGCGCTGATCCACGCGCTGAAGGCACTCGACGAGGACCTGGCAGTCACGGCCCTCGAAGGTGACGCGGCAGCTGCCGTCGGGATTGTCCGCCGTGCCCTGGTCCAGCCGCTGCGCTGGATCGCCCAGAACGCCGGCCACGACGGCTACGTCGTGGCTGCCCGGGTTGCCGAGCAGGAAAACAACAACGGCTTCAACGCCAAGTCCGGCGAGTACCAGGACCTGATCGCGGCCGGTGTCATCGACCCCGTCAAGGTCACCCGCGCGGCCCTGCGCAACGCGGCTTCCATCGCTGCGCTGGTGCTCACCACCGAAACCCTCGTGGCTGAGAAGCCGGCCGAGGAAGACGAGCACGCAGGCCACAGCCACTAGGCTGCAGTCCGTTCAACCGGTTCGTCAGGAAGCCCGGTCCAGCAGTTGCTGGACCGGGCTTCCTTCGTTCCATCCGGCGTTCCACTGCACGTGCTTAGTCTGAGAGTCCGGTCACATCCGGCGTGTTCAACTGGTTCGAAAAATCACGAAACGGTAACGTAGATGCTTTGTGCTGCCGTTTGAGGGATTGTCTGTGCCAGAAACGAGAACGACGGAACCGGCAGGTGCCCTGCCGCGCAAGGACGCACCACAGGAAACCGGCCACCAGCCGCGGGCCGCACGGCTGAAGGCAAAAGCCGGATACCGGCCCGAAGTCCAGGGCCTGCGTGCCCTCGCTGTGCTCATGGTGGTCACCTACCATGTCTGGCTGGGACGCGTTTCCGGCGGCGTGGACATCTTCCTGCTGGTCTCCGCCTTCCTGCTGACCCTGTCCTTCGTCCGCAAAGTGGAGAACGGCACCCCGCTGCGCCTCGTAAGCCACTGGCTGCACCTGTTCAAGCGGCTGATCCCGGCCGCCGTCGTGGTGATCCTCGGTGTCCTGGCCGGCACCTGGCTGATCATTCCGCAAAGCCGCTGGCCCGACGTCCTGAACGAAGCGTGGGCATCACTGCTCTACCGGCAGAACTGGCTGCTCGCCGAAACGGCCGTGGACTACTACGCCCAGGACCACTCAGGCGCCAGCCCGTTGCAGCATTTCTGGTCCCTCTCCATCCAGGGCCAGGTGTTTATTCTCTGGCCGCTCATCTTCGCCGCCGCCGCACTGATCCGCCGATTCCTGCAGAGACGGTTCCGGCAGAAACGCCGGGACGTCAGCTACCGGCAGGTGCTGCTGGTGGCCTTCGGCGGCCTCTTCGCCGCCTCCCTGATCTTCTCGATCGAACAGACCTACACGAACCAGGCGTACGCCTACTTCGACACCCGCACCAGGCTCTGGGAGTTCGCCCTCGGATCCCTGCTGGCGCTGTCCCTGCCGTACCTCAAGCCCGGCAGGGTGCTCCGGGTTGTGCTGGGCTGGGCGGGCCTGGTGGCCATGATCTCCTGCGGCCTGGTCCTGACCGTGGACCGTTCCTTCCCCGGCTTCATCGCATTGTGGCCCACGCTGGCTGCCGCAGCCATCATCATCGCCGGCCAGAGCGGCAGCCGCTTCGGCGTGGACCGGATCCTGAGCTCCAGGCCCCTGGTGGCGCTCGGGGACAACTCCTACGCCCTGTACCTCTGGCACTGGCCCATCCTGGTCCTGGCGCTTGCAGGAACGGGGGTCGAAGAGCCCAACCTGGTCCAGGGTCTGGCCATCGTGGCCGCCTCTGTTGTCCTGGCCGTGCTCACTACCCGCTTTGTGGAGAAACCGCTGCGGGACTGGCACTGGCCACAGCTGCGGGCGTGGCGGACCGCCGTCGTCATTGTTGCCTGCGGCGCCCTGCTGGCCGGTCCCGTTGCGGTCTGGCAGACGAAGCTGACCGCGGATGAAGCGGCCGCAGCGGCGCAGCCGCGCGAATTGACTCCCGGCGCTGCCGCGCTGGCCCCGGAAAATGCGGGCAAGCCGATGCCGGAGGCCACCGTGATTCCGGCCCCGGCCGCCATGAAAAACGAATGGGCCGACATCGACGGGCTGTGCACCGACGGCAACGTCCCCCACGACCCGCTGCTCAGCGGCTGCCTGCAGAACTCCAGGCCGGACAAGGTCACCAAGCGGATTGTGGTGCTCGGTGATTCCCATGCCCAGCAGTACATGGCCGCCCTCGGACCCATCGCGAAGGAGCACGGCTGGGAGGTTGTCACCCTCCTGAAGGGGAACTGCCGGTTCGGCGCCGAATCGCCGGAGCGCGACGCCGAGTGCAACGCCTTCAACAGGGCCAGCGCCGCGTACGTCATGGAACACAAACCCGACGCCGTGTTCACCGTCGCGTCCCTGACCCACAAGGAAGCCCCCTTCGAAACCGAAGTGCCCGGCTACCTGGAGGGCATCAAGCCGTTCACCGACGCCGGCATGGACGTCGTGGGGGTCCGCGACAACCCGCGCTTCGCCGTCAACATGCCCGAGTGCGTGCAGAAGTACGGCGCCGAAGCACCCGAGTGCAACCCGCCGCTGGCCGAGTCCCTCGCGGCCTCCTCGCCGCTCGATGCATACCGCGGCAAGGTGGACGGCCTGCATCTGATGGACATGAGCGACTTCATCTGCGCCGACGGGACCTGCCCGGCAGTGGTGGGCAACGTGTACGTCTACAAGGATGACAACCACCTCACCAAGACGTATGTGCAGTCCATGATCCCAATGTTCGAGAAGCGGCTGCTGAAGGCAACCGGCTGGAAGTAGGCGGGGCGGCAGCCGCCCCCGCCGTGCCTTTGCTCACAAAGCCGATCCGGAATATGGGGATCGCCGCAGAGGTTCTAGAATTTATTCAATACTTCTGCACAGGCCAGTCCCGTAATGACGGGCTGGTCATCAGTTGCAACCCCTACCCGTGAACCCGTAACCAAGGTAAGAGGCGCACTCATGACCCAGCCCGAACACGATCCCTTCGGCTTCATCGGCCTGACGTACGACGACGTCCTGCTGCTTCCCGGCCACACCGACGTCATTCCGTCCGACGCCGACACGTCCTCCAGGATCTCCAAGCGGATCACCGTTCAGACCCCGCTGCTGTCCGCCGCAATGGACACCGTCACCGAGTCCCGCATGGCCATCGCCATGGCCCGGCAGGGCGGCCTTGGCGTGGTGCACCGCAACCTGGCCATCGATGACCAGGCGGACCAGGTGGACCGGGTCAAGCGCAGCGAATCCGGCATGATCACGAACCCGTTGACCATCCGCCCCGAGGCCACTCTTCAGGAACTCGATGAGCTCTGCGCGCAGTACCGCGTTTCCGGCCTTCCGGTGGTGGATGAGGAAAACCGCCTGCTGGGCATCGTCACCAACCGCGACACGCGCTTTGTGCCGGAGTCGGACTTTCCGATCCGCCTGGTCAGTGACGTCATGACAAAGATGCCGCTGGTCACCGGGCACGTCGGCATCAGCCGCGATGAAGCGTCGCACAAGCTGGCCACCAACAAGATCGAGAAGCTGCCGCTCGTTGACGAGCAGGGCCGGCTCAAGGGTCTGATCACCACCAAGGACTTCACCAAGGCCGAGCAGTACCCGCTGGCCACCAAGGACGACGAGGGCCGGCTCCGCGTGGGTGCTGCCATCGGCTTCTTCGGTGACGGCTGGGAACGCGCCATGAAGCTGGTCGACGCCGGAGTGGACGCACTTTTCGTGGATACCGCGAACGGCCACTCCCAGGGCGTGCTGGACATGATCCGCCGCCTGAAGTCCGATCCGGTCGCTGCCCACGTGGACATCATCGGCGGCCAGGCCGCCACCCGGGAAGGCGCCCAGGCGCTGATCGACGCCGGCGCTGACGGCATCAAGGTGGGCGTGGGCCCCGGCTCCATCTGCACCACACGTGTGGTGGCCGGCGTGGGCGTGCCGCAGATCACCGCCATCTACGAGTCCGCGAAGGCGGCCATCCCGGCCGGTGTTCCGCTGATCGCCGACGGCGGCCTCCAGTACTCGGGCGACATCGGCAAGGCGCTGGTCGCCGGCGCCGACACCGTGATGCTCGGCTCCCTGCTCGCGGGCTGTGACGAGTCCCCGGGCGAACTGATCTTCGTCAACGGCAAGCAGTTCAAGAGCTACCGCGGCATGGGCTCGCTGGGCGCCATGCAGTCGCGCGGCAAGAACACGTCCTACTCCAAGGACCGCTACTTCCAAGCCGACGTCTCGGGTGACGACAAGCTCATCCCCGAGGGCATCGAAGGCCGCGTGGCCTACCGTGGACCGCTTGCGTCCGTCGCCTACCAGCTGGTGGGCGGCCTGCGCCAGACCATGTTCTACGTGGGCTCCCCGAACATCGCCGAGCTGAAGGCCCGCGGCAAGTTCGTCCGCATCACCCCGGCAGGCCTGAAGGAATCGCACCCGCACGACATCCAGATGACCGTCGAGGCACCGAACTACGGTTCCCGCTAGTCCCGCTGGTTGAGCGGCAGCGAGTTGGCCTGCCGAAACCGTATTTCGGCAGGCCCAACCAGCGGTCCTAGGCACGGGACTAGGCTGAAGCCATGTCCACACCCCGCCATCCGGCCGAGCTCAGTCCCAAGCGGGAGCCGCAGCGGAGGCTGGCTCTTCGGCCGTATGCCAGGGCGGTAGCCCAGGTGCTGCGCGTCAGCTTCCGCGCCTCCCCGGGCGCGGTGATCATGAAAGTGCTCGGCTCGCTGATTTCAGCTGTGCTTCCGCTGGTCACAACATATTTCGCCGCGCTCACCACCACCGCGCTGGCCGCCGCCTACGCCGGTGACGCCGGGGCCGGGCAGCTGGCCATCGTCTACGTCATCATCACCGCCGCCCTCGGCCTGTTCTGGGGAGCGTTCAGCAGTGTCGACCGGTACATCCAGCAGCTGATGAGCTTCAAAGTGGGCGCCATTGTGGGCGACCAGATGTACGAGCGGTTCCTGGCCCTGGAGTTCTGGCGGTACGACGACAAAGAGACCGTGGACCTGTACGACAGGGCCAAGAGATTCTCTGACTCCTACGCCCGGGTCCTGGACCGCATCGCCGCCATCTTCACCCAGCTCGTCTCGGTCATCCTTGCCGTGGGAGCGCTTCTGCTGGTCAGCTGGTGGATCGCGGTGATCGTCCTGATCGCCATCGTGCCCAGCGTCTACCTGCAGTTCAAGCTCTCCCGGGAGCAGATCGCCCACTGGAACACGCAAGTGGACTCCCGGCGGCAGCGGAGGATGATCGAAACCAACCTCCTGCGCCCGCAGCACATCGCCGAGATGCGCCTGTACAGCATCGTGGGGTTCCTGATGGGTTTCCGGTCCCGGCTCCGGGACGCGGACGAGCGCCGCCGTCTTGATTTTCAAAGGCGGTACATCCCCAAGCAGTTGGCGGCCGACGCGCTTCAGTATGGAGCCGAAGTGGTTTCGCTGATCTGGGTGGTGGGGCAGATCATCGCCCGTGCCCAGCCGGTGGGCCAGTTCCTCTATGTGCAGCAGATTGTCAGCCGTGCGCTGTCCACGGCGAACAACCTGGTCTCCTCGCTCAGCTCCATCGATGAGGATCTGGCGAACCTCAAGGATTATGAGCTCTTCATGGGTCTGCCGGTGCATGTTGTGCAGGCACCGCCGCTGCTTGCGGCGCCGAAGGAAGTCGAGCTGAAGGACATCCGCTTCACGTATACGGGCAGTGAACTGGAGGTCATCAAGGGGATCTCCCTGACCGTCCGCGAAGGCCAGCACATCGCCATCGTGGGGGAGAACGGTGCGGGAAAGTCCACCCTGATCCGCATCCTTGCGGGACTCTACCGGCCCGATTCCGGGCAGGTGCTGCTCGACGGCGTCGACCTCGCCGCCGTCGACGTTACCTCCTGGCACCGCCACCTGGCGGTGCTGAGCCAGGAGTTCCTCAAATACGAGTTCGCCACCGCCGCGGAAAACATCTATTTCGGCGACGTCGACTCACCCCGCGATGACGGACGGATCAGGCGCGCTGCTGCCGACGCGGAGGCGCTGGACTTCATCAACAAGCTCCCCAACGGACTGGACAACCACGTCAGCAACTGGATGGAGGATCCCCGCGGCAGGAAGGGCAGCGGCCTGTCCGGCGGCCAGTGGCAGCGGCTCGCCATGGCCCGGAACTTCTACCGGAACGCCTCTTTCATGGTGATGGACGAACCCACCTCGGCCATCGACGCCCTCGCCGAGCACCGGATCTTTACCCGGCTCTTTGCGGACCGCAGCAGCACCATCATCGCCATCAGCCACCGGCTCGCCACCATCGAGAAGGCGGACATCGTGTACATGCTCGAAGACGGCAGGATTGTGGAGCAGGGCACGCACAGGGAACTGGTGGCCCTGCGGGGCCGCTACTTCCGCATGTTCGAGTCCCAGCTCACGGTCCCCACCAGCCCCCTAGCCTCGCAAGCTCAGCCAGGGAACCCTGCTGCCGTGGGCCCAGAGGCCGGAGGGATTTGACGTCCTCTGCCCAACCAGGTGACCCAACCGGCCGGTCCCGGTCGCCGGTCCCTGGACAGCACTGAGGCTGGGATAACCTAGAGCAGTGACTTACGAGATTGAGATTGGCCGTGGCAAGCGTGGGCGTCGTGCCTACTCCCTGGATGACATTGCGATCGTCCCCAACCGTCGCACCCGAGACCCCAAGGACGTCTCCGTCTCGTGGCAGATCGATGCCTACCAGTTCGACATGCCGGTCATCGCTGCGCCGATGGACTCGGCAATGTCCCCCGCGACGGCCATCGCCCTCGGCAAGCTCGGCGGCCTCGGAGTCCTGGACCTCGAGGGTCTCTGGACCCGGTATGAGGACCCGCAGTCAGTGCTGGATGAGATCGGCTCGCTCGAAGACGAAACCAACAGCCCCGCCGTCACCCGCCGGATGCAGGAGCTCTACCGTGCCCCCATCCAGCCCGAACTGATCACCACGCGCCTTGCAGAGATCCGTGCCGCAGGCGTCACGGTGGCCGGGTCCCTGACGCCGCAGCGCACCCAGGAACACTACAAAACGGTAGTGGCCGCCGGCGTCGACATCTTTGTCATCCGCGGCACCACGGTTTCCGCCGAGCATGTCTCCAAGGACCACGAACCGCTGAATCTCAAGCAGTTCATCTACGAACTCGACGTGCCCGTCATCGTGGGCGGCGCGGCAGGCTACACGCCCGCGCTGCACCTGATGCGCACCGGTGCTGCCGGCGTCCTGGTGGGCTTCGGCGGCGGTGCCACCACCACTACCCGCCGTGCGCTGGGCATCCACTCGCCGATGGCCTCGGCCATCTCCGACGTCGCCGCGGCGCGGCGCGACTACATGGATGAGTCCGGCGGGCGTTACGTCCACGTCATTGCCGACGGCGGCATGGGCGCCTCGGGCGACATCGTCAAAGCGATCGCCATGGGCGCGGACGCCGTCATGCTCGGTTCCGCTCTGGCCCGTGCCGAGGAGGCGCCGGGCAAGGGCTGGCACTGGGGCCAGGAAGCGCACCACCTTGAGTCGCCCCGCGGGGACAGGGTCAACGTCGGCACGGTGGGTCCCCTGGAGGAAGTCCTGTTCGGCCCGGGCCACCACACCAACGGCACCTCCAACCTGAT
The DNA here is from genome assembly GCF_044754225.1 of Arthrobacter sp. NPDC093125. Lineage (NCBI taxonomy): Bacteria > Bacillati > Actinomycetota > Actinomycetes > Micrococcales > Micrococcaceae > Arthrobacter > Arthrobacter sp. NPDC093125. The sequence continues at coordinate 473,262 of NZ_JBIVOQ010000002.1, read as the reverse complement.
CGGCGCGCTGCGCCGCTCCATGGCCACCACCGGCTACTCGGACCTCAAGGAGTTCCAGCGCGTCGACGTCGTGGTGTCGCCGTACGAAGGAAACTGAGTTTTCCCTGCCCCTCGCCTGCCCTGCCCATCGGCAGAGGTACGAAGTAGTCTGGTGAACTACGAGGTTTGACGAGGATGGAGGCGCATCATGACCAGTTTCGCCGGTGGATCTGCCGAGGCCAGGGGCGCCCTGGGGCCGGAAGCAAGGGAAACCTCCCTCGCGGCACTCAAGGCCACCACCCAGCCCGGCAAGGAACTCGACATCCTCATCGTCGGCGGCGGAATTGTCGGCTGCGGCGTGGCGCTCGACGCCGTCACCAGGGGACTGAGCGTCGGCATTGTCGAAGCCAATGACTGGGCGGCCGGCACTTCATCCCGCTCCTCCAAGCTCATTCACGGCGGACTTCGGTACCTGGAAATGCTGGACTTCGGGCTCGTCAAGGAGGCGCTGCAGGAACGCGGCCTCCTCCTGTCGGAACTCGCTCCGCACCTCGCCCGCCCGGTCCCGTTCCTCTATCCGCTGCATAAGCCGTTCCTTGAGCGCCCGTACATCGGGGCCGGCATCGCCCTCTACGACATCATGTCCATCTCGGGAGGACACAAGCGGGGGGTCCCGTTCCACAAGCACCTGACCCGCCGTGGGACACTGCGGGCAGCTCCAAGCCTGAGGGACGACGCCTTCGTCGGATCGATCCGCTACTACGACGGCCAGGTGGACGACGCCAAGTACGTGGCCAACCTCGTCCGCACCGCCGCCCATTACGGGGCCCACGCCGTCAACCAGACGGCTGTGGTCGAATTCCTCCGCGAGGGCGAACGCGTGGTCGGGGCAAAGGTGGTCAACCATGAGGACGGTTCCACGTTCAATGTCCGCGCCAAGCAGGTCATCAACGCAACCGGCGTCTGGACTGACGAGACGCAGGCCATGGTCACCGAGCGCGGCCAGCTGAAGGTCCGGGCATCGAAGGGTATCCACCTGGTGGTGCCGCGTGACCGCTTCCAGTCAACCGTCGGCCTTATCCTTCGTACGGAAAAGTCCGTGCTGTTCGTCATTCCCTGGGGCCGGCACTGGATCATCGGCACCACCGATACGGACTGGCACCTGGACAAGGCACATCCGGCCGCGTCCAGCAAGGACATCGACTACCTGCTGGAACACGTTAACGCCGTCCTGAAACGCCCCCTGACGCGGGAAGACGTCGAGGGTGTGTACGCCGGGCTCCGGCCGCTGCTGGCGGGGGAGAACGACTCCACAGCCAAACTGTCCCGGGAGCACGTGGTCGCCCACCCGGTGCCCGGGCTCGTGGTGGTGGCCGGTGGTAAGTGGACCACCTACCGGGTCATGGCCAAGGATGCAGTGGACGAAGCGACCCGCAGCATGGACGAGCGCGTGCCGCCGAGCTGCACCGACACCATTCCGCTCCTCGGCGCCATCGGATACAAGGCGGCGTGGAACCGCCGCAACAGGACTGCGGAGGAGACGGGCGTTCATGTGGCACGCATCGAGCACCTGCTGAATCGCTACGGCTCCATGACGCCGGAAGTGCTGGCCCTCATCAAGGAGAACCCCGAGCTTGCGGAGCCGTTGCCGGGAGCCGATGACTACCTGCAGGCTGAGGCCGTTTATGCTGCCAGCCATGAAGGCGCCAGGCACGTTCAGGACGTCCTGACCCGGAGGACGCGCATTTCCATCGAGTCCTGGGACCGGGGTGTGTCTGCCGCGCCGGTAGTCGCTAAGCTTATGGGAGAAATTCTCGGCTGGAGCGATGCGCAGCGGGAGAGCGAAATCAAGCACTACCTCGCGCGGGTGGAAGCCGAAAGACTCAGCCAGCAGCAGCCGGACGACGAGTCTGCCGACGCTGCACGCCTGGGCGTGGAGGACATCGTGCCGCTGCGCTGAGATCGCCATCCCGCCGCGCAAGAGGCCCGCGCCTCACTGAAGGGACACCACTTGGCGGAACCACTGGACCGTTACGATGCGGAGCTCACCACACCGGAGATGGTGATTCTGGAGATGGACGCGGCCAACAGGCTGGATGCCTCAAAGCAGCTCGCCCGGCGTCTCTTCGACGCCGGCCGGATCTCCGACCTTGACGGTTTCCTGAAGCACGTCAACGCCCGCGAGCACCAGCTGGCTACCGGCCTTCCCGGCGGCGTTGGACTGCCCCACGCCCGCAGTGAATTCGTGTCGCGCACCTCCATCGCTGTGGGCATCACCAAATACGGAAAGGCCCTCGACTTCGGGGCCGCCGACGGTCCGGCCAACGTCGTCCTGCTGATCGCCACGCCCGCGAGTTCCTTCTCGGACCACCTGGAAGTGCTGGCCACCCTCGCACGGTCCCTGTCCAAGGAATCCTTCCGGGAATCCCTGCGCCGTGCCTACGACGCCGAGGTCATTGCCGAGCTGATCAACTCAAGCTTGGTCTTCTTCGACCACTGACGTTCCGCCAGGTCCTTTGCCCGACCAGCCGTTTCGTTGTTCTACACGAAGACGAAGTACGGTTAAGGGGTGTGGAAAACAGCCCTCCAGCCCCGGTGGATCGCAGGCCTAATTTTTGCGATCGCCGTTTCTGGTGTCTTCGTGCTGCTTAGCCAATGGCAGTTCGGCCGGTCCACGCAGCCCGAGATGCCCGTCAGCCCGACCACCGAGGAGGTCAAGGAGCTGACGGGGCTGCTGCAGCCCGGGGAATTCTTCCGCGGCTCAGTGGCAGACCAGATGGTCACGGCCACCGGCAGCTACGACCCCTCGAAGCAGGTGATCATTCCGGGCCGGCTCAACGCCGGGAAAATGGGCTACTGGGTGGTGGACGCCTTCGCCGTCGACGGCGCCCCGGCACTCAAGGGTGCAGCAGTGTCCCCGAAAACCTGGATACCTGTGGCGCGCGGCTGGATCGCCGATCCCGCCGACGCCAGCGCCCCGCCCTCGGGCTCTATCCGGCTCACCGGACGGCTCCTGCCGTCCGAAGCGCCCGTCCCGGGCAAGGCCCCGGCACCCGGACAGGCCACCGCCGTTTCTGTGGCCGAACTCATTAACGTCTGGAACGTCAGCAGTTACCCGGCCTTCGTTTCCGCCACCTCCGAGATCTCCGGAACGTCCGACGTCGGTGCTGCCGCCGCCGCTGGCGGCCTCGAGCCGCTCAACATCGGTGCCCAGCCGCCGCCCGCGAAGGTCAACTGGCTCAATCTGTTCTATTCGGTGGAATGGATTGTCTTCGCCGGTTTTGCCCTCTTCATCTGGTGGCGCCTGGTCAAGGACGACTACCAGCGCAGCCTCGAGGAACACGAGGACAGCCACGGCATCCCCGGACCGGAGGGCGCCGACCAGATGCAGCCCGCCCGGACCGAACACGACCAGAACCAACCAAAGGTACAGCCATGATTGAACCCAAGCCGGCCATCCAGCCCCAGCCCTCGAACTCCGCCGCCCCGGGCCAGAAGAAGCGGCGCTTCGGCGGCACACAGGCCCAGATCCGCTCCGCACTGAAGTTCTACAAGGTCATGGCCTACCTCACCGGCGCCATGCTGCTGCTGCTCTGCGCGGAACTGGTGGCACGCTACGGTTTCGGCCAGTACCTGTTCGCCGGCGGGACCAACGCCGTCACCGGGCAGCCGTTCGGCTTCGGTTTTGCCGATGCCGAACCGAAGGGTGTGCTGGGCGGCGTCAACCTGTCGGTCACGGTGCTGATCGTTCACGGCTGGATGTACGTGGTGTACCTCATGTCCAACTTCCGGCTGTGGGCACTGATGCGCTGGAACTTCCTGAAACTGATCCTGCTGGCGCTCGGCGGGGTGGTCCCGTTCCTGTCCTTCATCGTGGAGAAGAAGTTCCACGCCGAGGTGGAGGCCGAGCTGGCAGCCCACCCGGAAGCAGCCAGCCGGTACTAGCGCCGCTGCCGGCGTTTCATGCGTCACAGCAGGGCCCTTCAAGATGCATCGGGGCAACAGTGCCAAGTAGTCTAGGACGGTGACTACTCCCACTGCATCCCAGACTTCCCAGAAGCCGGTGCTGGTTGTTGACTACGGTGCCCAGTACGCGCAGCTGATTGCCCGCCGCGTCCGGGAAGCGAATGTGTATTCGGAAGTGGTTCCGCATACCCACAGCACTGAGCAGCTCCTGGCCAAGAACCCCGCCGCCATCATTCTCTCCGGCGGCCCCGCCAGCGTGTACGCGGACGGCGCCCCAAACGTCGGCGCGGACCTCTTCGAGGCCGGTGTCCCGGTGTTCGGCATCTGCTACGGCTTCCAGGCCATGGCCAACGCCCTGGGCGGCAAGGTGGACAAGACCGGGCTGCGGGAGTACGGCTCCACCCAGACCACCATCCTTGGCGAAGGCCGTTCCGTCCTGGAGGGAATGCCTCAGCACCAGAACACTTGGATGAGCCACGGCGACTCCGTCCACGAGGCCCCCGAGGGCTTCGAGGTGCTGGCCACCACGGCGGGCGCTGAAGTTGCCGCCTTCGCCAACGAGGAGAAGGGCCTGTACGGCGTGCAGTGGCACCCCGAGGTGAAGCACTCCGCCTACGGCCAACAGGTGCTGGAGAACTTCCTGTTCAAGGGCGCCAAACTGGAGCCGAACTGGACCACGGGCAACATCCTTGAAGAACAGGTGGACCGCATCCGCCGGCAGATCGGCGATGCCCGGGTCATCTGCGGTCTCTCGGGCGGCGTGGATTCAGCCGTTGCCGCGGCCCTCGTCCAGCGCGCCGTGGGCGACCAGCTGACCTGTGTCTTCGTTGACCACGGGCTGCTGCGCGAAGGCGAGGCCGAGCAGGTGGAGCGCGACTTCGTTGCCGCCACCGGCGTCAACCTCTACGTGGCCAACGAGCAGGAGCGTTTCCAGGCTGCTCTGGCCGGCGTCAGCGATCCCGAGACCAAGCGCAAGATCATCGGCCGCGAATTCATCCGCGCCTTCGAAGAGGCCGAGCGCGCCATCATTGCTGAGGCGGCAGCGCACGGCGAGAAGATCAAGTTCCTCGTCCAGGGCACCCTGTACCCGGACGTCGTCGAATCCGGCGGCGGTGAAGGTGCGGCAAACATCAAGAGCCACCACAACGTGGGGGGACTTCCGGAGGACCTGCAGTTCGAGCTGGTTGAGCCGCTGCGTGCCCTGTTCAAGGACGAGGTGCGTGCCGTCGGTGCCCAGCTCGGCCTGCCGCAGGAAATCGTCGGCCGCCAGCCGTTCCCCGGACCCGGCCTCGGGATCCGGATCGTCGGCGAAGTCACCAAGGAACGCCTGGACCTGCTCCGCAAGGCCGACGCCATTGCCCGGGCAGAGCTGACGGCCGCCGGCCTCGACAATGACGTGTGGCAGATGCCCGTGGTGCTGCTTGCCGACGTCCGCAGCGTGGGCGTCCAGGGTGATGGCCGTACCTACGGCCACCCGATCGTGCTGCGTCCGGTTTCCTCCGAGGACGCCATGACCGCCGACTGGTCACGCCTGCCTTACGACCTGCTGGCGCGGATCTCGAACCGGATCACGAACGAAGTGGACGGTGTCAACCGGGTGGTGCTCGACGTCACGAGCAAGCCCCCGGGAACCATCGAGTGGGAATAGCAGTTACCGGCGGCCGGTCTCCTGAGGGAGGCCGGCCGCTGGGCTTTGAGCTCCAGCGGGTGAAATGCACCGCAACTTGGCCCGTTCCAGTGTTGCGGTCTCTCACGCGGGGCCGTTTCCGGCTACGCTCGAAGCTATGCCCGTATGGTCCATGGCGTCACGTGCAAGCGCAGAAAAGAAGGCAGTAGTGTCAGTTGGTCAGGCCGACCCCGAGGGTTCGGAGGAGCTCAAAAAGTGGCTCTCCGGGCTTAAGCCCGTCACCGGGGCGGACACGATGCTGCGCTTCACCAAGACCCCCGAGGGCTCGATCGACCTGACGCATGCCCACCCGTCTGGCCTTGCCCAGCTCATGGCCGGGCGCCGCACCAGGCTGTCTACGCTGATCCGGGACCAGCAGCAGTACGTCGTTGCCGCCCGCGCATCCCGGAACCTGCGTTCCAAGATTTTCGAACTGGCCAATGACCGCGGCATTGAGGCCGGGTATCTGTCCGCCGGCACCGTGGTGTGGACCTCCGCCGTCGGAGGAAAACCGCAGCGTGTTTCAGCGCCTGTCATGCTGACCGCAATCTCCCTGACGATCCGGCCCGGGGAAGACGACTACGAACTGCAACTGACCGAGCAGGCGCGGATCAACCCTGCCCTCATCCGCCACCTGAAGACCGTTCACGGCATCGTTTTCGACGTCAACGCGGTCACCCGGATGGCGTACAGCACGGCACGCTTCGATCCGCAGCCGGTCCTCGACAGGCTCGGAACCATCGTCAAGCCGATCCCCGGCGCGGAGGTGGAACACAACCTGCTGGTGTCCACCTTCGCGGACCTCGCGGACAACCTGGATGACCCGTGGATCAACCAGCAAAACACCCTTGTGACCTCCCTGGCCCGTTCCGCCGCCGGCGAAGACATCGACATTCCGGTGCTGCAGCCCGGGCGCTTCCCCAGCGTGGACGAGCGCGACCCCGCAGAGGAGCTGTTGCTGCTGGACGCCGATGCGGACCAGCAGTACGTCATCGACACCGTCCGGGCAGGGGACTCGCTGCTGGTCAGCAGCCCTCCCGGCACCGGCCAGACGCAGACGGCCATCAATACCATCGGCGCGCTGGTAGATGAAGGCAAAACGGTACTTGTGGTGGGGGACCGGCGGGCAAGCCTCAGCGAAGTTGCCACCCGCCTCGAGGGCCTCGGCCTGGAGTCCATCCTGTTCCAGCTCTCCGGCAGCGCCACGCCGCAGCAGCTCAAAGGGCAGCTGGTCCGGGCCATCGTCCGGAACGAGAAAACGGCTGAACCGCGCCTGGGCAACCTGCACAAGACCCTGACCGAGCACCGGCACGCCCTGATGGACCACGTGGCTTCCCTGCACAATGTCCGTGAGCGCTGGGGCTGCTCGCCCTACCAGGCAATGCAGTCACTGGCGGAACTGACGTCGATCCAGCCCGCCCCTGCCACCACCGTGCGATTGAAGCGCAGCGTTCTGGACAACATCCGGGACCGCGAGGAGCTGGCCGGCAGGCTGAAGCGTGCGGCGGAGCTCGGCAGCTTCAGCAGCGCCTCCACGTCGAGCCCCTGGCACGGGGCGCGCCTGGTGACGCGCAAGGAGACGGAAGAGGCTCAGGAGCTGGCCCGCTCAGTGGAGAAGAAACTTCCCGAGCTGCACAGCCGCATGAAGGGTGTCGCTGACCACGCCGAAATCCGGCTGGGCATGACCTTTGCCGAGTGGGGCGCCCAGCTCAGGCTGCTGGTGGCTGTCCGGGAGAGCCTGGACAAGTTCACCCCGGACATTTTCGACCGTCCCGTCCACGACCTGATCTCCGCTACGGCCTCATCGTCCTGGCGGCGCGAGCGCGGCATCGAAATGCCCTCGATGCAGCGGTCCCGCCTGCGCCGCGTGGCCAAGGAGTACGTGCGCCCCGGGGTGCACATTTCCGACCTTCACAGTTCGCTGGTGCTGGTGCAGGAGCAGCGCGCACTGTGGTCCGACTACGCCACCACGCAGCGGCACCCCGCCGTGCCCTCCGGCCTGGCCGAAATCAGCATCATGCACCGCGGGCTGACCCGCGAACTCAAGTTGCTGGGAGACGCGCTGCGGCACACGTCGGACGGCGGCGCGCTCGAAAAGACCCCCTATACGGAGTTGATGGAGCGGCTGGAGCGGCTCGTGGCCGACTCCGAGACGCTCAAGACGCTGCCGGAACGAACGCTTCTCATCGAGAACATGCGCGAGCACGGCCTGGGCGAGCTGCTCGCCGACCTTTCAGCGCGGGAGGTCCCGGCCGAGTCTGTAGCCGCGGAACTCGACCTGGCCTGGTGGCAGTCCGCGCTCGAGGCAATGATCAGCGGCGACGACTATCTCGCCATGTCCGACGGCGATGCGTTGCGTCAGCTGGAAGCCGAGTACCGGCTCGCCGACAACGCACACATCGCCAGCGGCGCGGGCCGGCTGCGCTGGCAGCTGGCCGAACGCTGGAGAGCCGGCATTGAACAGCACTCCCGCCAGGCGGACCTCCTGCGGAGCCTGCTCAAGGACGGGCGGGTCACGCTTGCGGCGCTGACGGCCCAGGCGCCCGCGCTCGTGCCCATGCTGGTGCCGGTCTGGTCCGTTAGCCCCTACCTCATGACGGGGCTCCTCCCCGCCGAGCAGAAGTTCGACGCCGTGGTGATCCTCGACGCCGAAGCAACCTCGCTCCAGGCTGTTCTGCCTGCCATGGCCCGCGCCAAGCAGGTGATCGCCTTCGGTGACGACAAGATTGCCAGCCCCCGCACGTTCACTGTGGCGGTGGAGCGGCTGGCGGCGGGGGAACCGACGCACCAGAGCGTGGAGAGCGCCTTCACTGCGCTTGCGCGGGTCCTTCCGACCCGGCGGCTGCATTCGGTGTACCGCGCCGTGGACGAGGACCTGGTGCTGCAGCTCAGCAAGGGCTTTTACGACGGCGGCCTCCGCCGCCTGCCCGAAGGCCAGTCCGCCACGGGACTGGACCGTGCCCTGCTGGTGGAATACCTGCCTGACGGGACCGGCCTGCCGAGCGCAGACCACGAGGGCGTGGAGTCCGTGGTGGCCGAGGTCAACCGGGTGGTGGAGCTGGTGTTCGAACACGCCCGCCTCCGCCCGCGCACTTCGTTGGCCGTCGTCACAGCCAGCCTCCGGCATGCCGCGAGGATTGGCGAGGCGATCCGGCAGCAGCTTCCCAACTATCCGATGCTTTCCGGGTTCTTCACAGCGGGCGAGGAATCGTTCCGTGTGGTGGACCTGGAGCGCGCACAGGGCCTGGTCCGTGACCATGTCATTTTCTCTCCCGGCTATGGCCGCACACCCCACGGACGGGCGCTGCACAGCTTCGGCCCGCTCTCTGCCGAAGGCGGCCGGGCCAAGTTTGCCCTGGCAATGACCCGGGCCCGGCAGTCCCTGCATGTGCTCACCTGCTTCAAGCCCGAGGACCTGGACAGCACCCGTCTCGCCCACGGGGCCGTGGACCTGTACGAGCTGCTGGACCGGGAGATCGCCGGCAACACCACCCTGGGGACTCCGGCTTCCCGTGCCGCCGCGAGTGAACAGGCCCTCGGCGCCGACCCTTTGGTGGCCGACCTGGGGGACAGGCTCCGGGCGCGCGGGGCGCGTGTCTGGCACCAGTACGACGGTGTCATCGATGTGGTGGCGGCAGCAGACCCCCTGAGCACGATGGGCCAGGACGAAGCCGAGATTCCCCGTCCGGTGGCCATCGAGTCCGACGGCACAGAGCAGTACCGCCAGATGACAGTCCGGGAACGCAGCAGACTGCGCCCTCAGCTTCTGGAACGTCTGGGGTGGCGGTACATGCCGCTGTGGACGATAGAGGTCTTCACCGATCCCTCGGCGTGCGCCGACCGCATCGGCGGCTACCTCGGGCTCGAGAAACCCGCCCCCGCCGTCCGCGGTATGGGTTCGCCGGGCTTCTTCGATGAGGACGTCACAGGCCTCGATGATGACTCGTACGCATCCCTTACGGATCTGGACCAGGAACGGGACTACGAGCCCGACCAGGGCCACGACTACGGCCGGCATGCTGAGAACCAGGCAGAACACGGCGAGCCAGACCAAGGCGTGCAGCTTCGGAACGGACACTTCCAGGGTGAGCAGTTCCAGGATGAGCAGGTCCGTGATGAGCAGGCGCAGGACGGAACCGGCCTCGCAGATGTTGACCCCGCGGAGGTTATGGAATCCGGGGATGCAATCGATGATGAATACGTCGGTGGCAGCAGGGACCGGAAGGAGAACGCCGGATGAGCGATGACGAAGCGAATCATGAGCAGCCCACGGATGCGGAGCCTGCCCCGGACGCTCCGGCTGCCGCGGAATCCGACCCGCCACAGGCGGCTAAACCTCCTGTGACACCCGGAGGCGCAGTTCCGAAGAAGGCTGCGGAAGACGACCCTCGAGCGTGGGGAGACCGTGAATCCGAAACCGACCATGACGCCTGGCTCAGGGAGCAGAAGCCGCCTCACTGGGGCTGACGCTCCCGGCGGGGCTTTGCCTGCCTGTATGTCGTAGGCGGTGTCATCCCGGTGGCCGGTTCACGAGGACAAAGAAGAGTTTTCCCTGCGTTGAAGCTCCCGCCAGTGCGCTGGCCTGGGACGGGGTGGCGGCCACGACCATGAGCCCGTCGGAATCTCCGGCGGCGAGCCATTGCCCGCTTTGGCCTTCACGCTCTGAGGTCCAAAGGACCGGTACGGCGGCCGCGAGCACCTTGGAGGCGGATTTCTGTTCATAGCCCAGGCCGCTGGTCAGCACAACATCGACGAGCTGGCCGGGGGATACGAGCTGGATGGAGGTAGGATCCGCCATTCGCAGCGGAACCGCGGCTGAACCGGGCGGCGCTCCCGTGAGCAGGCCGGGTCCCACGAGCTGGGCGTCTGTGAAAAGCTGGCCCTTCCGGAGCGGCGCGGCCAGTTGCTTGCCGCTCACCTCCGCTGCGTCGGTAAAGGTTCCCAGAGAGAGCACAGCAGGCGGCACACTAACAGCCGTGACATCAGTGGCGCCCAGGGTGGCACCTGCAGGTAAATCCCGTGCCGCGGCCAAGCCCGGCACTGTGTGGGCCGGCGCCGGAGTCAGCTGGTGGACCGCGATGCCGGCCGCCGCGCACAGGAGCAGCGCGACAGCGAGCCTGCGGTTGCGGTTCAGCCAGCCGCCCAGGCGGCCGGTACGCGGGCGCCCTCGCGGTCCGGGCAGCGGCGTGCGCCGGCGGGAGCGTGCGGCGGCGGTCCGGGAGCGAATCAGTCCGATAGGTGGCATGAAGCCACGCTATGGAAGGTCCCGGCCGGCAGGCAGATGAAGCCAGCCGTATGTGGAAATCACCGCCGCAGCAGGCCCCTATGTGGAAAACCAGAGACCAACCGGCGTGACGGGATGTGGCGGGTCTAGCTTGCGGCGGCCGCGGGTGCGGGCGAAGCAGCAGCGGCCGCAGGCGTTGCCGAAGCGGCAGGCGCAGCGGAAGCCGCGGAAACCGTGCTGCCCTTCGAGTCGCGTGAATCGGTCCGGTAGAAGCCTGAGCCCTTGAAGACAACGCCGACGCTGTTGAACTTCTTGCGCAGGGTCCCTTGGCATTCGGGGCAGGACGTCAGAGTGCTGTCAGTGAATGACTGCACGATGTCGAAGGCATGGCTGCAATCCTTGCAGGCATAGGCATACGTGGGCACTGTAGATCCTCCTCTTGGACAAACGACAGGTCCCGTGCTGCCGGGGTGCCTTCCCGGGCCGGATCCCGAAGGACGTCCGTGGGGGAGGGGCTCCTTTAGCAGTCGCAGGGCCTGAGTGCCAATTCTATCACCTTGCTGCGCGGGGCATTATGTCAGCCGGATCAGCCCCGATGGCGTGAGGGCGGCATCGACGGGCCGGTCGAAGCCCTCGGCGGGGATGCTGGAAGGCGGCAGCAGTTCGGCGTCGTAAATGACCGCGGTCCTGGGTACCTGCACGCCGTTGGACTCGGCCTTCGCCAGGAATTTGTCGTAGTACCCGCCGCCCTGCCCGATCCTGTTGCCGCTCATGTCGACGGCCGTGGCAGGCAGGAAGATTCCTGCCACGGTCCGCATCACCTCGAGTCCCTGGCGCTCCCCGGCGGGTTCCTGGATCGGGGCGTAGCGGCTGCGGACAAACTGAACGGCCGGATCCCAGAAAACCCAGCCAAGGGTCCTGTCGGGTTCGCACACCGGCAGCAGGACCCTGTGGCCGGCGCTGTGGAGCGCCGAGATCAGCGGGAGAGTGGGCGGCTCGAAGCCGACGCCGAGATAGGCCGTAAACGTCGCCGGCCTGCCGTCGGCGACGGTCTCCGCCCACGCCAGTCCGTGCAGGGCTATTCCGGCCGCTGCCGCTGCAAGGGCATCCGGCTGCATTTCCGCGCGGGCTGCCCGGTGCCGCAAGCGGATTTCATCCTTCGACATTGTCTCTGATGACATGGCGCCTCGTCCTTTGCGTGAGGAATTGTCCGGCCAGCCAAGCACCGGAAGCATTAACCGTATGAATGTTCCCTCCGATAGATTAGTCCAGTGACTTCCACTAATCCTTCAGTCCGCAAGGCCGTCATCCCCGTAGCGGGACTCGGCACCAGGTTCCTGCCTGCCACCAAGGCCATGCCCAAGGAGATGCTGCCGGTGGTGGACAAGCCGGCCATCCAGTATGTCGTTGAGGAGGCCGTCCAGGTCGGCCTAAGCGATGTCCTCATGATCACCGGGCGCAACAAGCGTGCCCTGGAGGACCACTTCGACAGGGTTCCTGCCCTGGAGGCAACGCTGGAGGCCAAGGGCGACACGGCCAAGCTGGAATCCATCCAGGCCGCCAGCAACCTGGGCGACATCCACTATGTCCGCCAGGGAGATCCCAAGGGGCTGGGCCACGCAGTGCTGCGCGCACGGCAGCATGTGGGCCGTGAACCTTTCGCCGTGCTCCTGGGTGACGACCTGATCGATGCCCGCGACGAGCTCCTCAGCGTCATGATCGAGGTGCAGGCCAAGACCGGCGGATCGGTCGTGGCACTCATCGAGGTGGAGCCATCCCAGATCAGCGCCTATGGCTGCGCGGACATTTCCGAAATTGACGGCGAAGGCTACGTCCAGATCAACAAGCTCGTAGAGAAGCCCGACGTCGATGAGGCACCCTCCAACCTGGCTGTCATCGGCCGTTACGTGCTTCACCCCGATGTCTTTGATGTGCTGGAAAAGACCGAGCCGGGACGCGGCGGCGAGATCCAGCTGACGGACGCGCTGCAGGAACTGGCCGGCAGGGACGGTGAAGGGGGCGGCGTGTACGGCGTAGTCTTCCGTGGCCGCCGCTACGACACCGGCGACAAGCTCAGCTACCTGAAAGCGTGCGTCCAGCTTGCCATCGACAGTGACGACCTCGGACCGGGTCTGCGCGACTGGCTTGGGGAACTTGCTGCCGGACTGAATAAGTAACTTCCCATGAGGGTCAGCCACATCTGGCCGGTGACACTGGAATGCGGGGACATCGTCCTTCGCCCCATCCGGTACCGGGACCGCAGGGAATGGACTGAGGTCCGTTCGCGCAACAACGAGTGGCTGGCCCCCTGGGAGGCTTCCAACCCGGCCCCGGGCGGGGCACTGCCCAACTACCGGCAGATGGTCCGGTCGCTCAATACGCAGGCGGCCCAGGGCACAGCGCTGCCTTTCCTCATCACAGCGTGGACACCGGGGTTCCGGGACCCCGTCATCGTCGGGCAGCTGACGGTGTCCTCCATCGTCTGGGGGTCAGCCATGATGGCGACGCTGGGATACTGGGTGGACGAGGCGCGGGCCGGACAGGGCATCGCGCCAACCGCGGTAGCCATGGCCACCGACCACTGCTTCCGGACGCTGGGGCTGCACCGCATGGAGATCAACATCCGTCCCGAGAACAGGCCAAGCCTGCGTGTCGTTGAGAAGCTCGGCTTCCGTGACGAGGGCTACCGCCCGCGGTTTCTGCACATCAACGGGGAGTGGGCCGACCACCGTTCTTTTGCTCTAACCGCCGAGGAGGTTCCGGAGGGGCTGCTCAGCACGTGGCTGCGCTCGAGGCCCGCCTGATGGCCTGCCGGCAGCCTCCTGTTGGTCATAAGTCCAATGATTTGAGAGTCGGTGAGCGACACACCGAGACGAATGCCACAAGGGTTGCCGTATTGCTCATACGGTTTTGTATGTGGACTTCCCTCTTAGCAGCTCAGTCATCCTTGTGGTCGCTGTTGCGCTGTGGATGGTCTGGGTTGCCCCTTACGTGCTCCGCAACGGCAGGCACCGCTTCCAGGTTGCCGGTGACCTGATGCTGGAGAGCGTTGACCACGAAACTGCAAACCAGCAAGCCGGAACGGTCCTTCACATGACCGTCCAGCAGGAGAATCGCATGGACACCAGGAAGAGCAGCGCATCCGCAGCGGGCTTCACGCCGGGCCAGCCCGGAGGCAGGTCCGCCACGAAGCCCGGAGGTGCGTTCCGCATCCGGTATGGACGTGCCGCCATCGCCCTGGCCGGGCTGCTGTCCTTCGCCGCTGCCTTGGTGACCGCAGTCCTGCTGCTTTTTGGCGTGGGTGCAGGCTTTGTTCCCGCGCTATCGTTCTTGGCAGGCCTGGCCGCCGTCGTTCTTCTCCGCTGGCTCGCCGTACGGGACCGCCGCAGGAAGGTCAGCGCCGCCTTCTCGGCAGCCATGGGAGCGCCCGCTGAACGCGAGAACCGTACGCCGCTCGCTGACCCGCATCTCGACGCCGGTGATGCTGCTGAGCTTCCCGAAAGCACCCTGTTCGACGCCGAGGCGGTGGAGTCCCAGCCAAAGCCCCTGACCGCCGTCGAGCTGCGCGAAGCTGCGCTGGCTGTGGCGATCGCAGCAGGCGACAACACCGGCTTGGCCGCGGCTGCCCGACCCGCCGCCGGCCGGCCAGACGACGAAACCGCCAGCTGGGAGCCGGTCGAGATCCCCAAGCCCACCTATGTCGAGGCGGCCAAAGCCGAACGCCCCGCCCCGGAGCCTCTCGATCTGCCCGAGGCGCCGAAGTCCGCAGGCAAACCCTCACTGAAGCAGGGCACAGCTGCAGCGCCCCCCGTCGCCCCGCCGAATGCTGGACCGGCAGGCCCGCAAGGAAAAGCGCAGAGCGCGCTGAGCAACCTGGACGACGTCCTGCAGCGCCGCCGCGCGTAGCCCATCCGGCCCTGCCGCCTGTAGTCTCGCAGCATGACCCGCATCTGTGTTGCCGGCGGCACCGGCCAGGTTGGCAGGGAAGTGGTCCAGCAGGCGCTGGCCCAGGGCCACGCCGTCGCCGTCCTGAGCCGCAACCCCCCACCCGAGGGCACCGCCAACGACGCCGACGGCGTCGCCTACTTCCGTGGGGACGTCACCACTGGTGAGGGTCTGTTGGAGTCACTGGCAGGGTCCGACGTCGTCATTGACTGCCTGGAGGGGCAGAGCGGCAAAGCGCTCCGGCAGTTCGCCGCCGGCGGCGCCCTTTTGATGTCGGCGGCGCTGGAAGCCGGCGTTAGCAAAGCCGTGCTCCTGTCCATCGTCAATTGTGACCAGACGAGCTACGGTTTCTACCGGTCGAAGGCGGACAAGGAACGGGTCTATGCTCGCACGGCGCTGGAAACCGCCACGGTGCGTGCCACGCAGTTTCACAGTCTGGCGGCCCGGCTGTTCTCTGCCGGATCCCGGGTAGGACTCATTCCCGTGATTCGGGGCGCGCGGCTCCAGACCATCTCGCCGGGCGACGTGGCAGCCGCCCTGCTCGAGGAGGCACTTGCGCCGGCCTCCGGCCAGCAGCACAGGTTGAGGACGATTGGCGGGCCGGAGGTCCAGGACATGAAGTCCATGGCACAAACCTGGAAGCGGGTGACGGGCGCCAAAGGGCTGGTTGCCCCGCTGCCGCTGCCCGGCGCGATGGGGACGTTTCTGCGCGAAGGCCGGAACCTGGTGCCCGGCGAGGCGTACGGCCGGGAGACATTGGAGGCCTGGTTGGCAAAGTGCCGGGAAAATTTGTAGCCTAGGGAAACCGGCGTTGCGGTTCTTTGGACAGAGGTTGCGGTTCTGAGGACAGAGTCAGCGTCCACGGGGTTATAGCTCAGTTGGTAGAGCGCTTCGTTCGCATCGAAGAGGTCAGGGGTTCGAATCCCCTTAGCTCCACAGATTCCGGGGATTATGCGTCTTCGGATCCCCTGCCTAAACACTTTGGTAACACCTTGCCGCCGAAACCGTGTCCGGCCAGAGCTTATTCGTCGCCGGGCTTGGGAGTCGTGTGCGGCTCTGGCCTGATCGCTTCGACGTCGAGTTCCAGGGCGATCTTCTCGTCCTCGGTCAGCGGGCGCACTGCCCGCTCGAACAGTGCCACGCCGGCGGCCCAGTTGTCCCAATGCCCGTCGCTTCGGAGCCTGCCCTCTGAGGGCGCCGCTGAACGGACGGCGGCGGCAATAAGGATAGCGGTGACGACCTCGTCATAGGGCAGCTGTTCCGTTTTGCAGAAGGTCCACATGTAGGGATAGTGCGGCTCCTTGGTGCCGCGCAGATGAAAGGTCTCGCAAGCCTCGCCTGCGGCCCGGAACCCGTTCAGGCGGATTCCCTCCGCCTCATCCAGGATCGGCAGGCCCTGGCCTTTCGGGCCACAGACAGTCACGGAGGTGTTGTCGATGATCTTCCGAGCGTCATCGATCACCCCGGTGGTGGCCATCAGGCCAGGAAAGTAGTGGGTGTAGCCCATCGGTCGCTCCTGGTAGCTCCCTTCAAATGTACCGCTTCGGTCTCCAGAGGGCTGGTCACTCATTGATTTTTCGACGCGACACGGGCACGGCGCCATCTAGTGCTGCCGGGCCGACGAGATGCCGGTCAACACCGTTCTGGAAGCTGTGGATGTCCTGTGGCAGCCAACGCAGAAGTCCAAGTCCTCGGGCTTCCGGGTTGCGTCCGGCATCATCGGCATCGTCTTGGGCACCTGGCTGATTGTCCCGTCCATCGCCGGGTTCGCCTCAGGCAGCAGCACGGCATCCATGGCGTTCCTTATTCTGATTGCGGCATAAACGCTAGGAAGGCCTTGGACCGTCGAACGGTCCGGGCCTTCCTGCTGCGGGTCGCTACTGGCGGGCGTGAGCTCTGCCTCAATGGCGGTCAAGGAGGAATAGCAGGGGCGCGGAAGACCTTGTTCCATGTAGAGCGGGGCCGAGTGGCCGCCGCCAGAACAGGATTCCCCTTTGCCCACTGCTTTCATTCCATTCACTATGCGCGCCGCAGCCCGTGAAGGCCGCCAGGAGTCATTCCGGACCGACATCGAACGGCTCACATCACGCGCGGGCAACCGCACACCGCTGTCCATGGTTACAGCCACAAACAGGGTGGCCTGTCTGCGTGGCGCGATCGCGGAGAGTGAGCACACGGCTACAGCCGCGAGCCTCAAGCGGTACCTGGAGGACGGGCTCAGCACCAAGGATATTCATCTGGACATTACTGTCTCCATCGATCACTGACGCCGCATGACTGCGGACGTCCGGCATGCATCCCAAGTGGCGGCACCAGGAGTAATGGCTTGGGGTCAGGGCCGAAGGCAGTCAGGAAGAGGCGGACTCCAATGTGCCGAGGCATAAGATTACTGTATGCGCCCCGAGGAAGCGATCGCACTGGTATTCGCGATGGCTATTGTGTGGACCGGCACGATCCTGGTGTTGCTCGTAGCTGGCGCCCCTGAAAAGCGGACGCGGCGGCACGAACGGAAAGCGGACCGGGCCGTTCACCATCGGCTCCACCGCACCACACGAGCAGGGCGGACGGCGCACCGGCGAAGTCCTTCCCGACGGGGCCGGAGCAGGATCCCGTGAAAACCGCTAGGGACCATAATGTCCCTCCGGACATAAAATGACTGTATGGGTGGCCAGGAAGCGATTGCTGTGGTGTTTGTGCTTCTTGTTATCTGGGTCCTTACGATCCTGGTGCTGCTGTCTCGCGTAGACCGCGATGAGAAGCGGGAACGACGCCAGGAACGGAGAGCCAGTCGGCAGGCTGGGCATCACGCGCACTAAGCAATCCAACCCCAAACGGCTTAGCGTCTGACGGAGTTGACGACACGCCAGACCGTTCCACCACGCCGTCAGTGCCCGGTGGGATCATGGCCGCATGACGGCGCCGACAGTGGAAGCGGCGATCCATGATTTGATGGATCTCGCCTGGAATCTTGTCTACGACCTGCTCGCGGAGCGGGGACTGCTCGGCGACGGGTTCGACGTCGGGGAGTACACCGGGATTCATTCCTGGGTGGAAGACCTGACCAGGTACACCATCGTCCATTCACGGTCGGTAGCGGTGCTGTTCGTGGACACCCGGCCGGTGGACGCGACCATGTTCCACCATGACCTGCTAGGCGCTGACGATCCGAAGCGTTACTTCGCGTTGCAGTAACAGGTTCATGGCACTCCGTTGGCGGCGGCCCGCGACCAACGGGGCCACTGATGCCTATTTCCCCGGGGTCTGCTGAAAGTCATCATTAGAAGCACAGCGCGCTGCGACATTACCGGAGGCTGCCATGATCCAGGCCCTGCTGTGCAAGCTGAACATCCGCCACGAGTGGCATATCGAGCACACCGACGACGGGGGCGTATACAAGCGCTGCCTGCGGTGTGGCAAGGATGACGACCGAGGCGCCGGAGGAAGAGGAGGCGACTTCAGCGGGTGGGTAGGGCCTGCAGGAGGGTGATCCTCGCCACCGGCTAGCTTGCAAGTGCCTGGCCTTGATGCTCAACCGCCCTGCAGAATCGGGGACATAGCAGCGATCCTGTTCCGTGCGTCTAAGAATGTAAATGAGTACGAGCCTCGTCCTTCGGGACGGGGCTCGTACTCGTTTATTCAGGTTGCTTGTGCGCGCTTGTCGGGCTAACCGATCGGAGTGGGCGGCTGCTCGCCGCGGAGCATGGCGAGCGTGTTGTCTGCAGCGAGCACTGCCATGGCGGTGCGCGTCTCGACGGTGGCCGAGCCGAGGTGCGGCACGAGTGTCACATTCTCCAGGTCCAGCAACTCGGGGTGGACCTGCGGCTCTTTCTCGAAGACGTCCAGCCCGGCACCGGCGATGACGCCCTCGCGCAGCGCGGCGGCGAGGGCCGCCTCGTCGACGATCGGTCCGCGTGCGGTGTTGACGAGGTAGGTGGAGCTCTTCATTGCTGAAAGCTGCTCCG
The DNA here is from genome assembly GCF_044754225.1 of Arthrobacter sp. NPDC093125. Lineage (NCBI taxonomy): Bacteria > Bacillati > Actinomycetota > Actinomycetes > Micrococcales > Micrococcaceae > Arthrobacter > Arthrobacter sp. NPDC093125. The sequence goes on along the minus strand of NZ_JBIVOQ010000002.1, from coordinate 454,520 downwards.
CGCCGATCAGATGGTGCGTTGCCGGTCCGTATGGGCAGTGGAGCGAAATGACATCGGAAACAGTCAGGAGCTCGTCGAGGTCGACCCGGCGGGCGCCCAGTTCCGCGGCGATCGCGGGGTCGATTTCGCTGCGCGACTGGTAGACGATGTCCATGCCGAAGGCCTTGGCCCGGCGTGCAGTCGCCTGGCCGATGCCGCCCATGCCGACGACGCCGAGCGTCTTGCCCTGCAGGCTGCTGCCAAGCAGGAAGAACATGCCCCACTTCCACGGCTGGCCGGCGCGGATAAGCCGTTCGCCCTCACCCAGCCGGCGGGTTGCCATGAGGATGAGCCCGAACGCGATGTCGGCCGTAGCCTCGGTGAGCACGCCGGGTGTGTTGGTGGCGACGATGCCCCGCGCGGTGCAGGCCGGTACATCGATGTTGTCGTAGCCGACGGCGACGTTGGAGACCACCTTGAGCTGGGGGCCCGCGGCGTCGAGCAACTCGCCGTCAACGCGTTCGGTGAGCAGGCTCACGATCGCATCGGCACCCGCCACGCGGCGCAGGAGCTCCTCACGGCCAATCGACTCCGGACCGGCCCAGGCATCGACCTCGTGCTCGGCACGAAGCTTTTCGAGCGCTGCCTCGGGCACCCTGCCCGTAACGACTACCCGGCTCATGCGGTCACGATCCATTCGCGCAGGCGTCCGAGGCCCTCGCGGATGGCTTCCGCTTCGATGCCCGAGTAGGCGAGGCGGATGTACTGCCGGTCCTCACCGGGCAGTCGCCGGCCGAAGTGCTCCCGCGTGCAGAAGGAGACGCCGGTCTTGTACAGGGCGTCAGAGGCGAAGTCGCCAACTGCCGCATAACCCATACGCTCCATGACCTCCGTGACGTCAGGGAACAGGTAGAAGGTCGACTGCGGCACGGCGACGTGCATCCCGGGGATGGAATTGACGAGTTCGCACGCGGTGTCGCGGCGCGTCTGCAGGGTGTCAAGCATCTGCTGCACAGAATCCTGGGGGCCGCGGAGCGCTTCGACTCCCGCCCACTGCACGTAGTGGGTGGTGCAGGACTCGTCGTTGGTGTTGAGCGTGCTGAGCACCTGGGCGATCTCACGCGGGGCGACGGCGCAGCCGAGGCGTGACCCGGTCATGGCGAACTTCTTGCTGAACGTGTAGAGGATGACAGTACGCTCGGCCATGCCGGGAATCGATGTGATCGAGCTCGAGACGCCTTCGTAGCGGGTTTCAAAGTAGGCCTCGTCGGAGAGTACCCAGAGGTCGTGTTCGATCGCGAGCTGTGCGATGGCCTCGCGCTCGGCGGCAGTCGACTCGGCTGAGATGGGGTTCTGCAGGTCGTTGTAGATAATTGCGACCGTGTTCGGTGTGATCGACGCGCGGATCTGCTCGAGGTCGATCGCGAAGCCCGTGCTCGTTGGCACATAGCGGTACGGCACGGCCGTGCCGCCGAGGTACTCGATCTGCGATTCATAGATCGGGAAGCCGGGGTTGGGGTAGAGCACTTCCTGGCCGGGGTTCATGACCGCCTGCAAGAACTTCGTGATGACTGGCTTGCCGCCGGTCATCACCACCACGTTCTCGGGGGAGAACTCAATACCGCGGCGCGAGCCGATGTCGTTGGCGAGGGCTTCACGCAGCTGCGGGATGCCGGGGCCCGGGCAGTAACCCGTGTATCCGTCTGCGATCGCCCGGTTCATCGCTTCCACGATGTTTGGGGCAGTGGGGATGTTGATATCGCCGAGATGGAAGGGGTACACCAGGTTCCCCTTCGCCTTCCAGGCGGCGGCGGCTTGCGCGACGCTGAAGGCGGTTTCGGTGCCTAGGCGTTCGAGCCGTTGCGCGAGTTGCTGCATGCTGTTCCACTCCTCATCGAGTTGACGATCGATCCTCTGCGGATTCTGATCCAGTACAGGACTAATATATCAGAACACTAATTATGATATGCGAAGAAAATGTCAGGGGGAACAGCGCCGCGAAATCTGTCAACGGCAGCACGCCCCGGCCCGCGGCGTGAGCTGAGGGATGCGGCACGCTGGGTGTGGTCTTAGCCCCCTCCCGGTTGCCCGCCTACGCCGGTTCTGGAAGCGCCAGCCCTACAGCCGTTCCGGTACCCGGACGGGAGACGGCAGTAGAGGCTGAGCATTAGGGCATGACGATATTTGTAAGTTCGGTCCGCTTGCCGCTGGCTACCTCTTCAATCAGGACCAGCGCGCCCACCTGGGGGCAGTAGTATTTGTGCTCGCGCGAGTTGCTTTCAAGCGGCGTCCAGTCGTCCACCTTCGCGCAGTCGGTGTAGGTGCCCATTTTCGTCGTGACGGTCTGGCCCGTGGCGATAGTGTCCCGCATGTCTTCCGCGTGGCCGGGATAAAACTCTTGCCTATAGGTCTCGCCAACGCGCTGATCGGCCTTCATCCAAATGCCGGCCTTTGCACCGTCCTGTCCGTGAATAAAGCTTCCGGCGCGGTCCCAGAGCATGCCATTCCAAAAGTTTTTCACGTCCTCGCCGAAGTACCACACATCGCCGTTCTTGTGCTGTGCCAGATAGTCCCTGGTTTCCTCGACCAGCTGTCCGTTCTTGTATTCCTTGTCCAGATAGATGACGGTTTCGACGCCCCCTATGACCCGTGTCTCCGGCAGGATCTCAATCTCGGCTCTCTCTCCGGCTCCCACCCCGCCGACAGTCTCGTAGGTCATCTTCTTGCCGACGGGCAAGGCGAAGTATTTGTTCGTTATCTCCCTCGTGAACTCAGCAGGATTAACCTGGGGATTGTACTCGGAGGCCCTGCTTTGCACATTGTTGAAGTAAAAAAGTGCCGCCCCGCCAGCGACCAGCACCAGGACGATGATCCCAAATGTGATGGTTCTTGCCTTCATATGCCTGTCCCACTCCCCGATGAGTAGAAACTCCAATACTGGCCCAGGCACCTGTTGCTTGCCCTGCCATAGGTAAAAGGTAGTCCCGCAATCCCGCCGCGGACAGGGCCAGCAGTAAAGCAAAGTTATTCTGCCCGCGCTTCATGGCGCGAGGCACCGACGAGGCTCGCTGCCCGTTCCTAGCAGCCGCCTGTTTGCTCGTCCTCAAGCTCTTCGTCGGATTCGAGGCGGCGCAGCACGGCCAGCCGGCCCGCGATCCCGGCAAGGGTCGCGGCCCGCTCCGACCCGGCGTCCGCCGGCCCGGGGCCGGGGGATGCCCAGTCAAGTGGGCCGCGACCGATGAGGAAGGGGATGACGTCCTCTTCCGTGAGCTGTTCCAGCACCTCCAGGAAGCGCTTCCAGGCGCCGGCGGAACCGGCTCCCGATCCGGCGTCGGACTCCACGACCGGTGAGGGAACGCCGTCGATGACCCAAACCGGGTACCTGGCGGCAAGCCCCCGGTAGTCGGCACTTTCCAGCGGACCGCCGCACAGCTCCGCAAAGCCCACCCAGAGCAGGTCCGGAGCGGCGCTCTTGGCCGCGAGGGTATGCAGCGGGAGTTCCAGGGATTGTTGCTGGGAGGGTGCCGGCCGGAAGAGCCCGTACGCACCGAGCTGCCGGTCCGTTCCCGGAGTAATGATGAGGCCCCGCTCAAACTCCGACACGCGCTACAGCCAGCCCTTCCGCTTGAAGATTGCGTACATCAGCCCTGCCGTGCCGGCCATCAGCGCGATCGACATCGGATAGCCGAACGTCCAGTGCAGCTCGGGCATGTGGTCGAAGTTCATTCCGTAGACGCCTGCCACGAACGACGGGGCGAAGAAGATCGCCGCCCAGGAGGAAATCTTCTTGACCTGCTCGTTCTGTTGGGCGCTCGCCTCGTTCTGCCGGTTGGCCGTCAGGGTACCGTCCAGCGTCAGCGCGTTCTGCAGCAGGTCGCGGAAGGAATTGGCCCGGGATATCACCCGCTGCACGTGGTCTTCCACATCGCGGAGACTGTGCTGCAGGTCGGAGTCCACCTCATACTTTTCGAATCCCCCCTTCAGCTGCTGCATCATCCCCGGCAGGGGGTGTATGGCGCGCTGGAACTGAATGACCTGCCGGGCCAGTTCATAGATGCGCCGGGATACCGTGCTGTCGCCGGAGAACAGCTGGTCTTCGATCTCGTCGATGTCGTTTTCGAGTCCCGCGACCACGGGCGCGTAATCGTCAACCACCTGGTCCAGGAGGGCGTAGAGCACGGCTTCCGGCCCGTGGCGCAGGAGGTCGGACCGCGACTCCAGGCGGCGCCGGACCTGTCCCACACCTGACATCTCCGCGTGCCGGACAGTGACCACGAAGTTCTTGCCGGTGAAGATGTGCAGTTCGCCGAACTCCACTGTCTCGGTGTGGTCAAGGTAGCGGGCAGGCGTGAGCACCGTGAACAGGTTGTCCCCGTAGCGCTCCAGCTTGGGCCGCTGGTGGGCCGAGATGGCGTCCTCGACGGCAAGCTCATGAAGGCCGAACTCCGCCGCCACGGCGGCGATTTCAGGCTCGGTCGGTCGGTAGAGCCCGATCCAGGCCATGCCGCCGTGAGCCGCCAGAGTCTCGAACGTCTGCTCGAGGTTTTCCGGTTCAACGCTGCGGACCCCGTCAACATAGACGGCGTTATCAATAATCGTCACGGTCTGCCGATCTCTGCCGGGTGCTCAGGACATTGCGCCGATGATGGCACCGGCCGCGGTCATGGCCAGTACGTCGTGGCCGGAATCGATCAGGGTCACGGCTACCGGGCGGCCCGCAAAGCCGTTATGGATGACATGGCCGCCGGCCCGGAACACCACGGCCAGCACCAGGGCAAACAAGGCGCCCGCCAGAGCATTATCCAGTGCCAGTCCGGTGATCAGTACGGCGAGAAGGACTGCGGTCAGCGCCGCGGCAAGCACCATCGGCAGCCAGATGCCCGCGCCGCCCTCAGTGTTTTTCAGGTCCTCTTCCGTCTTGCCGATCGCCTCCATCCATCGCGTGCCCAGCACCGCGGGAAGGTACCAGACGAAGCCGATGGCCATGGTGGCGATGAAGGCCAGCAGCACGGCGAGCCAGTTGATCTGAGAAACGTACGAGAACAAATCCATCCTTGAATCCTATTCCCGGCCCCGGCTGTCCTGCGCCGAAGCTCCTTGCGCCGAGGCTCCCTGGGCGGTAGCTCCCTGGGCGAGGCGGCTGATCAGCGGTTCAGTCCGGTACGGGATGTGGGTATGCAGCGCCAGAACGGTCTCCGTGCGGATGACCCCCCTGATCCTCAGGATCGATCGAAGGGCGGCCTGCAGGTTGTGGGTGTCAGTGGCCACGACCCGGCACCAGACATCGCCCCGGCCTGAGATCTCGTGCACTTCGAGGACCTGGGGGAGCAGGCGCAAGGCTCCCACCACACCGTCGAGTTCGCGGTGGGTTACCTCGATGGTCACGAAAGCAACGACGTCGTACCCCACGGACTCGAGGTCGATTTCCCGGCCTCCGTCACGGAGGACCCCGGAGCGCAGCATCCGGCGCAACCGCGTCTGGGCGGTGTTCCGGGCGATGCCCAGCTTGTCGCTCAGGTCCCCGATCTGGATGCGCGGATCCCGGATCAGTTCCAGCAGGATCTTCAGGTCAGTGGAGTCCAAGGCGTTCAAATCATCACTCCGGGTCACTCTCAGAGGAAAAAATTGACTGTTTTGCTCAATTCTTCCACGGATATTCACCGGGGAAGCCTGCCATGGACCCATTCTGGAGGCATCAACCGTCATCGGCAGGGGAAGCTCCCACAAGGGGCCGGGCTGCCGGAAACAGGCAAGGACACGGCATGACCGTCTTCAGCGAACTTCGCATGCTGCCCGCTCCCGCTAGCCGGCGGGGCTGGGACGCCTCCAACACCGCCCGCCTGGCGATGGCCGGCGTCGTGATCTTTACGCTCCTGGTCGGGGCCAACCTGGCAACGCCGCTGTACCCCCTGCTGCAGGCCCGGCTCGGCCTGACCTCCCTGGATATTTCGGTGGCGTTTTCCGCCTACGTTCTGGCCCTCGCGTCCACCCTGCTGCTGGCCGGCCACTGGTCGGACCACATCGGCCGGCGGGCAGCGCTGCTGCTGGCCGTGCTGACGGGCCTCGCAGGCGGTGTCGTCTTTGCCCACGCGGAAAACCTGGCGGCGCTCTCTGCCGGCAGGGCGCTGCAGGGGATTGCCGTGGCGCTGGCGACCGGGGCCAGTTCCGCCGCGCTGCGGGAGCTGCTTCCGCAGCGGCCCGAGTGGGCATCCCGCGTCACGCTGCTGGCGTCAGCCGGGGGAGTTGCGGCCGGCCCGGCCATCGGCGGCGTCCTCTCGCTGCTGCCCGCGCCCACGTCCACGCCGTACGTCGTCCACTCACTTGTCCTCGCGGCCCTCCTGGTTCCGCTCTACCTGCTTCGTGCCCGCCCGGCCATCAAACCGGCCGACGGTCCGCGGTCGCTCAAGGTCCTGGCTCCACGCCGGCCGTCGATATCGCATGAGGCGCGGGACGCGTTCTGGGTGGCCGCCGCCGTCGGGTTCCTGAGCTTTGCGGTCTTTGGCTTCTGCCTGTCCCTGGCTCCCGGATACTTTGCCGGGTTGCTGGGCGTGGACTCCCGGCCGCTCATCGGTGTCCTGGCCGGCCTGACTCTTGGGGCCTCCGCCCTGAGCCAGCTGGTAACCGTCCGAAGCCGGTTCGCCGTTCCGGCCGGGCTGGCTGTGCTCGGCGTGTCCGTGATCATGATCGCCGCCGCCGGGGCATGGAGCAGTCCCTGGCTCCTGGTCGTGGCCAGCCTGGCGGCCGGTGCCGGCCAGGGAATTGCCTTCCGCACCGTCTTCAATGATGTGGCGGGCAAAGTCGAAGCCTCCCGGCACGCGCAGATCATCAGCACCGTCTACGTCATCACGTACTTGGGCAGCGCGCTGCCGGTGATCGGGCTGGGATTTGCGACGGCGGCCTATGGCCTTGAGGGGGCCGTCACCGGATTCGTGGTGCTCTGCGGCGCCGCCGCCACGGCACTGGCTGTGCTCACGCTTCGCCGGGCGCTCCGGACCCCGCGGCTGTAGGCAGCCGGGCTGCTGGTCCTGCCCAGGGTAGTCAGTCCTGCCGGGGTCAGTCCTGTTCGGGCAGGGGCCCGTGGTTGCCGGGCATGTGCTCAAACACCAGGGTGGTCTCCGTGTGGCCCACCACGGGATCAGTGGCCAGGTTGTCCAGCACCCAGTCTCGAAGGTCCTCCGTGGTGGCCACCGCGATGTGCAGCAGGTAGTCCACGGAGCCTGACGTGTGGAACGTGGACAGCACAGCCGGAAGCTTGGGGACACGCGAGGTGAACCGGTCGATCTGCTCGCGGTCATGCGCCCGGAGCCGGACGGCGATCAGCGCCTGGACCGAACGGCCGATCGCGGAGAGGCTGAGCTTGGCTTCGAACCCCTCGATGATGCCCCGCTCCGACAACGCCCGGGTCCGCATGAGAGCAGTGGAAGGGGCGATCCCCACGAGTTCGGCAAGCTGCTTGTTGGAGATCCGCGCATCGTCCACGAGGGCAGCCAGGAGCCGTTCATCAATGGCGTCCAGCGGCTCGGCGTGTCCCGACCCAGACCGGATGTTCTTCGCATTGGTGCTCACGGATCCTCCTCAGGGTGTGCTAGTTCATCTTAGCCGTGGGTTTCCGGCCGATCCATGCACCGGCACCCTGTGCGCCCGAATATTCGCCGGGCCCACGGCACCTTCCTTGGAGGATAATTCGCGGCTATTACACCGCCTTGGCGGGATGTACGACGGCGGTGATCACCGCCGTCGTACAACCCAGTGCGATCACGGTGACGGCGAGCGCCGTCCAGCCGAACGACTGGAACACGATGCCGCCCGCCCAGCCGATCACACTCGAACCCAGGTAGTAGGCCAGGTTGTACAGCGACGCGGCCTGCGCCCTCCCGGAGAGGGCTATGGCGCCGGTCCAGCCCGCGCCGATGCTGTGGGCGGCGAAGAATCCGCCGGTGAAAATCAGGAGGCCAACGAGGATCAGCACAAGCATCCCGGTGAGGGTAAGGGCAAGTCCCGCAGTCATCAGCGCAATGCCCGCCAGCAGAACCGCCCGCCGGCCAAAGCGCTCCGTCAACCCTCCGGCCCAGCGGGACGTCACCGTCCCTGCCAGGTAGGCCAGGAAGATCAGGCTGATGACCGTTGCCGGGAGGCTGAACGGTTCGCCCGAGAGCCGGAACCCCAGGTAGTTGTAGACCGCCACGAACCCGCCCATGAGAAGGAATGCCTGAACATAGAGCGCAAGCAGGCGGGAGTTGCGGAGGTGGATGCCCAGCGTCCGCGCCGCTCCCCGGAAGCCCCGGGCCGGGGCGGGCGTGAACCTCCTGGCCTTGGGGACCAGGACCAGGAACAGAATCGCGGCAACGGTCGCGAGCACGGAGACGGAGAGCGCTGCTGCGCGCCACCCCCACAGCTCGCCGGCAGGCCCGGCCACCAGCCTGCCAGCGAGGCCTCCCAAAGTTGTTCCCGCCACGTAACTGCCCGCGGCGATCGCGGTATGGGCCTTGTTGACTTCCTCGTTCAGGTAGGCGATGGCGATTGCAGGGATCCCGCCCAGGGCCATGCCCTCCAACGTCCGGAGTGCCAGCAGCAAAGGGAACGAGGTGGCGAGCGGTACCAGCAGGCCCAGAACGGTGGCCGCAGAAATGCCCCAGGTCATCGCCCGGACCCGCCCGATTCTGTCAGCCAGAAACGACCACGGGATGACGGTGACGGCGAGCCCCACCGTGGCCAGCGAGATGGTCAGCGCGGCCTCTGCCGCGGTGACGCCAAGCTCCCTTGATAGCAGGGGCAGCACGGCCTGCGTGGAGTAAAGCTGGGCAAAGGTCGCCACTCCCGCAAAGGCAAGGCCTGCCAGGATTCTGCCGTAGGCGGTGGACCCCTTTGGATGCCCCTCCCACACCGCCTGCTGCCGTCGGCCTGCTCCGCCCGTTCCCGGCACGGGCGGATTGCTGGAGGCGGGGACAGCGGGCGTTGGCATACTTCGAGGGTAGGTCTACCCTGTTCCAGTATCCAATGCATGATTTATGTCCTAATCATGCAGCAGCGGATACATATGGAGGCGGCGGGGAGATCATGGACATTGAGCACAGGCAACTGGTCCAGCTGCTGCCCGTCCTGCCGGTCCTGGCGGAACTGGGCCGCACGCAGCACATCACCGAAACCGCCGAACTGCTGGGCGTTCCGCAGTCCACCGTGAGCCGCGCCCTGGCCCGCGCAAGTGCGGTGGTGGGCACCGAACTGCTCATCCGTGAGGGCAGGGGGGTCCGCCTCACCCCGGCGGCAAAGGCCCTGCTGCCCTATATCGAGTCCGCGCTCGCAGAATTCCGGGCCGGGCTCGACCTTGTGCGCCATGAGTCCGAAGTGGTGCGGGGAAGGATCTCCGTGACGTTCCAGCACACCTTCGGTGAAGCGACTCTGCCCCTCCTGATCAGCGCGTTTCGGAGCCGCCACCCCCAGACCGAGTTCGACCTCAGCCAGGGAGCCAGGGATACCTGCCTCGCCGAACTGGCTTCGGGTGCAGCGGATTTCGCATTGACGGCGCCGGTGGCAGCTGCCAGCCGGGCGATCGGCTCGGCGGCTCTCTACCGGGAACCCCTGCGCCTGGTGGTGCATCACGGCCACCGCATCGCCGGGTTCCCGTCGGCGGCCCTGGCCGACATTAGAGGAGAACCGTTTGTGGCGCTGGGCCCGGGGTACGGGCTGCGCTCCATCACCGACGCCCTGTTCCGCGATGCAGGGTTCCGGCCCCGGATCGCCTTCGAAAGCCAGGATTCCCACACGGCCCGCGGCCTGGTCTCCGCCGGACTGGGCGTAAGCATCCTCCCGCCAGGGGGTGGTCTTGGCCAGGTTCCACAGGCCGGGGTTGGACTGGTCCCCGGTGCGGGCGCCGGCGACCTGGGCTGGGTGGAGGTCCCGCTGCAGTCGGACCGGGCCTACCGGGAGATCGGCGTGGCCTGGCGTGAGCGCCGGGGCGGGTCGGAACCGGACCAGGTGCGTCTCTTCCGGGAACTCGTGCTGGGGGAGGGGCCCGCGCTGCTGGCCGGGCTGGTCCGTGCCCGTTCCGGAGGATGACTCACGCCCTGCTAAGGAGGCTCTCCATCACCTCTGCCACGGAACCCTGCCGGGCCTTCCGCCATTCCGTTCCCGCCCACAGGTTCAGTCGCTCCGCGTCTCCAGCGCCTGCCGCAGCGGCACGGATAGGCGCCGTCAGATGATGGATGGCGGGGTAGCCTTCCGGGGCGTCCCCGTGGTCCCGCACAAACTCGTTGACGAGCGCACGTGCGTAGCGCCCAGTGAAGGCCCGCGTCAGACGGGTTTCCGTGAACCGGTCCGAGGCCAGTGCGTCCTTGTGCAGCTGCCGCGCGCCGCTTTCCTCCGTCCGCAGGAGTGCCGTGCCAACCTGCGCCGCCTCGGCTCCCGCGGCGAGCGCGGCCTTCACAGCTGCTGCATCAGACAGAGCGCCGGCCGCTATGAGCGGAAGGCCGACGGCGGCACGCACCTCCCGGACCAGGTCCGCCGTCGTGGACGGGGCACCTGTGCCGGCGGCAGTCCGTGTGCCCTCGTCCAGGAAGGCGCCACTGTGCCCGCCGGCGCTGCTGTGCTGGACGACCAGCGCATCGACGCCCCGATCCCGGGCGAACTCGGCTTCAGCCCTGCTTGTGACGGTGGCAAGAACAACGGTGCCCGCGCGGCGGAACCGGGCTACGGTCGCCGCCTCGGGCAGGCCGAAGGTGAAACTGACCAGCTCCACTGGATCCAGCAGGAGTTCGTCAACCTTTCCCTGCCAGGCGTCATCGTCGTCCAGCTTCAGGGCTGGGACGTCGACGCCGTACCGGGCGGCATCATCCCGCAGGGTCCCGCGGTACCGTTCCAGCCTTTCCCTCTCGTCGGCGGAAGGCTGCAGTTGCCGCATGTCCGGCATGAACACGTTCATGCCGAAGCGGATGCCGGCCGACCTGGCAGCCCTGACCTCGTCCCTCATCGCGTCGACAGTTTTGTAGCCGGCAGCGAGGAAGCCGAGGCCGCCGGCGCGGTGTACCGCCTCCACGAAGCGGACAGTCGAGGTTCCTCCGGCCATCGGGGCGGCAATCACCCTCGTGTCAAGAATGCCATTGAACATTGCTCTCTCCTAGGGGCGCTTCAGTAGGCTGTTCGAGTGACTGACTCTGACAACCTAGCTGATGCCCCCTCTGCCCGAGCAAGCGGCGCCGGCCCCTCACCGACATCCCCGACGCTGCGGGAGACATTGCCTGCCCAGGAGGCCGTCCGTTCGCCGGGAGCAGGCCGCGGCGGCGGCACGGTAATCGGACTGGACATCGGAGGTACGAAGACGAGGGGAGTCCGTTTCGAGAACGGGCAGCCTGTGGCCGACGAGATCGTCGGCAGTTCGAACGTCCAGAACGTCAGCCGCGACGAGGCGGCAGCGCACCTGGCGGAGCTGTTCGCCATGATCGGCAACGGTCCTGTTGCCTACGTTTACGCGGGTGCAGGGGGAATCGACACGGAGGAGGACGCCGCGGCGCTGGCTGCCCTGATCGAACCCCACGTTCCAGGGGCAAAGATCACAGTGGTCCACGATTCGCGGCTGCTGCTCGCGGCCGGCGGGGCCAGCAGCGGCGTGGCCGTCATCGCGGGTACCGGCTCGGCAGCCTGGGGAAGGAACGGGCAAGGGGAGGAAGCCCGGGCCGGCGGCTGGGGGTACCTGCTGGGCGATGAGGGCAGCGGCTACTGGCTGGGGCGGGAAGCTGTCCGGCACAGCCTGCGCCGGATGAACCAGGGATTGGAAGCGGACGAACTGACGCGGGCCCTGCTGGCCGCGTGCGGGATAAACCATCCCAACAAGCTCATTGCCCTGTTCCATTCCGCTGACACGGGGCGCCGTTACTGGGCGCAGCAGGCACGGCTTGTGGTGGAAGCCGCCGACGCCGGACACCTCGCCAGCCAGGAGCTCATTCAGCAGGCAGGCAAGGACCTGGCCGACATGGCTGCCCAGGTGCTGCGGCAACTCCGGCTGGACGGCCCGGTCATCCTGGGAAGCGGCCTCGGCATGAATGTTGTCCGGCTGCAGGAAGCATTTCGGAACCACCTGGCGGCGGCCGGTGTCACCGATGTGCGGGTCCTGGAGCAGGAGCCGGTTTTCGGAGTCCTGCAGCTCGTCGGAGAGCAGCGCTGACCCTCGAAAGTAATCCCGCCGACGCGCAAGTCCCGCGGGCGGCCCGACTAGGCTTGCTCCATGAGCGTTCTTTTCGACACCCGCCCGGCCGCCTACGCGGTGATCATCCAAGACGGGGCCATCCTGCTGGCGTACTGGAAGCAGGACGGCAAAGAGGGCTGGACGCTCCCCGGAGGAGGCCTGGACCTGGCTGAGCACCCGGTGGACGGGTGCATCCGCGAGGTCTTCGAGGAGACGGGCTACCACGCAGAGATCGGCAGCATGCTCGGCATCGACGTGGGCCATTGGCCCGCGGGAACACGGCTTGACGGTGTGGACCGCGAGTTCCAGGCCCTCCGGCTTGTCTACGAGGCACGCGTGACCGGCGGGGAACTCACCCATGAGGTGAACGGCACCACCACGCATGCTGCATGGGTCCCGCTGGATCAGGTCGGCTCGCTGAACAGGGTCTCACTCGTGGATGCGGCGCTTAGGCTGTTCCAGGAACGCCCGGCCAACGGCAAGCTGGACTAGGCCCTTCCGCTCCAAGAATCCCGGCTCTAAATCTCCTAGCCAAGGTCTGGCCAGGTGGCTATTCTGTTGGGAGCGTCCGGATACAGTCCGGACCGGGCAGACAGCGGGGAGGTGGACTTGATGATTGCAGAACTCCTGCGCGCAGCGCGCAATGGCAAAAAGTCCTTCATTAATCCTGCCCCGCTCGAGGGCACTGCCTAACACCAGAATTCGCCTGCAGCCAGCCGCAGCAGGACAGCACAGTGCCCGGGGCCCATCCAGAGGTCCACAGTGAACAAATCATTTGGCCGGTCAACGGCCGCTATTCATCATCAAAGCCGGGAGCTTTCCGGCAACAACCACCACGTCAGCAACAACCACCGCTTCGCCGACAACCACGAACTGTCCGGCCGCAACGAGCAGCTGCCCGGCAACACTCAGCAACTGCGGGGCCCGGTGGAATACGGTTTCACCGGCCGCGTGGCCGCGCACTTTGCGGACCATCCTGCCCACGGCGGACAGCTGCCTGCCCGGGTGGTCCGGGTAGACCGCAACCGCATCCGTGTCGCCACCGCGGACGGCCTGCAGGGAGTGCCCTACCCGGCAGCGCCGCCCATGCCCGCAGGTGGTGACTGGGTCTGGCTCGGACCCAACCCGGCCGGTGAACCCGGCATCGTCGCGGTGCTTCCCCGCACGTCCGAACTCAGCCGCAAACGGGCGTTTGAGGACTCCTCGGAGGCCCAGGTCCTGGCGGCCAACATCGACGTGGTCGGCGTCGTGGTCCCCGTAGATCGGCCCCTGACCCACAACAGGCTGGAACGCACCCTTGTGGCCGCGTGGGACTCCGGCGCCGTGCCGCTGGTCATCATCACGAAAGCCGACCTTGCCCACATCGCCGATGACGTCGTCGGAAAGGTGGTGCTCCAGGCCGCCGGAGCCGACGTGGTGACCACGTCCGCCGAACAAGGAGATGGCCTGGACGAACTGCTTGCCCGGATACCGGCGGGCGGGACGCTTGTCCTGCTCGGTCCGTCCGGCGCGGGCAAATCCACGCTCATCAACGCACTCGTCGGGCGGAAGGTGCAGTCCACCGGAGAAGTCAGGGCGGCGGACGGCAGGGGACGCCACACCACCGCATCACGGGAGCTGGTTCCGCTGCCCCGTGGTGCAGTACTCATGGACACGCCGGGGGTGCGTGGCTTTGGGCTTTTCGACGCCGACGACGGCATGGGCGAAATGTTCGGCGACGTCGAGGAGCTGTTCGGGCAATGCCGGTTCTCGGACTGCGCCCACGACAGCGAACCGGGGTGCGCCGTGCAGGCTGCGCTCGCCGACGAAACGCTCGATACCAGGCGGTGGGCGAGCTACCTGAAACTGCAGCGCGAACTTGCCGCCCTGAACCGGCGCTCCGATGCCGCGGCCCGGCGTGCCTACCAAAGGGAGTGGCACCAGAAGGTGGTTGCCGCCGGCAGGAGCCAGCGGGCGGCTGAACGCTACCGCCACACCTAAGACCGGACAAGAGGAACGCAGCACCTACCCATCCGCGCCGGGACCGGTTCCGAATGACAGAGGGTTGTCTCCGAATGGTTACGGTATCCGCGCCTGCAGTTACATTCCCGCAGGCACTGGTTACTCTTTGTCAAGACGAGCTTTACACCCAAAAATCAGCGTGCTTATGATCGGCTCGCTTCACAGTCCGATGGTGCCAACAGTAGGGAAGCCCGGGAATGGCCGAAGCCATGATTGAGTTCCAGAGCGTCACCAAGCAGTACCAGGGCGGACAGCCGGCGGTCGATGACCTCAGCATGTCCATCGGCAAAGGCTGCATCACGGTGTTCGTGGGACCGTCAGGCTGCGGCAAAACCACGTCGCTGCGCATGATCAACAGGATGGTGGAGCCGACGTCCGGAACCATCACGGTCGCAGGCCAGGACGTAACGTCGGTTCCTGCTGCGGAACTCCGGCGGTCCATGGGCTACGTCATGCAGTCCTCCGGCCTCATGCCGCACCGCTCCGTGCTGGACAACATCGCCACGGTGCCGCGCCTGAACGGCGTTCCCAAGGGGCAGGCCCGGAAGCGCGCTGCGGAACTGCTCGACGTCGTCGGGCTGGATCCGTCACTGGGAAAGCGGTACCCGTCCCAGCTCTCCGGGGGCCAGCAGCAGCGCGTCGGCGTGGCAAGGGCACTGGCAGCGGATCCTCCGGTGCTGCTCATGGATGAGCCCTTCAGCGCCGTTGACCCCGTGGTCCGCGAGGAACTCCAGCAGGAGCTCCTCCGGCTGCAGCGGGACCTGGCCAAGACCATCGTTTTCGTCACGCACGACATTGACGAGGCCACCGTGCTGGGGGACAAGGTGGCGGTCTTCGCCGTCGGCGGCAAGCTGGCGCAGTACGCCACACCGGAAGAGATCCTGCGGGCTCCGGCGAATGAGTTCGTGGCATCCTTTGTGGGCCGTGACCGCGGGTTCCGCCACCTCGGGTTCACCGCGGCCGACGGCGTCACCATCCATTCCGTCCAGACGGTCACCAGGGGCGGCACTGCCGACGCCGGCATGTCAGATCACGGCGATGGCTGGCGCCTCGTTGTGGACGGGGAATCGCGGCCGCTGGGATGGGAGGCCCCGGGCCCTGATTCCGGACTTGTTCCCGGCGGTTCACTGTTCCGGCCCGGGGATACCCTGCGCCGCGCCCTTGACTCAGCACTGTCCTCCCCGTCAGGGCTGGGAGTCGCGGTGGACAGCGACGGCAGGGTGCTCGGTGTGGTGCAGGCACCGGAAGTGCTTGCCGTCATCGAATCGGCCCGCCGGGTGCGGCAGGGTGCCCTCTGATGGACTGGTTCCTGGCCAACATCGGCATGGTTGCCGGGCTCGCGGCGCAGCACATGGTGCTCGCGCTGATCCCGATGATCCTGGGACTGCTGATCTCCATCCCGCTGGCGCAGGCCTCCCGCCGCCACCCCGCGCTGAGGTCCCTCGTGTCCACCGTCAGTTCGTTGCTCTACACCATTCCGTCGCTGGCACTCTTCATCATCCTGCCTCCCTTGCTCGGGACCCGGATCCTTGACCCCCTGAACGTCATCGTCGCCCTGACCATCTATGCGGTGGCGCTGCTGGTTCGGGCGGCCATGGACGCCTTCGACTCGGTGGACGACGACCTCCGGCAGGCGGCCGTCGCGATGGGCTACAAACCTGCGGCGCGCTTTTTGCACATCGACCTGCCCCTCTCCCTGCCAGTCCTGTTCGCCGGCCTGCGCGTGGTGTCCGTCAGCAACATCTCGCTGGTGAGCGTCGCCGCGCTGCTCGGCGTGGGCAACCTGGGGATCCTCTTCACCGACGGGCTGCAGCGGACCTTCGTCACGGAGGTGGTGGTGGGAATCCTCGCGATCTTGCTGCTGGCACTGCTGATGGACGGCGTGCTCGTTCTCCTGGAGCGGCTGCTCACGCCATGGACCCGGGCGACGGCCGCATCAACCCGTGCCGAGTCGGTGACGGGCGCGGAGTACATCGCGGACACCCACGTCCATGCGGGGGCGCGGCCATGAACCTCTTCCTTGAAACCTTCGCCTGGCTGGCCGACCCGGCCCACTGGCGGGGGAGCTCCGGCATCGCCGCCCGGCTGCTCGAGCACCTGCAGTACAGCGGACTGGTCCTGCTGATTGCCGCCGCGCTCGCCGTGCCGGTGGGGCTCTACATCGGACACACCGGGCGGGGGCGGGTTGCGGCGGTGGCCGTGGCCGGCGCCCTGCGCGCGCTGCCCACGCTGGGCCTGCTGGTGCTCTTTGCACTGATCGCCGGCAGCGGACTCATGCCGCCGGTGTGGGCCCTGGTGATCCTCACGGTCCCGCCGCTGCTGGCCGGGACGTACGCGGGCATCTCCAGTGTTAACGAAACGGTGGTTGATGCCGCCCGGGCCATGGGAATGAAGGAACTGCAGATCCTGTTCCGTGTGGAGCTTCCCAACGGCCTTCAGGTGATGTTCGGCGGCCTGCGCACCGCCGTGCTGCAGGTGATCGCCACTGTGTCCGTGGTGGCCTACCTTCCGCTCGGGGGCCTGGGCCGCTATCTCTTCGACGGGCTCGTCCTGCAGGACTTCCCCCGCATGCTGGCCGGTTCGCTCCTCATCGCCGGCCTGGCGATCGCCGTCGACCTCGTCCTTGCGGCCGCGCAAAGGCTGCTCGTTTCCCCCGGGCTGACCACCGGTCCCAGGGGCGGCCGCAAGGCCGCCACCGATCTCTCGGCTGCCGCACCCGCGGCGGCCGCTGTTCAAGGAGGCACCTCATGAAGCATCCCATCCACTCGGCTGTCACCCGCCGGAGCCTCGGCGGCATCGCCGCGGGCGTAGGCATCGCCCTGGCACTTTCCGCATGTGGTGGCGGCGGCGACCCCCTGTCGGGACCGACCACCAGCGCGGGAGGCCCGGCAGCCGGGGGCTCCCTGGTTGTCGGTTCGGCAGACTTCCCCGAGAGCCAGACCATTGCCGAGATCTATGCCGGCGCCCTCAACGCCGCGGGCATCACGGCCACCACCAAGCCGAACATCGGCTCCCGCGAGATCTATTTCAAAGCCGTGCAGGACGGGTCCATTGATGTAGTCCCGGAATATAGCGGGAACTTGCTCACCGTTGCCTTGGATCCTGAAGCGACAGAAGTCGCGGCGGACGAAGTGTACAAGGCCGTAGTTGAAAAGCTGCCGGAGGGCCTCGGCGTGCTGGAGCCGTCCAAGGCCGAGAACAAGGACGCCATGGTGGTCACCAAGGCCACAGCGGAGAAGCACCAGCTCAAATCCATCGAGGACCTTGCCAAGGTGTGTAAGGACTTCACCATGGCGGCGCCGGTCACCTTCGAAGAGCGTCCCTACGGCTTCCCCGGCCTCAAGAAGAATTACGGCTGCGAGCTCAAGGCCCTCAAGCCCTTCAACGATGGCGGCGGCAACCTGACCCTGCAGGCGCTCCTGAAGGACGAGGTCCAGGTGGCCGACATCTACACCACCACGCCGTCCATTGCGGACAACGACCTCGTGGTGCTCGAGGATCCCAAGAACAACTTCATCGCCCAGCAGGTGCTGCCCCTCTACAACAGCGCCAAGATGACCGACAAGGCCAAGGAGGCCCTGAACAACGTGTCCAGGACCCTGACCACGGAGGACCTCATCAACCTCAACCGGGCGGTCAGCGGCGACCAGAAGCAGAGCGCGAAGGACGCAGCAGCCGGGTGGCTCAAGGAAAAGGGCATCGCCAAGTAAGGCCCGCTGAGTGAGGCTGCCAGCCCGCAGTTCCCGAGCACGACGGCGGCTGCCGGACTTCCACGTGAAGGCCGGCAGCCGCCGTCCGCCGTTAACCAGGCCCATAATCCGGGCGGGCCCGACCGCTGCCGGGCCGCGGCACGGGTGTGAGGCACGTCTCCACGGAAGAACATCCCGCATATGGCATATTTGATGGATGGCAGAATTCAAGCAGTCCACCAAGCTTCATAATGTCCTTTACGACATCCGTGGACCGATTCTTCAGGCCGCCCAGCAGATGGAGGCGGAGGGTCACCGGATCCTCAAACTGAACATCGGCAACCCCGCACCTTTCGGTTTTGAAGCACCGGACGCGATTTTGGTGGACATGATCCGCCACCTGCCCCATGCCCAGGGATACAGCGACTCCCGGGGCATCTTCTCAGCCCGCACGGCAGTGTCGCAGTACTACCAGACCCGGGGCATCCAGAGCATCCACGTGGACGACATCTACCTCGGCAACGGCGTCAGCGAACTCATCACGATGTCGCTGATGGCGCTGCTGGAGGACGGGGACGAAATCCTCATTCCCACCCCCGACTACCCGCTGTGGACCGCTTCCGTGGCCCTGGCCGGCGGACGGCCCGTGCACTACCTGTGCGACGAGGAGTCGGGCTGGCAGCCGGACCTGGAAGACCTGGAAGCCAAGATCACGCCGCGCACCAAGGGCATTGTGGTCATCAACCCGAACAACCCCACCGGCGCCGTGTATCCGGAAAGCACCCTGCGCAGGATCGTGGCGCTGGCCGAAAAGCACGGGCTGGTGCTGTTCGCCGACGAGATCTACGAGAAGATCCTGTACGAGGACGCCGTGCACGTGAACATGGCCGGCCTCACCGGGGATGATGTCCTGTGCCTGACCTTCAGCGGACTGTCCAAGGCTTACAGGGTCTGCGGCTACCGCGCCGGGTGGATGGCCATCTCCGGCCCGAAGAAGGACGCCTCGGACTACCTCGAAGGCATCAACCTGCTGGCCAACATGCGGCTGTGCGCGAACGTTCCCGCCCAGCATGCGATCCAGACCGCGCTGGGAGGCTACCAGAGCATCAACGACCTCATCCTGCCCGGCGGACGCCTGCTGGAGCAGCGGAACAAGGCCTACGACATGCTCAATGCCATCCCCGGCGTGAGCACCCAGCAGGCCAGGGGAGCCCTGTACCTGTTCCCCAAGCTGGACCCCGAGGTCTTCCACATCCGTGATGACGAGAAGTTCGTCCTGGACCTGCTCAAGGAACAGAAGATCCTCGTGTCCCACGGCAGGGCGTTCAACTGGGTGCGGCCCGACCACTTCCGGATGGTGACGCTGCCAAACGTCAAGGACATCGAAGAAGCGATCGGCCGCATGGGAGACTTCCTCAGCAGGTATCAGGGGAACTAGCCTGTTCCCACATACAACTGTGGGAAAGAGGTCATCATGACCGATGTCATGGATTTCGTGGAGTCTCCGGCCATGGCCCTGCGGGTTGATGACGGATTCCAGCTTGCTTCCGTCGACCCTGACGCGACGCCCGGGTACACGGGAAACAAGGCCGGGGGCGAGGCGCTCCTGGCTCATCAGGACGGAAAGCTGGCCGAGCTGCAGGAGAAGCTGTTCGCAGAGGCCAGGTTCGGCGGCTTCAAACGGGTGCTGCTGATCCTGCAGGCCATGGACACGGCCGGCAAAGGCGGCATTGTCCGCCATGTCATGGGCGCCATGGATCCCCAGGGCGTCCAGCTCAAGTCCTTCAAGGCGCCCACGGATGAGGAGAAGTCATACGACTTTCTGTGGCGGATTGAAAAGGAAGTGCCTGCCGCCGGCATGATGGGGGTCTTTGACCGGTCGCAGTACGAGGACGTGCTGATCCACCGCGTCCACGCCTGGGCGCCGCCGGAGGAGATCAAGCGCCGCTACGCCGCCATCAATGAGTTCGAGGGACGGCTGACGGACGCCGGAACGAAGGTCGTCAAGGTGATGCTGCACATCAGCCGGGACGAACAGAAGAAGAGGCTGCTGGCTCGCCTGGACAATCCCGAGAAGCACTGGAAGTACAGCACCGGGGATTTGAAGCAGCGCGCGTTTTGGGAAGACTACATGGCCGCCTACCAGGCTGCCTTCGATATAACCAGCACCGAGGTGGCCCCCTGGTACGTGGTTCCGGCGAACAAGAAATGGTACGCACGGATCGCTGTGCAGGAACTGCTGCTCTCCGCCTTGGAGGGGCTGAATCTCGAGTGGCCCAAGGCCGACTTCGATGTGGAAGCAGAACGGCGGCTGGTCGAACGGTCCTGACCCGCTGAGAGGTCCCGACGCGGTTTCTCGGCTGCCCCTTGCTTCTTAGCTGTCCTGGCGGGCGGCGGCGAGCCTCTTCCGGGCTCCCTCCAGCCATTCCTCGCAGCGCCGGGCCAGGGCCTCGCCCCGTTCCCACAGGGCGAGGGAATCCTCGAGGCTCGTCCCGCCGGCTTCAAGTTTGGAGACGACGCCTATGAGCTGTTCGCGTGCCTCCTCGTAGCTCAACGCCTCGATGTCTGCGGGAATGGGCGTTGCCGGTGATGCCGCGGTTGCCTCGGCGGAGTTGTCAGTCATGGGTTCACCTGTCGTGTTGGTTTGGTTGGTTGATCGGCTGGGGCGGCTCACGTTCTGGCGGGCTGGCGGGCGCCTGCGGATTGCGGGCCGCCGGTGGACGTCGCACCGAACTTTCCGCCCGCGACCCGGATGGAGAGGTCGGTTTCGGCGGGCGCCTCCGAGGGGTGCCGCACGACGGTCCCGGCTGATGGCCCGCCCGCGGCTAGCTGGACAACGGCATAGCCACGGTCCAGCGTCTGCTGCGGAGACAGGGCCCGGACCTGCGCCTGCAAATGCCCAAGCTGGTCGGCGGCCCTCGTAACGGCAGCGCTGATGGCGGCAGTGGACCGGCGCGCCAGCCGTTCCACTTCCTCCTCTCTTACGTTGACCATGACTTCGGGGGCGGCAAGAACGGGACGCGAACGCAGGGCTGCCAGGCGGTCGGATTCCCTGGCGACGAGCTGCGTCACTGAGCGGTGCAGCTGGGCCTCCGCCTGGCGCACGCGCGCGAGCTCCTCCGAGACTTCAGGAACGATCCGCTTGGCGGCATCCGTCGGGGTGGACGCGCGCAGGTCGGCGACGTCGTCCAGGATGGGGCGGTCCGCCTCGTGCCCGATGGCGCTCACAACGGGAGTTACCGCGCCGGCGACTGCCCGGATCAGCTCCTCGTTGCTGAAGGGGAGGAGGTCTTCCAACGCGCCGCCGCCGCGGGCGACGACAATCACGTCGACATCGGGGCGGGCGTCCAGTTCCTTAAGCGCCCGGATGATCTGGGCCACGGCGGTATTTCCCTGGACAGCGACTTCCCTTATCTCGAATTCGACGGCGGGCCAGCGCAGCGCCGCGTTCCGCAGCACGTCCTTCTTCGCGTCCGAGTCCCGGCCGGTGATGAGGCCGATGCGGTGCGGCAGCAGGGGGAGCCGCTTCTTCCGCGATTCGGCGAAGAGGCCTTCGGCACCGAGCGCGTGGCGCAGCCTCTCAATCCTGGCGAGGAGGTCGCCCAGGCCCACGGGACGGATGTCCTTGACGGACATGTTGAGGCGTCCGGTCTTGAGCCAGAACTCGGCCTTCAGGAGTGCGACCACCCTGCTGCCGCGTTCCAGCGGGCTCTCCTGGCGGTCGAGGATCTTGGACCAGACGGAAGCCGGCAGGGAAATCTCGGCGTCCACGTCCCTGAGCGTCAGGAAGGCGCTGGTGCCCCTGCGGTTCAGTTCGATGACCTGGCCCTCGACCCACGCCGCCGGCGCACGCTCAATATGCGCTTTGAGTTTTTGTGACAGCAGCTGCAGCGGCCACGGGTTGTCCGGGGTTGTCTCGGCGGCGGTGGCGGGCACGGTCGTGGGAGCGGTGCCGGGGACAATGGCATTTTCAGCCATGCGCAGCCCGGGTGGAGGCGTTCGCCTGTTGCATGTGCCCGTCCTTTGCCTTGTGTGCCTTCTTGTTATGCCTGCACATGTTGTGCCTGCACCCCGGCTAATCAACTCTATCCATAGCTTTATCACCCGATGACGACATTTTTTGCCTGTGGAGCGACCTGCCTAGGATGGCAATGTCACTACGACCCGCCAGAAACCCCAACCAGCTAGGAATCCCTTGCGTTCTCTTGTTTCGGCCTTGGCCGTAGTCATTGGCCTGCTGCTGTCCGCGGTTGCCGTCCCGGCCATCTGGGTGGACCGCAACATCGTTCAGGAAGACGGCTTCGTTGCGCTGGCCGCTCCCTTGGGAAAGGATCCCGCTTTTCAGCAGAGGCTCGCTGCCGCTGCCGTGGGCGGGATCGATACCGGGGGAGCGATACCCGAGCCCGTGGCAGGGATCGTCAGGCCCCTGCTGGAATCCGCAGCAGCCTCCCTCAGCGGGCTGCCGGGCTATCCGGCCGCCTGGGAGGAGACGCTGCGTAAAAGCCACCGGCTTAACTTTGGCGCCGCGGGTACTGCCCCTTCCGAAACCGGCTCCGCTTCGACCGTCACGCTGGATGTGGCTCCCCTCGTGGGGCTCGTCACCAGCCAGATTGCGGAGCGCGCGGGAGTTCCGCTGGAGGCTCCGGGGCAGACCCTGCTGACGGTTGGACAGCCAAACCAGCGGCAACAGATCGAACAGGTCACCGCGTACGCGCCTCTTGGCTCCAGCCTGGCCGTTGGGGCGGGAATCGCGTTGCTCCTGGCGTTTGTGGCGGCACGCCGCCGATGGACTGTGTTCGCCGGAGCAGGCGTCGGCGCTCTCGGGTTGGCGGGGCTGTGGAGCCTGGGATCACGCTTTGCCTCGGATACGGCCGCAGGCACGGCAAGCGGCAACGAAGTGGCCGACCTGTTCGTGCAGGAGTTTGTCGCTGCCTCGACCCGCGGCTTTGGGCCGTGGATAACGACGGCGGCCATGACCGGCGCCGTGCTGGTGGCCGCCGGCCTTGCCGGGCGTCTGCTCGGCGGCCGGGCCCGCAGGGGGTGATTCGCCCCGGCTTTCCGGTGTCCGGGTGGAGCCAGGGCCGTCGCAGGCCGGGTTCGCGACCAAGGTTCGCCCGGGGCATAGTGCCGCGGGGAGGCCATGCTGCACCCGGTAGCATGGAGCAATGACCTCCTCAGCTGTCTCCCTCTCGATGCCAACCGTTCCGCGCCGGCGCCGTTCACCAGAGGAAGTGCTGGCAGCCGCGCCTGTGGCCGGTCCAAAGAAGGTCTTGCTGGCGGCCCCGCGCGGATACTGCGCCGGCGTTGACCGGGCCGTCATCGCCGTGGAAAAGGCGCTGGAGCACTACGGGCCTCCTGTTTACGTCCGCAAGCAGATTGTCCACAACGTGCACGTGGTCAGTTCCCTGGAAGAACAGGGAGCCATTTTTGTCGATGAAACCGACGAGGTGCCTGAGGGTGCGCTGGTGATCTTCTCGGCGCACGGCGTGTCACCTGCCGTGGTCCAGTCCGCGGAGGACCGGGGCCTGCGCACCATCGACGCCACCTGCCCGCTGGTCACCAAGGTCCACAAGGAAGCGGTGCGTTTCGCAAAGGACGACTTCGACATCCTGCTGATCGGCCATGACGGCCACGAGGAAGTCGAAGGGACAGCCGGCGAAGCCCCGGAGCACATCCAGATCATCAACGGTCCGCATGAAGTGGACAAGGTGACGGTACGGAACCCGGAAAAGGTCATCTGGCTTTCCCAGACCACACTGAGCGTTGACGAAACCATGGAAACGGTCAGGCTGCTCAAAGAGCGGTTCCCCACCCTGCAGGACCCGCCCAGCGACGACATCTGCTACGCGACCACGAACCGCCAGGTCGCCATCAAGAAGATCGCTCCCCAGGCTGACCTGGTGATTGTGGTCGGTTCCGCGAACTCCTCGAACTCAGTGCGGCTGGTTGAGGTTGCCCTCGAGTACGGTGCCAAGGCGTCGTACCGCGTGGACTTTGCCAACGAGGTGGACGAAACCTGGTTTGAGGGCGTTTCCACCGTTGGCGTCACGTCCGGCGCGTCCGTGCCCGAGGTGCTGGTCAAAGACGTGCTCCGCCTGCTGGCCGACTACGGCTACGGTGCCGTCGAGGAAGTCGTCACCGCGGAAGAGGATCTGCTCTTCTCACTGCCCAAGGAGCTGCGCGCAACCCTGAAGGCGGCCGGCGACGTCTCACGGGCCCTCGGCGGCCGGCGCTCAAACTAGCGGCCGCGGGAGCCCCTAGGCGGCGTCCTCCTCGGACGCCTCGTCCAACTCCCGCGCGCTGTGAGCCCGCTCCTGCAGTTCAGGCGCGGAAACGGCACGGGGAGTCACCTGAACCGCGGACGGCGCAGCAAGGCCGGCGGCGTCGAGGGCATTGAGTTTCCGGGCTGTGGGCAGCACACGCGCCTCCAGCGTGCCGACCATCGAGTTGTACCGGTCCACCGATGTTTTCAGGGAGGACCCGAGCTTGCTGACATTCTCACCGAGGGTGCCCATGCGCTCATAGAGCTGCCGGGCTAGCTCGAACAGTTCACGTGCACTGTCGGTCAGCACGTCCTGCCGCCAGGTGAACGCAACGGACTTCAGGACCGCCAGCAGGGTGCCGGGTGAGGCAAGCACCACGTTCTTGGAGAGGGCATGATCCAGGAGCCCCGGATCTGCGGAGAGGGCGGCCGCGAGGATGGACTCGGCAGGCAGGAAGCAGATGACCAGCTCGGGGGAGTTGCCTGAGATGTCCCAGTACTTCTTGTTGCTGAGGGCGTCGACGTGGGACTTGAGCGCTTTGGCATGGGCTGCCAGCAGGGCCTGCTGGGTGGAACCGCTACCCGCGTTGTCGGGGCCAGTCTGGCCAAGGTCCTGGGCCTCAAGGTAGGAGGACAGCGGCACCTTCGCGTCAACCACCAGCTGCTTGTCGCCCGGAAGCTGGACCACGAGGTCCGGACGGACGGAAGCATCCGTACCCGGGCTGTGCAGCTGCTCGTAGAAGTCCACATGGCGGAGCATCCCGGCCGCTTCGACCACCCTGCGCAGCTGGACTTCGCCCCATTGGCCCCGGGCGCTGTTCGAGCGCAGGGCCGCTTCGAGGGCGTGCGTGGATTTCATGAGCTGCTGGTCAGAGAGCCTGGCCTCCTGCAGCTGCTGAGCGAGCTGCCCGTACTGTTCCAGCCGGTCGCGTTCCAGGAGGGAAACCTGCTGCTGGACGGCACTAAGCTTCTCGGCTACCGGCGCCAGGGCCCGCAGAACGCTGCCGTCCTGCTGGCGCGATTCCCCGAGCTCCCGGTTTTGCACAGCCAGCAGCCTCCGCTCGGCTTCAGACGCGGCGTATTGCGCGCTGACCTCCGAGAGTCGCGCCGAAACGCCGTCGAAATCCGCCTCCAGCGCCACATTGCGGCGCCGCATGACCACGTACACGAAGGCCGCCCCCGCCAGCGCGCCGAGCAGCAGCATCAGGAGGGCCAAAATCACTGCAAAAGAATCCATGCCTTCACTGTGGCACGCAGGTACGACATTCCTGCCGAAGACGCTGCCAGCCCCGCTCCTCCTTGCCGGTGTGCTTGCCCTGGCTCGCCCCTCGAACCTGGCACCTCCTCTGCCTGTGCCCTTATGGCACCGCCATAACAGGTAGAATCATTGTCCGTGGCTCTTACTATTGGCATCGTCGGACTGCCCAACGTCGGCAAATCAACTCTTTTCAACGCACTGACCCGGAACCAGGTGCTGGCGGCGAACTATCCGTTCGCCACCATCGAACCGAACGTCGGTGTCGTTAACCTGCCCGACTCCAGGCTCCAGGAGCTCGCCGGGATCTTCGGATCGCAGCGGGTGCTGCCGGCCGCTGTGTCCTTCGTGGACATCGCCGGCATCGTCAAGGGTGCGTCCGAAGGAGAAGGGCTGGGTAACCAGTTCCTCGCCAACATCCGTGAAGCGGAAGCCATCGCAGAAGTGGTGCGCGTCTTCGACGACCCCGACGTAATCCACGTTGACGGCAAGGTGGATCCCCGCTCGGACATGGAAACCATCAACACCGAGCTGATCCTCGCCGATCTGCAGACCATCGAGAAGGCGATTCCCCGGATCGAAAAAGAAGTCAAGATCAAGAAGCGGGAAGCCGCGGAACTCGCAGCCATCAAGGCAGCGCAGGCCGTGCTGGAGCGCGGTGACACCATCTACTCCTCCATTAAGAGCGACAAGCTGGAGATGGAGCACCTGAAGGAACTCAGCCTCCTGACGGCCAAGCCCTTTATCTACGTCTTCAATGCGGACGAAGGAATTCTCGGCAGCCCCGAGAAGCAGGCCGAGCTGCGAGCCATGGTTGAACCCGCCGACTGCATCTTCCTCGACGCCAAGCTTGAGGCCGACCTCGTCGAGCTGGATGAGGCTGAGGCCCGCGAGATGCTCGAAATGAACGGCCAGGATGAGTCGGGCCTGGACCAGCTGGCCCGCGTTGGATTCCACACGCTTGGACTGCAGACCTACCTCACGGCCGGCCCCAAGGAAGCCCGGGCGTGGACCATCCGCCAGGGAGACACGGCGCCGCAGGCGGCGGGAGTCATCCACTCGGACTTCCAGCGAGGCTTCATCAAGGCCGAGGTCGTTTCCTTCGAAGATCTGGTCGAGGCCGGATCCATGGCGGAAGCGAAGTCCCGCGGCAAGGTCCGCATTGAAGGCAAGGAATATGTGATGGCCGACGGCGATGTCGTCGAGTTCCGCTTCAACGTGTAGTTCTCATGATGAGGAGGGTCTGGTCCGGCAGGTGATGACTGCGGGACCAGACCCTCTTGTTTACCCGAAAAGTTGAATGTAAGCACCAGTTCTGGCTTCCGTGCATCCATTTCGGACGATTGATAAGTGTGCACACCACATGACTGGGTCAGCGCCTGATGCCGGTTATCATCATCTTGGCTAACGAAACTTCAGAACCATGAGGAATGACGTGCACTGTGAGCGATGAGAACGATAAGAGCTTGGAACTTGTTACGGTGGAGGATCTCAGGATCCCCGTCGAGGTAGCCGAAGAGGATCTCAACGAAGACGACGGCTCCCAGTTAGCCATCAACGCCATGATGGATGAACAAGATAGCGAAGCAGAGCAATTTGCTATCGCCTTCCTGAAACAGGTCATACGTCTGCGTGGTGTACGCATTGATAGGGCGCAATTCCTCAAGGCAGAACTTCACAAACGAGGTGTCGGAGCTACAGAGATCAATAGGGCCATCCGGGAGAACCCTGCAGCAGCAGGAATTGCACCGGCCATGCTTGATGAAATCGCTGAAAGTGCTATTGACTTTGAGACTGGAAAATCCACAGCCCTGTCATTTGCTGCCGGCTTACCTGGCGGTTTTGCAATGCTCGGGACAGTGCCTGCGGACATCACCCAGTTCTACGTTCACGCCTTTAGGGTTATGCAGAAAGTCGCCTACGTTTATGGTTGGCAGTCGTTCTTAGATGATATCGAAGACATCGATGACGAAACCTTGGGCATACTTGCTGCCTTCCTTGGCGTAATGATGGGGGTCGGTAGTGCGTCTTCCTCGGTCAGTCTTTTTGCCGTTCAGGTTGCCCGACCTGCCGTCCAAAAAAAGATCGCGAGTGTGGCCCTGACTAAAACCGCGTGGTATCTCCCCATGAAGCAGACACTGCGGATCATCGGAGTGCAGGTCACCAAACAGAGCTTTGCCAAGACCGTCAGCAAGGTTGTTCCCGTTGTGGGGGGAGTGGTATCGGGAGGCCTCACGTTCGTCACACTCAATTTGCAGTCGAACCGGCTTAAAAAGCATCTCAGAGAACTGCCGCCTCCGAATGTCGATGCGGAGGCCTATCTGGCGGCCATCAAAGTTGCTGATGCAACGCCGCCCAGTATGACAAAAGCTCTCGTAGATACAATCGAGGATGTTAGCTCGACTATCAAGGGCACTGCCTCTCGAGCAGCGGACAAGTTCTCCTCAAGCCATACCCTTGACGAGGGCTTTCCTGCTGCGTCAAAGGCCCGGGCGAAGGCCGAAAAAATGGCTGGCGCAATCGCCGGAACAGCGACCACTGTTGGGTCTAACGTAACGGGATTGTTCAAGTCGAAGAAGAAGCAACGAACCGAAGACGTCGACGGTGGAAATCCCAGGGAGATTCTTACTGAGGAGTAGGCCTGGGGAAGGGGCCTGACATCGGTGCGCCTCCGGGCACGAAGTCCAATACGGGCAAGAATGCTACCGCTAAGGTTGTTTCTGATGCGGAACGCCGTCGAGTTCCGCTTCAATGTGTGACCAGGCGCTTCAGCGCCCATAGGGAAGCCACTCACGACCTGCCCCGGCTGCCGCCGGCTGGACGGATTTGAACCCTAAGCACACTTTCCAATAGCTTTGTTCAGGCGCCTCCTTGTTCCCCCAATCAAGGAGGCTTCGACCAGAAGAACCCCCGCGGCCACAAGCCTGCGGGGGTTCTTTGCTGTCCGCGCCGGAAATAGCGATGAGGCTATGGGCAAGGATGGCTGACGGAGCCGGCCCCAGCTGCCGCAGGAGAGACCGTGGAGCCGGACCGTTATGGCAGCGCCCCCCAAGCGAAGACCACGTGCAAGCCTTCCCCCCGCGGGGGTGACGGGCACTCCCACATCAAGCGTAGGCAGCGGTGATGAACCCGGCAACAGGTAATTGCTGCGCCAGCTTGCCCTTCCGGTTCAGTGATTGAGGATTAACAAGCAATAGCCTCGGTCCCTTGGCGGGACGCTCACATTGTGATTGGTGCCCGCTATCAGGCACCTGTTTTCTGCGACGCGGCGTGCTAGGTTGCATCTCGATAACAACCTTTACTGAGGGGCAACTTTCGGTCCGCAGGTGCGGCGCGCGGGTCTAGGCTACTTCCCATGTGAGACATGCCACATGCTCACTGGGGGGATGTGGCTGTCTGGCCGGCGTCTTCAGCGGCGGTCCTTTCCACACTAAAGAGACATAGGAGGCGGAATGCGATTCAGTCGTATTTCCAAAGCAGTAGGCGTCGCCGCCGCAGCGGCGCTGGCACTCAGCGCCTGCGCAAGCACCAACACCGGGACAACCCCGACAAGCAATGCGGCCGGCAAACAGGGCGGCACAGCCACCGTGGTTGAGGTGAATGCGTTCAACACGTTCAACCCCAACACGGCCGACGGCAACACTGACATCAACTCCAAGATCAGCTACGCAACGCACTCCGGCTTCTACTACATCGACAACCAGCTCAACATCGTCCGGAACGAAAAGTTCGGCAAGATGGAAAAGACCTCTGACGATCCGCTGACCGTCAAGTACACCATCAATGAAGGCGTGAAGTGGTCGGACGGCACGCCCGTCACGGCGGCTGACCTCCTTCTCCAGTGGGCAGCCTTCTCCGGGTACTACAACGACGCCGATGCGGACGGCAAAGCAGGAACGTCGTACTTCTCCTACGCCGGGGACCCGACCGGCCTCGCCCTCACCGACTTCCCGGAGATCGGCGACGACAACCGATCCATGACGCTGAAATACTCCAAGCCGTTCGCCGACTGGGAGATCGCACTCGGCGGGCCCGGCATCGACATCCCGGCCCACGTCCTGGCAAAGAAGGCCGGCATGGCCGACACCCAGGAGTTCATCGACCACCTCAAGAGCCTGCCCCGTGGTGACGCCAAGGCACCCAAGCCCGCGGACAGCAAACTCAAGGCCATGTCCGAATTCTGGAACACCGGGTTCGACACCAAGACCCTGCCCGGCGACCCTACCCTCTTCCTGTCCAACGGCCCGTTCATCGTCAAGAGCGTGAACCAGGACCAGTCCCTGACCATGGTCAGGAACAAGGACTACAACTGGGGCCCGGAACCGAAGCTGGATGAAATCACCGTCCGCTACATCGGCTCGGCACCCGCACAGGTCCAGGCACTGAAGAACGGCGAAGCGGACATCATTGCTCCGCAGGCCTCCGCCGACACGCTCGAGCAGCTCAAGGCACTCGAGAGCCAGGGCGTCACGGTGGAGCAGGGCAACCAGCTGTCCTACGACCACATCGACCTGAACTTCTACGGGGTATTTGCCGACAAGAACGTCCGTGAAGCATTCATGAAGACGGTTCCCCGCAAGGACATCGTGGACAAGATCGTCAAGAAGCTGGATCCGGAAGCCAAGCCGCTGGATTCACAGCTCTTCGTTCCGGCCCAGCCCGCCTATGCGGACTCGGTGAAGGAAAACGGCTCCGCCGCCTACCAGGATGTTGACATTGAAGGAGCCAAGAAGCTGCTCGCCGGCAAGACTCCGGAAATCCGCATCATGTACAACAAGGACAACCCGAACCGCGTGGACGCCTTCTCCCTGGTCCGTGAATCTGCCACCCAGGCAGGCTTCAAGATCGTCGACGGCGGCCTCGGCGGCTCCGACTGGGGCAAGGCGCTGGGCAAGGGTGGCTACGACGCCACCATCTTCGGCTGGATCAACCCGGGCGTCGGAGTCTCCGGCGTACCGCAGATCTTCCGCACGGGCAACGGGTCCAACTTCAACAAGTTCAGCGATCCTGAGGCCGACAAGCTGATGGAAGAGCTCATCGTGACGACGGACCGCGGCAAGCAGGACGAGCTCACCAGGCAGATCGACCAGAAGATCTGGGCTTCCTCCTACGGTCTCCCGCTGTTCCAGTCCATCGGCGTGGACGCCTACAGCGACCGGATTACCGGCGTGAAGTTCATGCCTAACCAGACGGGTGTCTGGTGGAACTTCTGGGAGTGGGCCGAAAAGTAAGCCGGTGACCACAACTGCAAGAAGCTAACTAAGGCGCCGGGATCAAGCACCATGGTCCCGGCGCCTTGTGGCGGCAACTCCCGCCCCGTGCCGGCACCACGAAGGCGGGCACGGCCAAACCTGCGACCGGTCCTGGCAACCCCCGGACCCGAATACTGAGGTTCTTTCACGATGGTGACCTACATTGTCCGGCGGCTCGTCACCGCTGCACTCATCCTCCTGGGCGCGTCTTTCCTGGTGTATCTGCTGACCGCAGCGTCCGGCGATCCGCTCGCCGAGTTCCGGGCCAGCAGCGCCCCGAACAAACAGCAACTGATGGATTCGCGCTCGGCCCTCCTGGACCTGGACACCCCTGCTCCCATCAGGTACTTCAAGTGGCTGGGCGGCGCCGCCCAGTGCCTCGTTCCCTTCGCCGGGACGTGCGACCTTGGCAAGAACATCGCCGGCCAGCCCATCACCGATGCTCTGGGGCATGCCCTGGTCCAGACCCTCACACTGGTTACGGCAGCCACCGTGCTGGCGATTCTCATCGGCATCACCCTGGGCATCATCACCGCGCTGCGCCAGTACAGCAGCCTGGACTATGGCGTGACCTTCATGGCGTTTCTGTTCTTCTCCCTGCCGATCTTCTGGGTGGCCGTGCTGCTGAAGGAGTTTGGCGCCATCGGGTTCAACAACTTCCTCAGGAACCCTGAGATTCCCCTGCCGGTGGCCGCGGGCATCGGCGCTGTCCTAGGCCTCGTGGCCCTGATCATCGCCGGGGGTGATCTCAAGCGCCGGATCATGACCGGCGGTATAGTCTTCGCGGCGGTCACGGCGGTGCTCATCTACTTCTCGGTCACGCTGTGGTTCAAGACCCCCGGACTCGGCCCGGTCGTCATCGCCATTGCGGGTGTGGGCCTGGCCTTTGCGGTGACCCTGCTGACGGCCGGCCTGAAGAACCGCAAGGCGCTGCGGGCCGCGCTCATCGCTGCGGGGGCGGGCGTGGTTGCCTACTTCCTCATCCAGCCACTGCTCAACCAGGCAACATTCCTGATGATCGTGCTCCTTGGGATCGCCACGGTCCTCGTCGGCATGGGCATCGGCTACCTCGTGGGCGGATACGACCGCGGGCAGTCCATGCGGGCGGCAGCGCTTACCTCTTTCCTTCTGGGTTTCCTCATTGTCCTTGACCGCTACATGCAGGCCTGGCCGGCGTACTTCAACAACAGCAGGGTCCGCGGACGCCCCATCGCAACCATCGGCGCCGGCACCCCGAATATCGAAGGCGACTACTGGATCCTCGGGCTCGACTCGTTCACCCACCTGATCCTGCCCACCACGGCACTCATCCTCATTTCCCTGGCCGGTTACACGAGGTTCACCCGTTCGTCCATGCTCGAGATCATGAACATGGACTACATCCGGACAGCACGGGCCAAGGGCCTCTCGGAGCGGACCGTGGTCATGCGCCACGCATTCCGGAACGCCCTCATCCCGGTGGCCACGATCGTCGCCTTCGACATCGGCGGGCTCATCGGCGGCGCCGTCATCACAGAGACGGTGTTCTCCGTCCGCGGCATGGGATTCCTGTTCCTCGACGGCATCCTGCACGTTGACCCGAACCCGGTCATGGGCGTCTTCATCTGCGTCGCCATCACGGCCATGGTGTTCAACCTCATCGCGGACCTTGCCTACTCCGCGCTGGATCCACGAGTAAGGGTAAAAGCATGAGCCAGCCGAGCCAGCAGGACGAAATCGTAGCTGAACAGGCCAGCCTCAAGGCACAACCGGCGGCCGGGATCGAGCCAGTCGCCGAGGCCAGGGGACTGAGCCAGGGGCAGATTGTCCGCAAGCGGTTCCTCGGGCACTCCGGCGCCATCGCGGGCCTCGTGGTCTTCGCCATCATCTTCGTCACCGCCTTCACGTCCGTCGGATATGCAGGCATCCCGGGATGGTGGAAGTACACCCACGAGACCGTCTCACCGCTCGTCAACGACGGCGCGCCCACGGCCTCCTTCTGGCCGCTCGCCTGGGGGGAGCATCCTTTCGGCCAGGACCGGATCGGCCGTGACCTGTTCGCCATGACCATGCGCGGCGCCCAGCAATCCATCACCATCATGGTGGTCATCGGACTCATTGCAGGCCTGATCGGCGTGACCGTGGGCGCACTCTCCGGCTACTTCCGGGGCTGGACAGAAGCAATCCTCATGCGCCTAACCGACGTCATCATCATCATCCCCGCCCTGCTCCTGGCCGCCGTCATGGCACAGTTCGCGGGCCGGCGGGACGAGGGGAGCTGGTTTGCGTCCTTTGCCAGCACCAACGGTGTGCTGGCCCTGGGTATCTTCCTTGGGCTGATCAGCTGGGTGGGCCTTGCACGGCTGATGCGGGGTGAGTTCCTCACCCTGCGCGAACGGGAATTCGTCGACGCGGCGCGCATCTCCGGAGCCAGCAATGCCCGGATCATCTTCAAGCACATCCTGCCCAACGCCGTCGGCGTCCTGATCGTAAACGTCACCCTGACCATGTCCGCGGCGATCCTCACCGAGACTGCACTGAGTTACCTTGGCGTGGGCGTGAAATCCCCGGATACGTCCCTGGGCCTGCTCATCTCGCAAAACCAGGAGGCCTTCACCACCAGGCCCTGGCTCTTCTGGTTCCCCGGCCTGTTCATCGTCCTCATCTGCCTGAGCATCAACTTCATCGGCGACGGCCTGCGGGATGCCTTTGATCCCCGGCAGAAAAAGTTCAACCCCAAGAAGGCGCGGGAAAGCGGCCCGAAGACGCCGGAGAAGACACCCGTCACCGCCTCTGAAGGCAACACAGGGGACAGCGCGGACGGGAACGGCCCTGCATCCGGTCCCGGCAAGGGAGCCTGACGTGCTGTCCGGCCTAGAACAGGGCCACTCCCCAGATGCTGAACACCACAAGGGCTGCCGTGACACCGAGTTCCAGCCACCTGATCCTCACAGCGACGGGCGTGTCACTCGCGGTACCGGCGTCGACGGCCCCGGATTCCACCATCTGCTGCCACCGGGCGCGGACAAGCTGTGCAGCCTGGCCCGAGTCGGTGCTTTTCAGGTCGCCTGGACGTACGGACTGGCCCGGGCCGTAGGTGCTCCCGGGCAGGCCCTGAAGGTCCTCCGGGCGGGCGTTGCGGCCGCCCCAGATTCCCGGTGCAGGCGCTGCCCATGCGCCGTAGCTTCGGGCCGGCGTGATCAGTGTCAGTGCATAACGCGTGTCCACCTGCACCAGGGCGGACCACGGCACGGCAATGCTGCGGAACGGATTTTCGAGTGTCACGCCGGCGTCGTGGACCACAACGGACGGACGCCAGAACAGCACCCAGCCAAGGTAGGCGGTCAGCAGCAGCGGACCGGTGCCGGACACCGCTTCTGCCTGGCCGCTCAGGGCCGTGCTGACGAGACCGGCGCCGGCCACCGCCCAGGCAAGCCCGGCGAACCACTTGTTGGTGCGGGCCTTGAAGATCGCCGCGTTTTCGGCGGACGGCGCAGTGCTCATGCCCCCCATAATTCAGGATTCCGCGCCGCGGCACTAATTCCAGCTGCTCCGCCGGCACGCGTGAAAGGAAAACCCCACCATGACTGACTTCATCAGCCACAGCCCCGCACGGTCCGGTTCCGACGGCAAGGGCGCCGTCGTGCTTGAAGTGCGCGACCTGAGCGTCGATTTCGGCGTGGACAAGGTGTGGGTGCCGGCCGCCGTCGGACTTAACTATGAGGTCCGCGCCGGTGAGGTGCTGGCCATCGTCGGCGAATCCGGTTCGGGCAAGAGCGCCAGTTCCATGGCGTTGCTGGGGCTGCTGCCCAGCAACAGCCGCGTCTCCGGCAGTGTCAAACTTTCGGGCAAGGAGCTGCTGGGCGCGGACGCCTCGAACATCCGCAGTGTCCGGGGCAAGGACGTGGCCGTCATTTTCCAGGAGCCCATGACCGCCCTCAACCCCGTCTACACCGTCGGGGCCCAGATTATGGAGACGGTCCGGCTGCACAACGAGGTGTCCCCTGACCAGGCCCGCGAACGGGCCCTGCAGATGCTGGACCTCGTGGAACTGCCCGACCCCGAGAAGGCCTTCAAGTCCTACCCGCACCAGCTGTCCGGCGGGCAGCGGCAGCGTGCGATGATCGCGCAGTCACTCTCCTGCGACCCCAGACTGCTCATCGCGGACGAACCGACCACGGCGCTGGACGTCACGGTACAGGCGGAAATTTTGGACCTCATGAGGAACCTGCGGAACAAGCTGGACAGCGCCATCGTCCTGATCACCCATGACATGGGCGTCGTAGCGGACCTCGCCGACCGGATTGCGGTCATGCGGCGCGGAGTCATCGTGGAAACGGGCACCGCCGAAGAGATCTTCCACCACCCCCGGCACCCCTACACGCAGGCCCTCCTGGCAGCGGTGCCGCACCTCGGGCAGGGTGGAGCGGGCGCCGACACTGACGTGGACGTTACCGCCGCGCTGGCGGCGGCCACGCATGCCGAACTGGAATCGGTCAACCGCGAGGAGCTGCTCCGGCGGGAGCGGGAGAACGCCGCGGCGCTGGCCGCCGCCGAGTCCGCCAGGCCTGCCGGCGAACCCGTCCTGGAGCTGGAGGACGTCGCCATCGAGTACCCCAAGCAGGGGCGCGTGCCGGCATTCCGGGCCGTCGAGGGCGCCAACCTTACGGTCTACCCCGGTCAGGTCGTCGGGCTGGTGGGGGAGTCGGGCTCCGGCAAGACCACCATCGGTCGGGCAGCGGTGGGATTGCTTCCGGTAGCCGACGGCAGGATGAGGGTTGTGGGCCAGGACATTTCCGCCGCGAAGAAGAACGGCAGGCAGTTGCATCAGGTCCGGCGGCACATTGGCATGGTGTTCCAGGACCCGTCCTCCTCCCTGAACCCGCGCCTTCCCATCGGTGAAAGCATCGGTGAGCCGATGTACCTCGCCGGGGTGGCCAAGGGCAACGATCTGCAGAAACGGATCGAGGCGCTGCTGGACCAGGTGGAGCTGCCGCGCGGATACCGCAACAGGTACCCGCACGAACTCTCGGGAGGGCAAAAGCAGCGCGTGGGCATTGCACGTGCCCTGTCACTGAAGCCCAAGCTGATGGTGGCGGACGAGCCCACCTCCGCTCTGGACGTGTCGGTGCAGGCCAAGGTGCTGGAGCTTTTCCAGAACCTGCAGCGGGAGCTGGGCTTCGCGTGCCTGTTCGTCACCCACGACCTGGCCGTCGTCGACGTCCTCGCCGACAGGATCTGCGTCATGCAGCGCGGACGGATCGTGGAGCAGGGGACCCGCGACCAGATCCTCCGCAATCCGCAGGAGCCCTACACGCAGAAGCTGCTGGCCGCTGTGCCCCTGCCCGACCCGGAGCGGCAGCGTGAACGCCGCGAGCTGCGGGCCCAGCTGCTGGCGGCGGGAGCCGAGTAAGCCGCCCTGCGCCCTCGGAGCCGACCGGGCGCGGCCCAGCCGCGCCCGGCCGTACCGGTCCGGGCCTAGCGTCCCAAACCGAGCGAGGACAGGCGGTCCAGCAGCAGCCCGCCCAGGGCGCGGTGGCCGTCGTCGTTCATGTGGACCGCATCGGCGAGGTGGACCTCCAGGTCGTACCTGGTGAGCCAGTCCCCGGCGCTGACGAAGGGTATGCCGTGTTCCGCAGCCACGGTGCCCAGCAGTGCGTCCACTTCCGAACGCCTGCCGCCGCCGTGGTCCGCGCCCTTGGCCAGCGTGCCAATCATGGCGAACTTCGCGCCGGGATACTGCTGCTTGAGCGTCGCGATCAGCCGCTCGGCGTTGGCCCTGATCTGGTCGTCGCCCGCTCCCTGCTTCGCGTCGTTCCCGCCGCCTTCGATGACTACCAGCGGAGGCTGGCCGTAGGGGAGATGCCAGTCACCCCGCTGCAGGGCATCGACATAGTTGCCGGTGGCGCCGTTCGAGGCAACAAAGCCGGTGCCGCCTTTGCCGCAGAAAAACACGTCATAACCCAGCCCCGCCAAGGCACGGCGCGGCCAGCTGTTGCCGGGCTCGGACTGCGAATCCCCGATCAGCAGTGCGGTGCGGCTGATGTCCTCCACGATTACCTCGTCCCGGCCGTTGGCAGGATTCCGGTACAGCGCTCCGGCGGGGAGGGCGGCGGGGTCTGCACCGGCCGCCAGGTCCTCCACGACAGCAGCGCCGGCGGCCACCGCTTCGCCGGGGCCCGCCACCGGGGCGGCAGCACGGGCAGCGCCCTGGGCAGAAACAGGAGGCGCCGTGACGCCTCCGGCGTCGATGCCGGGCCCAACTGTGGCGCTGCAGCCGCTCAAAAGAACGCCGGCGGTGATCAGCGGGCTCATCAGGAGTGCCCTCACTGAGGCTTGAAACATGGGTGGAACTCCTGGCCTGCTCGTACTGGTTTAGCAATAGTGGTGGATCACTTCTCCAAAAGCCAGTGATATTGCTCACGTGACACGGCCATGCACTCACGATTTGGTAACGGGGAACCGGTAGGGGGCTTCCCGGCTTTTAGGCCAATAAAAGGGGGAGCGTCTAGACTTGGTGTAGGTGCCCTGTGCTAAAGGGTCTTATCGTCGTGCGTTCCGGTTGGAAATGTCGCGATACAACAGCTGACTTCACCACTGAATCGAGCAATAACGCATGTCTGAAACCACCACCAACGCCGCGGTAGCCACTGCATCGCGCAGTGATCTGCGCAACGTCGCGATTGTGGCCCACGTTGACCACGGCAAGACCACGCTTGTGGACGCCATGCTCAAGCAGACCAACTCATTTGCCGCTCATAACCACCTCGAGGACCGGGTCATGGACTCGGGCGACCTTGAGCGTGAAAAGGGCATCACCATCCTCGCCAAGAACACCACCGTTGCCTACAACGGCCCGTCGTCGAATGGCGAGACCATCACCATCAACGTGATCGACACCCCCGGCCACGCCGACTTCGGCGGCGAGGTGGAGCGCGGCCTGTCCATGGTTGACGGCGTGGTGCTCCTGGTTGACGCTTCCGAGGGCCCGCTGCCCCAGACGCGGTTCGTGCTGCGCAAGGCGCTGGCCGCACACCTGCCCGTCATCTTGCTGGTGAACAAGACCGACCGTCCTGACGCCCGCATCGACGAGGTTGTCCACGAATCGATGGACCTCCTGCTCGGCCTGGCCTCCGACCTCGCAGACGAAGTGCCCGACCTGGACCTGGATGAGATCCTCAACGTTCCCGTCGTCTACGCAGCCGCCAAGGTTGGCCGGGCTTCGCTCGAGCAGCCGGCCGACGGCGCCGCCCCGGAGAACGAGGACCTCGAGCCCCTGTTCAAGACCATCATTGAGCACATTCCGGCTCCGACCTACAACCCGGACGGCGTGCTGCAGGCCCACGTGACCAACCTGGATGCCTCCCCGTTCCTTGGCCGCCTCGCCCTGCTGCGCGTCTACAACGGCACCCTGCGCAAGGGCCAGACCGTCGCCTGGGCACGGGCCAACGGTGAGCTGAAGAACGTCAAGATCACCGAACTGCTGGCCACCAAGGCACTGGACCGCGTTCCCGCCGAGTCCGCCGGCCCGGGTGAAATTGTTGCAGTCGCCGGCATCGAGGAGATCACCATCGGTGAGACCCTGACCGACGCCGAGAACCCCCAGCCGCTGCCGCTGATCACGGTGGACGATCCCGCGATCTCCATGACCATCGGTATCAACACCTCGCCGCTGGCCGGCAAGGTGAAGGGCGCTAAGGTCACCGCGCGCCAGGTGAAGGACCGCCTGGACAAGGAACTGATCGGTAACGTATCCATCAAGGTGCTTCCCACCGAGCGCCCCGACGCCTGGGAGGTCCAGGGCCGGGGTGAGCTCGCCCTGGCCATCCTCGTGGAGCAGATGCGCCGCGAAGGCTTTGAACTCACGGTCGGCAAGCCGCAGGTAGTCACCAAGACCATTGACGGCAAGATCCACGAGCCGATGGAGCACATGACCATCGATGTGCCGGAAGAGTACCTGGGTGCGGTCACGCAGCTCATGGCCGCCCGCAAGGGCCGCATGACCAACATGGCGAACCACGGTACCGGCTGGTGCCGGATGGAGTTCATCGTCCCGGCCCGTGGCCTCATCGGCTTCCGCACGAAGTTCCTCACGGACACCCGCGGCGCCGGCATCGCGGCCTCGATCTCCGAAGGCTACGAGCCTTGGGCCGGACCGATCGAATACCGCACCAACGGCTCGATGGTCGCCGACCGCGCCGGCGTGGTGACGCCGTTCGCCATGATCAACCTGCAGGAACGCGGCTCCTTCTTCGTCAAGCCCACTTCCGAGGTCTACGAAGGCATGATCGTGGGCGAGAACTCCCGCGCCGACGACATGGACGTCAACATCACCAAGGAAAAGAAGCTCACCAACATGCGTGCCGCTTCCTCCGACACCTTCGAGAACCTGACGCCGCCGCGTGACCTGACCCTCGAAGAGTCCCTCGAATTCGCCCGCGAGGACGAGTGCGTTGAGGTCACCCCGGAAGCCATCCGCATCCGCAAGGTCATCCTGGACACCAACGAGCGTGCCAAGGCCAACCGCGCCCGCGCGAAGGCATAACCAGCGCCTTCCATTCCTGCAAATCCCTGAGACGGGGAGCAGCTGACGGAAGTGTGTGAACAAGAGAGCTGCCGGCACGGCAGGCGGCCTGGCCGCCGCCGGGCCGGCAGCTCTTTTTTGCAGCCCCCGCAGGTGCCGTATGGCACCGTCAACAGACCCAGCAGGCAGGACTAGTCAGCCGTCGGATCCCGGTGGTGGGCGATCATCAGCGAGGTGGCCTCGCCGTCGTCGTCGGCCGGCAGGGCCATGTATTCGTCGAGCACAGCGCGCAGCTTGTCCAGCATTTCCTGCCTCCGGGCGGTGTTGAACTTCACGCCCAGGCGCCACACTTCGATGTCCTCCGGCGGCAGGTCCCGGGTCTCCTGCAGGAAGGTTTCGATCAGGATGGGCGCGACGTTGTCCACGGACGTGGCCCAGGACTTGCGGCTGGCGATGTAGGGCACCTCAGCGGCGCCCCGCCGGCCTTTGCGGCGCTCTTCGGCGAGCAGGAAACCGGTCCGCACCAGGGTGCGCACGTGATGCAGGCTGGAAGCGGGATTGATGCCCAGGAGCTCGGCGATTTCCTTGTTGGTTCGGGCTTGGTGAAGGCACAACCGCAGGATCCGAAGCCGGAGCGGAGAGCTGAGCGCACGGCCCTTCGCCACCAGGTCAGCATCGTCGCTTTCCGGCGCGGGTGTCATAGCGTCAGTCTAGCCAGCAATAACTGATTGACATATATCAATCGCTACTGGAAACTGATGCGGTGACAGCCGAACGGACCGCTGCAGGGGAAGCATCCAAGTCGCTGTTACTGGACCGCAACTTCACCACCTTCTGGGCCGGGCAGGCCATGAGCCAGCTCGGCGCACAACTGGGTCAACTGGCGTTTCCGGTACTGGCAGTGTCCCTGCTGCATGCCTCGGAATTCGAGGTGGGCGTGCTCAACGCAGCCGGCCTCGCCGCGTTTCTCATCGTGGGCCTGCCGGCGGGGGCCTGGGTGGACCGGTGGCTGAAGCGTCCCACCATGATCCATGCCGACCTCACGAGGATGGCCGCCATGGCAGCCGTGCCGCTGCTGTGGTGGGGCGGGCTGCTTGAGATTTGGCACCTCTACGTCATCGCGGCGATCGTCGGCACGGCCACAGTGTTCTTCGACGTCTCTTACCAGAGCTACGTTCCCGTCCTTGTCGCGCCCGGCCAGGTGAACCAGGCCAATTCAAAGCTGGAGGCAACGGCCCAGATAGCCAGGATCGGCGGGCCGGCCGCCGGTGGCCTGCTGCTGGCAGTGGTCACGGCTCCGGTGCTCTTCATCGGCGAGGCCATCGGCTACTTCCTGTCCGCGATCTTCCTCGCCCGCACCCGTGACCGGGAGGTGGCCGCGCCGCTGGCGGACCGGCGTCCGCTGCGCGCGGAGATCAAGGAAGGACTCGGGTTTGTCATCCGGCATCCGCTGATCAGCCGCATCGCAGCCTGCACGGCTGCCATGAATTTTTGCGGCATGATGATTTTCACGATGATGCCGGTGCTGGTCCTGCGGACCCTCGACCTCGGCGCGCAGGGGATGGGGCTGGTCATGGCCGTGGGCGCTGCCGGCGGCCTGCTGGGGGCAGTGGTCGCCCCGAAGCTGGCCGCCCGGGTGGGGGAGGGCACGGTGATACCGCTCTGCGCGGTGGCCAGCTCCGTGTTCCTGGTTCCTCTGCCGTTGGCTGCCATGGTCGCCGAACCCGCTGCATCCCTTGTGCTGGTGCTGGTCTCCGAGTTCTGCTTCGGGTTCGTGGTGCTGGTCTACAACATCATGCAGCTCAGCATGCGCCAGCGCGTGTGCCCGCCCCGGCTGCTGGGGAGGATGAACGCGTCGATCCGGTTCGTGGTGTGGGGAGTCATGCCGCTGGCGGCCCTGGCGTCCGGCCTTCTCGCCGAGCAGCTCGGCCTCATCGCCGTCATCTGGATCGGAACCGCCGGCAGTTTCCTGGCAGCCGCCCCGGTGGTGTTCTCGCCGTTGCTGCGCATGCGCACCCTGCCCAGCCAGGTCGAGGGCAGCTAGCTCCGCGGACTTCGCCGCGCCGGCGGGGGCGGCACTTGCTTGGCGGCCACCACCCGCTCGAGGTGGATGACGACGTCGGCACTGCGGGTGCGCACGGTGCATTCCGTCGCGCCGCACTCCAGAAGGTCTCCCAGCGCGTCCGTGAACCCGCCTTCGATCCTGTACCTCACCACCACACGGGTACCCGGGGAAGCGGCGGCGAGGAAGTCACGGGGTGCGGAGGGCGGCAGGTTCACGCGTTTATCGTATGACGCCTCCCGACTGTGACGCCTGTGGACCGTGACGCCGGTGGACTGTGACGCGCCGCTACGTTCGCTAAGCGGGGCTGGGAGATAATAGGCTCTGAAGTCAGAGAGTCCGGCATGCAGGCCGGAAGTACCATCCGGCGCTAGGCCGGTACCAACCTGGAGAGGCAAGGGACGTGACGTACGTAATCGCGCAGCCGTGTGTAGATGTCAAGGACAAGGCATGCATTGAGGAGTGCC
The DNA here is from genome assembly GCF_044754225.1 of Arthrobacter sp. NPDC093125. Classification (NCBI taxonomy): domain Bacteria; kingdom Bacillati; phylum Actinomycetota; class Actinomycetes; order Micrococcales; family Micrococcaceae; genus Arthrobacter; species Arthrobacter sp. NPDC093125. The sequence goes on along the minus strand of NZ_JBIVOQ010000002.1, from coordinate 412,872 downwards.
CCGTCGATTGCATCTACGAAGGCGAGCGCTCCCTCTACATCCACCCTGATGAGTGTGTCGACTGCGGCGCCTGCGAGCCTGTCTGCCCCGTTGAGGCCATCTACTACGAGGATGACACCCCGGAGGAGTGGGCCGATTACTACAAGGCCAACGTCGAGTTCTTCGACGAGCTGGGTTCACCGGGCGGCGCCGCCAAGATCGGCAACACCCACACGGACCACCCGATGATTGCAGCGCTTCCGCTGCAGAACCAGGACCACTGAGGCCCGTAGGTGACTACAGCTGTCCGCAGTTTTGGCCTGAGCCTGCCCGAATACCCGTGGGAGGCCATGGCGCCATACCTCGCTAAAGCGGCCGAGCATCCGGACGGCGTGGTCAACTTGTCCATCGGCACGCCGGTGGACCGCACGCCCCAGCTGATCCAGGAAGCGCTCCGCGCTGCCGCAGACGCCCCCGGCTATCCCACGGTGCACGGCACTGCCGCACTGCGCGAGGCCATCGCCACCTGGTTTGCACGGCGCCGCGGCGTTGAGGGACTCGATCCCCGCGACATCATGCCCACGGTCGGTTCCAAGGAACTCGTGGCCTGGCTGCCGTTCCTGCTAGGGCTGAAGCCGGGCGACGTCGTCGTCCGTCCCACTGTCGCCTATCCGACTTATGACATCGGAGCCACCTTTGCCGGTGCCACGGCCGTTGCCGCCGATGACCTCGATGAACTCGACGCAGCCACGCGCGCGAAAGTCCGGCTCGTCTGGGTCAATTCACCTGGCAACCCCACGGGAAGTGTCAGGGACGTCGACTCCCTGCGCCGGATCGTGGACCAGGCGCGGGAAGTCGGGGCCGTGGTGGCCTCCGACGAGTGCTACGCGGAGCTTGGCTGGGGCGAATGGGACCTGCAGCGCGGCGGGGAAGCCGTGCCCAGCATCCTGGATCCCAGCGTCGCCGGGGGCTCCCACGAGGGTCTCCTCGCCGTCTACTCGCTCAGCAAGCAGTCCAACCTCGCAGGCTATCGGGCCGCTTTCGTGGCCGGGGACTCCGCGATCATGGCGAACCTGGTCAACAGCCGCAAACATGCCGGCATGATCATGCCCTATCCGGTCCAGGAAGCAATGCGCGTGGCACTCGGGGACGACTCGCACGTGCAGGAGCAGAAAGACCTTTACCGGGGCCGCCGCGAGCGGATCGTGCCCGCACTTGAAGGCTTCGGGCTCACCATTCATGAATCCCATGCAGGGCTTTACCTGTGGTCCACGGCCGGAGAGGCTACCTGGGACACCATCGGCAGGCTCGCCGAGCGGGGCATCGTTGCAGGACCCGGGGTCTTCTACGGCGAGGCCGGGAATGGATTTGTGCGCGTGGCACTGACCGCATCGGACGAACGGATCGAGGCCGCGGTAGCCAGGCTGGCCCCGTAACAATAGGTGTGACACCGGCCACAACCGGCGCATATTTGCGGCGAACAGGGCCCTTCGGATTAGTGGCAGGCGGAAAGTGGCGGTACTTTTTAACTGACTATCAATGGTGGCTTTCTACAAGAAGGCAGCACGGCCGTTGGATGTCCCGCCGGTGCGGGATCCCCGCGCGGCTCACCTGATGTTGGATCAAGCTTTCTAGAGAGGCCAAGAGGCCTCATGAAGGGGACTCCATGACTGAGACCACCAGCGCACCTGAGACCACCAGCGCGACCCTGCACCACGCAGGCGGCGAACTCGAACTCCCGCGCATCAAGGTTGTAGAGGGAAACGAAGGCTACGACGTTTCCAAACTTCTGAAGCAGACCGGCGCCGTCGCCTTTGACCCTGGCTTCATGAACACCGCCGCGACCACCTCGGCGATCACCTACATTGACGGCGACGCAGGAATCCTGCGCTACCGTGGCTACCCGATCGAGCAGCTCGCACAGCACTCCAGCTTCCTCGAAGTGTCCTACCTGCTGATCTACGGCAACCTGCCGACTCCCACCGAGCTGGAGGACTTCGACCAGCGGATCCGGCGCCACACGCTCCTGCACGAGGAGCTGAAGGGCTTCTTTGGCGGCTTCCCGCGGGATGCGCACCCGATGCCCGTGCTGTCCTCCGCCGTCTCGGCGCTGTCCACGTTCTACCAGGACTCCCTGGACCCGTTCAACGCCGAGCAGGTGGAAGTTTCCACCATCCGCCTCATGGCAAAGCTCCCCGTCATCGCCGCCTACGCGCACAAGAAGTCGATCGGGCAGCCGATGCTGTACCCGGACAACTCCATGAACCTGGTGGAGAACTTCCTGCGCCTGAGCTTCGGCCTGCCTGCGGAGCAGTACGAACTGGACCCGGTTATGGTCAAGGCGCTTGACCTGCTCCTGATCCTGCACGCCGACCACGAGCAGAACTGCTCCACCTCGACCGTGCGCCTGGTGGGCTCCTCGAACGCCAACCTGTTCGCCTCCGTCTCCGCGGGAATCAACGCCCTGTTCGGCCCGGCCCACGGCGGTGCCAACGAGGCTGTCCTGAAGATGCTGCGCCAGATCCAGGCCGACGGCACCAAGCCGGAGGACTACATGGAGAAGGTGAAGAACAAGGAAGACGGCGTCCGCCTCATGGGCTTCGGACACCGCGTCTACAAGAACTACGATCCGCGCGCCAAGATCGTCAAGGCAACGGCCCACGAGATCCTCGGCAAGCTCGGCGGCAACGACGAGCTGCTGGACATCGCGCTGCGCCTTGAAGAGAAGGCCCTGAACGATGACTACTTCATCCAGCGCAAGCTCTACCCCAACGTGGACTTCTACACCGGCCTGATCTACAAGGCCATGGGCTTCCCGGAGAAGATGTTCACCGTGCTGTTCGCGATCGGACGCCTTCCCGGCTGGATCGCCCAGTGGCGCGAAATGATCAGCGATCCCACAACGAAGATTGGCCGCCCGCGCCAGCTTTACATCGGATCGCCGGAGCGCGACTACCCGGCCCGCTAATCCCCACCGGCTCCCAAGCCCCGCGCGCTCGGTTCGGGACCCTCGCCGGTGTGGGCCCACACCGGCTCCAAAACCTCGCACGCTCGGTTCGGGTCCCTCGCCGGTGTGGGCCCTTTCAGCGGATTACGACGGCGGCCGCCCACCTACAGAGGTGGGCGGTCGCTGTTTTTCCGTCTGGAACCACGGAAAGGAGCCCCGCCGCCAGCCATTAACCTCCCCGGGCCGTGGGCATAGACTGGAGCCGGAGAGCGGCTTGCCGCATCCATAGGGGGCGATTGTCGAGATGCCAAGGGAGGCATACGGATGCAGCACACAGGCGGTCCAGGCTGGCGGATCACCATGGACACGTCGGGGCCCATGCTCATTGCCCTTTATATAAGAGACATCGCGGGGCTCGATGGTGCCGGCTTTCCGGCGCTTTCCCATGTTGCCCCGAAAATAAGGCACGCCGACCATTCGCATCTGACGGCCGAAGTGGGCGGGATCAGTGCCCTGAAGACGGAGTGGGAAGCCTGGTGGGAGCAGCTGCTGAAGGCGCATCCGCAGATGTCTCCAGAGATGTCGCCGCCCGGATTCAACGCCTTCGCGAACTCCCCGGCGCTCCGCCGGGTCCTGCAGGCGCACTTCGGCGCAGCCCTGACCTGGGCCCGCGAACGCCGCAAGGAGTACGCGGAGCTTGAGGCCGAGCGGTCAGCCGGAGGATCAGCCCACCTTCTCGAGGACATCGTGGAGGACCGGCTGCTGGAGGTGGGCAGGGACTCACGGGACTTCGACCTCACCATCATCGAGCTGCCCCTCGACGAGCAGCGGGCGTGGTTCCTGGAACCGGACAAGATCATCATGAGCCATGACCTGCTGAAGCAGCCGGAAGTCTTCCGCAGCTACCTGCAGCCCGTAGTGGAAATCCTCGTCTGACCCGGACTTAGCCGGCCCCTGTCTTATCCGGCCTCTGCGGCCAACGTGATTGTTACCGTGCCGCCGGCTGCCGGAAAATCCTGCCAGCCGTTCCTGGCCTGCCGGTTCCAGCTCATTCCGTCCACGTCCACCTGCACCACGGCAAGTTCCTTGGCGTTGGCCACTGCCCAGTGGGCTACGGACCACGCGAGATCGTCCGTGGCCTCCACTTCCACGGTCTGACCGGCCGCAGATGAGGGGACGCTTCCGTACGCTGCTTCCAGCTGGACCCGCAGTGCCTCCGGGTCTCCATTGCGTTCGGGGGAGCGGAGAGTGCAGTCCAAGCCAGCAGGCGTCTGGCCGCTCAGGGCAGAAGCAAAGGAACGGCCCATCGTCTCGTGCTGGGCGTATGCCCGGGGGTATGCCGAGCGCTGCACGCGTTGGGCAGCCTCGGTGATGTCCATGGCTGCATAGCCAGGGATCTCGACCAGCGCGTCGTAAAAGGCATTGGCTGCGTAGAGGGGATCCATGACCTGCGCCGTGGTACCCCAGCCCTGCGAGGGACGCTGCTGGAAAAGTCCGCGGGAGTCCGGTCCGGCCAGGTCGCCGTGGTCAATGTTGCGCAGCTTCGATTCCTGCATCGCCGTGGCCAAAGCAATGCTGGCCGCTCGCGGCGGCAGTCCCCGGCGGACCGAAACAGCAACGATCAGGGCGGCGTTTGCCGCCTGGTCGGTGGCCAGGTCTGCCTGCTGCGAGCCGACTTTGGCTGTGCACCCTTCCACGATGAGCCTCTCAGAGCGCTGCACGAGGGTGAACCCTGTATAGATGCCGCCGCCGAGCAGCGCAACGGACAGCGCCCCAACCACCGCAGCCCGCAGTTTGCGTCGCTGTGTCACGTCGGTACTCCCCTAAAACCGGGCTTAAAGCCGTGGGCGGCCGGCAGGAGCGCCGGCCGCACATGGACGGTCAGTTGGCGTGCAGGGCGTCGTTGAGCTCCACCGTTCCGCCCTTGCGGGGGAGTACTTCCACTTCGCCGGTGGTGGAGTTGCGGCGGAAAAGCAGGTTCGGGACGCCGGAGAGCTCAACGGCCTTGACAATCCTGGCAGTGTCTTCGCCGTCGGCATTCTTCGGTCCGACAACGCGGACCCGGGTGCCGGCCGTGACGTAGAGTCCGGCCTCCACAACGGAGTCATCACCGATGCTGATGCCCACGCCGGAGTTGGCTCCCAAAAGGACGCGCTGGCCGAGCGCAACCTTCTCCTTGCCGCCGCCCGAGAGGGTGCCCATGATCGAGGCGCCGCCGCCGACGTCGGTGCCGTCGCCCGCCACGACGCCAGCGGAGATGCGGCCTTCCACCATGGAGGTGCCCAGGGTGCCGGCGTTGAAGTTGACGAAGCCCTCATGCATGACCGTGGTGCCCTCGGCGAGGTGGGCGCCCAGGCGGACGCGGTCGGCATCGGCAATGCGCACGCCGGTGGGCACAACGTAGTCCACCATGCGGGGGAATTTGTCGACGCCGTAAACGGTCACGGCGCCGCGCCTGCGCAGCTTCGCGCGGGTCAGTTCGAAGCCGTCCACGGCGCAGGGGCCGAAGTTGGTCCACACGACGTTCGGCAGCTTGCCGAAGACGCCGTCGAGGTTCAGGGTGTTCGGCTGGACGAGGCGGTGCGAGAGCAGGTGCAGCCGGAGGTAGGCGTCGGCCGTGTCCGCCGGAGCTTCATCCAGGTTGATCTGGACGAAGACCACCTTCTGCTCGGTGCCGCGGTCCGCGTCCGCGCCGCCCGCGGCGATTGCGGTCAGGGTTTCGTCGGCGTTCTCGACCGCGCGGAGGGACTCGGCTGCCACGCCGAGGGCAGGGGCGGGGAACCAGACATCCAGCACCGTGGCATCGCCGTGGCGGGTGGCGATGGTGGCCACCCCGAATCCGTAGGCCGAACGGGATTCGTCGGACAAAGGCTGGGCAGCGGGCACGGCGGAAGAAGCGGTTTCAGTCATGGCCCCAGTCTATCGAGACGGCCCGCAAGCACCGAAACTGGTCCGCTACAACGGAGTCGCATTTGGGGCCGTTCCTTGTGCCGGGAACGGCCGGTGCTGCGGCGCCCGTAAGCCCGTGCTGCGCCCCCGATGGGAGGGGCGTGGCGGGGGGATACAGTTGGAGGGTGATTGCCGAAACCGCACCCGTAACCCTCGACCTCCGCCAGGACGTGGCGCTGCTCACGGCAGCGTTGATCGACATCAACAGTGTGTCCGGCAACGAAACTGAGCTGGCAGACGCCGTCGAACTGGCTCTCCGGCAACTCCCCGGCCTTGACCTGCTGCGCGACGGCGACTCCATCATCGCCCGCACATCCCTGGGGCGAAGTGAACGGGTTATCCTCGCCGGCCACCTGGACACCGTCCCGCTGCCGGTCACCGGGGGGTCGCTGGGGACGGTGCCGTCCACGTGGCCTTCCGGGGCGCCGGGAGACGGGGTCCTGTACGGCCGCGGCGCCACCGACATGAAGGGCGGCGTCGCCGTCCAGCTGGCGCTCGCTGCTTCACTGTTCGACAGCGGCGCGCAGCCGTCCAAGGACGTCACCTTCGTCTTTTACGACCACGAGGAAGTGGAAGCCGTCAAGAGCGGCCTCGGAAGGCTGGTGCGCAACCACGGGGCGCTGCTGGAAGGCGACTTTGCGATCCTCCTCGAGCCGACGGACGGCACCGTGGAGGGCGGCTGCAACGGCACCATGAGGTTCGAGGCCACCACGGTGGGGGAGGCAGCCCACTCGGCCCGGGCCTGGATGGGAAGCAACGCCATCCATGCCGCAGCACCCATTCTTGGCAGGCTCGCCTCATACGAGCCGCAGACCATTAATGTGGACGGCCTGGACTACCGGGAAAGCCTGAACGCCGTGAAGATCCACGGCGGAACCGCCGGCAACGTCATTCCGGACCGCTGCGTGGTGGAGATCAACTACCGCTTCGCGCCTGACAAGACCCCGGCCGAGGCGGAGGCCCACGTGAGGGATCTGCTGGCCGGCTTCAACGTCGTCTGCACCGACAGCGCCGCAGGCGCACGGCCGGGACTCAACCACCCTGCCGCCGCCTCATTCGTGGCTGCAGTGGGAGCCGAGCCCAAACCCAAATACGGCTGGACCGACGTCGCGCGTTTCAGTGACCTGGGTGTCCCGGCGGTGAACTTTGGGCCGGGGGACGCGCTCCTGGCGCACAAGGATAACGAGCACGTGGAAGCCGAAGCCGTCCGCGCCTGCCTGCGGGCGCTGCAGAAGTGGCTGGCCTGATAAAAGACACCAGTTTCTGCTGGGAGTAACCATGCGGAAGGCCCGCAACCGCGAGGTTGCGGGCCTTCCGCCTTTAGATCCTGCCGGACGCGCCGCTACTTGATCGCGGTGGTGACCCCGGCGGTGGGGGCCTTCGCCACGCCGCCGGCTGCCTTCTTGGAGCCGTGGCGCTCAATCCAGATGGCGAGGCGGGACACTGCCAGGTTGATGGCGATGTAGATCGCCGCAGCCACGAAGAACACGGGGAACAGGAACTGCGGCCCGAGGAAGTCCGCCATGACCTGCACCGCGCGCAGGAGTTCGCCGTACGCGACGATGTAACCCAGCGACGTGTCCTTAAGGAGGACCACCAGCTGCGCCACGAGTGAGGGCAGCATGCGCCGGATCGCCTGCGGGAGCTCGACCGTCAGCCGTGACTGGAAGCTCGTCAGGCCGATTGCCAGGCCGGCCTCGCGCTGTCCCTTCGGGAGGGACTGGATGCCCGCGCGAATGATCTCCGCGAAGATCGCGGCGTTGTACAGGACCAACCCGGCGACCACGGCGATGAACGGACTGGTGGCAAACACCAGCAGGACGAACAGCATCATCAACACCACGGGCATGCCGCGGAAGAATTCCAACACGATCCTCGTCGGTACCCGGATCCACGCGACGTCCGAGATGCGCATCAGGCAGAGCAGCAGCCCCAACGGGAAGGCAATCACGGCCGCGATGGCGGCGGCTCCCAATGTGGCGCCAATGCCGTCAAGAATCAGGGACCAGACATCCGCCTGGCCGAAGATCGCCCACCTCCGCGCCTCGAAAATTCCCTGCTGCGCCAGTGTGTAGAGCGCAAAAGCGAGGAGGCCGGCGATGAGAACCACGCCGATGATCGAGCCGATGAGTGAAATTCTGCGGGCTTTGGGACCCGGGACGTCGTAGAGAACGGAGGTCATCGCGCGATCGCCACCTTTCGTTCAACCTGGTGGGCGAGGTAGCCCAGCGGCACGGTGATCAGGAGATAGAAGAATGCAACGCCCACGAGGACCCACATAACGGCATCACCATGATCGTTGGCCAGCTGCCTGCCGTAGCCGAACAGCTCCAGGACAAAGAACGCGCCGGCTACGGATGAATTCTTGACCAGCGCGATCAGGATGTTGATTAGAGGCGGAATCACCGTGCGCAGGGCCTGGGGCAGGATGACCACGGACAGCACCTGGCCGAAGGTCATGCCGATGCTGCGGGCAGCCTCCGCCTGGCCCACCGGAACACTGTTAACGCCCGAGCGGACTGCTTCGGCGATAAAGGCGGCCGTATACGCGCTAAGTGCGATGATGGCTGCGATTTCGAACTGCTCGAACGTGACTCCGAGCCGGGGCAGGACGATGGCGGCGAAAAAGAAGGCGATGGTCAGCGGGGTGTTACGCACCACCTCCACGTAAGCCATGCTGAACCCGCGCAGCGCTGCGACCGGGGATACCCGGGCGGCTGCCAGGAGGGTGCCAACGACGAGGGCGATGATGCCGGAAACGACGGCCAGGAACAGGGTTCTGAGAAAGCCGTCCCAGTACTGCGGGAGGCTTTCAATGATGACGTCCATAGGGTCCTTCAGCTGCGTTTGTGGGGAATGTGCGGTAAATGAAAGCGGCGGTCACCGGAGCCGGGGATAGCCCGGTTACCGGTGACCGCCACGCCTGTCTTAGTAGCGGTCGATCGTGGGAAGTTCCGGAGCCGTCTTGATGACTGCGCCGGCGGTGTCCTCCCAAGCCTTCTTGTAGGATCCGTCCTTTGCGAATTCCTCCAGCTGGTCATTGATCCAGGTGCGGAATTCGGTGTCGTCCTTCTTCAGGCCGATGCCGTAAGGCTCCTTGGTGAACGTCTCCTCGGAGGCGAGCTTGAAGGCGTCCGGTTCCTTGTTCACGAAGCCGGCCAGGATGACGTTGTCCGTGGTGATGGCCTCGACCTGGTTGTTGCGCAGCGGTTCAAGGCAGGCCGAGTAGGTGGTTGCCGGAACGAGGACAGCTCCGTACTTTTCCACGATGGTGCCGGCAGGAGTGGAACCGGTAACGGAGCAGACCTTCTTGCCCTTGACGTCTTCAGGCTTGGTGATGGTGGTGTTGTCCTTGTTCACCATGAGGGCCTGGCCTGCCTCGTAGTACGGGCCGGCGAAGTCCACTTCTGTTTTGCGCTTGTCGTTGATGGTGTAGGTGGCAATGATCATGTCCACCCTGCCCTGCTTAATGAACTGCTCGCGGTTGGCGGAGACGGTTTCCACCCATTCGATGTTGTCGGCGGAGATGCCGAGCTTGGCTGCGAGGAGCTTGCCGATCTCCACGTCAAAACCAACCGGCTTTCCGTCCAGGCCCTTCTGGCCGAACAGCGGCTGATCAAACTTCGTGCCGATGGTCACCTTGCCGGCGGAGGAGAGCTTCTCCATGGTGGAGCCGGCAGCAAAGCTGGGCTTCTCGGCGGGGCTGGGGTTGGTACCGCCGCCGGTGCCGCCGCCACATGCGCTCAGGCTCAGCGCCAGGGCTGCGGATGCTGCTACCAGAAGGGACTTCCTTCGGGTCAAAAATGCCTTCATGACATTCCTTTCATTGGGCGGCCGCCAAGGACGGCCAAGGGTGAACCCGGAGGTTCAGTGAGTAAGGAGCTTGGACAGGAAATCCTTCGCCCGGCTGCTCTGGGGATTGGTGAAGAATTGTTCGGGTGTGGCGTCCTCAACGATCTGGCCGTCCGCCATGAACACCACGCGGTCCGCGGCCTTGCGGGCGAAGCCCATTTCGTGGGTGACCACAATCATGGTCATGCCCTCCTTGGCCAGCTGGATCATGACATCCAGGACCTCGTTGATCATTTCCGGATCGAGCGCGGAGGTGGGCTCATCGAACAGCATGACCTTCGGCTTCATGGCGAGGGCGCGGGCGATTGCAACACGCTGCTGCTGGCCGCCGGAGAGCTGGGCGGGAAGCTTCGGAGCCTGATGGCCCACGCCTACACGCTCGAGGAGGGCCATGGCTTCCTTGTCCGCCTCACCCTTGGACATGCCCTTGACCTTGATGGGTCCGAGGGTGACGTTTTCAAGGATGGTCTTGTGGGCGAAGAGGTTGAAGGACTGGAAAACCATTCCGACGTCGGCACGGAGGCGTGCGAGCTCCTTGCCTTCCTCCGGCAGGACCTTGCCGTCGATCCTGATGTCGCCGTTGTCGATGGTCTCAAGGCGGTTGATGGCTCGGCACAGCGTGGACTTGCCCGAACCCGAGGGCCCAATGACCACAACGACCTCGCCCTTGCGGACCTGGAGATTAATGTCCTTCAGAACATGCAGCTGGCCGTAATGCTTGTTCACGGCATTCAGGGAGACGAGCGCATTGTCCGGCACTTGAGTTGTCATGAGAAGAATCTATCGAAGAACTCTCACATATGACCGCAATCACTCCAACTTCCTGCTGATCGTAATTCAAGAGATACCTGCAGGTCAGCAGGTTAGCCTTGGACGATGAGCATCAATGCAGATCCGTCTAAGTCCGCCCAGCCCCGCCGCAAGGGGCCCCTCGAGCTCCGCCGGAAGCAGGCGGCAGTGGAGATGTCGGACCAGCGGCTGCTCGACACCAAGGGGCCGGGCCACTTCATCCATACCGACCCGTGGCGGGTCATGCGCATCCAAAGCGAATTCGTTGAAGGCTTCGGTGCCCTGTCCGACCTTGGCCAGGCGGTGAGCGTCTTCGGTTCCGCCCGCACCAAACCGGGCAGCACGTTCTACGACATGGGCGTTGAGGTGGGGCGCAAACTGGCAGAAGCCGGAGTCGCCGTGATCACCGGCGGGGGTCCCGGCTCCATGGAAGCCGCGAACCGGGGTGCAGTGGAGGGCAACGGCGTTTCCGTCGGCCTGGGGATCGAGCTGCCGTTCGAGCAGGGCCTGAACCAGTGGGTGGACCTGGGCATCAACTTCCGTTATTTCTTCGCCCGGAAGACGATGTTCGTCAAGTACGCGCAGGGGTTCATTGTCCTGCCCGGCGGCCTTGGGACCCTCGACGAGCTGTTCGAAGCCATGGTTCTGGTCCAGACGCAGAAGGTGACCTCGTTCCCCATCGTCCTCCTCAGCTCTGCCTTCTGGGGTCCGATGCTTGAATGGATCAAGGGCACGCTCGTGGCGGAGGGGATGGTTTCCGAGAAGGACCTGGATCTGATCCAGGTGGTGGACACCCCGGAGGAGGCCGTGAACTTCGTCCTCCACGGCCACGTCCGGGAGCCATCCCCAGACGAGGAGCAGCGGCCTGAGTAGCCGCGGCGCCGGGGTCTGGCACGATGGGTGATGTGAGCAACTACCTCGTCTTCCTTGCGATCGTCCTGATCGGCGTCACCGCCATCTTCGGGACCGACCTTGGAGCCAAGATCTTCCGAAAGAAACCTTCGAGCACGCCGTTGACCGACGGCGGCTTTGAAGAGCCGGTGGCGTCGCTCCCTCCCGTCCTGCTGCCGGAGGAAGCAAAACCGGACGACATTGACCGGGTGCGCTTCGCCCTTGGGCTGCGCGGCTACCGGATGGACCAGGTGGACCAGGTGCTCGACGATCTGCGGGACCAGCTTGCCGCCAAGGACGCCGAGATCGCAGGACTGCGTGCTCATCTCCGGGGTGAGATCCCCGGCGCGGCCGAGGCGAATGCCCTGCCCGCGATCCGTACGGACAACGGGGAGAGTCCGGTTCCCACGGACCGGCATGTTGCCGAGGAGCGGTCTTGACCGGTCCGGCTTCCGGTTCCGCACGAACAGATGAGCGCCCGCAGCCGTCGGCTGTGACCGCAACGTTGGCCGCCGCCACCGGACGGCTTTGGGGGAAGGCCATGCGGTGGCCTTGGTGGGTGCAGGTTGCCGCCGTCTATGTGGCGGCCCGCATGGTCAGCGCCTGCATCTTCATGGCTGCTGCCCTGCACCAGGGGGTGAACCCGTGGTTCCCCGCCAAGCCCGATTACTGGCACTTCATCAATATTTGGGACGCGCGCTGGTACGGCGACGTCATTGACAACGGTTACCCCACGGAACTTCCGGTCGACAGTGCAGGGAACGTCCAGGAGAACGCGTGGGCGTTCTATCCAGTGTTTCCACTGCTGGGGCGGGCGCTTTCGGCCGCCACCGGACTTGTCCCTCCAGTCTCCCTGACCCTCATCGCAATGCTTGCCGGCTTCGCTGCGTCCTTCGTTGTCTACTCCCTGTTCCGTCACCGGACGGAACATGGAGCGGCGCTGTGGGGGGTGGCCTTCTTTGCCACGTTCCCCGTCAGTGCCATACTCCAGGTTCCCTATGCGGAATCCCTGAACATCCTCCTGCTCGCCTCAGCGTTGCTGCTGGTACTCCGGCGGCATTACCTGCTGGCCATTCCGGTAGTGGTGCTGATGGCCCTCTCCCGGCCGACCGGTGTTCCCTTCGCAGCCATGGCCGGAATCCTCTTCCTGTACCGCCTGTGGGAGGCCTGGCAGGGCACCGGGCGGAGGGCCGACCCGGGCCGCCATCACGGAAAAACCCACAGCCCCCGCGAGCTCTGGGCGCTCGCGGCCCTGACTGCGGCCAGCGGGATCTCCGCGCTCCTGTGGCCCGCCATCGCCTGGGCAACCACCGGCGACATCGCCGCCTACACCAAGACCGAGACGGTGTGGCGCGGGCACGACCTTGTGCCCTTCAAACCGTGGTTTGATACCGGCGTCCTCCTCTTCGGCCCGGTGCTGGGCCTTGCCGCACCCTTCGTGTTCGCCGCGGTGTTCGCGCTGTTCCTGCTGTCGCGGCCGGTTGCGCAGCTTGGGACCGAATTGAGGCTGTGGTGCGCCTGCTACATGGGCTACCTGATCGTGTTCCTGCACCCGCAGACCAGCACATTCCGGATGCTGCTGCCGCTGTTTCCCCTGGCGCTGGGCGCAGTCCTAGTGTCCCGTTCGAAGGCTTACCGGGGAGCGGTCCTGACCATGTTCATCCTGCTGCAGATCGTTTGGGTCGTCTGGCTGTGGGCGTGGGCCGAGCTGCCCGGCGGCGGTGACTACCCGCCCTGACCGGCTGTCCATCCCGGGGCTGAGCCGCCGGGAATCACGGCCGGAGCGATTGTCCATCGATTAGCTACAGACGGGTAATTACAGGATAATAGGGGTTAAGCAAGGACAAATAGCATTTCGAAGACTTCAGTCATGGCGGCTGCCGAAACCAGTCGCCGCGCGGCTTGTTTGACCATGCGGACTCAGCCCGGCCGGGCTGCTCAGTCCTGGGACTACTGGAGGGGATATTCCTCATGGCGGCTATGAAACCACGCACCGGCGACGGCCCTATGGAAGTAACCAAGGAGGGCCGCAGCCTGATTATGCGTGTGCCGCTCGAAGGCGGGGGGCGGCTCGTCGTCGAACTCAATGCCGCTGAGGCGGCCAACCTCAAGGAATGCCTCGTAGGCGTTACCGAATAGTTTGCAGGCAGGGCCTGTAGCCGGAAGGCTGCGCGCCCTGCCTCACTTTTAGCCGCGGCTTCCAGACCGCGGCCCTTTACTTCTTTACAGCGACCAGCAGGCCATCGCCGGTGGGCAGCATGGCGGAAGCGAGCCGGTCGTCGTCGCGGACGGCCTTGCCAACCTGCCGCAGCACCACCGTTGTCGCGTCACGGGCAGCGGGATTGGAGACGCGGTCCTTGTCCAGGGCGTCGTTGACGATCAGGAGGCCGCCGGACTTGAGCAGGCGCACGGCCTGGTCCACGTAGCGCGGGAAGTTGGGCTTGTCCCCGTCAACAAAAACGAGGTCGTAGGCTGCATCGGTCAGCCGGGGCAGGACGTCGCCGGCCCGGCCGGAGATGGTGCGCGTGCGGTTCGCGGGGCTGCCGGCTTCCTGGAAGGCCTCGCGTGCGGCCCTCAGATGCTCCACATCCACATCGATCGTGGTCAGCACCGCCTGCGGGCCGAGTCCGCGGAGGAGGCACACGCCGGACACACCGGCCCCCGTGCCGATTTCGACGGCGGTCTGTGCCTTGGACGCCGCGGCCAGAACCGTGAGCACCGCCCCCACACCGCGGCCGATGGGCGTCACACCCAGCTCAAAGGAGCGTTCCCGGGCGCGCAACAGGACCTCATCCTCAGCAGGCAGATCTTCTGCATAGGACCAGCTCGTGGACTTATCGGCGCTCATGGGTATCGCTTTCTGGGCGGCAGGAGGGTGTTTCATACAGAGTACTGTGTCCGGGCGGGTGTCGCGGGACGGTGACGGCCGGTCCGGCAGTCCCGCCGGGCGGCTTTGGGGAGCGTTGCGCCCACGGCTAAAGGTGGCCCCGCAGTCAGGAAATTCCCAGCCAAGTTTGAAATGATAAATATCCGCTCATCCAAGGGGTGATCGGCGCCGAACCAATGATGTAATCAACATCAGGCGTTAGTACATCCACGAGGGGAGTGGACGATGTCAGGATCAGTTGTGGCACCTGTCCCTGCAGTTGAAGAGCCCGAAGCCGACTGGGTCATGCCCACCTGGGAAGAAGTGGTGACCAACCACTCGGCCAAGGTGTACCGGCTCGCCTACCGTCTCACCGGCAACAAGTACGACGCCGAGGACCTCACCCAGGAGGTGTTCGTCCGCGTTTTCCGTTCACTGGAGAACTTCAAGCCGGGCACCCTCGACGGCTGGCTGCACCGCATTACAACCAACCTGTTCCTGGACCAGGCCCGGCGCAAGACCCGCATCCGCTTCGACGCCCTGGCCGAGGACGCCGAATCACGGCTGCCGGGGAGGGAACCGGGACCGGAACAAAGCTTCGAGTTCAACAACCTGGACCTGGACGTCCAGGCCGCCCTGGAAGAGCTGCCGCCGGACTTCCGTGCCGCCGTCGTGCTGTGCGACCTTGAGGGCCTGTCCTACGACGAGGTGGCCGAGGCGCTGGGCGTAAAGCTGGGCACTGTCCGCTCGCGGATCCACCGCGGACGCACCATGCTGCGTGAAAAGCTCGCCCACCGCGATCCGCGGCCCCAGCAGTCGCGCGCGCCGCGGCTTAAGCTGCCCCGTATCGCCGGGATTCTCTGATCGGCGCCATGCACCGCTTCACCCACATGCTGAAGGATCTTGGGAAGGCAGCAGCCTCCTTTCCTCTGGCAGGAACGCAGCACCCGGGCACCCCGGAACATGCGGACCAGTGCGCCGATTGTGCTGCGGCCTTCCGCCGGCAACGCCAGTACCTTGAGAGGCTACGCGACGCCGCAGTCCCCGCCGTGAGCGACGACCTGACCGAGAGGCTCCTGCTCCGCACGCGGGAGCTTGCTGCGGCCCCTCCCGCTCCGGCGTCCCGGACGGCTCCCTTCAAGCTGGCGGGCCTGGCTGCCGGAGGCGCCGCCATGGTGACCGCGGGCGCCGTTGCCGCAGGTGCCTACATGGCCGCGGGGGATCCGCCCCAGTATGCAGCGGCGTCGTTCTCGGGGGAGTCGAGGGACACGTTGCAGTCGGGGGATTCTGCGAAGGCCGGCGAAACAGGCCAGGCCGGCCTGCCCCTGAAGGCAACAGGAGGTGCGCCTGCCGCCGACGCTGCCGGTGGAACCCCCACGGATGCCCTCGTGGCGTCGCTGCGCTCCCGCGGCTGGGCGTGCCCGGATCTTGGCTCCATGGGCTTCCACGTGGTGTCCGCGGCGTCGAAGACCTACGCCGGACAGGCCGCGGTCGAACTTCGCCTCTCAGACGGAACACACACGGCAACCGTCCTGGAACAGCACACGGCGGCGGGGGGTAACGCGGGGCTGCAGGGAACCGCACCGGACACAGCGCCCGTGAACCCCCTGACAGGGCACGCCGCCACTGAGGACGGCTTCGTCGCCGTGGATGAGCCCATCGTGGCTGGCTCCGGCACCGGGGATGGCCGGCTTTGGGTGAAGGCGTCTCCACCGTGGAGCGCCATCTACCAGACCGCACGCAGCACGTTCACTTACGTCTCCGACCTGCCCGCGAACGTTGCGGACGATGCCTTGGCAGTGCTGTCCGCGGCCGACGGTGCCTGGAGCCGGAGCGGCGGGAACCACGTGCGCGGTGAGGATGGAGTCTTGGAACCGGGAGTATCGGCAGCAGCCGATTTCCGGCCTTCCGCCGGCAGCGCGGGTAGCGAAGAGGTGACGGAGCGGCTGCAGCGCGGACTCCGTAAAATGGCCCTCCAGCTGGACTACATGACCGGGCACTCCGACCGGTGACGCGGTACTGTTTGAGCTCTGCTCCCGTTGCCCTTACGGCGGCTAAATCGTCAGCGTCTCGCCCGAGAGGGTAATCTTCGTAAAGTGTTTGGAATCAACGGCCCGGAGTTTCTCCTTCTGCTGCTCATCGGCATTCTGGTGATCGGCCCCCAGAGGCTGCCCGAATACACCCAGAAGCTGACAAACCTCGTCCGCGAAGTACGGCGGATGGCGTCCGGCGCCCGGGAACAGATCAAGGAAGAAGTCGGCATCGATATCGATGACGTCGACTGGAGGAAGTACGACCCCCGGCAATACGATCCGCGCCGTATCATCCGGGAAGCCTTGCTCGAAGACGCTCCCAAGCCGGTGAGCGCCGGAGGGCCTGCAGTCGCTGCCGCGGCCGTCGCCGGGGCTGCTGACGCGCCTGTGCAGCGGCCGACGCGGACCATTGAGCGTCTGCCCGACGGCGAGCCTGCACCCTTCGACACCGAGGCGACCTAGCCAGGGATTTCGACGGGCTCAATGAGCGGGGTCGGATCCCGCCGCGGCCCCAGGAGCGGGTGCGCAGGCAATTAGCGGGGTTGGACGTCGAGCTTCATTCCGGTGAGGCCACGCGGTTTGGATGCGAGCTTCCCAGCAATGCCGGCAAGCGCGGCGGCGGCAGGTGTGTCGGGTTGGCCGAGCACAATGGGAACGCCGGAGTCCCCGCCTTCCCGCAGCAGGATGTCCAGGGGAATCTGGCCGAGCAGCGGCACGTTCGTGCCGGTGGCGGTGCTCAGGCGCTCGGTGAGCAGCTGCCCGCCCCCGCTCCCGAACAGCTCCATGCGGCTGCCGTCAGGCATTTCAAGATGCGACATATTCTCGATGACGCCGGCCACGGTCTGCCCGGTCTGGGTCGCGATCGCGCCTGCGCGTTCAGCGACGTCCGCAGCTGCCGCCTGCGGGGTGGTGACCACCAGGATCTCAGCTTTGGGCAGCAGCTGCGCCACCGAGATCGCGATGTCCCCGGTGCCGGGAGGCAGGTCCAGGAAGAGGGCGTCAAGATCACCGAAGTAAACGTCGGTGAGGAACTGTTCCAGCGCGCGGTGCAGCATCGGGCCCCGCCACGCGACGGGCTGGTTGCCCGCAACGAACATGCCGATGGAGATGACTTTCACGCCGAAAGCCACCGGCGGAAGGATCATGTCGTCCACTCGGGTGGGGGCCTGGGTGATGCCCATGAGGCCCGGCACGGAAAACCCGTATACGTCCGCATCCACGATTCCTACCCTCAGGCCCTGCGCAGCCAGCGAGCAGGCGAGGTTCACAGTCACCGAAGACTTGCCCACGCCGCCCTTGCCGCTGGCAACCGCGAAGACCTTCGTCAGGGATCCGGGCTGGTTGAACGGGATGCCACGCTGGCCCCCGGGGCCCCTGAGCTGCTCTTTCAGGGCATCACGCTGGGCCTGCGTCATAACCTTCAGCTCGACCTCAACAGAGGTGACTCCAGGGACGCCCAGCAGTGCCGCTTCGGAATCCTTTGTGATTGTCTCCCGCAGCGGGCAGCCCGCAATGGTGAGCAGCACCGAAAGGCGCACGGCGCCGCCGTCGGAAATTTCCACGGCGTCAACCATGCCAAGCTCCGTGATGGGACGGCGCAGCTCGGGGTCAATGACAGTTGCCAGGGCAGCGTTAACGGCCGAAGCAAGGGACGTGCTCATGCTGTAGGTGCTCAGCTTTCCGGAGTTGTGGGGCGCTGGTCGGACGGCCGGCTGTGGCGGTGCTTTTCCGACTTGATCTTGGGGATCTGCTGGGTGCGCGGGTTCCGCTGGCGCTCCCGCTTTTCCTTGAGCTTCTCGCGGACCAGATCCCGCGGTGACTCGTGGCTGCCGTCGCCGGAGGGATCGTGGCTGCGGAGTTCCTCCTGGGCTTCCACCAGGTCCTCTAAAAGGCTCCTGAGCTCAGCCCGCACGTAGTCGCGGGTAGCCACTTCCCGCAGGGCGATCCGCAGTGACGCCAGCTCCCGGGTCAGGTACTCCGTATCGGAAAGATTGCGTTCTGCCCGCTGGCGGTCCTGCTGGAGGGAGACACGGTCACGGTCGTCCTGCCGGTTCTGGGCCAGCAGCAGCAGCGGCGCCGCATAGGACGCCTGCAGCGACAGCATCAGAGTCAGGAGGGTGAACCCGAGCTCCACCTTGTCGAACTGCCACTCGACGGGCGCGAAGGTGTTCCAGACCAGCCAGAAAACGCAGAAGACGGTCATGTAGAGCAGGAACTGCGGCGTGCCCATGAAACGGGCGAAACCCTCGGTGGCGTGGCCGAAGGCGTCGGGGTCAGGCGAGAACTTGGGCAGGATGCGCTGGCGCCCGCTCAGGGGCGTGTCCAGGCTGCCTTTTGCCGCCCCCTTGCCTGCTCCCCGCCCGCCAGGGCTCTTTGGTGCGTTATCAGCCAATGCGGCCTCCAAGCCTTCTGATCGGAGCTTCGCCGTCATTTGCCCGCCAGTCATCCGGCAGCAGATGATCCAGGACGTCATCGACTGTCACGGCCCCCACCAGCCGGCCCGCCTCGTTAACCACGGGAAGGGAATTCAGGTTGTAGGTGGCCAGGGTACGGGCAACCTCACTGATATGTGCCTGGTCCGACAGGGGCTCCAGGTTCTTGTCCACGAGGTTGCCCAACGGTTCGAACGGCGGGAAACGCAGCAGCTGCTGAATGTGGACCACCCCGAGGAACCGCCCGGTGGGGGTTTCCAGCGGCGGCCGTGTAATGAAGATGGAGGACGCCAGGGCAGGTGAAAGTTCTTCACGGCGTACGTGTGCGAGGGCCTCAGCCACCGTGGCCTCGGGCGGCAGGATGACCGGCACAGGGGTCATAAGACCGCCGGCGGTATCCTCGTCGTATTCCAGCAGGCGCCGCACGTCCTCTGCGCCTTCCGGTTCCATCAGCTGCAGCAGTTCCTCCGCCTGGGCGGAGGGGAGCTCGCCGAGGAGGTCGGCGGCGTCATCCGGGTCCATCTCCTCCAGGACGTCAGCCGCGCGCTGTACATCCAGCGCGGAGAGGATCTCCACCTGGTCGTCTTCCGGGAGTTCCTGGAGCACGTCGGCAAGCCGTTCGTCCTGAAGTTCGCTGGCCACTTCAAACCGCCGCTTGTCGCTCATCTCCTGTAGCGCCTCGGCGAAGTCCGCGGGTTTGAGGTCCTCGTGCGTGGCCACGAACTGGGTTGCGGCCTGGGGCTCCGTCTTGGCGCCCTGAAGCGCATCCGCCCAGTCGATGATCAGGGTTTCGTTGCGGCGGAGCCTGCTCAGGGGCGCGAGGGAATGCCCGCGGCGGACGAAGAGCTTGCTGACGAACCAGTCACCGGAACGGTGCTGGTCCATTGCGATGTCCTCGATCGTGGCGTCGCCGCTGCCGTCGCGCAGCGTCACGCGCCGGTCGAACATCTCCGCCACCACAAGGGTCTCGGCGCCGCGCTGTTCGAAACGGCGCAGGTTGACCAGGCCCGTGCAGATGATCTGCGTCTGGTCGATGGAGGTGATGCGGGTCATCGGGACGAAGACGCGCTTCTTGCCCGGCACCTCGACGACGATGCCCACAACGTGGGGGGCTCCGCGGGTGCCGCGGGAGAGCACCACGACGTCGCGCAGCCGGCCCAGACGGTCGCCCAGGGGGTCGAAGACGTCCAGCCCCAGGAGGCGTGCAACGAAGACGCGGGTAGGATTTGTGCTCACCTCTACAGGCTACCGAGTCTGCTCACTTTTAGCTGAATTTCAGCTCACGCCCATCCTTTTGGGCAACAATGAGGTTATGGCAAATATTTTTGGTGCTCCCAAGGCCGGTGTCCCCGGCTCCGACGAGTCCCGGACTGTTCCCACTGGGGATACCGTCGGCAGCTACTCCTCCTACCTGGACGCCCAGAAGGCTGTCGACTACCTGGCCGACCAGCAGTTCCCGGTTCACATGGTGTCGATTGTGGGCAACGACCTGAAGATGGTGGAGCGGGTGACGGGCAGGCTGAGCTACCCCCGAGTAGCACTGTCGGGAGCCCTGAGCGGCATGTGGTTCGGTCTTTTTGTCGGCGTCATGCTTTCCTTCTTCACGCCGGCCGGGGGGACGTTTTCCATCATCAGCTCGGTGCTGATGGGCGCGGCCTTCTTCATGCTGTTTGGCATCGTCACCTACGCCATGCAGCGGGGCAAGCGCGACTTCACGTCCACCAGCCAGGTGGTGGCCACCAACTATGACGTTGTGGTGTCCTTCGAGGCCGCCCACGAGGCCCGCCGGCTGCTGCAGCAGTTGCCGATGTCGCCGTCGGACGCCTCTGCAGGCGCGCGGCCGTCCAACTACAGCGGCCCGTCCAACTACAGCGGACCTTCCAACCACGGCGGATCATCCAACTACACGCAGCGCGACTACTACAACCAGCCGTATCAGCATCCCGGCCAGCAGCAGGGTCCGTATCAGGGCCAGGCGCCGCAGCGGCCCGCGGGCTGGAACGACCCCTACGGCCAGCGCGGGCAGGACGCCCACGGGCAGGAGCCGCAGCAGGATGCCCAGCAGCAGCCGCAAGGCTCCCAGCAGCAGTTCCCCCAGGGGCCGCAGCCGCAGGGTCCTCAGCCGCAGGCTCCGCAGCCCCAGGGACAGGGCCCTTCCGAGGGGCAGACACCCGAGGGCGGGCAGCCGCCGGTCCGGCCGTCCGTCCGCTACCCAGACCTGCCGGACGGGCGCCCGCAGTACGGCGTGCGCGTCAACGACGCGAACCAGCCCCAGCAGGGCTCGGAGGACACCCAGCGCTAAAGCTGGAACGCCCAAGAGGCGCGTCCACGCCGTCAGGTGAAACGTAAGAGAGGGAAGGGCCCCGGAGAAATCCGGGGCCCTTCCCTCTTACTTATGCCTATTTCTATACGCGATTCTTATGCGCGGTGCAGACCTGGTTTAAGGTGCAGACCCTGTTTAGGCGTGGCCGTCGGCTTCCTGCCAAATGCCCGCCATCCAGGCTTCCACGTCGCCGGCGGTCCGGGGGAGAGCAGCACTCAGATTTACGGGGCCTTCAGCGGTCATCAGGATGTCGTCCTCGATGCGCACGCCGATCCCGCGGTATTCCTCAGGAATGCCGAGGTCCTCCTCCTTGAAGTACAGGCCGGGTTCGATGGTGAACACCATGCCCTCGGCCAGCACTCCGTCCAGGTACAGCTCGCGCTTGGCCTGCGCACAGTCGTGGACGTCCAGGCCCAGGTGGTGGCTGGTGCCGTGCGGCATCCAGCGCCGGTGCTGCTGCCCGTCCTCGCTGATGGCTTCCTCTACCGACACCGGCAGCAGTCCCCATTCTGCGAGGCGCTCGGCCAGGACAGTGGTAGCGGCCTTGTGGATGTCACGGAAGCGGGTGCCGATCTGAGCCGCGGCAAAACCAGCGTCAGCGGCGTCGAGGACGGCTTCGTAAATCTTGCGCTGAACCTCAGAGAACGTCCCGTTGGCCGGCAGCGTCCGCGTGATGTCTGCGGTGTAGAGGGAATCGGCCTCGACGCCGGCGTCCAGCAGCAGCAGGTCGCCGGCGTGGATCTTGCCGGTGTTCCGGGTCCAGTGCAGCACGGTGGCGTTGTTGCCCGAGGCGGCGATGGTGTCGTAGCCGAGATCGTTGCCCTCCTCGCGGGCGCGGGCGAAGAACGCACCCTCCACGACGCGCTCACCGCGGACGTGGGTCAGTGCCCGCGGCAGGACTTTAACCACTTCGGTGAAGCCTTCCACCGTGGCGCCCACGGCGGTCCTCATCTGCTCCACTTCCCACGCATCCTTGATCAGGCGCAGTTCGGAGAGGGCTTCGGAGAGCTTCTCATCCAGGGCGTCCAGAACACCGAGATCCAGGTTGTCCGGGTCCTTGGCGGTGTTGTAGCGGGCGGTGTCCACCAGGGCATCGATGTTCTCGTCCACCTTGCGCACCAGTCGGATCGAAACGCCACCGATTTCAGGGGCGCCCACATTTTTGGTGATGGCCATTTCGAGTTCGTCGATGTGGGCCGTCGGGAGGCCCAGGCGGGCTTCGAACTCCGCCAGTGTGGGACGCGGGCCGATCCAGAACTCCCCGGAGCGCGCATCGGCGTAGAACTGCTCAGTGTCCCGCCCGGCCAGCGGGCGGAAGTACAGCGTGGCGCGGTGATTGCCGCCGTCGTCACCGGTGCCTTCTTCCACCGGTTCGAAGATCAGCGCCGCGTCCGGCTCATGGTCCAGCCCGAGACCCGTCAGGTGCGCGAAGCCGGAGTGCGGGCGGAAGCGGTAGTCACAGTCATTGGAGCGGACCTTCAGCGGACCGGCCGGAACCACCAGGCGTTCGCCTTTGAACTTCCCGGAGATGACGCGCCGGCGTCGGGCAGCGTGGTCCGCCACAGCGTCACGGGCTGGGGTGACCTGCGGGGCCGGAGCCCAGTTGGCGGCCATGAAAGCCTTGAAGGCTTCAGAACTGGGACGCTGTGAGCGGTTGTTGACCCGCTCCTCGAGGGGCTGGGAGGCTGTGTTTATACCGTTCTGGGCGGTTTCTGCATCGTTCACCGTCCCATAGTCTCACCAGCCCCGCGGCTTAGGCCAACACCCGCCATGGGGCCGGAGCCGCCGGCCGCGGAGCGTCCGGACAGGCGCCCTTGCAGGCGGGAACCCGCCGGATGGCACGCTGTATCTACTAGGCTGGACGGGTGAGGATAGATCTGCACGCCCACTCGAACGTTTCAGACGGCACGGAGCCGCCGGCAGCTGTGGTGGCTGCCGCTGCCGCCGCTGGGCTGGACGTCATCGCACTGACCGACCACGACTCCACTGACGGCTGGGATGAGGCTTCCAGCGCCGCCGCCAACAGCGGTCTGGCGCTCGTTCCCGGCATGGAAATTTCATGCCGGACGGAGCAGGGCATCAGCGTGCATCTCCTCAGCTACCTGCACGATCCCACCCATGAAGGCCTTCTTGAGGAAATCACCAAGGCCAGGGATGCCAGGCTCACACGGGCCGAGCGGATGGTCACGCTGCTCTCCGAGGACTACCCGCTGACCTGGGATGACGTCATCCACCATGTGGCCCCAGGTGCCACCCTCGGACGGCCCCACATTGCGGACGCGCTCGTTGCGGCGGGTGTCGTGGCGGACCGGTCGGAAGCCTTCACCTCCATCCTGACCTCACATTCGCGGTACTTCGTGCAGCACTATGCGCCGGAGCCGGCGCTCGCCGTCGAGCTTGTCCGCGCGGCCGGAGGCGTGCCTGTTTTCGCCCACCCCGTGGCTTCGTCCCGCGGACGCGTGGTGGGGGAGCGGACCTATCACGAGATGATCGACGCCGGACTCGCTGGCCTCGAGGTCGACCACCGCGACAATTCGGACGAGGGCCGGGAGTTCCTGCGCGGCCTCGCAGCCCGGCACGGCCTGCTGATGACGGGCTCCTCGGACTACCACGGTGAAGGCAAGCCCAACAGGCTCGGCGAAAACCTCACGACGCCCGAAGCCTTTGCGCGGATTGAAGAGCTGGGCACCGGTTCCGCCGTCGTCCGGTAACAGGCGTCTCCTCCCAACTGGGTAGCAGAACAGGCCGTTCCCAGCGCTGGGAACGACCTGAAGTGGTACCTAGTTGGGCGGGTAGGACGTAAAGTCCGCGTGGGCGCCCAGCCGTTTGGCCATGACGTCGATGGCCGGCTGGTTCTGGTCCACGCACACAAACCGGCGTCCCAGCTTTGCGGCCACCGCTCCGAGCGTCCCGGAACCGGCGAAGAAGTCCAGGCACCAGTCCCCGGGCCGGCTGGAAGCGGAAACAACCCGTCGCACCAGGCCTTCGGGTTTCTGGGTGGGGTAGCCGGTTTTTTCCTTGCCCGTGGGAGAGACGATCGTGTGCCACCAGACGTCGGTGGGCAGTTTGCCCAGCTCGCGCTTCGCGGGCGTCACGAGCCCAGGGGCCATGTATGGCTCCCGGTCCACCTCGGCGCTGTTGAAGTGGTACTTGGCCGGGTTCTTGACGTAGACGAGGATGTTGTCGTGCTTGGTGGGCCAGCGGAACTTGGCGCGCGCACCATAGTCGTAGGCCCAGATGATTTCGTTGAGGAAACACTCGCGGCCGAAAATGGCGTCCAGCATGACCTTGGCGTAGTGCACCTCGCGGTAGTCCAGGTGCAGGTAGAGGGTGCCGTCTTCGGCCAGCAGGCGCCAGGCCTCGACCAGCCGCGGTTCGAGGAACGACCAGTAGTCACTGAAGGCATCGTCATAGCGGTGCAGGGCGCCCTTGATGGTGTCGTACGAGCGGCCCTTGAAGCCCACCCGGTCGCCATCGCCTTCAGCGTTGAGCACCATCTTCGTTTCCTGGCGCTGCTGGGCCCGGCCCGTGTTGAAGGGCGGGTCCACGTATATCAGTGTGAAGGCGCCGTCCGGCAGCGTGGGGAGGAACTCCGCGTTATCCGCGTGCACCACCAGGTTGCTGCCGTCCGGCGCCCAGACAGGTTCAGTCATCTAGACTTTTAGGCCTCTGCGCCGCCCGGCTGCGAGCCGGTTGCCGCAGATTCGCCACCGGCCACCACTTCACCGTTGCGGCGGCGGGTGCGCGTCCGGTTACGCCGCTGACGTGCCGGCTGCTCGGCGTCGGAGGTTGCTGAAGGGGCGGGACCGTTTCCGGCCTCGGCAGACGCATCAGAGGAACGACGACGGCGGTCTCCCGAGCGTCCGCCGGATTCGCCGCCGCTGCGGCGGCTGCCGTCCCTGCTGCTTTCCCGGCTGCTGTCCCTGACGCCGGTACGTCCGCCTGAACGGCCGGATTCGCGCCCGCCGGAGCGGCTGTTCTTCTTGCCGGTCTCGCCAAGGTCTTCGAGCACTTCGGCGTCGACGCCGGCGAGGGTGCGCTTGCTGCGCGGAAGCCGGCCCTTGGTGCCTTCCGGAATGTCCAGGTCCTCGTACAGGTGCGGCGAGGAGGAGTACGTTTCGATGGGCTCGGGGACGCTCAGGCCCAGGGCCTTATTGATCAGGCCCCAGCGCGGCATGTCGTCCCAGTCCACGAATGTCACCGCGGTGCCCTTGTTGCCGGCGCGCCCGGTGCGGCCCACGCGGTGCAGGTAGATCTTCTCGTCCTCGACGCACTGGTAGTTGATGACGTGCGTGACGTCATCAACGTCGATCCCACGGGCGGCGACGTCGGTGGCCACGAGGACGTCCACCTTGTTGTTGCGGAAGGCGCGGAGGGCCTGCTCGCGGGCACCCTGGCCGAGGTCGCCGTGGATGGCGGCCGCGGCGAATCCGCGGTCCACGAGTTCCTCAGCAACCTTGGCGGCGGTGCGCTTGGTCTTGGTGAAGATGATGGTGCGGCCGCGGCCGCGGGCCTGCAGGATGCGGGCCACAACCTCACTCTTGTCCATGCTGTGTGCGCGATAGATGAGCTGGCGGATGTCGCGCTTGGTAAGGCCTTCATCGTCCGGATCGGCGGCGCGGATGTGCGTCGGCTTGGTCATGTAGCGGCGTGCCATGGCGATCACGGGGCCGGGCATCGTGGCCGAGAACAGAAGCGTCTGGCGGACAGGGGGCGTACCGGCGATCAGGGTCTCCACGTCGGGGAGGAAGCCGAGGTCCAGCATCTCGTCGGCCTCATCGAGGACCACGATCTTGACGTTCTTCAGCACCAGGTGCTTCTGCTTGTACAGGTCGATCAGGCGGCCGGGCGTGCCGACCACTACCTCCACGCCCTTCTGCAGCGCTTCAACCTGCGGCTCGTAGGCGCGGCCGCCGTAGATGGTGGCGATCCGGGCGTTGCGCTTGCGGGCAGCAGTCTGCAGGTCGTTGGCGACCTGCACGGCGAGCTCGCGGGTCGGGACGATCACCATGGCCTGCGGGGCGCCGGGGGCCGGCAGCTTGTCGAAGCCCGGGTCATCCTGTCCCACGACGCGCTGCAGCGCTGGGATGCCGAAACCGAGGGTCTTTCCGGTGCCGGTCTTGGCCTGGCCGATGATGTCGTGGCCGGACAGGGCCACAGGCAGCGTCATGGCCTGGATCGGGAAGGGGTGCGTAATGCCGGCGTCGGCCAGCGACTCGACGATGTCGGCGCGGACGTCGTAGTCGGCGAAGGACTTCTCTTCTATCTCGTGCGGTTTCTCATCCGAGATGATGGTTTCTTCCGGCTCGATGGTCTCGGTTCCGGTGTCATCAGAGAGAAGCTGGTGGGTATGCAATTCACTCACAGGGGAGTTTCCTTATTCATTTAGGCGTTGGCGCCGCCTGCTCAACGGGCCGGCTGGAAGGACCGTTCCGGAGCACGCTCAGGCGCACAAGCAATTCCAGTGGAAGCCGATCGCGGGCTATCTGATGCTGGCACTGGGGACCAGCGGGTTTGTCTCAAGATCGCGTAGGGGCGGGCTTGTTGAATTCGAAAATACTGGAAATCAACGACCGGGCATCCATTTCTACCCCTTCAGTCTAACCGGGAAAACCGGATTCCCTGACTGGCGCATCGGACGAGGGGTGCAATGAGCTGCGGACTGGGCGGTGAAACGGGCAGGGAAGCGGTCCGGGAAAATACGACGGCGGAACTCAGCCCACCAGCTCGAGGCGCACTTCCCGTGTGGCGATTTCTGCGGAAACAAGCCGAACCCGGACCCTGGTACCAGACTCCATTTCACCCTCACACCGGGCCGTGACCGCCGGTTCCGCGATCTGGACCGTGCCCCACGGGCCCCCGTTGGAGCCCTTGCCGTTGGACTTTCCGTTCTGGCCCTTGCCGTTCCCGATGACGTTCGCAGTGACGTTGCTGGTGCTGTCGCTGTTGTTGTTGTTGCCGTTGCCGTTGGTGCCAGCGCCGTTGCCGTTGTTCTTGGCGGGTTTGGATCCGGAGATCACCACGGCGTCGAACTCCTGGCCGATGTGGTTGCTGAGCAGCGCAGCCTCCACTGTGTCTAGTGCGAGCCGCTCCATTTTGGATGCCAACTGGTCTGAGGCAGCCATGATCTCGGGCAGCGACGGCAGCGCCTCACGTGCCCAGGCGGGCACAGGGCGGTTGTTGCTCAGCGCTTCGCAGATGACCAGGACGAATCGGTCAACCAGGCGGCGCAACGGCGCCGTGGTGTGGGCGTAGGCCGTGCCGATGGCAGCCTGGACAGCATCCTCGGGAACAGTTCCATCGAAATAGGTGTAGCCGGCTCCGCGGAAGAGCATGCCGGCGGAGTGCAGGATGGCAAGCTGCCGGTGGTCCGTCGGATCCAGCGTCCGCAGGTACTCGCCATAGCTGACTGTTCCGTCCCACGGTTTTCCCAACGCCGCCGTTTGGCGCCGGAAATGCGCAAGGGACCGTTCGTCCGGGGCAGGCATCGTACGCAGGATGCCTACCTCGCCGTCGAGCATCAGGGACGCGGCGGCCATGCCGGTCATCAGGGAGATCTGGGCGTTCCAGTCCTCCACCGGAAGCTGCGGTGCCGCGACAATCTCGTAGCCGCCGTCGGGAAGTTGCACGATCTCCTGCTCCGGCATGTTCAGGCTGGCGCCGTCCCGCGCCCTTTCCAGTTCCACGCGCTTGAGCCCCACCTCGCGGAGGAGCTGCAGCACGGGAGACGCGGTTCCTGCGTCCAGCTCTTCCTGCGCGCCTTTGTAGCTGAGCTTCGCCCGGCTGCGGACCGAAGCGCGCTGCACGGATACGGAGGTCACCTCGGCAGCGGCATCGAGCTCGAACTCCCACACAAACGCCGAGCACAGTTGGCCTGCCAGCAGGCTGCCTGCGTTTTCGCTGATCACTTCCGGGTGCAGGGGAATGCGGCCGTCCGGGGCGTAAAAGGTCTGGCCGCGGCGGCGGGTTTCGGCGTCGATGGCACCGCCGGGGGCGACGAAGGACGGTACGTCGGCGATGGCGTACAGAATCCGGTAGCCACTCCCTGCCCGTTCGATGAAAAGCGCCTGGTCCAGGTCGGTCGACGACGGCGGATCGATGGTCAGGAATTCGACGTCGGTCAGGTCCAGCCCGGGCAGCTGCAGCTGCGCCACAGCCTCCTCTGCCTCTTTAAGGACGTCATCCGGGAACGGCCCCGGAAGCTCCAGCTCCGTCCGCAGCGCACTCAGGGCCTCCGCCAAGGCGTTGGTCTGTTCGTGGACGCTGGGAGAGAGACGATGATGTGGCACGAAAATCAGGTTAGCCCGATTTCCACGGTTAGTCTTGAAATATGGGCACAACCTCCACTGGCACTGCTCGGTATGACCGTTTCGTCGCCGACCTGTTCGGCGTCATGGCCTACGGTGAGCTGTCCGCTTTCGAGCGGCTTTCGTCGGACGCCCGCTATTCTCCTACGCTTCACGACCGCGCGGTGCTTGGCCGCATTGCCGTCATCGAGTTCCAGCACTACGAGCTGGTTAGCGCAAAACTGGCTGGCATGGGGGTGGACGTCGAGGAGGCGATGCTCCCTTTCCAGGCCGCCGTCGACCATTTTCATGAACGGACCCGGCCTGCTGACTGGTACGAGTCCCTGATGAAGGCCTACGTGGTGGATACTGTCTCGGCAGATTTTTACCAGGCAGTTGCCCGGTATGTGGATCCCGGGACCCGTGAGCTGATTGCCCAGGTCCAGGCCACCGAGGAGGCAACCGAAGTCCTTCGCGAACGCCTGCGGGTGGCCTTGGCTGATGATCCCCGGCTCGCCTCGAGGCTCGCGCTGTGGGGACGCCGACTGCTGGGCGAAGCCCTCACCCAGGCGCAGCGTGTGGGGTACGAGCATGCGTTCCTGGCCGATTTGATCACGGCGGCGGACAGCGGAGCTGACGACGCGGCGGCCCGCGAAGTCGTGCGCGGACTGACTGCGGAACTCGCCGAAAACCATTCGAAGCGCATGGTCCAGCTCGGCCTGAGCGGCTGAGGGCGCGGTTCCTTATTCACCATTTGCCGTTCCTGGCAGCCACGGATAGCGAAACGGCGCAGGTCCGCACTGCTGTGCTTTCGGGGTGCCGTCACTGGCCATGGGCAAAGTTTGGCGTTGGGACCTGCCGGTTTCCAGGAATTACAGAACCCCCATAACTGGGGCTGGTTCATTGAATCCCAAGTTTTTTACAAGTTGCTCGGCTGAACATGTTCCGAGGGGGAGTGCACGCAAGTTGCCAGGACTGCAGCAGCAGGCGCTTCGATTTTCTCGTATTCAGCCGGAAGGTTGTTCGGGACTGGCATAGGCAAACAACTTCAATGAGTGGTGAGGCTAGTGACCAACCCTATTCAGGCCGACGTTCAACCCCGGGGAGCGACGTTGCTGAACTATACATTTTTTCACGAGGGCGGGCGTGGTATAGGTCGCAGGACTTCCTGGCTTGGCGTACGGCGGGGAATTGGTCGCTCGGCTGGTCCTCGTCTCCGCGGTTCGCGCAATCTTCGGCTCCCTGCGCTGCTGACAGCGCTGCTGCTTGCGCTAAGTGGTGTTCTGGTGGGGCCAGTTACCGCGTCGGCTGCCCCGGGTGATGTCGGCGTTGAAGGTCCGTCGCATACGGGGACGGGGACGCCTACGGGTTCGAAGCGGGCCACGAGTGGGTTGTGGTTTAACGACGGGCTCTGGTGGGCGAACCTGTGGGACACGGCCAGCTCAGATTTTCATATCTTCCGGTTCAACGCCTCGACGAGCTCGTGGGTCGATACGGGAGTGGCAACGGACACGCGGGCGAACACTCACCATGACGTGTTGTGGGACGGGACGACGTTGTATGTGGCGAGCTACCGGTTCGTCAACGACGGCCTGCCGGCTGAGCCGAACTTCCCGACGACGATGCGGCGTTACAGCTACAACGCGACGAGCAAGACGTACTCACTGCAGGGTTCTGCAAACATCAACAACCACCGTGTTGAGGCCCTGACCATCGACAAGGATTCGACCGGCCGGATATGGGCCACGTGGCAGCAGGGCAACCGGATCTACTTGAACGCCACTGTTGCCTCGGCTACTGGCCCGGATGACGTGACGTGGGGGACACCGTTTCCGCATCCTGCGGCATTGAGCAACGTCTCGGTGGACGACACCTCGGCTGTGATCGCGTTCGGACCCGGCAGGATCGGTGTGATGTGGAGCCGGCAGGTTGGTGACGCCACTGACGGCATGTACTGGAGCTACCGCGTTGACGGAGCATCGAACACGGCCTGGACCGCTCCTGTGGCGGCGGTGAACGGGCAGCGCAGCGGTGATGACCACATGAACCTGAAGTGGCTGGACTCCTCGGGTGGCAAGGTTTTCGCCGCCATCAAGACCTCGTTCACGTCAGCGGCGCAGCCGCTGATCCAGCTGCTGGCATTGAATAATGCGACATCCTCATGGTCGGCGCACACGATCGCCACCGTGGCGGAGTGCCCGAACCGGGTGATAGTCCTGATTGATGAGAGCACGCAGAGACTGCGGACGTTTGCGACCTATCCTAAGCCCACTGGCACGACGAACGCCGGTGTCTGCACCACCTCGGGAGGCGCGATCTACGAGAAGTCCGCGCCGCTGAGCGACATCACCGGCAACTTCAGCTTCCCCACCACGAAAACGGCCCATATCGTGGACGCCGACCAGTATGTCCACAACGTGACGTCGACGAAGCAGAACCTCAACAGCACGGCGCGGGGCACGGCCAACAGCGGACTGCTCTTGCTCGCCGATGTGAACGCTACAAGCCGGTACTGGCACTCCTACGAGCCCGCCGCTGGCGGCGGCGGTGGCGGTGATGATACGGCGGCCCCGACGGTGACGAGTACGTCCCCGGCCGCTGATGCGACTGGTGTGGCGGTGACTGCGAATGTGACGGGGTCGTTCTCGGAGGCGATGGATGCCTCAACGCTCACGTCGAACACGTTCACTCTGAGGACGGGGACGACGACGGTGGCGGCCGCTGTGGCGTACGACAGCACGACCAGGGTCGCGACGCTGAACCCGACTGCCGACCTGGCAGCGGGTACGCCATACACCGCGACGATCAGGGGCGGCTCTACCGGGGTGAAGGATGCCGCCGGTAACGCGTTGGCGTCGGACAAGACCTGGACCTTCACCACGGCTTCGGCTGGCGGCGGCGGCACCGCAGAGACCGTCACGCTCACGGCCACCGCTGACAGTTATGTCTCGAGCGGGACGCCGACGACGAACTTTGGCACGGGCACTGTTTTGGGTGTGGACAGCAGCCCGGTGGAGGCCACGTACTTCAAGTTCGACCTCTCGCCGTACGCGGGCAGGACGCTGCAGAGTGCGACGCTGCAACTGCGCAGCGCCGGGAGCGGATCGACCGGTACGCAGAACGTCAAGGTCGCCAGCGACGCCTGGACCGAGACGGGGATCACGTACAACAGCGGCCGGCCGACACTCGGCGCAAGCATCGGCACGCTCGGCCCGACAACGACCAACACCACCTACAACGTTCCATTGACCGTCAGCGGCCTGACCGGTGAACTCGGCCAACAACTCTCACTGGCCCTGGACTCCAGCAGCAGCGACGGCCTGGACCTCAACTCCAAGGAAGCAGGCAGCACCGCCGCACCCAAGCTCGTCCTCACGATCAGCGGCGCCGCCGCCGGCGGCGGTGGCGGCGGTGGGGATACGACGGCCCCGGAGACGACGATCACGTCGGGACCACCTGCGACAACGACGTCGACCAGCGCCTCTTTTGCATTCACCTCGAGTGAACCGAATTCGACGTTCCAGTGCAGCCTGGATGGTGCAACGCGAGTGGCGTGCACTTCGCCCCAGTCCTACACCGGGTTGTCGACTGGTTCCCACACATTCGATGTATGGGGCACCGACGCAGCCGGCAACACCGACGCGACAGCAGCGAGGCATGCCTGGAGCGTCGGCACCGGCGGCGGCACGACGGAGACCGTCACGCTCACGGCCACCGCTGACAGTTATGTCTCGAGCGGGACGCCGACGACGAACTTTGGCACGGGCACTGTTTTGGGTGTGGACAGCAGCCCGGTGGAGGCCACGTACTTCAAGTTCGACCTCTCGCCGTACGCGGGCAGGACGCTGCAGAGTGCGACGCTGCAACTGCGCAGCGCCGGGAGCGGATCGACCGGTACGCAGAACGTCAAGGTCGCCAGCGACGCCTGGACCGAGACGGGGATCACGTACAACAGCGGCCGGCCGACACTCGGCGCAAGCATCGGCACGCTCGGCCCGACAACGACCAACACCACCTACAACGTTCCATTGACCGTCAGCGGCCTGACCGGTGAACTCGGCCAACAACTCTCACTGGGCCTGGACTCCAGCAGCAGCGACGGCCTGGACCTCAACTCCAAGGAAGCAGGCAGCACCGCCGCACCCAAGCTCGTCCTCACGATCAGCGGATAGGCGGACACCGTCGACGCGGCCCGACACCGTACACAGCAGCAGCACCACCCGACCAGTACCACCCAGACAGAGGACGACCATGCGCACCAGGCAGACCAAGGCACTGCACTTCGACATCCACGGCCGCGTCACGATCCGCGTCGACGCAAAGGCCCCGGCAGCGGCCCAGCTCCAGAGCATGTTGGCGTGTTTCGCCAGCGACACCGAACGGCCGGCGGACATCGTCGTCAATGACCAGCCGGAGCCGATGCCGGATGCGGGCCTGCTTGAGCACGAGCTTGCGTACACAGAGAACAGCGTGCGCTTCCAAGACGACCGGGTCCAGGTCGTGAGGGACGGAGAGCAGTGGCGCATTCATGGGCCGGGCGAGCTGTTGACCTCTGTGGTCCCTGTTCTCGATGCCGCCATGGTCGGTCGAGGAGCCGGCATGATCCACGCGGCAACGATGGCGTACCGGGGTCACGCGATCGCGCTTCCCGCCGCCGGAGGAACCGGTAAGACGAGCACTGTCGCCAAGCTGATGCGGCGCGAGGGGTGGTCGTTCATGGGAGACGACTGGGCCTTCCTTGCTGAAGATGCCAGGCTGCTCGGCTACGCGAAGCCGATGTTCATCAAGCCGCATCACCGGGCCATCTACCCGCACCTGTTCGAAGGCATCCGGAAACCCCTCATCCCGTCACAGCTCTCGCAGAGCGTTGGCCGTCTCACCACCGTCGTGCACCCGTACGTCATCCGTTATCCGCGCCTCGCGGACTTCTCCCGGCGATGGTCGCCGGAGCACCGCATGGTCCGGCCGGACACCGCGTTTCCTGGGAGGGAGGTGACCACCGAGGCCCCCCTCGCGGCCGCCATCTACGTCGAGCGCTTCGAGGGCACCCGGTCGCGAATCGTCGAACGGACGAGCGAGTGGATGGTCGACCGCATGCTCGGCAACTTCCACATCGAGATGGCGGGCTTCTCGCAGCGGGTC
Organism: Arthrobacter sp. NPDC093125; assembly: GCF_044754225.1. NCBI lineage: Bacteria > Bacillati > Actinomycetota > Actinomycetes > Micrococcales > Micrococcaceae > Arthrobacter > Arthrobacter sp. NPDC093125. The sequence goes on along the minus strand of NZ_JBIVOQ010000002.1, from coordinate 379,383 downwards.
GTGACCGGCCTGGCGGCAACGTCCGTCGTCCCCTGGCGCGAGCACTTCGCGGCGAAGGGGGTCGTGCTGAGCAAGGCTCTCGACGGACGTCCCTGCCACCTGCTGCAGGTGCCCTCCGTGTACTCGGCAGACGAGGCGTCGGACGACATCGTCCGGCATCTCGAGCAGCTGCTGCCGTCGGTCCTCGACGAGCAGGCCTGAGGGGGACACAATGGCTCACAGTCCTGCAGAGGTCACCGCGGTCGTTCCGGCCCGCAACGCGGAGCACCTGCTCCCGCGCTGTCTGGAGGCCCTGCGTCAGTCCGGTGTCGCCGAGATCATCGTGGTGGACGGATGCTCCACCGACCGCACTGTCAGCCTCGCCCTCGAGGCCGGTGCCCGGGTGGTCAGTGATGAGGGCCGCGGCCTGCCATGGGCTCGAACACTTGGTGTGCGGAGCAGCAACACCCGTTGGGTCCTGCTCGTCGACGCCGACGTCGTGTTCGGTCCCACGGGTGTCGCCGACCTGCTCACGGAGCTGGTCGAGGACGGCTACGACGCCCTTCAGGCCGGCTTGGAGAGTGTCGCCGGACCGGGCTACTGGGGGCAGGCGCTGGCGCATCACCATCGCACCGGCCGCAGCCGCAACTGGTTCGGGCTCGTGGCGACTATCGTCGACCGGGAACTGATGCTGGGCGTGGGTTTCGACGATTCCTTCAAGTCGGGGGAGGACATCGAGCTGCGTTGGCGGATGCGGGACTCGGGGCTGCGAACGGCGGTATCACGGCGGGTCGTCGTCGAACATCGTTTCGCAGCAGACGACTTTGACTTCGCGCTCGACCAGTTCCTCATGGACGGAACGGGACTGGGACGGATGATCCGCAAGCACGGCTGGCGCGGTGCGAGGTTGGCGCTGCTGCCCGCCGCCGCGGCAGTCCGGGGCAGCGCCTTGAGTCTCGCCGCAGGCCAGCCTCAGTGGTTGCGCTACTACGTCGCCTTCTGCTGGTGCAACTATGTGGGCATCGCGAAGGGACTAACCTCGTGAGCGCCAAATGGGGGACCGCTGTCACGGACGCCTCGACCGTCCGGCACTCTGCCCTGCGCAGCTCGCTCGGGCTCGTCGTGGGTAAGGCCGCCCAGACGGGCGCAGGTTTCGCCTTCTGGGTAGTGGCCGCGCGCGCAACGTCCGACCGTGAGGTCGGGCTCACCACGGCCGCGGTTTCTGCGGTGATGATCTGCACTCAGCTCGCGGTGCTGGGCGCAGGTTCTGCCGTGATCGTCTCGGTGGGGAGAGGGGAGCCGCCCGCGCGGGTGCTGGACGCGGCGTTTGCCATCGTGGGGGTAGCCGGCACCGTGCTGGGGCTCGGCTACCTGGTACTGCAATCGGCCGTGACGCCGGACACGGCCTCGGTATCGGTTCTCTTCTGGCTCACGTTCCTCGTGGCCGCCGTCACCGGCACCCTGGTCATCGTGCTGGATCAGGCGCTCGTGGCGTTGGGACGCGGTGCCAGCGCGACCTTGAGGTACGCTTTGGGCGGCGGGGTCGCACTCGCGGCTGCAGTGCTCGTGGCCTGGCGGGCGCACGGCGCCTCCGCCGACGTGCTGATGGCCTGCTGGACCCTCGGGACGACCGTCGCGTGCGTCGTCGGTGCAGTCCAGCTGCGAAGACTGGTCGGCTACCGGCCGCGACCGTCCTTACGTTTGGCGCGCGGCCGTCCACTGCTGGCGCTGGGCCTTCCGCACCAGCTCCTCACCCTTACCGAGCGCGTCCCCGGGCTGCTGCTGCCACTCCTGCTCGCCCACATGGTGGCGCCGGAGGCAGCTGCCTACTGGTACCCCGCATGGATGATGGCCTGGGCCGCCTACACCGCTCCGATGCTGATGGGCATCGTCCAGTTTTCCGAGGGCGTCCGCGACGCGGACCGCCTGGTGTCGACCACCTGGGCGAGTCTCCGCTTGTCGCTGGCCGTGGGAGGTGCGGCCGCCGTGGTCCTCGTCCTCTTCGCTCACCCGCTGCTCAGTCTGCTGGGGGAGCGGTACGCCGAGTCGTCCGCGGACGCCCTGCGGTGGTTGGCTGCCGGACTGGTGCCGTACGCGGTGCTGCAGGCCTATAACGCCGTGTGCCGGGCCCGCGGCCGTTACACCGAGGCGATCGTGGTCGGTGTGACGCTCGGCGTCGCTCTCTGCGCCTCAGCGCTGTCGGTCGCCGACAAGGGCGCCAGCGCCATGGCCCTTGCGTGGCTCGTGGTGCTCTCCATCGGGGCCGCGGTGGCCGGCCTCCGGCTGGTCGCCGTCCTCCGGCGCGTCACACAGGACTCGCGATGAGCCGCGCGATCACCGGAACGCTCGAAGTGACCACCCGCACCCAGCGACGCTGGAAGCCCCGTGACGTGTGGTGCGCAGTGGCGGGAGCCGTGTCGCTGGCGCTTGCCGCGGGGGCCGCCTCCACGGTGGCCGTGCCCGTGAACAGCGACCTGGGGCTCGTCGCCGTGCTGCCCTACCCATTCTGGGTAGGGGTCCTGCTGCTGAACGCCGCCTTCATCGTGGCGCTGCGCGGGGATGCCGCAGGACCCGCGCGCCGCCCGGTCATGATGTGGCTCGTCGTGGTGCTCGTGCTGGTGCTCTTTGGGAACGCAGCCTTCGCGACGGACATACCGCGGGGTGAGGTTGCGTTCCGTCATCTCGGGATCGCCGACGCCCTCTCAGAGACCCAAGGGATCAACCCGGAGATCGACGGGTACTTCAACTGGCCGGGCTTCTTCGCCCTCCTGGCGACAGTGCTCCACGCGACCGGTCTCGACCCGGTGGCCGTTGCCCTGTGGGCACCGGTGCTCAACATGGGTCTGTGGCTCGCCGCCCTGGCCGTGCTGACGGGCCACCTGACCCGCGACCCCCGACGGCGCTGGCTCGCGCTCTGGCTCTTCTGCCTCGGCAACTGGCAGGACCAGGACTACCTGTCTCCCCAGGCCTTCGGCTTCTTCCTGTACCTCGTTGTGATCGTGCTGGTCCTTGGCCCGCTGGCCGCGCGGCCGTCCGGATTCGGCGGCTTCCGACGTGCGGACCTGGCGGCGTGGTGGCAAGGACGGTCGCCCGTCGAGCACCGTCCGGGGCGCCGGGTGGGCGCCCTCGTGGTGACCCTATTGCTCGTCACCGTCATCTGCGCCAGCCATCAGCTGACGCCGTTCATGGTGCTCATCACCATCACCGCTCTCACCCTGAGCGGACGTGTCTGGCCCAGCCGGCTCCCCCTGATTATCGCAATCGTGCTGTCGCTCTGGCTCGCCTACCCCGCGAGTGAGTACCTCCTCGGGCACCCACCCCTGGCGGATGCAGGACTGCAGGCCGCGACCGAGGCGAACGTCGTCGACCGCTGGAGCGGGACCGCTGGGCACGTGCTCGTGTTGCAGGTCCGGGTGGTTCTCACCCTCGTGCTGTGGGCGCTCGCCGCGGCCGGAGCGGTGCGCGACTGGCGCAGAGGGCGCCTCGACGTCCGCGTGGTCCTTCTCGCCGTCACCCCACTGCTGCTCTTCCCCGCGCAGGTCTACGGCGGGGAGATGCTCATCCGCGTCTCGCTGTTCGCACTGCCCTTCATCGCCATGCAGGCGTGCTCGGTCCTGCTTCCCACGGACAGCGGCACACGACCCTCGTTCCGTGCCGCGGGCGTCCTTGTGGTCACCTGCTTCCTGCTGGCCGTGTTGACGGTGACGGGCCGGTTCGGGAACGCCCGGTTTGATGTCTTCACCGACAGTGAGATTGCCGCCGTCGCCGCCGCTCAGCGCCTCGCGCCGCCCGGCTCGGCGATGATCTCGGCTGCCCACCCGACGCCCTGGCGCAGCCAGGCCTACCTCGATCACCGGTACCGGAAGATCGATGACCTGTGCCGGTCCGACTTGTCGACGGCAACGTGCGGCCCACTCGTCTACGACTATGCCCGCCGCAACCCTGCCGGTGCCGTCGTGCTGCTTACGCGCTCGTCGGAGGCGAGTCTCGTGCTCCAGGGCGCCAGCAGCGCGACCGGCGTCGCCGAGCTGGAGGAGTGGCTGAGCGCGCAGGACGGCGTGGAGCTCGCGTTCAGCAACGTGGACGCACGCGTGTACCGGGTGACGCCATGAGCGGCGGCGGCGTCAGCCGGCTCACCGTGGCGCTCGGTCTCGCGGCCGTCGCGCTGTCTCTGGTGACGCTCGTCGGGCTGCCGACACCGCTGCAGGCGGTCGCCGCGGTAGCCGTCCTCGTCCTGCTCCCGGGGCAGGCACTGGCCCGTCTCACGCAGGTGACCGACCTCGCGCTCGGCGTGCTGCTCGTCCTGGCGCTCGGCCTCGCCGCGCTCACGGCGGTGTCCACGGCGATGTTCTACTTGGCTGTGTGGTCGTGGCAGGCGTGCGTCGTCACGATGGGCGTCATTACAGTCCTCGCGTGCATGGCACGCGCACGACAGGAGGCGTCATGATCATCGACCTGGCAGGACTGCTCGCGGCTGCCGCCCTGCTCTTCACCCTCGTCGCGCTCGACGTCCGACGCACCGCAGCCGATACCGGGCAGCCCGCACGCCAGAGGCTCCTCAGCCGAACGGTTAGCCGCAGCATCCTCGCGGCCATGTGGGCGATGTACGTGCTCCTCTTCCTCCCGCGTCTGCTGGGACTGCTCTCGTGAGCCGCGAGGCGACCTGGTGGCTCCTCAGTGATCTGCACCTCGGCATGTCGGACGATGATCCGCGGTGCCCCGGCAAAATGCTGCCCGAGTTCCTGCGCAGCGAGGTGCTCGCAGCTTCCGCTCCCCAGCAGCACGTCGTCTTCGTCGGTGACACGTTCGAGCTGGCCGGGTGTGCCGAGGACGAGAGCCTTGCCCGGCTCGAATCCATCTTCACCCGCCATCTCGACACGTTTTGGGCGCTGGAGGAGTGTGCGGCGCGCGGCGTGCAGCTGCACTTCGTGTGCGGCAACCACGACGTGGAGCTGGTCCGGCCCTCGGTTGCCGACCGTTTGTCGGCATTGCTGTCACCCCTTGAGGCGACGCGGGTCCGCGTGTACCCGTGGCTACTGCACGTGCCACACGTGCTGGTGGCCGAGCACGGGCACCAGCACCACGCGCTGCACCGGATGCCCGAGTTGCTCCGCACGGCGGTCAGCGGCACTGACCAGCTGGACTTGCCACCGCTCGCCGCCTGGAATGCCCATCGGTCGGGGTCACTCCTGAGTCGTACAGTGGCCGTTGCCCGTGCCTGCCTGGCGTCCGAGCGGGCGGAACGCCGCATCCGGAAGCTCGAGTACGACGAGTTGTTGCAGGCGGAGTCACTGCGGCTCGCGTTCGACGAGGTGACCCTTCGGGAGCTGGCGCGCCTGTCCCGATTCCGGACAGTGACGGCGGTCCCGGTCACCGCGACCCGCATGGTGCTTACGGCCGCGGGCCGCAGCGTCGCAGGCGAGGTGGCTCCTGCCTCAGCGGCCCGGTTCGCACGCACCCTCGAGGCGCACGGTTCAGGGGTGGACTGGTACGTCACGGGCCACACCCACCGGGCCCTCGAGTCGGCGCTCGGGTCGTGCCCAACGCGGTACGTCAACACCGGCACGTGGTCTTCGGACGTCCGCGGTCGTGGACCTGACCAGTCGGACCGTCGGGCGTTTCCGTACGCCGTGGTCGACGTCGCCCGCGACGGCGCCACCAGCGGCGGGCTGCGGTACTGGCGTCCGGACGGTGGCTGAGCAGCACCGGTGTCAGCCCACTGCGTGTAACGGGCTAAGCCTTAGCGGCGCCCGAGGCCCTGCCTGCCGCTCCCATGGCACCGGCGGTTCCAGCGTCCAGGACGGCAAGGAGTTCCGCCGCGGCAGCCGCCGGGTCCGGAGCCTCGGTGATGGCCCGGACTACTACGATGCGCTCCGCGCCCGCCGCCGCCACCTGTTCCACGTTGCTGAGATCGATCCCGCCGATGGCGAACCATGGAAGACGCCGGCCGCTTTCCCCGTCGGCATTGCGGACAGCCTTGGCGGCGTAGCGGACCAGATCAAGTCCGACGGCGGCCCTCCCGGGTTTGGTCGGGGTGGCCCACACCGGGCCGGCGCAGAAGTAGTTCAGGCCTTCCGGTGCCTGTGCGGCGGCGATGGCGGCATCGACCTGGTCGGGGGAGTGCGTGGAGAGGCCGATGGCCGGAGAACCGGGCAGGACCTGCCGGGCCGAGCGCAGCGGCAGGTCCTTCTGTCCGATGTGAAACACGGGAGCTCCGGCCAGGGCGGCGATGTCAGCCCGGTCGTTGACGGCCCAGAGCCGGCCATGCCGTCCGGCGGCCTCGCGGAGAACTTCGAGGAGCTCCAGCTCTTCGGCCGCCTCGATGGTCTTGTCCCTGAGTTGGATGATGTCCACGCCGCCGGAAAAGGCGGCGTCAATGAAGTCGGCGAAGTCGCCGCGCTCCTTGCGGGCATCCGTGCAGAGGTACAGGCGGGCGGATTCGGGGAGTTCGTGCGCGGTCATGGCAACCAGCCTAGTTCCTCTAAACTGGGTCCGTACCGCGGGAGCCCGCTGCAGCTGTCATAAACGGCGCAGGGCTGAGAGGGCGTCAGAGCCGACCGCTTGACCTGATCCGGTTAGTACCGGCGTAGGGAAGGAATTCCATGAAACCTGGAATTGGCGGCACATCCGCCACCGACAGGACATCCGCCACTGACAGCTTTTCTGTCATTGATCCTCTGCACGCTGACGTCGCCGTCATTGGCGGCGGTGTAATCGGCCACGGGATCGCCTGGGAGGCCAAGCGCTCAGGACGCTCGGTGGTCCTCATCGACAAGGCGCCCGGGACCGGTGCCAGCTGGGCCGCCGCGGGCATGCTCGCCCCGGTGAGCGAACTGCATTACCAGGAGGAGGAGCTCCTGGAGCTCATGCTCGAGTCCTCCGCTCTGTGGCCCGGCTTCGCAGAGTCGCTCAATGCTGCGCAGCAGGACACCGGCTACCTTGCCTCCCCAACCATCGCGGTCGGCGCCGACCAGGCTGACCGCCGTACCCTGATGGACCTTCGCGAGGTTCAGCAGGCGCACGGCCTCGTCGTCGAACCGCTGACCATCCGCGCTGCCCGACTGCGTGAGCCGCTGCTGAGCCCAGGAATTTCCTGTGCCCTGGAGATCCCGGCCGACCACCAGGTCGATCCGCGCAAACTCGTGAAGAGCATAGCGGCTGCGCTGTCCCGCCACGATCCCCGTGAGCGGACTGCCGTGGCCGGTGCGGACAGTGGCTATGCGGTGCGGGACAACGCCGCCGCACTGTTGTGGGACGACGGGCGGGTCAGCGGTGTCCGGCTGGCCGGCGGCGCCACGGTGCTGGCCGCGGAAACCGTGGTGGCAAACGGCCTCGCGGCTGCCACCCTGGACGGACTGCCGGAGGACCTGCACCTTCCCCTTCGCCCGGTCTACGGCGACATTCTCAGGCTCCGGGTCCCGGACCGGCTCCGTCCGCTGCTTACGGCTACTGTGCGCGGCATTGTCCGCGGAGTTCCGGTCTACATCGTTCCGCGGCAGGACGGCACAGTGGTCATTGGCGCCACCCAGCGCGAAGACGGGCAGGCCGTTCCCAGCGCGGGCGGGGTCTACCAGCTGCTCAGGGACGCGCAGACCCTCGTGCCGGCGGTCGCCGAGCTGGAACTGCTCGAGGCGACCGCCAGGGCGCGGCCGGGCACGCCGGACAACGCGCCGCTGCTGGGCCGGGTCCAAACGGCAAAAGGCTGCGAATCCGGAGCAGCAGGCAGCATGTCCGCAGCACCTGTGCCGGGACTCATCATTGCTACCGGCTTTTTCCGGCACGGGGTCCTCCTGACGCCTGCCGCGGCCGTCATCTGCCGTGAGCTGATGGACGGTGTGGAGGACAGCCGCTGGGGCGCCTTCCGTCCCGGACGGTTCCCGGTTGAGCAGCCAGCCGCCTCAAACCCAGTCATATTTGACCAGAACAAGGAATCAGCATGAACATCACATTGAACGGCAAACCCCACGCTGTGGGGGCAGAAGCCTCCGTGACCACGCTCGTCAGCCAGATCACAGGGCGGGAACTTGTCCCCAGCGGGCAGGCCGCCGACGGCCAGCGGCTGGGTGTGGCCGTGGCGCGCAATTCGGAGGTGGTGCCCCGCAGCCAGTGGCACAGCACGGCGCTCACCGAGGGTGATTACATCGAGCTCGTTACGGCAGTTCAGGGAGGATGAGGACGATGACTGAAACAACTGTGACCAAAACAACTGTGACCAAAACAACTGTGCTTCCAGCCGTGCCTGGAGCAGACACAGACCGCCTGGTCATCGACGGCGTGGAGTTGGGCTCCCGGCTCATCATGGGCACGGGCGGAGCGCCCAGCCTGGACGGACTCGGCGCCGCGCTCCTGGCCTCCGGCACGGAACTGACCACGGTCGCCATGCGCCGCTATTCGCCCGCCGAATCGGGTTCGCTGTTCCAGCTGCTCGTGGACAACAACATCCGGGTCCTGCCGAATACCGCCGGCTGCTTCACCGCACGGGATGCGGTCATGACGGCGGAGCTGGCCCGGGAGGCGCTGGAGACGGACTGGGTCAAACTCGAAGTCATCGCCGATGAACACACGCTCTTGCCCGACGCGGTGGAACTCGTCGATGCCACCGAGCAGCTGGTCAACCGGGGCTTCAAAGTCTTCGCGTACACCAACGACGATCCGGTCCTGGCGCTGCGTCTTGAGAACCTGGGAGCCGCGGCCGTGATGCCGCTCGGCGCTCCGATCGGGACGGGCCTGGGAATCCTCAACCCGCACAACATTGAACTGATCGTGTCGCGCGCGTCTGTGCCTGTGGTGCTGGATGCAGGCATCGGCACCGCCTCGGACGCCGCGCTGGCGATGGAACTTGGCTGTGACGCCGTGCTGCTGGCCACCGCCGTCACCCGGGCACAGAATCCTGCGCTCATGGGCGAAGCCTTCAAACACGCCGTTATCGCCGGTAGGCTGGCGAAAGCGGCCGGGCGGATCCCGCGCCGCGAGCATGCGCTGGCGTCTTCTGCGATGGAAGGCCGGGCCGAGTTCCTTTAGGGCCCGATCTTGACCGTGCGGATGCGGCGATGGGCAGGCTCACCCGCTACCCGTCAAGGAGTCAGCCGTGGCACCCAGGGACGAGATCCTCACCCGCCCCCAGATTGACGAGGCCCTTGCGGGCCTGCCCGACTGGCGGTACCGCCTCGGCGGCCTGGTCACTGTCTACAAGACGCCGACGGCGGCCGGCGCGCTCGAGCTGATTGCCGCCGTCGGGCGTCTTGCCGAGGAGAAGAACCACCACCCGGACCTGGACTGGCGGTACAACCGTGTGTTCATCCGGTTCACGTCCCACGACGCGGGCGGCGAGGTGACGCCGCGTGACGTCGACTCCGCGGCAACCGTCACCAAGGCGGCCGCAGAAGCCGGCGCCGTCGCAGAACCGGGGCTGTACCGGACCGTGGAAATCGGTATCGACACTCCCGATCCGACAGCGATAGCGGACGTCTGGCGTGTTGCGCTGGGCTACAAGAAGGGCAGGGGCGGCAGCCTGCAGGATCCCCACGGCCGGGGTCCAGGGCTCTGGTTCCAGGAGACCCTCACGCCCAATGACAACCGGCTCCATCTGGACATCCACCGTTCCAAGGCCGAATCCGGCCCCGCGCTGGAGAAGGCGGCTGCCACCGGCGCTTCAATGAGCAGCGACCACGCACCCAACTGGGTGGTGGTCACTGATGCTCAAGGAAACCGCCTGTGCCTGTGCACTGAGGAAGGCGAGCAGCCCCGCAGCTGATGCTGCACGAAATGACGCCCTCAAGCAGCCGGGGCCTGAGGGTTCTCCTACATCTTGAGGGCTTCCGTGAGGCGGTGAGTGTCCTGTCTCGTCCTGGACCGGCCGAGGAAGGCGGCAAGGGCCACAGCCGCTGCTGCACCTGCGATCATGGGGACTATCCACGGAATCCAGGTCAGGCCCGGCTGGTAGCCAAGGCCGGCCGCCATGCAGATTATCCAGGCGACCATGCCCACCGCCGTCGCCACGCCTGCCGGCAGGAACATGCCGTACTTGGCATGGCGCCTGTCATTCGCCCAGACGATGAAGCCCGAGGCGACGGTGACCAGCACGACAATGACGAGGGACAGCATGGTCAGCCCTAGAGTGCGCCGAAGCCGACCCGGCGGACTTCTTCCGCGCCGATCTCGACGTAGCCCAGCACGCTTGACGGCACGATGATCTGGCGGCCCTTCTCGTCGGTCAGGCGCAGTTCGGTGCCCTTGGCGAGTGATTCTGCTACGACCTTGGCTACTGCGTCAGCATCCTGGGCCGATTCCAGCACGAGTTCGCGGCCGATGTTCTGAATGCCGATCTTTACTTCCACAGCAAGGCCTCCCAGCCAGTCAATGTTGATTCGATGTCAAAGGGTAGTTCTCCCTTTGTAGTCTAGGTCTCTTTGGGGAAGCGAGAGATTCCGCGCCAAGCTAAACGGTAGATCAGGTCACTGGCCACATCGATATCCAGGTTCCCGCCGGTCTCGAGCCAGTAACGTGCGCTCACGTGCGCCATCCCGGCGAGGGCCCGGCCCAGCAGCTGCGCTTCCAGGTGCGGCAGCTTGGTGTCTTCGGCGATGACGTGCGCGATGGCGTCGGCAAAAGCCTTGTTGAAGGTCTCGAGCCGCGCGCTGACATCGGGATCGTTGATCAGGTCGGACTCGAAGACGAGGCGGTGCGCCTGGTCATCGCTGTCGATGAAGCGGTAGTAGGCCCGCATGACAGCCTGGACCCGCTCCTTGTTGTCCGAGGTGGAGTTAAGTGCGCCCATCATGAGGTCTGTTAGGGCGCTGAGGTGGTTGTCCAGGAGCGCGAGATAGAGCTCGCGCTTGGAAGGAAAGTGCTGGTACAGAACCGGTTTGCTGACATGGGCGGTCTCTGCGATCTCGTCCATGGCGGCACCGTGATAGCCGTTGGCCACGAAGACTTCCTGGGCGGCCTTCAGCAGCTGGGCACGGCGCTCATCACGGGGCAGCCGGGCCGAGCGCTGGCCAGGGACGCGGCCGCCAGCAGAGGAGGGCGCGGCCTGGGGTCGATCAGCCGGTGCATCGTGAATCACTGTTTGGCCTTCTTTCCATTTCAGTTAACTTCACTTTACCCGGGGGTAATATGACCGCGCGGTACCTTCAGGCATACATTGAAGTATGGTTTCTCCGTCCACTGCAAATACAGCACGCACCTCACCGGACCCCCTTGTCGAACCGGCAGCCGAACTTTCCCCCGAAGAGGTGGAGCGGTACTCCCGGCACCTCATCATTCCGGAGATCGGCGCGGTTGGCCAAAGGCGCCTGAAAAACGCCCGGGTGCTCGTGATCGGTGCCGGCGGCCTGGGCTCCCCGGCCCTGCTCTACCTCGCCGCGGCCGGCGTCGGGACCATCGGAATCATAGACGACGACGCCGTGGACCTGAGCAACCTGCAGCGCCAGATCATCCACGGAGTGGCGGACGTGGGACGGCCGAAGATCGAATCGGCCCGCGACGCCATTGCCGCCCTGAACCCGCTGGTCGACGTCCGCCTGCACCATGTCCGGCTGGACGCTTCCAACGCCCTGGAGCTGTTCTCCGGCTATGACCTGATTCTTGACGGGGCTGACAACTTTGCCACCCGCTACCTCGTCAACGATGCCGCCGCCATTCTCGGGAAGCCGTACGTATGGGGATCGATTTTCCGCTTCGACGGGCAGGTCAGCGTGTTCTGGGAGAAGCACGGCCCCACCTACCGGGATCTGTACCCGGAGGCCCCGCCGGCAGGTTCCGTGCCGTCCTGCGGCGAAGGCGGCGTGTTCGGGATGCTGTGCGCCGCGGTCGGCTCCCTGATGGTTACCGAGGCCGTGAAGCTCATTACCGGCGTCGGGCGTTCCCTGCTGGGACGGGTGGCGCTGTATGACGCTCTGGGCGGAAGCTGGCGCGAAATCAGGGTCGCCAAGGATCCCGCGGCTGCGCCCATTACGGAGCTGACGGATTACGAGGCCTTCTGCGGCATCACTCCGCCGGAGGCTGCGGACACGGAACACACCGTCACTGCTAAGCAACTGGCCACCATGCTGGCCTCCCGGGAGGCGGGGCTGAAGGACTTTGAGCTTGTGGATGTCCGGGAAGCGGGGGAGTACGACATCGTCAGGATCAACGGCTCCGTCCTTATCCCGCAGGGCAGAATCCTTTCCGGGGAGGCGTGGGCCGAGCTGCCGCAGGACCGGGACATCGTCTTCCACTGCAAGGCCGGATCCCGGTCCGCGGCGGTACTCACCGCAGCCAGGAAGGCAGGCTACCAGCGCGTGAGCCATCTCGACGGCGGCATCCTCGCCTGGGTCAGGGACGTGGAGCCGCACAAGCCCGTTTACTGACGGGAGCGGCCTGCCGCGCAAAGCTGCACGGCGCCCGTCAGCGGATCTCATGCTGCCGGGCGCTGACGGCAGGTGCCAGGATCAAGGCGCAAAGTGCTCACGGGCGCTGCAGGCTGCTGGCTGCCACAGGAGGCAGCGACAGCATCACAACCCGGTCCTGCACCGGGTCTGTGTACTCCAGCTCCAGGCGGGACGAGCCGGACGGAGCGAGATAACTGATCCAGTGGTGCTCTGTTGCCCCCGGTGCGAGAGTGCCGGCACTGTGACCGTAGCCCTGGGGCGTGACCGTCGTGGATGATGGCGCCAGCCGCAGGCGGAGTTGTCCGGGGCTGAACAGCACCGGTTCCGAAGTCGAGTTGTGCAGTTCAACCTCAACCAGGACCACGTCGGCCCACGTCAGGTTTACCGGCTGCGGCGATGCAGGATTGACCAGTATGTCCGCATCATGGCCGTGGGAGTCTGCGGCGGCGCCAGTTCCAGTGCCAGCCCCTACCGCCTGGGCATCGCGGGGGGTACGGCCCGAATACGCCGCCAAAGCTACGGGACCGGTGAGGGCGGCGGCCGCCGCTTCCACCGTCCGGTAGGCCGGGCGCCCCTTCGCGTCGAGCCTGGCGAGCCGGCCGGCCCGGGTCACAGACAGGGAGCCAAAGGCGGTGTCCTGCCGTGCGCCGGGTTGCGGGGCGCCGCGGGAAACGGCGCCGTACGTCCCGCCGGCCATCAGCAGGACGGTGCCGCCGCCTACGATCAGCCCGAACTGGCGGCGGCTCAGGACCGGGACAGAAAACGTGCGGTCATCAGGATTCACTGCTCGCACCCCCAATAGGTTTCTCAGTGAAACCCATGGTCCGCGGCGAGCCTATGGAAACCTTGCAGGATTCTTGGGGCGCAGGTGGGACGGCTGTTAGGCCGAGTTCCTCCGGGCAGCGGCCTCGGTGAGCGCCGCAGTGTCGGACAGCGATGCGGGGGCAAGCTGCGTGTGGTCCACCGGGCATTCAGCCTTGGCTGCGGCAGCGGGTTGTTCCACCGTAATCCCGTACAGGGTTTCCAGGGCGGCAACATAATCGTCCTGCTGGCCGTTGGCGGCGAGCTCCCGGGCCCTGACGGTGGGAACGTGGAGCAGCTGCTTCACCATGCGGCGGAGGGCGAACTCCACTTCCTCGGCGGCGGCGGTGCAGCCGTGGCGGGCGCGGACCTTCTCCATTTCGGCGTCCAGCACATTCATGGTGTGCCGGCGCAGTGCCACGATGGCTGAGTCTACGGACCGTGCTTCCCGTTCCTGCTCGAAGGACTGCGCGGCTCCGGAGACGATGCTGCTGGCCTGCGCGAGGGACTCTGCCTGCTCTTCCGGGGCGGCCAAGCGCACCGATTCCAGGGTCAGGAGTTCAACGCCGTCGAGCTCTCCCACCGCGGGATCGAAGTCATGTGTGAGGGCCAAGTCGATGGCAATCAGGGGACGGTCGGACTCGGACCGGACCTCGGCGAGCTCGGCGGCATCCACCCTGTTATCTGATCCGCTGCAGCCGATCATGACGTCGGCGGCGGCGACAGCGGGCCGGAGGGTATCGCCGTCGAGGGCGGTACCGCCACGGGTCGCCACGAAGGTGGCGGCGCGGCCCGACGAAGAATAAACGGAAATGTCACGGCAGCCACGTTCCCGCAGCAGCGCCATGGTGGCGCCCGCATAGGCGCCGGTGCCGAACACCACGACCTTCTTCGTAGACCAGTCGGGATCTTCGGAGAGGTCGGTAGCCAGGTCCAGCGCCACCGAAACAATGGACAGTCCCCGCGAACCCAGGGCCGTCTGCGCTCCGACGTCCTTTGCCGTCTTGGATGCGGCCTGGAAGAGGCGGACCAGGCCCGGGCTTGCCGTGCCTTCGTGCTGCGCGGTGATCAGCGCACGGCGCACCTGGCCGGCGATCTCGCGCTCCCCGACAACGGCCGAATCCAGCCCTGAGCTCACCGCAAAGAGGTGCTGGCTGACGTCGGGACCCGTGCGGGTGCTGAAGGAGCGGGAGACGAGCTGTTCGCTCAAGCCGCTCATTTCACTGATCTGGCCAACCAGGGCGGCGCGGGCAGCTTCAACATCATCCGCGTGTGATGCTTCGCCATAGATTTCGTAGCGGTTGCAGGTGGCAAGGACCACCGCACCGGTCACTGCCGGCGACTCGGCGAGGGCGGATGTGGCAATGCCAGAGGAACCGTTGCTTAGTTGAGCGACGGTTTCGAGGTCGATGTCGGCGTGAGTAGCCACCAATGAAAAAAGAACCACAGCAGGACAATCATAGCTTTTTCGTAAAGGCGTAGAACAACCCCCGGGCCGGAAGCCCGGCCTGTCGCGCTGTGATTCCTGCCACGGGCCCGCGCTGGAGGCCCGGCCTGACAGGCTGTCGTTATCTTTTGGGGGCGATTTTCGGCACAATCAAGGCATGACTTCTAGCGCTGCAACTTCAGATGGCACGGCCCTTGATGCAGGCCATCCGCTCATGGACGGGCGCACCGCCGACTCGCCGCTCATCACCGCCTACCGGGGCGGCAAGCCCAGCCGCCGTCCGGTGTGGTTCATGCGCCAGGCCGGCCGGTCCTTGCCCGAGTACCTGAAGGTGCGCGAGGGTGTGGCCATGCTGGACTCGTGCCTGCGTCCGGAACTTGCCGCAGAGATCACGCTGCAGCCCGTCCGCCGCCACGACGTCGACGCAGCCATTTTCTTCTCCGACATCGTCATCCCGCTTAAGCTGGCCGGCGTCGCCGTCGACATCGTGCCTGGTGTGGGTCCGGTCCTGGGCAAGCCGGTGCGCACCGCAGCCGACGTCGCTGCCCTTCCCAAGCTCACATGGGAGGCCCTGGAGCCCATCCGCGAAGCCGTCCGCCTGACGGTGGCCCAGCTGGGCAAGACCCCGCTCATCGGTTTCGCCGGAGCGCCCTTCACCCTCGCCGCCTACATGGTCGAGGGAAAGCCGTCCCGTGACCACCTCGGCCCCCGCACCATGATGCACGCCGACCCGGAAACATGGACTGCCCTGGCCAACTGGGCCGCAGACGCCTCGGGGCTGTTCTTGCGGGCACAGCTCGAGGCCGGCGCCTCGGCCGGGCAGCTGTTTGATTCCTGGGCCGGCTCCCTCGGCCTGGCCGACTACACCCGCTACGTTGCGCCGGCGTCCGCCAGGGCGCTGGACCATGTGCGGCACCTCGGCGCGCCGCTGGTCCACTTCGGCACGGGAACGTCCGAACTCCTGGTTGCGATGCGGGACGTCGGCGTGGACGTCGTCGGCGTGGACTACCGGTTGCCGCTGGAGGAAGCGAACCGCCGCCTGGGCGGCAGCGTGCCCCTGCAGGGCAACATCGACCCTGCCCTCCTCTCGGCACCCTGGGAGGTACTTGAGGCCCACGTCCGTGAGGTCATTGCATCCGGTGCCTCCGCGCCTGGCCACGTCCTGAACCTAGGCCACGGTGTCCCGCCGGAAACGGACCCCGAGGTGCTGACGCGCGTCGTCGCACTGATCCACTCCATCTCCCCGGAGTAAGGCGTTGGACGGGGCGGGCCCTGTAACGGACGGCCGGACGGCCCTGGTAGTGGGCGGCGGCATATCCGGTCTCCTTGCCGCCCGCGGGTTGGCGCAGGCAGGACTGGCGGTCACGCTGCTGGAAGCCACCGGGTCCTGGGGCGGCTGCGTGGGCCGGCATGAGGTAGCCGGGCTCACCTTGGACAGCGGCGCGGAATCCTTCGCAACGCGGTCCAGCGCCGTGGCTGACCTGGCCGGGGAACTGGGCCTCTCCGACTCGATCGTGGCCCCCCACCCCGGCGGCGCGTGGGTACAGCTGCCCGACGGCGCGCGTGAACTTCCGCGGACCGGCATCCTCGGAATTCCGGCAAACCCCTGGGATCAGGAGGTGCGCCGCTCGCTGGGATTCGCCGGGTCGCTGCGCGCGTCGCTGGACAGGTTCCTGCCGGCATCCCTGGGCACTACTGCAGACGTCACGAGCGTCTCCGCCCTGGTGCGTGCAAGGATGGGACGGCGGGTCCTCGCCCGGCTTGTGGAGCCCGTGGTTGGCGGCGTGCATTCGGCCGACCCCGCCCTTCTGGACGTGGACATGGTGGCGCCGGGTCTCCGGACCGGAATCACCAAGCACGGCTCGCTTGCCGCCGCCGTCGCAGCACAGCGCCGCAGCCCTGCCCAAGGTGCCGGTAGCGGACGTGCTGGTGGCGAAGGTGCCGGTGCAGCCAAGGCGGGATCCGCCGTCGCGGGCCTGACAGGCGGCATGCACACCCTGGTGACCGCTCTCGTGGCTGACCTTCAGCGGCGCGGAGTGAACCTCGTCAGCGGGACCCGGGCCCGCTCTGCGGCACGGACCGCGGACGGGTGGAGGATCACCGCGGCGGCCCGTGCAGCCAGCAGCGGCCCGGGAGGCAGAGCTGAGAGTGCCGAACAAACTGAACGTGCCGAAACTGAACGGACATACGACGCCGGCGTGCTGGTGGTCGCGCTTGACGGTCCAGCTGCCGTCGGGCTGCTTGAGCCAGCGGTGCCGGCCCTTGCCGGTCACCGCCCTGCGCCCGGTCCTGAGGTCAAGCTTGTGACGCTCGTGGTCGACCTTCCGGAGCTGGACCGCCGGCCGCGGGGAACGGGCGTCCTCGTCGCTCCGCAGACCCAAGGCATCCACGCCAAGGCCCTCACCCACGCGACCGCCAAGTGGGACTGGCTGGCGGCGGAAGCCGGCCCTGGCAGGCACGTTGTCAGGCTGTCGTACGGCCGCCGTGACGGTGCTGCGCCCGGCAGGACGGACCAGGGTTCGCCCAACATGGCCGCCATGCCGGATCCTGCGCTGCTCGAGCTGGCCCTCCGGGACGCCTCGGCCCTGCTGACGGTGCCCGTCACTGCGGAGAGCCTGGTGGACTGGGACGTGGTCTCGTGGGCCGGCGCACTGCCGTTCGCCGCCGTCGGACACCGCCAACGGGTTGCCGAAGTCCGCCGGATCTGCGGGGGCAGCGACGCGCTCGTGCTGGTGGGCGGGTGGCTCGCCGGAAACGGGCTGGCGGCCGTGGTGGCAGACACCAGGAAGCAGTTGCGCGCCTTCCTGGGGCAGTAGCTTCCCTGAGGCAGTAGCTTCCCGGGGTCACCGTAGCTTTGCTGAGGCAGTAGCTTCCGGAGGCAATGTGCCCGTCCGGCGATGCCCTGCCCGCGGCAATGCAGCTTCCTGCGGTAACAAAACGACCGGAAACCCGGCCGTTTTTAGGCCGTTTTCGACCTTTAATACCGCCCGCGATAGCTGCTGAGCGTGCTGTCTGCAAGTTTTCCCTCGCGGCGTTTTGTGTTTAGGGTCGATAACTATGGTCGATCAGAAGTCCGAGAGTTTTCGTACGCTGACCGGTAACCATGGGGGACTTCGGCGCGGCACGGCAGCCGCTGCGCTCGGAGCGGTTCTGGTCTTATCCGCAGGTGTCCCTGCATCCAACGCCGCTGCACCGGCGTTGCTGACAGACGCAGGGGAGGTTGTTCCGTCCAGTCCCGACACCGACGCTGTTCCGGGTACTGCCATCGAGGCTGACCCGACCGTAAGCCGTGTCAAGGCAAGAGTCGACGGGTCCCTGAGTCTGAAAGCCTGGGCAGGCAGGATCCTTGATGATGATGGGGACGACGATGAGTCGTCCGCCTTGCCCGCACCGACGGCTTCGCCCACGAGCCCGTCGTTCTCACCCTCCAGCACGCCCGTGCCCACGGTGCCCGTGCCGACGCTGCCCGCAAAGCCCCTTCCTACGACGTCGCCCCTTCCTACGACGTCGCCCCTTCCTACGACGTCGCCGGCGCCCGCCCCGGCTCCTTCGCCCTCCAGCACAGCTGCGTCCGGCCCAACCCAGACTTCCCCGACCCAGACCTCCCCGTCCCAGACGTTAGCACCGGCGCCCGCTGCGTCCCGGCCAGGCTACTCGCCGGCGGCCAGTGTTCCCGCGCCGGCAACCCAGCAGGCGCCTGCAGCCCAGCCCGGCGCAAGCCAGCTGGCACCCGCAGGCCAGCCGGCACCCGCCGCTCAGCCCGGCCAGGCACCCGGGGGAGCACTGGTTCCGGCAGCAGGCTCAGCAGCCGAGGGGCAGAACCGCAGCGCCACGGGCAAGCTGGACACGGCAACCTCCCGCCGCGGAGCCGCCGGGATCACATCCGGAGTCTGGGGCGCGGGCCGGCTTTCCAGCCCCATGAACATGGGGACCGTGGATTCCCGGTACTCCGTAAGCAGGCCAAGCAGTGCCGTTCTCGGCAGTGCGCAGGCCGGTCCGGTTTCCCCGTTGGTATGGGCCGGAGCCGGGCTCGTGCTCCTCGCAGGGGCAGCAGGTCTGGTGGCTTACAAACTACGCCGGGCACTCTGAGGGCAAACCGCCCGAAAGTACCTGTGAAATTGCCCACTTCTACGCGTTGTAGAAGTGGGCTTTTTCGACTTGCACGCATGGAACGGGCAAACTGGTATCCATGAGCCACACTCCTGCCGAATCTGTCACCAAAACCGAAGAATCAGCCGAGCAGTTCTTTACCCTCTGGACCGTCTTTAAGCGCTCCGCCGAGGTCCTCCGCAGCGCCGATGCTGCTGACGACTTCGACGCCCTGCTCGCGCGTCTGGCGGAGGACGGCGTGACCCACCGCGGAAGTTACGATGTTTCCGCCATGCGCGCCGACGCCGACGTCATGGTCTGGCTGCACGGGGCCAAACCCGAGGCGCTGCAGCAGGCCATCCGGGACATCCGCCGCAGCAAGCTGTTTGCGGGAACGGAACTCGTCTGGTCCGCCATGGGCGTCCACCGAGAAGCTGAGTTCGCCAAGAACCACACCCCGGCGTTCTCCCGGAATGTGGCACCGGCAGAATGGCTCTGCGTCTACCCGTTTGTCCGGTCCTACGAGTGGTACCTGCTGCCCGAGGACGAGCGCGGCAAGATGCTGCGCGACCACGGCCTGCTGGGCCGTGAATTCCCGCAGGTCATCTCCAACACCGTCTCGTCGTTTGCGCTCGGGGACTGGGAATGGATCCTGGGATTGGAAGCCCCCGAACTGGTGGATCTGGTGGACCTGATGCGCCACCTGCGCGCCACGGAGGCCCGCAACCATGTCCGTGAGGAAATCCCGTTCTACACCGGCCGCCGCATCACGGCCAAGGAGATCGCCGAGGTCCTGACGTGAGCCCGCTCGACCCCCAGGATTCCACTGTCGCGGTGAATCCCGTGACTGAAGCCGGCAGGATGGCGCCGAAGGAGTACGACGCCGTTCTTCTCGCCTCCTTCGGCGGACCCGAAGGGCAGGATGACGTCATTCCCTTCCTGCGCAATGTCACCCGGGGCCGGGGCATCCCGGATGAGCGGCTGGAAGAGGTCTCCCACCACTACCGCGCCAACGGCGGCATCAGCCCGATCAACCAGCAGAACCGCGAACTTAAGGCGGCACTGGAAGCCGAGTTGGCCGCCCGCGGGATTGACATGCCGGTGCTGTGGGGCAACCGGAACTGGGACCCCTACATCCCGCAGACCCTCCAGGACGCGTACGACGCCGGGCACCGCAAGCTGCTGATGATCACCACGAGCGCCTACTCCTGTTACTCCAGCTGCCGCCAGTACCGTGAGGACGTCGGCATGGCGCTGACGGAGACAGGCCTGGACGGCCGCCTCGAGGTGGACAAGGTGCGCCAGTACTTCGACCACCCCGGGTTCGTGGAACCGTTCGTGGAAGGCACGGCCGCCGGCATCGCGGATGTGCGGGCCCAGCTGGCCGCCGCCGGATCTCCTGACGCTCCCCTCCACGTTATTTTTGCCACGCACTCGATCCCCACCCGGGATGCCGACGCTGCCGGAAAATCGCCGGAGGAACCCCGCGAATTCACCGAGGGATCGGCCTACGTCGCCCAGCATCTGGCCACCGGAGCGGAAGTGATGCGCCGGGTGGAAGAGGAATCCGGTCTCTCAGCACCGTGGTCCCTTGTGTACCAGTCCCGTTCCGGCGCGCCGCACGTTCCCTGGCTCGAGCCAGACATCAACGATGCCATCGAGGAACTCTCCCAGCAGGGTGTCAGGGGCGTCGTGATTGTCCCGCTGGGCTTCGTCAGCGACCACATGGAAGTCGTCTGGGACCTCGACACGGAGGCTCTGGAGACCTGCGCAAACCTTGGACTCGCAGCCACCCGGGTTCCGACTCCCGGCACCCACCGCCGCTTCGTCAACGGACTCGTGGATCTCATCTGCGAACGTACCGTGGCGAATAACGTCGCCGAACGCCCGGCTGCCACTGGGCTGGGGCCTTGGTACGACGTCTGCCGTCCCGGCTGCTGCGAGAACTTCCGCGGTGAAAAGCCGACCATCGCCGGCGCCGACACAACCGTAGGCACGGGCCACGATCCCTACCCGTCGTCCAAGCAGGCGGCGAAGTGACTGTCCGGATCGGCACGAGGGCCAGCAAGCTGGCCCTCACCCAGACCCAGCAGACCGCCGACCTGCTGGCCGCCGTCGGCGGCTTTACCGTGGAACTGGTGCACATCAGGACAGAGGGTGACGTCCTCAAAGGGTCCCTGTCGCAGATGGGGGGCACCGGTGTCTTCGTCGCTGCGCTCCGCGACGCGCTGCTGCGCGACGAGTGCGACGTTGCCGTGCACTCCCTCAAGGACCTTCCCACGGGTCCGGCTGCCGGCCTGGTGCTGGCTGCCACACCGCCGCGGGTGGATGTCCGCGACGTCCTCTGCGCCCGCGACGGACTTAAGCTCGCTGACCTTCCCAAGGGCGCGCGGGTGGGGACAGGTTCGCCGCGGAGGGCAGCGCAGCTGCGGGCCGTCCGCCCCGATCTGGACATTGTGGACATCCGGGGCAACGTGGACACCCGCCTCGGACGTGTCCCCGGCCTGACCGGAAACATCACAGATGCTGTGGTGGACGGAAAGTCGGGCGACTTGGACGCCGTCATTCTGGCCGCCGCAGGCCTGGAACGGATCGGCCGGCTGGACACCGTGACTGAATACCTGGAAACCGATGTCATGCTTCCCGCCGCCGGACAGGGGTCCCTGGCGATCGAGTGCCGGACCGCCGACGCACCCGCCCGTGCAGGTTCCGCCGACGAATCGCAGGGAGCCCTGGCGCAGGCGCTGGCCGCCGTCGATGACCAGGACACCCGACTGGCTGTCACGGCGGAGCGCGCCCTGCTTGCCCGGCTCGAGGCCGGCTGCGCCGCGCCGGTGGGTGCCTACGCGTACCGCAAGGGCAGCATGCTGCACCTCGAGGCCGTGGTCTGCGCCGTCGACGGGACAGCCACGGTACGTGACAGGCGCGCCACGGACGGACTGACCGAGGTCGGCGCAACGCTGCTGGGCATCGAACTGGCCGAGGTGCTCCTCGCAGCCGGAGCCGGCGATATCGCGGACCTCACCGCGTCCTGACAGGGACGGCAGGGACCGGTACATGGGACTAAGGGACGAGGGGCCGGCCGCCGGCCGTGCCGTGGCCGGGCACGGGCAGCGTCCGCTTGAGGGCCAGCGGGTCCTGGTCACCCGCAGCCCGGACCGTGCCGCGGCCCTCGCCGCCCAGCTGCGGCTGGCCGGAGCCGAGCCGCTCCTGCTCCCGTTCAAGGACTTCGAACGGGCCCGGGACCAGGCAGCCTTTGGCGGTGCCTTCGAGGCCCTCGGCGCAGGGCGGTTTGAATGGCTCGTGGTCAGCAGTGTCACCACGGTCCTGGCGCTGCAGGAGCAGGCGGCCGCCCGCCGGGCGTCCCTGCATGCCTGGATTCCGGCGGAAACCAAGGTGGCTGCTGTCGGCCCGGCTACCCGCAGAGCGCTTGAAGCCGCAGGCATCGGCGTGCACGTCATGCCCCCGCACGAGCATTCAGCGGCGGGCCTGATCAGCGAATGGCCGGAAGGCCCCACGCGCGTGCTGCTGCCACAGGCGGACATTGCCGCCCCTGCCCTCGCCCACGGGCTCAGCGCATTGGGAGCCGAAGTTCAGACGGTAGTGGCGTACCACACTGTGGACTATCCGGCAGATCCCGATCGCCGCCTTGCCGCAGCCACTGCCTGCCAGGAGCCGTTCGACGCTGCGGAGGCAGGAGACGCGAGGACGCTCACGCCCGCCGAGGCCAAGGCTGCCATAACCGACGGCGGGATTGCCGCCGTCGTCGCTGCTTCGCCCAGTGCAGCCCGCCGGATCAGCGCAACCCTTTCGCCCCTGGGAGTTTGCCGCTTCGTCGCCATCGGCAAGGCGACTGCCGCAGCAGCGGAAGAGCTCGGCCTCGCCGTTGCCGCCACCGCCGGCGACGCCACCCCCGAAGGGCTCGTGGCCGCCGTCGTCCGGGCCGTGCAGGCCGGCGCCGGCGAAATCCCGGACCTAAATTCATCCGCATCAGGCCCCTAATGAAGGACAGGATATGAGCTTTCCGAACCACCGCCCCCGGCGGCTCCGCACCACTCCCGCCATGCGCAGGCTCGCCGCCGAGAATCGGCTGGCCCCCGCGGAGCTGATCCTCCCGGCCTTCATCCGGGAGGGACTTTCTGAACCCAATCCGATCGCTTCCATGCCCGGAGTGGTGCAGCACACCACGGACACCCTGAAGAAGGCAGCCGCTGAGGCCGTGGGGCTGGGCGTGGGCGGCATCATGCTGTTCGGCATCCCCGCGCAGCGCGATGCTGAGGGAACGTCGTCCTTGGACCCGGACGGCGTCCTCAACAAAGCCATCCGCGACGTCCGCGCCGAGGTCGGTGACGACCTCGTGGTCATGAGCGATGTGTGCCTCGACGAATTCACCGACCACGGACACTGCGGCGTGCTGGACGGCGACGGATACGTGGACAATGACGCCACCCTGGACATTTACGCCAAGATGGCGGTGGCACAGGCCGACGCAGGTGCCCACGTGCTGGGTCCCTCCGGCATGATGGACGGCCAGATCGGCGTCATCCGGCAGGCTCTCGAGGACGCAGGCCACGTCAACACCGCCGTGATTGCGTACGCCGCAAAATACGCGTCCGCGTTCTACGGGCCGTTCCGGGAAGCCGTGGACTCGCAGCTTAAGGGGGACCGCCGGACCTACCAGATGGACGCCGCCAACCGCCGCGAAGCTCTCCAGGAAGTGGAACTGGACCTTGCCGAAGGCGCGGATATGGTGATGGTCAAACCCGCCATGAGTTACCTGGACATCCTGCGGGACGTCGCGGAGATGAGCCCGGTCCCCGTGGCCGCCTACCAGATCTCGGGGGAGTACGCCATGATCGAGGCGGCAGCGGCCAATGGCTGGATTGACCGCCGCGCGGCCATCACCGAATCTGTCCTGGGGATCCGCCGGGCAGGCGCCAACATGGTCCTCACCTACTGGGCGAGCGAGCTCGCCGGCTGGCTGCGGGAAGCCTGATGGGCGAAACGCCGCAGGATTCTTCGGCGCAGGGCTCCCCGGCAGACAGCCCTGCGGACGGGGACCCCACCCGGCCGGTAGGGCCGGACCGGATCCTCCTGGGGCTGAACACGTTCGGGGACGCCGGAACCGGTCCTGACGGCCAGCCTCTGCCGCACGCCGTCGTCCTGCGGCAGCTGCTTGAACAGGCGGAGCTGGCTGACGCCGTCGGGCTTCATGCGTTTGCGGTGGGGGAGCACCACCGCCGGGATTTCGCCGTCTCGGCGCCGGAAGTCTTCCTAGCCGCCGCGGCCGCCAGGACCAGGCAGATCCGGCTCGGTTCCGCCGTGACCGTCCTGAGTTCCGACGATCCCATCCGCGTCTTCCAGCGCTTCTCCACACTGGACGCCCTGTCCAACGGGCGCGCGGAAGTGATGTTGGGCCGGGGCTCCTTCGTCGAATCCTTTCCGCTGTTCGGCTTCGACCTCGCCGACTATGAGGTGCTCTTCGAAGAAAAGCTTGAGCTGTTCCACAGGGTCCGGGCGGAAAAGCCCGTGCACTGGGAAGGCCGCACCCGCCCGGCACTGAACGGACTGAGCGTTTACCCGCGCCTGGAACACCACCTCCTGCCCACCTGGATCGGAGTGGGCGGCACACCCGAATCTGTGCTCCGCTGCGCGGAATACGGCTACCCCATCATCTTTGCGATCATCGGCGGGCAGCCCAGGTCCTTCGCGCCGCTGGCCAATCTCTACCGGGAGGCCATGGCCAAGTACGGCCATCCCCTGCAGCAGGTGGCCACGCACTCTCCCGGACACGTGGCAGCTACCGACGACGAAGCACGCGAGGAATACTTCCCGCACTGGCTCGAACTGCGGAACAGGATCGGCGCAGAACGGGGCTGGGGTCCGGCCACCAGGGGGGAGTTCGACGCCATGTGCCTGCCCGAAGGGGCCCTGTACGTGGGCGCGCCCGAAACGGTGGCCCGGAAGATCGTCCGGCTCAAGCACAACCTTGGCGTGGACCGGTTCGACCTGAAATACAGCAGCGGATCGCTTCCGCACTCCGCCATGATGCGCTCCATCGAGCTGTTTGGAACGGCTGTGGCACCGCGCGTCAACGAACTCCTGAAAGAATAGGACGCATGACTTCCAGCATGCCTCACAACGAGGAACTCTTCGACCGCGCCCGCCAGCTTATGCCGGGCGGCGTCAATTCCCCGGTCCGTGCCTTCGGCTCTGTCGGCGGCACGCCGCGCTTCATGGTCTCAGCACAGGGCCCTTACCTGACGGACGCGGACGGCAACGAATACGTTGACCTTGTCTGCTCCTGGGGCCCGGCGCTGCTCGGGCATGCGCATCCTGCCGTCCTTGAGGCCGTCCACGCCGCCGTGGACCGCGGCCTGTCGTTCGGCGCCTCCACGCCTGACGAGGCCAACCTGGCGTCCATCGTCAAGGAGCGGGTTTCCGCCGTCGAACGCATTCGCATGGTGTCCACCGGAACCGAGGCCACCATGACGGCGGTCCGGTTGGCCCGCGGCTTCACAGGCCGCAACCTGGTGATCAAGTTCGCAGGCTGCTACCACGGCCACCTCGACGGACTGCTTGCCTCGGCGGGTTCGGGTGTCGCCACTCTTGCCCTGCCCGGCTCCGCAGGTGTTACGGCCGCCACCGCTGCCGAGACCCTGGTCCTGCCGTACAACGACCTCGCCGCCGTTGAGGCTGCATTCGCCGAGCACGGCCCCAACATCGCTGCCGTGATCACCGAGGCGGCCCCGGCCAACATGGGTGTCGTCACCCCGGGTGAGGGCTTCAACGCCGGACTGGCCCGCATCACCGCCGCCCACGGCGCGCTGCTCATCGTGGATGAGGTGCTCACAGGCTTCCGCACCGGCTACGCCGGCTACTGGGGCCTCACGGGCGGGGCGGCCGGCTCCGGGGAGCAGTGGACGCCGGACCTGCTCACCTTCGGAAAGGTGATCGGCGGCGGAATGCCGACGGCGGCACTCGGCGGCCGTGCCGACGTCATGGACTACCTCGCACCGGTCGGCCCGGTCTACCAGGCGGGCACGCTGTCCGGTAACCCGGTGGCGATGGCTGCCGGCGTGGCCACACTGACGAACGCCACGCGCGAGGTCTACTCCTTCGTGGACGCACGGTCGCTGGAGCTGTCCTCCGCGCTGTCCGCAGCCCTTGACGCGGCAGGCGTGGACCACTCCATCCAGCGCGCCGGAAACCTGTTCTCCGTGGCGTTCGGCACCTCGGAGCACGGAGTCCACAACTACAGCGACGCCCAGAAGCAGGAAGCATTCCGCTACGCGCCGTTCTTCCACTCGATGCTGGAGTCCGGCGTCTACCTTCCGCCGTCTGTCTTCGAAGCCTGGTTCCTCTCCGCCGCCCACGACGACGCCGCGATGAACAGGATTTTTGACGCACTGCCGGCTGCAGCGAAGGCGGCTGCAGCGGCGAAGGCCTGACCCGCCGTCGGGCTGATCCGCCGTCAGGCTGGTCCGCCGTCAGGCGCAAGCCAAGAAAAAACTCTGGCACCCCGCCGCGGCGGATGCCAGAGTTTTTTGCTGTCGGTCTTGGTGTACCGGCTGGCCTAGAAGGCGACGGTCACGTCGCCGTTGGGCCATTCCTTTTCGATGAAGGCCTTGACCTCGGGGGAGTGCAGGAGTTCATCGAGCTTCTTGATGCGGGGATCGTCCTTGGACTCCTCGCGCCAGGCCAGGAAGTTGGCGTAGGGGTTGTTCTCGGTGGACTCCACGGCCAGGGCATTCTGGGTGCTGAGGCCGGCCTTCAGGATGAAGTTGCCGTTGATGAGCGCCAGGTCCACAGACGGGTCCTTGAGGTCATTGATCAGCAGTTCCGGCTGGTTCTCTGAGAACTTGAGCTTCTTGGGGTTCTGCTCGTCGGTCAGGGCGATCACGGAGCTGTCGTCCTTGATGTCCTTGACGAGGCCGGCCTTTTCGAGGACGCGGAGGGCACGGACCTGGTTGGAGGGATCGTTGGTGATGGCGATCTTGGCGCCGTCCTTGATCTCGCTGATGTCCTTGACCTTTTCGGAGAAGGCGGCGTAGGGCTCGATGTGCACGCCTTCGCCGTGGCCGAACTTGTAGCCCTTGGTCTTGACCTGGTCTTCGAACCAGGGCAGGTGCTGGTAGTAGTTCGCGTCCAGGGAGCCGTCGCTCAGCGCGGTGTTGGGCGTCTGGTAGTCCTCGATCTCCTTGATGTCCAGCTTGAGGCCGGCCTTGGGGGCGAGGTCCTGGTTGAGGAACTCAAGGATCTTGGCCTGGGGCACCGGGCTGGCGCCGACGCTGAGGGTGGCCGGCTTGGCCGGGTCCAGCGTCTGGGTTTCCGCGCTCGGGGCGGAGGAACCGCCGCCGCAGCCGGTCAATGCCAGGACAGCGGCAATGCCGGTGGCGAGGAGGGTGAGTGATTTACGCATCAGATGCGTTCCTTTCGAAATAGCCAGGATTCGCCCGGTGGGGCCGGTAGTGGCCTTGCAGGCGGTGATTTGGTTCAGTGGGGGACTGGTCAGCGGTGGTCGAGGCTCCGGGCAATCCATTCACCCGTCAGTTGGATGACCTGGACCAGGACGATGATCAGCACGATGGTGACGAGCATGACCGTGACGTCGAAGCGCTGGAACCCGTAGTTGTAGGCGAGTTTTCCGAGCCCGCCGCCGCCGACAAGGCCGGCCATGGCACTGTAGCCGACCAGGGTGACCACGGTGGTGGTCGTGGCCGCCACCAGGGCCGGAAGGGATTCCGGAAGCATCACCTTGTTGATGACCTGCATCTTCGTGGAGCCCATAACCTGCGCGGCGTCAATTTTCCCATGGTGGACGTCGCGCAGACAGGCTTCAACGAGGCGGGCGAAGAACGGGATGGTTCCGATGGAGAGCGAAACCGACGCTGCCACCGGGCCCAGGCTGGTACCCACGAGCAGGCGGGCCAGCGGGATCAGGGCCACCATGAGGATGGCGAAGGGGATGGAGCGGGTGATGTTGACGACGATGTCGCTGACGATGCGGTTAATGACGGGCATGGGCCGCAGCCCGCCCGGCGCCGTGGTGTGCAGGAAGACGCCCAGGGGCAGTCCGATGAGTACTGTGAAGAAGCCGGAGATCGCAACCATCTGAAGCGTCTCAACAATTGCCTCGGGCAGGGCCTTGGCCAGGACGGGGTTGCTGAAGATCTCGTTCACTTGAAGTCTCCCGTCTCAGCGGCGAAGTCGGATATTTCGGCGAATTCATCCTGTCCGGACTGCCGGGCGTCGCCGGACACCGCTTTCGCGCTGATCCCGCGGGCATGAAGATAGGCAAGCACTGCATCGTAGTCTGCGTGGTCCGCCAACTGGACCCGAAGGTGTCCGAACTGGTGGCCGCCAAGCGT
Organism: Arthrobacter sp. NPDC093125; assembly: GCF_044754225.1. Classification (NCBI taxonomy): domain Bacteria; kingdom Bacillati; phylum Actinomycetota; class Actinomycetes; order Micrococcales; family Micrococcaceae; genus Arthrobacter; species Arthrobacter sp. NPDC093125. The sequence continues at coordinate 351,325 of NZ_JBIVOQ010000002.1, read as the reverse complement.
CTCCACGCTCCCGGCGAGGACGTTCAGATCGATGTCGAAATGCCTTGCGACGCTCGTGAGGACCGGCTCTTTGGCGCTGTCGCCTGAGAACAGGATCTCCAGCACGGGACCGTTCTGGAGGTCCCCCTTGATGGTCTCCGACGCCGGAAGCGGCAACAGGGCACGGGCGAGCTTGCTGTCGAGCTCGGCAGCAACATCTTCCAGCCTGCCCGCCTCCACCACGCGGCCCTTGGCCAGCAGCGACACCGAACCACAAACACGCTTAACGACATGCATTTCATGGGTGATGATCAGCACGGTGAGCTGCAGGCGCCGGGTCAGATCCTGGATGAGGTCCAGAATCTCGTCGGTGGTAGCCGGGTCCAGCGCGGACGTGGGTTCGTCACAGAGCAGGACGTCGGGCTCGGACGCCAGGGCACGGGCAATACCCACGCGCTGGCGCTGGCCGCCGGACAGCTGGGACGGGTATGCGTTTTCGAAACCCTCCAGGCCAACGAGCTTCAGCAGCTCCGCAACCTTGGTCCGGACCTTGTCCTTGGGCGTCTTGACGAGCTCGAGCGGATGCGCCACGTTGCCTGCTGCAGTGCGGGAATCCATAAGGTTGGCGTGCTGGAACACCATGCCGATGCGGCGCCTGGCCGCACGGATCTCGGAGTCCTTCACGGAGCTGAGCTCAGTGCCGTCGATGTTCACAGAACCCGACGTCGGGCGGTCCAGCAGCGTGAGGCACCGCACCAGCGTGGACTTACCCGCTCCGGAATGGCCGATGATGCCATGGATGGAGCCTTTGGGGACGGACAGTGAGACCCCGTCAAGGGCCACAACTTCCTTTTTCCCCTGACGGTAGACCTTGCGCAGGTCAGTAACTGTGATCATGTATCCTCAGGCGATAGGGGCCGGGCAGGGCATAGCACAAGCGCGCTTTTGAACTAAATTATGTCAGCGCGAGGATACGCGAGTCACTTTCGAACTAAGTTCAGAAATGGGGCGGCTTCCCCGAATAAGCAGCGGTAATCGGCGCGGCGGTGCGGACGCTGGTTGCCGGACCGGCATGATGACTGAATCAGAGCGCGCCGGCCTGCCCTGAGCGCCCCGCCGGTCAGGTGTGATCTTTGTCGCAGCTGCGCCGGAATCCTTGTTCCGGCGGGGCAATGCGACTAAAAATCTCCCCGGCCGGCATCCTCCGGAGGCAGCACCGGCCAGTCGCCTTCGATGACGGCGGCCGGTTTGGTCTTACGGAGGTATTGCTGGAAGTCCGCCGCCTGGCTGACGGCCCAGTCGACCTGGAGCTGGTGCAGCTGGCTTGCAGGAACCTTCAGCTTGGGGAACTTGCCTGCCATCGCATCCAGCACCCGGAGGGTAGCTAACGCATCGGCAGCGGATGTGTGGGCGTTGTCCAGATTCACGCCGTATTCTTCGCACAGTGCCGTGAGCGTCCGTTTGCCTTTGCGGTACCGGTCCACCTGCTTGTTCATGATGTAGGGATCCAGAACAGGAAACCTGGTGAGCTGGGGAACCCCATAGCGGGCAGACTCGGCGGCCAGGACCGTGAAGTCGTAACTGGCGTTGAAGGCGATCACCGGCACGCCCGAGTCAAAAAGCCCCTGGAGCACCGCAGCGACTTCCCGCGTCACGTCCGCCGCGGGCCTGCCGTTGCTGCGGGCATGTTCTGTCGTGATCCCGTGAATGTCACTTGCCTCGGTTGGAATGTCGACGCCTGGATCCGCCAGCCACTCATGTTCCTGCATGACTTCGCCGGCGCCATCCACGACGGTTATTGACGCAGTCACGATTCTTGCTGCACGGGAATTGCGGCCGGTGGTTTCGAGGTCGAAGGCTGCCCGCGGGAGGGTGTTCCAGGTGCTCATGGCTTCACGCTATCCGTTGGCACCGACAGTTTTGGGCACCCGCTGCGCGTGTCCAGCCGATGTGACAGAGCACGGCGCCTCAGGGTGATGCCGGGCCGCGCCGGTGCCCGCCGCGTGGCGCCGGCCGATAGTCTGAAGCAATGCGGGTGGAGTATGTCGAGGCGGTGCTCGAGGTGGTGGACCGCATCCCGGCCGGTTCGGTGCTGTCCTACGGGGACGTCGCAGACCTGCTGGGTGCCGGAGGGGCACGGCAAGTGGGTACGGCCATGAGCCGCCACGGAAGCGCGGTTCCCTGGTGGCGTGTCCTCCGGGCCGGCGGCCACGCACCGAAAGGGCTCGAAGCGGAAGCCCTGACGCACTATCTTCAGGAAGGAACGCCGTTGCGAGGGGACTACCTGCGGTTCGCCGGAATGGGCGAGGGCAGGTGGCGCGTAGACTTGACGGCTGCCCGCTGGCTGCCCTCAGAGGAAGACTTGGACGCGTTGGACTCGATTGCTGAGCACCTGGAGACGTCGCTGCGTAAATTGTCAGTGGCAAATGATGGAATAACTGAGTGACCGCAACTACCCAGCAAACCGCACCGCTGTTCTCTGAGACCGGGGTGCCCGGGGAGTCCCCCGCAGCCGGCCAGGTGCTGCCGGGGGCAGGTCTCCGGCTTTTGCCGCCCCGCCAGGTTCACAGCGCTGTTCCCCTCCTGTCAGCTGACCAGCTCGCCGCGGTAGAAGTACCACGGGGCACCGGCCCCGTGCTGGTACCCGGAGCGCCGGGCACCGGTAAATCCACCGTCCTGGTCGAGGCAGCCGTCCATCGCGTCGAGACTGCCGGCGTAGACCCGGAGAGGATCCTGATCCTTGCTCCGGGACGCTTGGCCGCCGACGCTTTGCGCGACCGGTTCACTGCACGCCTGAACCGCAGCCTGAGCACCACGCCCGCCCGGACGTGGGCCTCCTACGCCTTTGATCTCATCCGCCGCGCAAAAGCGGAAGGCATCCTGCCGTTGCCCCGCGCTCCGCGCCTGCTGTCCGGCCCGGAGCAGGACCTCATCATCAAGGAGCTGCTGGACGGCCATGCACTGCCCGGACTGGGACTGCCGTGGCCAGGGGACCTTGGCGCCGCCCTGCCCACACGTGGCTTCCGGCAGGAAGTGCGGCAGCTGTTTGACCGGATCATTGAATCTGGCCGGACACCCCAGGACCTGTCAAACCTGGGCCATGAATGCGGCCGGCCGGACTGGATCGCAGCCGCTGCGCTGTATGCCGAATACCGCGACGTCCTTGACCTGCGCATGCCGGAGGCCTTTGATCCCGCAGGCATCATCACCGCAGCCCGCCAGCTGTTTCAGGATTCGCCGGACTTCCTGGCGGCGGAACGCGAACGGCTCCAGCTGATCCTCGTTGACGACATCCATGAAGCCAACCCGGCAGTCTTCGAGCTGCTGGCGGACATCGCCGCAGGCAAGGATGCCTTCGTCACCTCCTCACCGGACACCGTGGTTCAAGGATTCCGCGGTGCACGCCCGGACCTCGTGGCCGAACTGCCCCGTCTGCTGGCGGGTGACGGTTCCGAGGAGGTTGCCGAGCGGCCACTCCGGTACGCGCACAGGCAGCACCCTGCGCTGGCGAAGGCCTGGCTGGGAGTCGCCGACCGGATTTCCCTGCGAGCCGGCGGGCAACTCGCCCGTCGCCTCGATGACCCTGCTCTCGACAACCGTGGCCCAGATGACCCTGATCTCGAAACCCGCCAGGGCCCGGATGCAAAGCCTGCTGAGCTGGAGGCGGCCGGGCAGGATCCTGCCGGGCATGATGCCGGACAGCCAGACGCTCCGGCATCCAAGGCCGGCGGGACAGTCGAAGCGCATCTGCTGCCGTCGCCGGTCCACGAGCTGCGGTACGTAGCCCAACGGATTCTGGAAGCCCACATCGCCGGCGGCCGGGACCTTGCCGACATGGCAGTACTCGTCCGCAACGGCGGCCAGCTAAGCCAGCTCCAGCGCTATCTGACCGGGCAGGGTATTCCGGTACGGATCCCGGTGGCAGAGTCCGCCGTGCGGGACGAGGTTGCCGTGCGGCCGCTGCTCGATGCGTACGCGATCGCCCTTGACCCGGCCCTGCTGAACCCGGAATCCGCAGTGTCGCTGCTGACTTCACGGATCGGAGGAGCCACGTCCCTCGAACTGCGCAGGCTCCGCCAGTCCCTCCGCCGGGAGGAGATCCTTGGCGGCGGGGGGCGTTCAAGTGATTCCCTGCTAGTGGAAGCCCTGACGGAGCCCGGCGCGCTTGCGGTCCTCGGAATCGAGGGACGCTCGGCACGGCGGGTCGCCCGGATGATTGAGGCGGGACGGCGTGCTGCTGCCGAGCCCGGAGCGAACGCCGAGACTGTGCTGTGGGCGCTGTGGAACTCCACAGGCCTGGCAGGGACCTGGACGGCTGCGGCACTGGCCGGCGGGCTTGTAGGGGCGCGGGCTGACCGCGATCTTGACGCGATGATGGCGCTCTTTCACACCGCGGAGCGCTACGTCGACCAGATGCCGGGTTCCAGCCCCGAACAGTTCCTTGAATACCTGCTCAACCAGGAGCTGCCCATGGACACCCTGGCGGCGCGGGCGCAGGTAGATGACGCCGTGGAACTCATGACTCCGGCCAGCGCTGCAGGCCGGGAATGGCCGCTGGTCATCGTCGCAGGACTCCAGGAAGGAGTGTGGCCGAACACGCGCCTGCGCGGCGAACTGCTCGGGAGTACGCTATTCGCAGACGCTGTTGAGCATGGAGTGGAGTACGCCCTCCAGCTCGGCCCGCTGAGCCGGCTTCGTGAAATCAGATACGACGAACTACGCAGTTTCTCAACCGCAGTGTCGCGGGCGAAGGACGTGCTGATCTGCACTGCCGTCGCCTCAGAGGACGAGCAACCGTCCTCATTCCTGGATTACGTGGCACCGCTCCAGCCGGGCCAGGACTCCAGAGGCTTCACACCCGTTGAGCGGCCGCTGACGCTCCGCGCCCTCGTCGCGGAGCTGCGCCAGTACGCCCAGCTCGATGGCAGGTTTGCAGAAGAAGCAGACGAGGCCGTCAGCGTCCTTGCCCGCCTTGCCACGGCGGACCCTCCGGTTCCCGGAGCGCACCCTCATTCCTGGTGGGGACTGGCGCCCTTGACGTCAGCGGAACGCATCGTGCCGCCCGGCGGGACCGTCTTCGTCTCGCCCTCGAAGGTGGAGTCCGTCCAAAAGTCACCGCTGGACTGGTTTATCCAGGCTGCCGGCGGTGAGGCAGCCACCGACTTCGCCAGAAGCCTCGGCACGCTGGTGCATTCCATCGCGCAGGATATCCCCGACGGTTCGGGGGCCGAGTACCTCGCCGAGCTCGTCCGGCGCTGGCCCGCCCTGGGCATGAAGGACAACTGGGAAGGCAAACTGGACTTCCAGCGGGCTGAATCCATGGTCCGCAAACTCGCCCAGTACATCCTGGTGATGCGCAGCGAAGGCAGACGGCTCGTCGGCGTGGAACAGGACTTCGAAGTGCAGCTGACGCAGGCGCCAGAGTCCGGCCCCGTTGCCGACCCTGCGGCCGGCGCCGCAGCCGGTTCCGAAGCAGAACAGGACACTCGGACCGCCGTCCTGCGCGGCCAGGTGGACCGGCTGGAGATCGACTCCCACGGACGGCTGGTGATCGTTGACCTCAAGACGGGCAAGCGGCAACCGGGGAAAGCCGAGCTCGGCCGGCACCCGCAGCTCGGGGCGTACCAGGCTGCAGTCCTGGCAGGAGGATTCGAAGGACCGGGCATACCCGCCCACACGGAGCCGGGCGGCGCCGTGCTGGCGCAGCTGGGCACCACCGCCAAGAGCCCCGGTATCCAGCAGCAGGAACCCCTCGAAGCCGCGGACAACTGGGCGATGGACCTCGTGAAGGACGCTTCCCGGGTCATGTCCGGGAGCGAATTCGAAGCCCGGCATGATCCATCCAAAGCCGGATTCGGCGGTCACGGCTGCCGTCTGCCGGAGGTTTGCCCGCTGTGTGCACGGGGAAAGCAGGTTACAGAATGAGCGCAACACACGACCTCCCAGAGCCCAATCTCCCCGCGCCGGCATTCAGTCCCGAGGAACTGTCCGCCCTCCTGGGGGAGAAGCATCTTCCCACTGCGGAACAATCCGCCATCATCTCCTCGCCGCTGACCCCCAGGCTGGTCATCGCCGGTGCGGGATCAGGCAAGACCGCCACGATGGCCGACCGTGTCGTCTGGCTGGTCGCCAACGGCTGGGTCAGGCCTGAAGAGATCCTGGGTGTGACGTTTACGCGGAAGGCAGCCGGCGAACTGGCCAGCCGCATCCGGGCCAAGCTCAATGCCCTGCAGCGCATCGCTGCTGCCGACGCAGGACACGCGGTCTTCCCTGCCGGGCTTCTCAGCACTGATGCGCTGGAGCCGAAGGTGTCCACCTATCACTCGTTCGCCAGCGGTATCGTTTCCGATTACGGCCTCCGGCTGGGCATCGAACGCGACGTCGTCCTGCTGGGGGGCGCACAGGCCTGGCAGCTGGCAAGTGAAGTCGTCGAAGCATACGACGGCGAGTACACCCACTTCCGGGTGGCAAAGTCCACGCTCGTCAAAGCGGTCATCCAGCTGGCCGGGGAGTGCGCGGAGCACCTGCGGGAGCCTGCCGAGGTCCAGGACTGGCTGGTGGAGCGGCTGGCCACCTATGAGGGCCTGCCGTATGTGGCCGGGGCTAAGAAAAACTCCACGCAGGCCGCGGCCGAGCTCGCCGGGATGCTGCGGACGAGGGCCAGCGTGGCTGATCTTGTGGGCCGCTACGCCGACGCAAAGCGTGCCCGGGGAGCGCTGGATTTCGGCGATCTCGTCGCCTTGGCCGCGAAGGTGGCCCGGGAGGTGCCGCTCGCGGCCGACATGGAGCGCCAGCGCTACAGGGTGGTGCTGCTGGATGAATTCCAGGACACCTCGCACGCGCAGTTGGTGCTGTTCTCCAGGCTGTTTGGTGAGGGGCATGCGGTAACTGCGGTGGGCGATCCGAACCAGTCCATTTACGGCTTCCGTGGAGCCTCGGCTGGCCAGCTGTTCCATTTCGTCAGGGAGTTCCCGGTCCGAGTCGAGGAACCGCACACGGGAACTGCCACGTTCAAGCCTGCCCCCGTCTCCTACCTGACCACGGCGTGGCGGAATGGGCAGAACATTCTCGCGGCGGCGAACCTCATCGCGGCGCCGCTGAATGCCGCCGCCTCCGCAGCCGGGCCCGCCGGCGAACGCGCCTCTGCGGCCGCTGTTGAAGTGCCCTCCCTGCAGCCGAGCCCCGCCGCAGTCCAGGGGCGGGTGGTCATGGGACGGTTCGCCACGGATGAAGATGAAGCGGCGGCGATCGCCCGGGACGTGCTCAGGTTCCGGGTAACGGATTTCGAGATGCAAGCTGCCGCTACGCCTGTGCCACCGGCCATGGCCGTGCTGTGCCGCCGCCGCGCCCAAATGGAATGCATCAGGCGGGAGTTCGAAGCCAACGGCATTCCCTACGAAATTGTTGGGTTAGGCGGTCTGCTGGATACTCCGGAAATCGTCGATCTTGTTTCGACGCTTCGTGTCCTTGCTGATCCTGGCCGATCAGATTCCCTCATGAGGTTGCTGGCAGGGGCGAGGTGGCGGATCGGCCCCGCAGACCTCATGGCCTTCCGCGACTGGTCGTCCTATCTTGCACGCCGGCGGGCCCACAATGCGGCCGATGCTGCCGTTGCTGATGAAAGTGCTGAATCGGCCGATGTGGTCATCGAAGGGGACCTGACTGATGGGGCCAGCCTCGTGGAAGCCCTCGACTGGCTGCCCAGGGAGGGGTGGATGTCGGCGCACGGACGGTCGCTGACGCCAGCGGCGCTGGAACGCCTGCATCAGCTCGCCACGGAACTCCGGCACCTCCGGGGGCTGCTGGGCGATGATCTGACCACACTCCTGGGCGAAGTCGAGCGAGCCATGCTTTTGGATATTGAGGTCGCTGCCCGGCCAGGGATCAGCATCCACCAGGCACGGCGCAATCTGGACGCCTTTCAGGACGCCGCTGCCGGGTTTCTCCAGACTGCCCAGCGCGTGGACGTCCTGGCCTTCCTCGCCTGGCTCGAAGCAGCAGCGGCTGAGGAGGGCGGCCTTGAAGTGCCGCCGCCTGATGTTAACCACGAAGCCGTCCAGCTGCTGACCGTGCATGCCTCGAAGGGACTCGAGTGGGACGTGGTCTTTGTGCCCGGACTGAATGCGGGCGCCTTTCCGAGCAGCCGCGACTCCCGCTGGAGCAGCGGATCGGCCGCCCTGCCGTGGCCCCTGCGCGGTGACCGGGCCGACCTGCCCCAATGGGATCTGGACCAGCCGGACCAGAAAGGATGGCTCGACGCCGAAAAGGACTTCAAGGCCGACGTCCAGGCCCACGGGGAGGCTGAAGAACGGCGTCTTGCCTACGTGGCTTACACGAGGGCCAAACACGTGCTGTGGGTTTCCAGCGCAGCCTGGGTCGGCGGCCGCGGCAGCTTGGCGGAGATGTCGCCATTCCTGGCCGAGCTGGAACGCCTGGCCGGGGCAGGTGAGGCCCCTGGCCTCCCCACCCCGGACGGCGGAACAGTAGCCCGGATCCATCCGGACTCGGTGGCCGAGGAAGCGCTGCCGGAAGCCAGTCCGCTGACCAAGGATCTCGAGGTTGCCTCCTGGCCTTACGACCCCCTGGAGGGGCCGGTTGACCCCCGGACCGGGAACAGGCTGCGGCTTGTGCCGGGAAGGCGGGCAGCCATGGATCAGGCAGCCGGAAAGCTCCTGGAAGAAATCGGGCGCCAGCGCCACGCTGCGGTCCAAAGCGGTGCAATCCAGGCCGACGCAGCCCCTGGCGTTTCCCTCCACGGTGACGCCGTCCACGGCGGTGACATGCAGCCTGCAGCCGGAGTAGAGCCGGGAAGCGGAGACAACCGGACACTTCGCCCCTTTGCCGCCAGATGGGCGGGGGAGGCAGCATTGCTGCTCGAGCGCCGCGGCCGCAGGGCCCGCAGCCGTGACGTGCACCTGCCAGGGCACATTTCCGCCTCCACCCTGGTTTCCCTTGACGAAGACCCAGCGGCCGTTGTGCAGCGGCTCAGGCGGCCTGTCCCGCGGGAACCCGGCATGTCCGCCCGGAAGGGCACCGTCTTCCATGCCTGGGTGGAGGAATACTACGGATCAGCGGGGATGCTCGACCTTGACGAGGCTCCGGGATCTGACGACCACATAGATGAGGCGTATGGCCTTGACGATATGGTCGCCACCTTCAGGGCATCGGAATGGGCCCACCGCTCGCCCGCGCACGTTGAAGTGCCTGTCGAAACGCGCGTCGGTGATGTCGTGGTCCGGGGCCGCATCGACGCAGTTTTCCGGGACGCCGACGGCGGCTGGGACCTCGTTGACTGGAAGACCGGCCGCAAGCCCTCAGCGCGGCAGCTGAAGACGAAGAGTGTCCAGCTCGCGGTGTACCGGCTTGCCTGGGCGAGACTCAAGGGCGTTCCGCTCGACAACGTCCGGGCGGCCTTCTACTATGTGGCGGACAACCAGGTCGTGAGGCCACACGATCTGGCTTCGGGCGAAGAGCTCGAGGCCATTGTGACGGCCGCCCTGGCACGTCCGGAGCACCAGATGCATCCGAAGTCCTGAAGGGGGCTTGCTGCCTAGTGTGCTTTGGCGTCAATAATCGTGAGTGCGGTTGTGGACGTGTCATCGGGCGAAAGCCCAGGCTCGGACTGCACTTTGCTGTCCTCGACAGCGTTTCTGTCCTCAACCCCGTTGCCGTCCTGACCAGCAACGCCGTCCTGGACGCCAGTCCCGCGCTGCCCGTCAGGGGAGTGCTCTACGACGGTGCTGCCGTGGGCAGCGCCGTAGCCTGCCTGCCCCGCAGGGGTGCCGCCGTCGGCGTCGGTCTCCCGATCGCCGTCGCTGTCCCGGCCCGTGGGCACGGCATTCTCGTGCGCATTCGCCGTGCTGTCCGGCCGGCTGCCTGCAGGCCCGCCAGCGTCCTCGGTGGGGATCGGCATGACATGCACCGCCGGCATCTGCTCTGAAACGTCAGTGGCAGCGGGCACGGGAATGAGGCCGGGGGAGGCAGCAGGGGCCGCGTTCGCGGCGGGGGCTACCGCAGCCGCCGGAGGCAGGGGCGGCGCCGCCGGCTGCGGCAGGGGTTCCACGCTGATGGGCTGCCCGCCGTGCTCGGCAATATCGTCCGCCAGCGCGGCGAGCATCTCTTTAGCCTCCGAGACCATCTCGCGGTCATCAGTGGCAATTCCCTTGACGAGGTACTGCGCCAGGGCGAATTCAGCAGAAAGTGCTGCCCGCCGCAGCAGGTGGCTGTCCGGAACGTCACGCCGCTGCTCCGTGTAGTGGCGCACCACCGCATCGACGAAATCCTGCTCATTGGACGCGACCAGCCAGGCCAGATCGTCGGCGGGATCGCCGATCCTGAGGTCAGTCCAGCCGGTGACGGCTGTCACCCGGTTCCCGTCAATGAGGAGATTGTCTTCGTGCAGGTCGCCGTGGACCACGCAGGGATTGAACCGCCACAGCGACACGTCCTCCATGGCGTGTTCCCAGCGCCGCAGGAGCAGCGAGGGAATCTTGCCCGTGGTGGCAGCCATGTCCAGCTCATTGAGCCTGCGCTGCCGGAATTCGTTGGGCGTGTAGCTGGGCAGATCCGCGTTGCTCACCAGTGCGCGCGGAAGATCATGGATGGCGGCCAGCGCCGTGCCGATCTCCTTGGCCAGTTCCTGGGAGCCTGATGTGAGCTCTTCCACCGAGCGCGTGGCACCCACCAGGTGTGAATACACAAACGTCGTCAGGTGTTTCTGACGCACCGTTCCCGCCACCGTCGGCATCAGGAAAGGAAGCTCGGCACGGATGGCCGGGGAAAACGCGCGCAGAACCAGGAACTCCGTCTCCAGCCGGGTGCTGGCTTCTGCGTGGCGGGGGGACCTGACCCGCCAGCGCTTGCCTTCGGAATCGAGGAGGAGGGCCGAGTCGAAGTCCGCCGGGTCGTCCGGGGCGGAACTTACTGCGGTGGGGCTCAGTCCGGGGACTGCCGCGGTTGCCACAGCTGCCAATTCGATCGGTTCTCTTCTCACGCTTCCCACGGTAGATTGACTCCCCTCCAAGAGGGCGGTGTGTCCCCGGCGAGTCTCGAGATCCGGCCGAAATAACGGTGTGCCGCCGCGCGACGGATTCCTGCCCCCTGCACCGCGGCGGCACCGTGGAACAGGCCGCGGAAATGTGAATTGTCACCCCGAGTCAGTACGGTGGATACATGAGTCATGCGGAGGCCGCTGCGCCGGTCATTAAGCCAGCGGTCGCGGGCGCTGAAAATCAACTGTCCACGGCTGTGGCGGCCAACCACCTCTTTGACACGGTGCTTCCGGTGCCTCCCGCCCTGGTAAACCGCGGATCCATGGAACGGATGAAGCCAGGGCTGGTGGACAGGCTTCTCACTGCCGGCGGTGCACGCGCCATGGTGCTTTCCGGCCGGCAGGCCCTGATCCATGACGGCTCCCTTGTTCTGGCTGACGCCACGCAGCTTCAGGAGCGGCTGCGGGAGGCAGGATCGGACCCGTCACTCGTCGTCTACCTGGGCACAGCGCTCGATTCCAGCGCCCTTCCCGCCGGCACTGAACTCCTGCTGTTCATCCTCCCGGCGCAGGTGCAGCCCGCAGCTGCAGGCCTGCCCGCCGGAGCGTCCTGGGAGGGGTTCAGGGACGTCGCAGCCGGGCTGGACGCCACCCACACCGCGCTTTTTGTTGAGGCAAGCGCCATCGCCAACTGGCACGCCACCCATACGCACTGCCCCCGTTGTGGTACCCCCACCGACGTCGAGGCGGGAGGCTGGGTCAGGCGCTGCCCTGCTGACGATTCCGAACACTACCCCCGCACCGATCCCGCCATCATCGTCACCGTGGTCGGACCGGACGGCCGCCTGCTGTTAGGCGGCGGCGGGCCGGCAGACGCCAAGAACTACTCCACGCTGGCAGGTTTTGTCGAGCCGGGGGAGTCCCTCGAACAGGCTGTGGTCCGCGAAATCCAGGAGGAAGTGGGGGTGCGGGTCAGGGCATGCCAGTATCTCGGTTCCCAGTCCTGGCCGTTCCCCGCCTCGCTGATGCTCGGCTTCACCGCCGTCACGGATGATGCCGAGGCAAAGCCCGACGGCGTCGAAGTCACCCGGGCGCGCTGGTTCAGCCGGGAGGAACTCCAGGCCGCTGTGCTGAGCGGGGAGATCGTCATTTCCACGCGGCTGTCCATCGCCCGGTCCCTCATTGAACACTGGTACGGCGGGATCATCCAGGACCGGCCGGCCGATGAGTAAGGCTGCGCACGGGGAGAAAGGGGCCGGGCGCCCGTTTCTTTCCGGGCCGGTCCCGCAGCACACCATTCATCCTTTCGACTAAGCAGCAGAAGTGACTACAGAAATTCCTGACGGCAATGCGTCCCTGGAAGACCGCATCCTGGGCGGCCTCGATGCTGAGCAGCGTGAGGTGGCCAGCACACTCACCGGTCCCTTGTGCGTCCTGGCCGGTGCCGGAACCGGAAAGACCCGGGCCATCACGCACCGGATCGCGTACGGAGTGCACTCGGGGGTCTACTCCCCGCAGCGGCTGCTTGCCGTGACCTTCACCGCGCGGGCGGCAGCGGAAATGCGCAGCAGGCTGCGCGACCTGGGAGTCGGCAACGTCCAGGCCCGGACCTTCCACGCCGCGGCACTGCGCCAGCTTCAATTTTTCTGGCCGCAGGCGGTGGGCGGGTCGCTCCCGAACCTGCTGGACCACAAGGCTCCGATGATCGCCGAGGCCGCCCGCCGGCTCCGGCTCAGCACCGACCGGGCTTCCATCCGGGACCTTGCCTCCGAGATTGAATGGGCCAAGGTATCCATGCTGACCCCGGCCAACTATCTGGAAAACGCGCAGGACAGGGGAAACCCCGGCGGGTTTGACCTCACGGCAGTGTCCCGGGTGTTCCAGGCGTATGAGGACGTCAAAACTGACCGGAACGTCATCGACTTCGAAGACGTCCTCCTGATCACTGTCGGAATCCTGCAGGAGGATCCCAAAGTGGCAGCCACTGTGCGTGAGCAGTACCGGCACTTCGTGGTGGACGAATACCAGGACGTCTCGCCGCTGCAGCAGCGGCTCCTGGACCTCTGGCTTGGCGGCCGCGACGAGCTCTGCGTGGTGGGCGACGCGAGCCAGACCATTTACTCCTTCACAGGTGCATCGCCCAAGCACCTGCTCGGGTTCAAGGCCCGGTATCCCAACGCGAACGTGGTCAAGCTGATCCGGGATTACCGCTCTACGCCGCAGGTGGTCCAGTTGGCCAACGATCTTCTGGCCGGCCGCCGCAGCGGCGGCCCGGTTGCTGACGCCGCCTGGGCGGCGCCGCTGAAGCTTGTTGCCCAACGGGAGGCGGGGCCCCTGCCGCAGTTCACCGAGTGCTCGGACGATGAAGCCGAGGCGGCCACGGTGGCGCAGAAGATCCGCTCACTGCTCGACGCCGGCGTTCCGGCAAGCGAAATCGCGGTACTGTTCCGCACCAACGGCCAGTCAGAGGCGTACGAACAGGCCCTGGCCTCGGCAGGCATCGGATACCAGCTGCGCGGCGGCGAGCGGTTCTTCGCCCGCAAGGAAGTCCGCGACGCCATTCTCCAGCTGCGGGCCGCCACCCGGGCGGCGGCGGAATCAGCTCCGCAACCACTGGGCCAGCTCGTCCGGGACATCGTGGCATCCCTTGGCTACACGGACTCGGCCCCGCACAGCGGCGGCGCCCTGCGGGAACGTTGGGAGTCCCTGGCGGCGCTCGTGGCGCTGGCGGATGAACTCGTGCTGAACCGCGGCCCGGAGTTCAGCCTCGCCGATTTCGTGAACGAACTGCAGGAACGCTCCCTCGCCCAGCATGCCCCCACCGTGCAGGGTGTGACGCTGGCATCGCTGCACGCTGCGAAGGGCCTGGAGTGGGATGCAGTCTTCCTCGTGGGACTCAGCGAGGGACTGATGCCCATATCCTTTGCGGATTCCCCGGAAGCCGTGGATGAGGAGCGGCGGCTTCTCTACGTGGGCATCACACGGGCCAGGGAGCACCTGGCGCTCTCGTGGTCCACGGCCCGTACCCCCGGAGGCCGGGCCAACCGCAAGCCGTCCCGCTTCCTGGACGGGCTCCGGCCGGATTCGGTGGCAGGGTCTTCCGCCAGGAGCAAGGGACCGGCGCCGCGGCGCAAGGCCGCGGTTCCCGCGTCCTGCAGGGTTTGCGGCAGCATGCTGTCAACCGGCGCCGAACGGAAGGTTGGCCGCTGCAGCCAGTGCCCGCCGACATATGAGGAACAGACGTTCACAGCCCTGCGCGAATGGCGCAAGGACGCTGCCCGGTCCGCCGACGTTCCCGCTTTCGTTGTCTTCACGGACGCCACCCTCACGGCCATCGCCGAGGCCCGGCCCTCCTCCCTGGAAGAGCTCGCCCGGCTGGCGGGTGTCGGCCCCTCCAAGCTGGAAAAGTACGGGGAAGCCGTGCTCGCGGTCCTCCTGGAAAGCAGCACCCACTGATGACGGGGACACAGCCCACAACGCACGACGGCGCGCCCGTCGTCGTCCGGCGCTCCGCGAGGCGCCGCCGCACGGTGGCGGCTTTTTGGGAGAACGGTACCGCCGTCGTCGCGATTCCCGCGCACTTCAGCAGGGCACAGGAAACCGAATGGGTGCGCCGGATGCTCGAAAAGCTGAAGGTGCAAGGGGACCGGCAGGCCAAGAGCGGAAGGCGTCCTGCGACTGACGCGGCGCTCGCCGGCCATGCCGCCGAACTTTCGGCACGTTACCTCGGAGGCAGGGCAGCTCCGACGTCGGTGCGCTGGGTCAGCAACCAGAACTCCCGTTGGGGTTCGGCAACGCCGGCCGACGGGTCCATCCGGCTTTCAGACAAGCTCCGGCCGATGCCGCAATGGGTGATTGACTACGTCCTGCTTCATGAACTGGCGCACCTGTTGGTCGCCGGGCACAACGCCGCCTTCTGGAAGCTGCTGGAGGCCTATCCCGAGACGGAGCGGGCCAAGGCGTTCCTCGAAGGGGTGTCCTTCGCGACTTCGAGGGGTCTGCAGGCCGACCAAGCCGGCCGGGAAGCGGAAGCCGACGGCTATTGAGTCCGCTGGTTGAGCTCGTCGAACCCAGGTTTCGACAAGCTCAACCAGCGGGGGCAGTTCTAGCTCCGGGGAGCGGGGCCCCCGGCTTCGCCGTCTGTCTCTCCCTCTCCGCCGCTGCCTGCCGAGCCAGTGTCCTCACCTGCACCGGCAGCTGCATCGGTGCCGCCTGCGGCAGCCTCATCTTCTGCCGTGCCCGTCTGAGGCGTGTCGAACCCGCCGTCCAGAAGCTTCAGCAGGGCGTCGTCAACTTCGCTGTCACTGGCCTCGGCCAGCTGCCGGCGACCACTGAAACCCTTTGGATCGTCCAGGTCCTCGGCCGTGGGCAGCAGGTCCGGATGCTTCCAGATGGCGTCCCGGCCCTCGATGCCGCGTTCCTGCTTGAGCGAAGCCCACAGGGTCGCCGCTTCCCGCAGCCGGCGGGGACGCAGCTCCAGTCCCACAAGGGAAGCGAACGCGTGCTCGGCAGGACCTCCCGTGGCCCGGCGCCGCCGAACGGTTTCACGGAGCGCGGCAGCGGAGGGAAGGACTTTTTCAGTGGCCGCGGCCGTGAGTTCGTCAACCCAGCCCTCAACAAGGGCCAGCGCGGTTTCCAGCTTTTGGAGGGCCTGCTCCTGTGCCGGGGTCCGCTGGGGCATGAAGACACCCTGGGACAGAGCTTCCTGGATGCCCTCCGGGTTGCTTGGATCGAGGTCGCGGGCAAGCTCTTCGATCCGGGAGGTGTCAATGTGGATGCCCCGGGCGTACGCCTCGATGGCCCCCAGCAAGTGGCCGCGGAGCCAGGGAACCTGGACGAACAGCCGGGCGTGGGCTGCTTCGCGGACCGCCAGGAACAGCCGGATGTCGTTCTCTGGAAGGCCGAGTCCTTCGCCGAACTTCGCCACGTTGCTCGGGAGGAGCGCCATTTCCAGGTCGGCGAGCGGAACGCCGATGTCGGTGGAGCTGACGACGTCAGCGGAGAGCGCACCGATCGCCTGTCCCAGCTGCATGCCGAAGATGGCGCCGCCCATGTTCTGCAGCATGGACGAAGCCCCGCCCATCATTGACTTCATTTCCTCGGGCATTTGCTCCGTCATGGCGGAGGACAGGGCGTTGGCAACGCTGTTGGCCACGGGTTCGGTGAGCCGCTTCCACGTCCCCAGGGTCTCCTCGACCCACTCCGCACGGGACCAGGCCTTGCCGATCAGGCCGGTCGCCGGGAGATCCGTGACCTGGTCCAGCCACAGCTCGGCCAGCCTCAGGGCCTCGTCAACTTCCCGGGACTGCGCGGCCGTGACTGACGGGTCAGAGCTGCTGGCGGCCACCCTGCGGGCATTGTCATGGGCAAGCTTCCAGTTCACGGGGCCCTCGGAAGGGGCGCTCATCATGGCCTGGACCTGCGAGAACATCTGCGCCAGGAGATTGGGGTCGTCAGGCAGGCCGGCGGCCTTGGCCAGCTCCGCGGGGTCGATGTTGCCCATGCCCTTGCCGCCCATGAGGTTCTGCAGCATCTCTGCCAACGGATCCTTCGGATTGTCGTCGCCGTTGGACGGATTAAGTGGGTTGGAGCTCATGATCCCGCCGATCGTCGGTGTGACTAATAATCACCTTCACGCTACCCCTGCGCGTGAGCGGCTGTCTGCCGAAAGACGATCCGTTCGCTGTAGGCAAAGAGCTATCACGGCGGCCGGAAGCGTAGTGTTAGTAGTCGGAATGTTTGCAGGCTGCAGCGGACTGTCCGCGTGAGCAGCCCCAGCGCCGCGCTGGTCTGCCGCGGTGCGGAGAGGTCCTTTTAGTGACGATAACCAAGGGCAACCAGCCCTCAGAGGAGTCCGCCGCTCCCGATACCGGCGGCGCATCCGCTGACGCTGCCGGGCCACGCCCAGCGGCAACGCATGATCCGAAGATCTCCGCAACGATGCTGTCGGGGCTTATTGCCCTGGTTCTCGGGGTGACAGCCTCAATACTGCCGGTCCCGTATGTAATCGAGTCGCCGGGGCCGACGTACAACACCCTTGGCACGGACAGGGGCAAGCCGGTCATCAGCGTCACGGGCCGCGACACCTATCCGGCCAAAGGAAACCTGAACCTCACCACCGTCTACGTCGACGGCGGACCTAACTCCACCGTCAGCGTCTTCGAAGCGTTCTCCGCATGGCTTGACGGTTCCAAAGCGGTTTATCCGCAGGAGCTGATATTCCCCGAGGGCGTCACCAGGGAGCAGTCCCAGCAGGAAAGCGCGGTGGCCATGACCACGTCGCAGGAAAATGCCATGGCCTCTGCGCTGAAGGAGCTCGACATACCTTTCGGGCAAAAGCTGGAAGTCGCCGACCTGTCGGATGGCTCGGCGTCGGAAGGAAAACTGCGGCCCGGCGACGTCTTCACCTCGATCAACGGCAAACCCATCACCACCCTGGCAGTCGTCCAAAAGGAACTGGCTGCCGGAAACGGCAAAGCAGTGACGGTCGTGGTGGACCGTGCCGGCAAGCCGGTCACCGAAACAGTGACGCCCAAACGAAGCGAGACGGGCAGGTTCATCCTCGGGGTGCTCCTCAAGTACCGCTTCACGTTCCCGTTTGACGTCACAATCTCGCTGGAAAAGGTCGGCGGGCCGAGCGCCGGAATGATGTTTGCCCTGGGCATCATCGACACGGTGACCCCCGGCGATCTCACGGGCGGCAAGCACATCGCCGGCACCGGAACCATCACTCCGGACGGCGCGGTCGGGCCCATCGGGGGAGTGGCCGTGAAGATGCACGGAGCCAGGAGCGACGGTGCAACGATGTTCCTCGCGCCTGCCGACAACTGCCCCCAGGTTGCGGGCAACGTCCCGGAGGGCCTGCAGGTCGTGAAAGTGGAGAACCTGAAAGAGGCCAGGCGTGCGGTGGAAATGGCTGCGAGCGGAGCGGACACATCGGGGCTTCCATCCTGCGCCAACGACTAGACTAAAGGCAGGAACTAAGGCCCATCGCCGCTCGTGGCACTTAATGACAGCCGGCGGGGTGTGGCGGGCCGAAGGAGCTGATTCGTGCCCTGCACTCCGGCGCGATGCGCTACGCAGCCTGCCCTTGGGCAGCCTGTCCTTGGAAACAAAATGAATATGAACAGCAATTGACCAAGCTATGAGGTACAGAGTTTGTCCCGACCTGCCAGCCCCACCCCGCCCGGAAGACTCCAGCCAAAGCGCGGTGCCCTGACGCCGACGCTCATTGTCGTTGCGCTGGTTGTCGTCGGGTTCATCTTCTTCGCCAACGTGTGGACAGATGTCCTCTGGTACCAGCAGCTGGGCTTCTTTGAAGTCTTCCTGACAGAGAACCTGGCACGGATCGGCATCTTCGCAGCAGGCTTCGCCCTCATGTTTGCGGGTGTCTTCTTCGCGATCCGCATTGCCTACCACGCCCGCCCCGTCTACGCGCCCGACTCCGAAATCCGGGACAATCTCAACAGGTACCAGGCGCAGCTGGAACCTGTGCGCCGGGTCGTGATGATCGGCCTTCCCGTGCTGTTCGGCCTGTTCGCCGGAAGCGCGGCGTCAAGCCAGTGGCAGAAGGTGCTGCTGTTCTTCAACCAGGAACCGTTCGGCCAGAATGACCCGGAGTTCGGGCTGGACATCAGCTTCTACCTCATGACGCTCCCGTTCCTGGGCTTCATCGTGGGATTCCTGATCAGCGTGGCAGTCGTCGCGGGCATTGCAGGGATCCTCACCCACTACCTGTACGGCAGCATCCGCATCATGGAACGCGGCATCTTCACCAGCCGCGCGGCGCAGATCCATCTCGCCGTCACCGGCGCTTCATTCCTGGTGCTGCTGGGCATCAACTTCTGGCTCGACCGCTACGCCGCCGTCCAGAACAGCAACGGCAGGTGGGCCGGTGCGCTGTACACCGACGTCAACGCCGTCATTCCCACGAAGGCGATCCTCGCCGTCGCGGCTGTTCTCGTTGCGATCCTCTTTATCGTTGCGGCAGTGATCGGCAGGTGGCGGCTGCCGCTCATCGGTACCGCAATGCTGGTGATCACCTCGATCCTCGCCGGCGGCGTTTACCCCTGGGTCATCCAGCAGTTCCAGGTCCGTCCATCTGAGCAGACCCTCGAAAACGAGTACATCAAGCGCAACATCGGCATGACCCGGGCTGCGTACGGCCTGGACCAGGTCACTGTTGACCGTTACAACGCCACCACCAACGCCACCACGGGCGCGCTCGCCAAGGATGCCCAGACCACGGCCAACATTCGGCTGCTGGATCCGAACCTGATTTCGGACGCATTCTCCCAGCTGGAGCAGTACCGGCCCTACTACCAGTTCCCCAAGTCCCTGAATGTGGACCGGTACATGGTTGACGGCAAGGTCCAGGACACCGTGATCGCCGTCCGCGAACTCAACCCGGACGGGCTCAGCCCCGACCAGCAGTCTTGGCTCAACCGCCACGTCGTTTACACGCACGGCTACGGCGTGGTTGCGGCCAAGGGAAACAAGTTCACGGCTGACGGCAAGCCGGAGTTCCTGCAGTCAGGCATTCCCTCCACCGGTGTCCTTGGCACGGACGAAACGTACGAGCCCCGCATCTACTTCGGCGAGGACTCGCCGGAATACTCGATCGTGGGCGCGCCTGAAGGTGCACCGAACCGCGAGCAGGACCGGCCCTCAGGCAGGGACACGGGCGGCGAGACGCAGTACACGTTCACCGGCAACGGCGGCCCGAACGTCGGCAGCTTCCTCAACCGGGTCCTGTACTCGATCAAGTTCCAGTCCTCTGACCTGCTGCTATCCGACGGCGTCAACGAGGCGTCCCAGATTCTCTACGAACGCAACCCCCGCGACCGCGTGGAAAAGGTGGCCCCCTACCTGACCGTGGACGGCAACGCTTATCCTGCCGTGGTGGACGGCCGGGTCAAGTGGATCGTGGACGGTTACACCACGAGCCAGTACTACCCTTACTCCCAGCAGGCCCAGCTTTCGGATGCCACTGCTGACTCACAGACCACTGCCGGCCGCAGCGTCGCCCTGCCCAACAGCACGGTGAACTACATCCGTAACTCGGTGAAGGCCACGGTGGATGCGTACGACGGCTCGGTCACGCTCTACGCCTGGGATGACCAGGACCCGCTGCTGAAGGCGTGGCAGAAGGTCTTCCCGACCTCGCTCAAGCCCTACTCCGAAATGTCCGCGGGCGTCATGAGCCACGTCCGCTACCCGGAGGACCTCTTCAAGGTCCAGCGCGAGCTGCTGGGGCGTTACCACGTGACCGACCCTGTCAGCTTCTACAAGAACGACGACGCGTGGAGCGTTCCGAACGATCCCACCGTGTCCGAGGAGGTCAAGCAGCCTCCGTTCTACATGTCGCTGCAGATGCCCGGCCAGCAGAAGCCGGCGTTCCAGCTGACGTCGTCGTTCATCCCGCAGGTGGTGGACGGGAACGCGAGGAACGTCCTGTACGGCTTCCTGGCGGCCGATTCTGATGCCGGCAGCCAGAAGGGCGTAAAGGCGGAGTCCTATGGAAAGCTCAGGCTCCTGCAGGTTCCGCCGGAAGCCCAGGTGCCCGGACCCGGCCAGGCGCAGAACAAATTCAACTCCGACCCGACCGTTTCGCAGGCACTTAACCTGCTCCGCCAGGGCGCCTCGGATGTCTTGAACGGCAACCTCCTCACGCTCCCTGCCGGTGGCGGCCTGCTGTACGTCCAGCCGGTGTACCTGCGCTCGACTGGTGAAACGTCGTACCCGACGCTGCAGCGTGTGCTGGTGGCCTTCGGCGACAAGATCGGCTTTGCACCGACACTGGATGAAGCCCTCAACCAGCTCTTCGGCGGTGACTCCGGGGCCGCGGCCGGTGACTCTGCCAACAACGGGCAGACTCCTCCGGCGGCGGGCGGAGGCGGAACTCCTGCCCCGGGTACAACCGACGCCCGCGCCGAACTGAAGGCAGCGCTGGCCGAAGCCAACGCCGCCATCAAGGCGGGGCAGGAAGCACTCGGCAAGGGTGACTTCGCGGGGTACGGCGAGCAGCAGAAGAAGCTGAACGCCGCACTCCAGAAGGCCATCGACGCCGAGGCGAAGATCGCCGCCACCACTCCGGCGTCAGGGCCGTCTCCGTCGGCAACCCCGGCTCCGACACCCAGCAGCTAGGAGACCGCCGCCTGACAGCGGCACGAAAGGCCCGCCGTCGTTCCCTGAGAACGACGGCGGGCCTTTCGGTTTCCCGGGGACCATCAGTTCCGGTGCTGCCTGGGTATGGGTCCCAGGTTTTCCGGGGGAGATGAACGTCACGCCCCCTCGATTTGGCCTGCTGTTCACGGGCCGGTAGAGTTGATGATGCGACGCGGGGTGGAGCAGTTCGGTAGCTCGCTGGGCTCATAACCCAGAGGTCACAGGTTCAAATCCTGTCCCCGCAACTGAGGAAAGGCCCGGATCACCGTCAGGTGGTCCGGGCCTTTTGCTGTCCCGGCAGCGTTCCATTCCCTCGCCCAGGAGGAGTGGCGCGGGCGGCCCGAAAAGTAGGGTAGAGTTGATCAAGCGACGCGGGGTGGAGCAGTTCGGTAGCTCGCTGGGCTCATAACCCAGAGGTCACAGGTTCAAATCCTGTCCCCGCAACTGAGAAGAGGCCCCGGCCGGTGATAAACCGGCCGGGGCCTCTTGCATTCCCGGTAGCTTTTGTTCACGTTGTGGCTGTTCCTAGTATTCTCTTCGCAGGGCCCCCGGAGCGTTCGGCCCGGGGCAGCTGCCCGTCTCCGTCATTCTCGAGAGGAATGTAGTTTCGATGTCCACAACGAAGAACAAATCCGGCACTGCGAAAGGCAAGCGGTCCAGGCTCTACTGGACGGTGCCTGCGGTCCTCGTGGCTGCGGTGCTGGTGGTTCTGCTCGCGAAGTGGGCTGTGGGGCTGCCTGGCGTCCAGTCTTTCCTGACGGAGTACCCGGGACATTCGGAGCTTCCGGAGGGCGCGCCCGTCGGTTTCCCGGCGTGGCTGGGTTGGCAGCACTTCCTCAATGCCTTCCTGCTGCTGCTCATCATCCGCACGGGATGGCAGGTGCGGACAACCACCCGCCCGGGCGGCTACTGGACGCGGAACAACAAGGGCCTCATCAAAACCAAGACTCCGCCGGCGAAGATCTCCCTCGAGCTCTGGTTTCACCTCACGCTGGACGCCCTGTGGGTCCTGAACGGCCTGGTTTTCGCGATCCTGCTATTCGCCACCGGTCAGTGGATGCGCATCGTTCCGACCAGCTGGGACGTGTTTCCGAACGCCCTTTCCGCCGCGCTGCAGTACGCCTCGCTGAACTGGCCCACCGAGAACGGCTGGGTAAACTACAACGCCCTCCAGCTGCTGGCGTACTTCGCAACGGTCTTCATTGCTGCCCCGCTGTCCTTCATCACAGGGCTGCGCATGTCAGCCGCTTGGCCGAAAAAGGCCGCCGCGCTCAACCGGGCCTTCCCGATTGAAGCGGCCCGCGCCATCCACTTTCCCGTGATGATCTACTTCGTCGCATTCATCGTGGTCCATGTGTTCCTGGTGCTGGCGACCGGGGCCCTGCGGAACCTCAACCACATGTACGCCGCGAGCGACGACGCCGGCTGGGCCGGGTTCTGGATCTTCGCCGCTTCGGTGGCCGTCATGGTGGCCGCCTGGTTCCTGGCCCGGCCGCTGTTCCTGCGGCCCATTGCCTCACTGATGGGCAAGGTCACCAGCCGCTGACCTCGGCGCTGCCCTCCCAACGCCCGAGCACGTCAGCGGTACCTGTCAGCCGTCCTTCAGCTGCTGGTAGGCGTCCAGGGCACGCTCCCGTGACTCCTGCAGCCCCACGAGCGGAGCAGGATAGGCAGGTGCGGCAGCGGAGTTCGTCCACGGCTCATGGACTGTCTTGTCGTCCAGTCCGGCCAGCTCCGGGATGAAGCGCCGCAGGTACCGCCCTGCGGCATCGAACTTCTTGCTCTGGGTGACGGGGTTGAAGATCCTGAAATAAGGAGAAGCGTCCGCTCCCGAACCGGCCACCCACTGCCAGTTCGCGGGATTGCTTGCGGCGTCCGCGTCCACCAGCGTGTCCCAGAACCATGCCTCGCCCAGCCTCCAGTCAGCCAGCAGGTTTTTCACCAGAAACGACGCCGCGGCCATGCGGACCCGGTTGTGCATCCATCCTGTCTGCCACAACTGCCGCATGCCGGCGTCGACAAACGGATAGCCCGTCCGGCCCCGTTGCCAGGCTTCCAGTTCGGGGCCCGACGGCGCCTGCCATGCAAAGCGGTCGAATTCACGGCGGTAATTGACCGTGGCAAGTTGCGGGTTCCCGTCGAGCAGGTGCCAGCAGAATTCCCGCCAGCCGAGCTCGCTTCGGAAAATTCCGACGTCGGCAGGAGCGTTCCGCGGAAAGCGTTCGCGCAGTGAGTGCCAGACCCGGAACGGGCTGACTTCACCAAAGCGAAGGTGCGGGGAGAGCCTGCTGGTGCCCTCAAGTCCGGGCCGGTCCCGTCCCGTCCCGTACTCCTCAACAGGTCCGCCCAGGAACTCCTCCAGCCGCAGGTTTCCACCCCGTTCTCCGGGCGTCCATGTTTCGGCGAGCCCGCTGCTCCAGTCGGGCCTGCGGGGGAGCAGCCCCCAGCTGTCGAGGCTGTCACTGAGGGGCAGCGAACCGTCTCCAGCAGGTGCCGGTCCGGGGAGGCGCTGCGGAGCATCCAGGGGCATTCTCGGGTCATTGCCGGCGAGGCACGTCCGCCAGAAGGGAGTAAAGACCTTGTACGGTCCGCCCGAGCCGGTTCGGACGCTCCCCGGTTCGAAAAGGAGGTTCGCCTGGAAGCTGGTTGCTACGATGCCGTGCTGCGCCGCCCATTCCTCGAAGTTGGCGTCCACGGTCCGTTCGGGCAGTGCGTAGCGCCTGTTCCAGAGGATGGACGCGGCCGCAGTCTCCGCGGCCAGGCCGCGGAGGACGTCCCGGGCCGCACCCCGGCGCAGCAGCAGGCGCGAGCCACGGGATTCAAGGTCGGCCGCAAGCGCGGCCAGTGAGTGGTGGAGCCACCATCTGGCCGCACCGCCCAGCGGACGGATGCCGGGGGAGTCCTCATCGAGGATGTACACCACAGTCATCGGATCAGGTGCGGAGGCGGCCGCCGCAAGGGCCGGGTTGTCGTCGAGGCGGAGGTCGTCCCTGAGCCAGACAATCGTTGAGGGCATGGTTCCACGCTACAGGCAGCCGCAGGCACGGACAGGGCCGGGATCCGCCGGATCCCGGCCCTGTCTGCGCTGGCCTGCTGTTGTCAGCCCAGTTTCCTGGAGCTGACGGACTCCTAGAGCTTGTCGAAGTCCGCTTCGTCGACCGTGTGTTCCGAGGCCGCGGAACCGGAGCCGGCGGAACCGGACGCCCCAAGGGCCGGCCGGGGGGTGCCGCCGGACTTCAGCGCTGCGAGGCGGGCTTCGATTTCGGTCTGTTCTCCGAGGTCCTCCAATTGGTTGAACTGCGCGTCGAGGCTCGAGGCGGCGAGCTCCTGCTGGCCGAGTACCTTCGCTTCCTCGCGGCGGATTTTTTCTTCAAAGCGTCCCACTTCGCTGGTGGGGTCCATGATGTCAATGCTCTTGAGGGCGTCGTGGACCTGGGACTGGGCGGCCGCAGTCTTGGAGCGGGCGACGAGTTCGTTGCGCTTGCTCGTGAGCTGGTTCAGCTTGCCCTTCATCTGGTCCAGGCCGGTCTTCAGACGTTCCACAACCTCCGTCTGCGACGCGATGCTGGGCTCGGCTGCCTTGGCCTCGTTTTCGGATGCCATCTGCCGCTGCAGCGCCACCTTGGCCAGGTTGTCGAATTTCTGGGCGTCAGCCGCGTCACCGGCGCTGCGGTACTCATCGGCCTTGCGCGAGGCCGCCAGAGCCTTGTTGCCCCAGTCCTGGGCGTTCTTCACGTCCTCGTTGTAGTCGGCCTGGAGCATCCGAAGGTTACCGATGGTCTGGGCCACTGCCGACTCGGCCTCTGCAATGTTGTTGCTGTAGTCCCGCACCATTTGGTCGAGCATTTTCTGCGGGTCCTCGGCCTGATCGAGCAAGGAGTTGATGTTCGCCTTTGCGAGCTGCGCCATGCGGCCAAAAATGGACTGCTTAACCATGGTGTTACCTTTCGTCCTGCTCAGTTTTCCCACTGAATCCAGTGATCAGTTTTTATACCGCTTCTATCCGCCGGCCGAATGCACCTGCCGACGCCTAGTCTGTGCCTCTAGAAACTGCCAGAGTCTCCGCCGCCGAAATCGCCGCCGCCAAAGTCGCCGCCGCCGAAATCGCCGCCGCCAAAGTCGCCGCCGCCGTCGCTGTGGCCGCCGCCCCAGCCGCCGCCACTGCCCCCGTTGAGGATGGAGTTGATCAGGATGCCCCCCAGGATCGCGCCCCCGAGGCCGCCGCCTCCTCCTCCGCCGCCGAACATGCCGCCGCGGCCGTAACCCTGATTGGCGTAGCCGCCGAAGTTGTCGACGTCGGACTGTGCCTGGTGGGCTGCCTGGGCAGCAAGCGCGTGGGCCTGCTGGGCATAGGTCAGTGCCGTGACGGGGTCGTTGCGGGAAATGGAGAGGGCGTAGTCGAGATTGCGCTGCGCTTCGGCCAGGCGCGTCCTGGCCTCCGTACCTACGCCGCCCCGCCTGGCTGTGATGTAGTCCGAGGTGGCACTGATCTGGGCTTGGGCGGACATGATGGTCTGCTGCAGCGAGGCCTGCGCCCGGCGGGCCTGCTCCTGCTGGTCGCGGATGCCGCTGAGTGAACGGTCCAGGGACTGGTGGGCAGTTTCCACCCGTTCAAGGGTGGCGATCGGGTCAATCCGGGCGCCCTGGATTTCGGCTTTCACCTGGGTGAGCGCCGCTTCGACGCTGGCCGCAGGACCGGCAAGCTCCGGGTGGGCGCCGGATTGGATTATGGCTTTTGCTTGAGCAAGGTCCTGGGAGGTATCCACGACAGCAGCCTCGAGCCGCTGCCGGGCCTCGTCGAGGCTGCCGGACACCTTCGAAATGGCGTCGAGGAGCACGTTGGTCTGGTGCAGGCTTTCTTCCGCAGCGCGGACGGCAACAGCGGCCAGGCTTCCCTCGCCGGCTTCCAGCTTCTCGCGGGCGGCGCTGCTTGCGTTTTGCACGAAGGCGAGCCGCTCCTTCGCCTGGGTGATGTTGTCCGCCACCTGGACGAGGGCGCTCTCGGCGTACTTGCCGCGCAGCTCCGCGAGGGTATGTTCAGCGTTGGTGATTTTCGCGTCGGCGGCAGCCGCCCCGGAATCGACGGCAGCCAGCGCCTGCGGTGCGTTCTTTTCGAGCTCACGGAGGGAATCGAAGTCCGCCTTCTGCTCCTGCAGGGATTCCAGAGCTGCTTCCGACCGGCGGATGATCTCGCCCAGCCAAGTGCGCTGCTGCTCTTCCGTGTCCGGGATATGGTCGTCCAGCTGCTGCTGCAGCTTGAACGATTCGGACATGTGGGCCTTGGCCTCCTGGAGTGCCTTCGTGAAGTTTCCGACGGCGGCTTCCCCGTACTGCGCCTCGGCGAAGCCCAGTTCCTGCTCGCTCGACTTTATGGCGTCGTCGGCTTCGATGAGCAGCGAACCGCTTTTGCGGCGGAGTTCTTCAACGCTCAGCGAGGCAAGGGGATCGAGTTCGGCGCCCTTCGGACCGTAACTGGCGCTGGAGGCCTGGGCGGCCTTCTTGCGCCTGTTCCGCAGGTAGAGGTACGTTCCGGCACCTGCTGCGACGACGCCCGCTCCAACCAGCACGGCCGTGCCTGCTCCATCACCGGACGGAACGTTTCCGCTTCCGCCTCCCGCGGCGTCGCCGATGGCGCCCGCGGTGTCGATGGCAGCCTGGGCAAAGTCCTTCTTGCCGCCGCCGAGGTTGGCCGCTATTGCGTTCTGCGTGATGTTCCCGGTTTTCGACGCTATGGCACTCGCCGAGTTGGGGGCGAAGTAATACTTCCCCTCGGTGGAGATAGCCAGCAGAACGTCAGCCCTGCCCATGCCCTTCTTGGTGGCCACGGACTGGCCCCACGACTTGGGATCGGCGGGATTTTGGAAGGATTTCACGGTGACCACGTACAAGTTGTACTTGTGGTCCTTGAGGAGTTTCTGGATCGATTCCTCAACTTCGCCCTTGCGGCTACCGAGGACACCCGCGTCATCAACGATGTTCTGACCGGACGGGATACTTACGGGTGGTTCGGCCCAGGCTGCTGTGGCGGGCAGCGCCAGCATTCCAGCCAGGCCGATCACGGCGAGTACACGTTTCAACATTGACCGCATGGCAACCCTTCAGCACGCCTGCGACTGGTTCAGGATGAACAGCCGTCTCAGAATGCAGCAGCGCCCCCACGCCGGGTGTAAAGCCGCAGGTCGCTGTGGCAATTCTTCTTGATTCTATGGTGCACCAAGGGGACCGTCCACAGCGGGGAATATGCCACCAGCGAAAAGCACGCTGACCCTTGGGAAGACAGCCAAATCGCCGGCGGCGTCGCGCCCATTCAGGGACCTCCCAGCAAACGTTCGCCCCAGTTTCAGTCGAATCGTTCATAGTTAATGGAGACGAGGATGAAAGGAAGTCCAATGACTGAGAACCCAGTACCGGGCGCAGCTCCTGAGAACCGAGATCCTGCAGGGCGGCCCGCTGATCCGTCGGCTCGGCCGGAGCGTCCGGAGGGTCTCCGAGCGGGGGAAAACCAGCCGCAAGAGGGGCTGGCCAACGAAACTGAGCGCCTGGGCGCGCCCGATGGTGCAGAAAGTGGACCAGGCAGCAACGATCAAAACGCGCCCTCCAACGGGCCGCGGCCCGAGTACCCCCAGCGTGCCCCGTTCTACGGGCAGCACTCCGGGCCTGCCACGCAGCAGTTCGCCGCTGTGCCTCATGCACCCCGGCATGCCGGTGAGCATGGCCAGCAGCCGGGCTACAACCAGCAGCCGGGCCACAACCAGCCTCCGGGGCACGGCCAGCATGGTGCGCCTTCCGTTTTCGCGGACAACCGGGCCAATGCGCCGAAGCGCAAAGCCACCTTCGGCGTGGGTACGCTGGTTGCCAGCATCCTCGCCGCCGGCCTCGTGGGCGGCGGTGTGGCAACCGTTGGATCCGGCAACCTGTTCGACGGCGGCTCTGCACCCGCCGTAAGCACGGGAAGCCAGCCTGGAACTGTCATCGTCAACAACAAGGACGACGTCAACGTCATCACGGCGGCGGCAACCAAGGCCTCTCCCAGCGTGGTCACCATCAAGGCCACGAGCGGCGGCGAAGGCGGCACGGGCTCGGGCGTGATCCTCGACGAGCAGGGGCACATCCTGACCAACACCCACGTAGTGACGCTGGACGGCACAGTCGCCAACCCGGACATCGAGATCCGTACCAACGAAGGCAGGGTGCTGTCAGCGAAAATCGTGGGAACAGATCCGCTGTCTGACCTCGCCGTCATCAAGGTGGACAACCCGTCCGGACTCACCCCTGCGACGCTGGGAGATTCGGGCAAGCTGAATGTGGGCGATACTGCCGTGGCGATCGGCTCGCCGCTCGGCCTGAACGGCACGGTTACGGACGGCATCGTGTCCACCCTCAACCGGACCATCAGTGTCGCCTCCTCGGCAGCCCCCAAGGAAGGCGCTGACAAGTCCCAGGGCGGGGATCAGGGCTTTGAGTTCGCTCCTCCCGGCCAGGGACAGGGCCAGAGTTCGGCGGCCAAGGGCTCCATTTCGATCAACGTCATCCAGACTGACGCGGCAATCAACCCGGGCAACTCCGGTGGTGCATTGGTGAACAGCAGGGGCGAGATCATCGGCGTCAATGTCGCCATCGCATCCGCCGGCGGCGGTTCGACGGCGGCAGGGACCGGCAACATCGGCGTCGGCTTCAGCATCCCGATCAACCACGCCAAGCGCGTCGCCCAGGAAATCATTGACAACGGCAAGGCAAGCCACGGCCAGCTCGGCGTGAGCGTCAAGGAGAAGACCTCTACGGATTCGACGTCGGGGTTCTCCATCGGCGCGGATGTTGCCACGGTGGAACCCAACTCGGCCGCTGCCAAGGCGGGCATCAGGGTCGGTGATGTCGTCACACGCTTCAACGACCTCGCCATCAGCGATCCGAACCAGCTGACCGCGGCAGTCCGGGAGCAGCCGGCAGGTTCATCGGTGAAGATCACGATTCAGCGGAGCGGCCGCGAACAGCAGCTTGACGTGACGCTCGGCGCTGCAGCGGAGCAATAAGGGCAGTACGGCTGCTGGCACTCCAACTACAGCAATGACGACGGCGGGACTCACCGGAAAGGCGGGTCCCGCCGTCGTCGTGTGCCGCAGATCTGACACAGGCGTTAACACGGGACGGCGTCAGCGGGCCCCTATATGGTTAGCTAGGAGCTACCCGTATCCCGGGCGTTCCGCAGCCATGACCTCACCCGGCTGGCTATCCACAAGCATGGAAGGCTGCTGTAAATACAGTGGAAGAGACATTGAAAATCATCGTCCTGGTCAAGCATGTGCCGGACGCCCAGTTCGACCGGCACCTCATTGGCGAGGACCACACGACGGACCGCGACGAGAGCATCCTGTCCGAGCTTGATGAGTACGCCCTGGAGGCTGCGCTGCAGCTGATTGAGGCGCGCGGCGGGAGCAAGGCGGGCAACAAGGTAATCGCCCTCAGCATGGGTCCGGCCGGAGCTGTCAACGCCGTCAAGAAGTCGCTGCAGATCGGCGCCACGGAGGGCGTCCACCTGACGGATGAAGCGCTCGCCGGCTCGGACGCCGCCGCCACATCCCTCGCGCTCGCTGCCGCGGTCCGGCACCTGGGCGCGGACAGCCCGGTGGACCTGGTCCTGACCGGCATGGCGTCCACGGACGGCGAAACCTCCCTGGTGCCCGCCCAGCTCGCCGAGCGTTTGGGCCTTCCCCAGGTGACCTTTGCATCCTCCCTGGAGGTCGACGGCGGGCGGGTTACCGCGCGCCGCGATGCGGACACACACTCCGAAACGGTCGAAGCATCCCTGCCCGCGGTGGTGTCCGTGACGGACCAGATCAACGAACCGCGCTATCCCAATTTCAAGGGCATCATCGCCGCCAAGCGCAAGAGCATCACCACGCTCTCACTGTCCGACATCGGCGTCGACCCGTCCCAGGTGGGGCACACCGGGTCCTGGACCACGGTGGTGTCGGCCGAGGAACGCCCGCCGCGCACCGCCGGGACCATCATCACGGACGAAGGCGACGCCGGCGTCAAGCTGGTGGACTTCCTGGCCGCCCAGAAGCTGCTCTAAGAGGGATCACAACACATGGCAAACGTACTTGTATTCATTGACAACCCGGGCCAGGTCCTCAAAAAGAGCAGCCTGGAACTACTGACCAGCGCGCGTACCTTCGGCGAGACTGCCGTCGCCGTCAACGGCGAACTGAACGACGACGTCGCCGCCACCTTGGGCGCTTACGGTGCCTCCGCGCTCTTCCGTCCGTCCGTGCAGGACCTGGATGACTACCTTGTTGCTGCCAAAGCGGCCTTCGTCGCGGCAGTGGTGGACAAGTCAGGCGCCACGACTGTCCTGCTCGAAAACTCACCGGAGGGCAAGGAAATCGCCGCGCGGCTCGGGATCCGCCTGAGCGCCGGCGTCATTACGGACGTCGTCGCAGTCGACGCCGACGGCACCGCCCACAAGTCGGTGCTGGCCGGTTCCTACACCAGCGCCTGCAAGGCAAACACGCCGGTCAGCGTGCTGAACGTCAAGGCCAATACGGTCGAGCCGCAGCCCGCAGCAGCACCCGCCACGCCCGAAACCGTGACCGTGGATGTCCCTGCCGACGCAGCCGCCACTGCAGCCCGGATCACCGCCC
Organism: Arthrobacter sp. NPDC093125; assembly: GCF_044754225.1. Classification (NCBI taxonomy): domain Bacteria; kingdom Bacillati; phylum Actinomycetota; class Actinomycetes; order Micrococcales; family Micrococcaceae; genus Arthrobacter; species Arthrobacter sp. NPDC093125. Next base: position 320,548 of record NZ_JBIVOQ010000002.1, on the reverse strand, counting down.
GCGAGCAGAAGGTTGCCAGCGGACGCCCGGACCTGACCGATGCGCGGATCGTCGTGGCCGGAGGCCGCGGACTGGACGGGGACTTCACCCCCGTGGAGGAACTCGCGGACGCCCTCGGCGCGGCGGTAGGCGCTTCCCGTGCAGCAACGGACGCCGGCTGGATCAACCACGACGCCCAGGTCGGACAGACCGGCAAGACCGTCTCGCCCCAGCTCTACATCTCCGCGGGTATCTCCGGAGCCATCCAGCAGAAGGCCGGAATGCAGACGGCCAAGGTCATCGTGGCCGTCAACAAGGACCCTGAATCGCCGGTCTTCGAAATCGCTGACTTCGGCATCGTCGGCGACCTTTTCAAGGTGCTGCCGCAGGCGACCGAAGAAATCAAGAAGCGCAAGGGCTGATTCCTTGACCGCACAAGCTGCGCCGCAGAGCCCGTTCGACCCGAACCAGCACCGGGTCGAGCGGGTGCTCTGTTTTGCGGCCCATCCCGACGACATCGACTTCGGCGCCGCCGGCACCGTTGCGGCCTGGACCGCGGCAGGCGTCGAGGTGACCTACTGCATCATGACCGACGGCGACGCCGGAGGCTTTGACCCCGCCCACCGGGCGGAGATCATCGCCCTCCGGGCGGCGGAGCAGGAGCGCGCCGCCTCACTCGTCGGCGTCACCGACATCCACTACCTGCACGAGCGGGACGGCTTTCTCGAACCGAACCACCTGGTGATGCTGGGCGTGGTGAAGCTGATCCGCGAGGTCCGCCCCGACGTCGTGCTTTCCATGCATCCGGAACGGAACTGGAACCGCATCCAGAAAAGCCATCCGGACCACCTCGCGGTGGGGGAGGCAGTGACCCGGGCCATCTATCCCGCTGTTGAAAACCCCTTCGCATATCCGGAGCTCGCGGAATCAGGTCTGGAAGCCTACAAGGTGCCGTGGCTATGGCTCTTTGCCGGCCCGGAGGAGCGGGAAAACCACTACGTTGACGTGACGCCGCACGTGGAAAGCAAGCTGGAGGCGATCCACGTCCACGTCAGCCAGCACCCCGATGCCGCAGCGATGGAGACGACGGTCCGGCAGGGGATGCACCTGAACGCCAGGCGGGCCGGCCTTCCGGAGGGCCGCAGCGCCGAAGCCTTTCACGTCGTGGCCATCAACGGTCCGGGCACCATCGCCGGATTTTAGGTTTTCGGCTGCAACGCGCAGCCGGACCAGACATCCAGCCAAGCGAGAAGCCGCGCAGTATGCACATACTGCGCGGCTTCTGACGTCTGCCCCTCACGCACTGAAGCCCTTGGGTGCCGGGACGCTCAAGTGTTGAGCTGTGCGGAGGCCACAGTGGGAAGGGACGGGGCTTCGGAACCGCCGGCCGGCTCCACTGTGATGCCGAGGGCGGCCGCGGAAGCGATGCCCTTGACGACGGCAGGTTTGGACAGCGCCTCCTCGTCCATCAGGCCCTGTGACACTGGAGTGGAACCGTCCTTGGGAATCAGCCACATCTGGTACACCTTGCCCGGGGGAGGAGCGGGGACGTCCTTCATCCTGACCACGAGGGCGTCCTTTGACGGCGCAATGGAAACCTCCGCCGTACCGCCGCCGCTGACGTCGACGGTGGCCTGGCGCACGTCCTGTGCTTCGAGGACCTGCGTCAGGGGGTCATTCTGGCTGGCGATATAGGCCCCGACCCCCACGCCGCCCAGTGCGATAAAGGCGGCAGCGGCCACGCCGATGATCCAGTTCCGAAGGCCGCCGGTCCGGCGGCGGTGATTTCGGCGTTCCCGCGCAGCGGCAAGTTCATCCGCTGCCTGCGGCCCTGCCGGTGCCTCCTCGCGCCCCGTGGCCGGAGTCCCCGGAAGCTGCGCCGCTATCCGGTCAAACAGATCAGCCGGCGGCTCCTCTTCGGCCGTGAAGGTCATGGCCAGCGTTTCCCTGGCCTGGCGGACGCGCTCGTGGAACGCTTCGCGCTCAGCCGCCGGAGCGGTCCTGATGTACTCTTCGATGGCATCCCGCTCTTCGCCGGTCACGGCGTCCAGTGCGTAGATTTCGGCAAGTTCAACCGCGCGGCCTGCAGTCAGGTCAGTGGAAATATCGGCAGCGAACGCCCGCGGCAGTTGGCGGCCGTTTGATTCATTTGTTTCGTTCATCTCAACCCACCCCCAGGCAGTTCTTCAGTCGGATCAGTCCATCGCGAATGCGGGACTTTATGGTCGGTATGGCAGCGTTGAGCTTTTCGGCGACTTCCCGGTACGTGAGCCCGCCGTAGTAGGCCAGCCGCACGGATTCCTGCTGGGTTTCCGTCAGCGTCCCCAGGCACCGCACCACGGTTTCGGCTTCGAGCCGGTTGTCCACTTCGTCGGCCACCGAATCGTGGTCGATGTCCTGGTTCCCCGCACCGTATCTGGCCTCCCGGTCACTGGCTGACTGCGACGACCGCACTTTGTCCACGGCACGGCGGTGCGAGATGGTCATGAGCCAAGCCAACGGACTTCCGCTCGCCGCATCGAATTTGGCCGCGCTCTGCCAGACCTGCAGGAATACCTCCTGGGTGGTGTCTTCGCTGAGCTCCGCGTCGATGAGGACGCGGCGGGCCATCCCGTAGACCCGCCGGGACGTGAGCCGGTAGAACTCAGCAAAGGCCGGCTGGTCACCGCGCGCGATGCGCTCCAGCAATCCCGCGAGCTGGCGGTTAAGGTCGACGGCGCTGCCCGGCGGCGCGGGGGTGTCGAAGTTCGGCGCGTTGGGAGTTTCCATTACAGCCAAGCATAGGTCGCCGGGCGGCAATCGCTCAGCACCCTGACCGAAGACGGCAGCACCGTGACGGGCAAAACGGGATGTTGTCCTGCCCGGATGTAGTGTCTTCACCTGCCGCTCCTTGTCCGCGGGAATGTCCTCGAAAGTGATTCGGTGCAGGCGGCACGGCGGATGGGTGCGGTTCGGCGGATGCTAGAGCTGGGCTCCGGCAAATCCCTGCTGGCGCCACGCCTCGTACACGGCGACGGAGGCGGCGTTGGCGAGGTTCAGGGACCGCAGCGAGGGCAGCATCGGCAGCCGGACCCGCGACGTGACATGAGGATCGTGCTTTATATGCTCCGGCAGACCCACCGATTCCGGGCCGAACAGCAGGACGTCACCCGGTTCGTAGGCAATGTCCACGTACGACACCTCGCCATCCGAGGTGAAGGCAAAGACGCGTTCAGGCTGCAGCGCCATCCAGGCGGAGTCGAGGTCGGGATGGACGGTCACTACCGCGAGGTCATGGTAGTCCAGCCCCGCACGGCGCAGTTTGGCATCGGAGAAGTCGAAACCCAGGGGCTCAACGAGGTGGAGTTCGGCGCCGGTGATGGCCGCGAGGCGGATTGCATTGCCGGTATTGCCGGGGATCTCAGGGGTGTGGAAGAGGATGCGGAACACCGTTCCATCCTAGTGCCGGTGGATTCAGGTCAGTGCATGCCCCTGAGCAGCCTGGCCAGCACGGGGACGTTGACAGTATTCGGGGCGGGCCCTGAGGAGAGGAACTGTTTGAGGCCCTTGGCCAGCCCCGCCGCATTGACCACCTGCACCACATCGGAGGAGCCCTGGGAGCGGCGATGGCGGTCGATCACGGGTTCGTGAAGGTTGCCATCCGGGCTGTGGACCACTGTCCATCCGGTCACGTTCAGCTCGGGAAAAATGTCCTGCATCGCCCAGACAATGCGGGCGAGCTGCGGCGGGGCTATTGAACGGTTGCCATGCCTCAGGGTTGCACCGTCCCAGGCATAGGCCCCCTTCGGCAGGAGCATGGAGCCGATCAGGGCCAGGCGGTAACCCGACAGCAGGGCGTGGTCGATGTGGCTGTTGTCCGCGGGGGACTGCAGGCCGTTGATGAGGCGCGCTGCCGGAATCGCCGGCAGTACCTGGCGGGTGATGAGCTGGACGGTGCGCATCTCCCGCTGGATCCTGGCTTCGGCACCGAAAATCCCGCGCTTCCGGGGTACTCCATGGATCTGGCGACTGGCGATGTCGAAGGGGATCAGGGGGACTGTGCCCGGAACATCGAAGGGCGGCACGTAGACAGGGGCATCGCCGGAAGTGTTCCGCGGCGTGCCGGGGCGGTGGATGGTCGCGGAGGCGTGGCTTCCGGCCGGCGGTGCATCAAAATGCGCCTCGTCCGTCCCTTCGCTCTGCCTTCGCCTGGGACCCGCGGCGTAGGAACGGTCGTAGGCGGCCCTGCGGCGGGGATCGATCAGTGTCTCGTAGGCAAGAGTTACCAGCCGGAACGCGGCGGCATCGCCGCCGTGGTCGGGGTGCGACACCCGTGCTGCCCTGCGGTAGGCCACCTTGATCTCCTTGTCCGAGGCGGTCACGGGGACGCGGAGTACCTCGTAGTGGGAGCTGTTGCCCTCAGTCAAGCACGGTCCTTCGGTTGATTCTGCCAGTGCGCGCATGCAGCCCGGTCTGCCAAGCATATCGGCCGGCACACGGGGCTGGTCAGACAACGTCCGCGACCGTGTCCGCGGTTCCCGGACTAAACTTTCGAGGGACTGCTTGCCGGTGGGAACGGGCGCCCGGGGAAGGAAGCACATGAGACGTCGGTACTGCCGCGTCAGGGAAGTGGTGGCTGCAGCTGCTACGGCGCTGGTGCTGGGCGGCTGCAGCGTGGGCGTCCCGGATCCGCGGGCCGCGAATACCGCGCCGGCCGTGAGCCGGATGCCTGCTGCCCCCACCGTCACGCCCGGGCACGACGCCGGTGCCGTTGCCGCACGCAGCATGCCGTTCTCCGCCGGGGACACGCTCGGTCCGGGGAGTCCCGCCCAGTTGTCCAACGGGCTGGCCGAGGCGCCCGGCTGGCGCCAAACGCGTGCGGACACCGGAGGTGCGGGGGAATACCGGAAGTCCGACGGCTGCCAGGCTGCAGGCAAGGCCGGGGTTAATCAGTGGCCCCTCGTGGAAACCGGCGATCGGGAATCGACGGAGAGGCTCTTTGCCTACCTGGACCCGACCATCCAGCCGGAGTACCTTGCGCCGGCGGCGCTTCGCTGGGGCGGGGAACAGGGGAAGCCGGGGCCTACGGTAGAGGTGCTCGTCCTCGAGCGGGCGGCGGTGCCCAAAGGCAAGGCTGCCGTGATGGCCAGGGTCTTCGGGCGGACAGGTTCATCCGTGGTCGTCACGCTGGCATGCCCGTCTGCGCAGTCCCTTGAAGCAGCCCGGGCGGACGTTGCGCGCTGGCTGACTGTGGTGCCGCCGGGAGAGTAGCTGCACGCCCCCGGCGGCTGCCTTCACTTTCGGGCTGCTGCAGCCAGCCGGTTCAGGGCGAGGGCGCCCACGAGGAGGCCGAAGTCGCGCAGGGCGACGTCGTAGAAGCTGCCCAGTACCAGCAGGTTCACGATGATTCCCAGCAGCCACGCGGCGACCACCAGCGAGCCGATCCTCGGCCGGAGGGCGACCAGCAGGCCTGCAAGAACCTCGACGGCCCCCACCCCGTACATGAATACCTGCGCGGACACAGGAACAACGGCTGTGGCCACCGGGGCCAGGTAAATGGTCCAGTCGGTGAGCAGGTTGAAGAACTTGTCCAGGCCGAAGAGGATTGGCGCCACAGTGAATACCGTGCGCAGCAGGAGGAAAGCCTGCCGCGCCGGTTCCTGTGCCAAACCCGCCGCGCCCGCGGTTCCGCCCGCTGCCGGTGATTTCAGATCAGAGGTTTCCATCACTGACTCCTTCTAAAAGTAGGTAGTTTGATTTTAGATCCGCCGGCGATCTTAAGCAACGAATCTTGTTTTTAGAGTTAGGCTGGATTCATGAGCCAGAGATCGGGAAGCCTACTAGCGTGGGCTGACAGGCTGGCGGCGCTTGCGTCGCTCGGGGATGAGACCCGGCGCCGTCTTTTCGAACACGTCAGATCATCGCCGTCGGCAGTGGGACGGGACGACGCTGCGGCTGCGCTCAGTCTCCCGAGAAGCACGGCCTCGTTTCACCTTGACCGGTTGGTGAGGGACGGCCTGCTGGCCGTTGAATTCAGGAAGCTCGGCGGCAGGGCCGGGCCGGGATCGGGCCGTCCGGCCAAGCTGTACCGCCCTGCACTCGACGAGGTCGGGGTGTCCGTCCCCGAACGGAGTTACGACCTCGCCGGGGAGCTCATGGCATCGGCGATTGAAGCGTCCATGGCAGGCGGCGGTTCCGTCCGGAAGGCGCTCGCGGACACCGCGTACGAGCGCGGGCGGTCTTCCGCGGGCGGCGGAGCATCACTCGAAGAACTGCTGACCGGCGTCGGGTACCGGCCCGCGCCCGACGGGGAGGGAGGACTCCTCCTCATGAACTGCCCCTTTCACCGGCTTGCGGACGGGCATGCGGACGTTGTCTGCGCGATGAACGGTGCATTCCTCAGCGGCGCCCTGGCGGCTTGCGGCATCCCTGAAGAGAACGTGGAAGAGGACCGCTCCGCGGGGCGTTGCTGTGCCAGGATCAGGCCGTCACAGGCTGGGCCGAACGCCGCCGGAGGCCGCTGAGCAGCACACCGGAGATCACGAGGATCCCGCCGAGTACCTGCGGGACGGTCACTGGCATCCCCAGCAGGAGCGTTAGGGCCGCCGTGAAGACCACCATCAGGTTGAGGTAATTCCCCGCAGCGGCAGGGCTTGTGCTCCTGAGGGCCAGGTTCCACAGCAGGTACGCGCCGAGTGAGGGGAAGATGACGATGTACGCCAGGGACCATCCTGCTGCGGCATCATCCGGAAGCGTGGCGCCGGCGGCCAGCGCCACGGGTGCAAGGGTCAGGCACGCCATGGAAACCTGGACTGCGGTGGCCGCAATTGCGGGCAGCCCCAGCCGTCTGGCGATGATCGTGTAGAAGGCCCAGACGATGATGGCTCCCAGCATCAGCAGCTCACCGACGTTGAAGGAAAGCCCGGCAATCTGCTGCAGATCGCCGGCAGTCAGCACCAGCAGCACACCGAACAGGCCCAGCGCGATGCCCAGCCAGGCCGCCGGACCAGGCCGGTCCCCCGGAAGAAACAGGGCAATCACCACGATAAGGGCCGGATTGGCTGCCGTGATCAGGGAAGCGTTCAATGCTGAGGTGTGCCCGAGGGCGCTGTAGAGCAGCAGGGTGTAGGTGCTCATCCCGAGAGCGCTGAGGAGCAGCAGGGCCGGCCACCGCTGCAGTACCGCGCGCCAGTCCGGCTTTTCCACCACCTGTGCCAACAGGAGCAGCGGAACGGCGGCAAAGGCCCAGCGCCAAAACGTGAGCTCAAGTGGCGTCACGGACTCGACAGCTGCCTGCCCAACGACAAAGTTTCCCGACCAGAACAGCGTGGCAAGGACGAGGCAGAGGGGCGCTTTCACCGCTCGAATGTACCGCAGCGCGCGGCCGAAGCAGGACCGGTGCTGCTGTGCCGCCCGCCCTGGACCCGGGTCAGGGAAGAGGCTCAGCCCGCAAGCAGGCCGGGGCGGCGCGCTAGAGTGCCACAGCTAGAATGAGAGCGTGCCTGCTTACCTGGACCACGCCGCCACCACGCCCATTGCCGCCGAGGCCTTGGCGGCGTTGACCCGCGAACTGGTGCGGACAGGCAACCCGTCGTCCCTGCATGGCGCCGGCCGCCGCGCGAGGCGTTCCGTTGAGGATGCGCGCGAAGTGATTGCCGCTGCCGCCGGGGCTCACCCGTCCGAAGTGATTTTCACTTCAGGGGGAACGGAAGCCGACAATCTCGCCGTCAAGGGTCTGTACTGGTCCCGGCGCGGGGAGAACGCGGGCAGGCGGCGGATCCTGTGCTCCGCCGTCGAACACCACGCCGTTCTGGACACCGTGGAATGGCTCGAACGCCACGAAGGCGCTGAGATCTCATGGCTGCCGGTCGATTCCGAGGGCGTCCTGGATCTGGAGGCCTTCGAGGCCGAACTCCTCCGTGACCCCGAATCGGTGGCTCTCGTGACGGTCATGTGGGCCAACAACGAAGTCGGCACCATCCAGCCGGTCCGGCGCGTCGTGGAGATTGCGCACGCCGCGGGGGTGCCCGTGCACTCGGACGCCGTGCAGGCATTCGGTTCCATTCCCGTGGACTTCAAGGCTTCCCGGCTCGATGCCATGTCCATCTCCGGCCACAAGATCGGCGGCCCGGTAGGTGTGGGCGCGCTTATTCTGGGGCGCGCCGTGAAGCTCACGCCGGTCCAGCATGGCGGTGGCCAGGAGCGGGACGTCCGGTCAGGCACGCTGGACACCGCGTCGATCGCTGCCTTTGCCGCCGCGGCCGACACTGCGGCAAAGAACCTGCCCTCGGAGGCCGGCAGGATCGCTGCCCTGCGGGACCGGCTGATCAACGGCGTCCTGGACGCTGTGCCTCAGGCTGTGCTCCGCGGGGCTACCGGGGCCGGCAGGTTGCCGGGTAACGCTCACTTCACCTTTCCCGGCTGCGAAGGCGACTCGCTGCTTTTCCTCCTTGACCTCGCCGGCGTGGAGTCCTCCACCGGCTCCGCCTGCACGGCTGGCGTTCCCCGTCCCTCCCATGTCCTGCTGGCCATGGGCCTGGATGAAGAGACCGCCCGCGGGGCCCAGCGGTTTACGCTTGGCCATCCGTCAACGGACGAAGACGTGGACGCGCTCCTGGCCGCCCTGCCCGAGGCATACGCCCGTGCCCGCCAAGCCGGGATGGCGGGCCACGAATCCTCCATCCAGACGGCCGGCACCGCGGCCCGCCGGGGCTCTGCCGCCGGCTGACGATTTAAGCCAGATTCCGGCCGGCGATACAATAGTGGGGCGAGCAGTGCAAGTTATCCGACACGCTGCTCCTGCACTTCTTCGGGGCCGCCCGCCGGCAGGCCCGCCACCAGTCCACAGAAAGCACACATGCGAGTTCTAGCAGCCATGAGCGGCGGAGTTGACTCCGCCGTCGCCGCCGCCCGCGCCGTCGAGGCGGGGCACGACGTCGTCGGGGTCCACCTGGCGCTGTCACGGATGCCGGGCACCCTCCGCACGGGAAGCCGCGGCTGCTGCACCATCGAGGATTCCCGCGACGCCTGGCGCGCCTGCGACGTTCTGGGCATCCCTTACTACGTGTGGGACTTCTCGGAGCGGTTCAAGGAAGACGTGGTCCAGGACTTCATCGACGAATACGCCGCCGGCCGCACGCCGAACCCGTGCATGCGGTGCAACGAGCGCATCAAGTTCGCCGCCCTGCTGGAAAAGGCCATCGCCCTCGGATTCGACGCCGTCTGCACCGGGCACTACGCGAAGGTGATCGAGGACGCGGACGGCAACCGCCAACTCCACCGTGCCGCCGACTGGGCCAAGGACCAGAGCTACGTGCTCGGTGTGCTGACGCATGAGCAGCTCAAGCACTCGATGTTCCCGCTGGCGGATACCCCCTCAAAGGCCGAGGTCCGGGCCGAAGCCGAGCGCCGCGGGCTGTCCGTGGCGAACAAGCCGGACAGCCACGACATCTGCTTCATCCCGGATGGTGACACCGCAGGGTGGCTCGCCGAGAAGATCGAGATGACCACAGGCGACATAGTCGACGAAACCGGATCCAAGGTAGGGGAGCACCCCGGGGCGAACGCCTTCACCGTAGGCCAGCGCCGCGGCCTGAAGCTCGGCCGGCCGGCCGCCGACGGAAAGCCCCGGTTCGTGCTCGAAATCCGGCCCAAGGAGAACAAAGTGGTGGTGGGCCCGGAAGCCCTCCTCGCCATTGACGAGATCCGCGGCATCAAGGTTTCCTGGGCCGGACTGCCCATCGCCGAGGTCGGCACCGGCGAGGACTTCGACTGCCACGCGCAGGTGCGCGCACACGGTGACCCCGTCCCTGCCAAGGCACGGGTAGGGCGTGTTGCTGATGACAGCGGCACCGGACGCGACCAGCTTGTAGTGACGCTGACTGATCCGCTCCGGGGTGTTGCTCCCGGCCAAACGGTCGTGCTGTACCAAGGTTCGCGGGTGCTCGGCCAGGCGACCATCGACGCGGCGCGTTCGCTGCAGCGCGCCGAACTCTAGGCACCTCCCACCCCAACTTCTGTTCAACGGCCGGCGGACCTTCCGCCGGCCGTTTTTGTGCTCCGGACCTTCCGGATATCCGCATTGGTGCCGCCTGATAAATTTTGTGTCTCGACTCACACAATGGACCGTTTCGCCCGGCAACCATCTGGTTGAATCAGAGGCATCAGGACCGCAGGTCGCCCGTTCACAAGCCAGAACGGGCAAACCGCGCATACTCATCGAACAGAAAGTTCAAGGATGACAATGAACAAGAAGGCCTTACGGAGCGCCATCGCGCTTGCAGGCGTTTCCGCTTTCGCACTGACCGCCTGCACCGGCCCGTCCGGCGGCGGCACATCCACCGGCGGCGCCGCCGGAGGGACCATCACCTACGGCACAACCGACAAGGTGGTAACCCTCGACCCGGCCGGATCCTACGACGCCGGGTCCTTCATGGTGATGAACCAGATCTACCCGTTCCTCCTGAACGCCAAGCCGGGAAGCGCTGACGCTTCTCCGGACATCGCGGAATCCGCCTCCTTCACAAGCCCCACGGAGTATACGGTCAAGCTCAAGCCGGGCCTAAAATTTGCGAACGGCCACGCTCTGACATCGTCGGACGTGAAATTCTCCATTGACCGCGTCGTCAAGATCGCAGACCCCAACGGCCCGGCTGCCCTGCTGGGCAACCTGAAGTCTGTGGAGGCCAAAGACGATTCCACAGTGGTCTTTACCCTCAAGGCAGGCAACGACCAGGTCTTCCCCGGCGTGCTGGCCGCCAACTCCGGACCGATCATCGACGAAGAGGTCTTCCCTGCGGACAAGGTCCTGGGCGACGACGACATCGTCAAGGGCCGGCCCTTTGCCGGCCCGTACACAATTGAGAGCTACAAGAAGAACGAGCTCGTCAGCCTGAAGGCCAACCCGGACTACCAGGGCCTGCTGGGTAAGCCCGCCAATGAGGGCGCCAACATCAAGTACTACGCCGATTCCAACAACCTGAAGCTGGACGTTCAGGAGGGCAACATCGACGTCGCCGGCCGCAGCCTGACAGCCACGGACGCGGCCGACCTCGAAAAGGACTCCAAGGTAAAGGTCCACAAGGGACCGGGCGGCGAGCTGCGCTACATCGTCTTCAACTTCGACACCATGCCCTTCGGTGCGAAGACCGCCAACGCTGATCCGAAGAAGGCGCTCGCCGTGCGCCAGGCGATGGCGCATATTGTGGACCGCGATGCCATCGCCACGCAGGTCTACAAGGGTACTTACCTGCCGGCCTACTCAGTGGTCCCCGACGGCTTCAACGGAGCCATCCAGCCGCTGAAGGAGCTGTACGGCGACGGCAACGGGAAGCCCAGCCTCGAGAAGGCCAAGAAAGCCTTTACGGACGCCGGAATTACGGGCGCAGTTAACATCAAGCTGCAGTACAACCCGGACCACTACGGCAAATCCTCGGGTGACGAATACGCCATGATCAAGGAACAGTTGGAGAAATCGGGCCTGTTCAAGGTGGACCTCCAGTCGACGGAATGGGTCACCTACTCGAAGGCCCGCACGGCTGACGCCTACCCCGTTTACCAGCTCGGCTGGTTCCCGGACTATTCCGACGCCGACAACTACCTCACGCCGTTCTTCGTTCCGGGCAACTTCCTGAAGAACCACTATGAAAACCCCGCAGTCACCGAGCTGGTCACGAAGCAGCTCACCACAGAGGACAAGGACGAACGCGAGAAGGTGTTGGGAGAGGCCCAGACCGCCGTCGCCAAGGACCTCTCCACGCTGCCGCTGCTGCAGGGGGCACAGCTGATGGTCGCCGGAGCCGACGTCAAGGGAGTCGAGCAGACCTTGGATGCCTCCTTCAAGACGCGCCTCGGTGTGATCTCCAAGTAGACGCCCCCGACAACAGGTCATGACCAGCCAGGAAGGCGGGGCGCCTAACCCGGCGTCCCGCCTTCCTGCTGGCGACGGAACAGCCGATTCCGGATCCCACAAGGCCACCGGAAATACAGAATCAGGCAAGTATGACAACTCTCATCGAGGCGCCGCCAAGCGACGCCGACGGGCTTTTGCCGTCAAAGAAAAAGAAGTCCGGCGGGGGACTGGGACAGTACATCCTGATCAGGTTCCTCCTGATCTTTCCCACCGTCTTCATCCTGGTCACCATGGTGTTCTTCCTGATGAGGATCACCGGAGATCCCATCACGGCGGCCCTCGGCGGCCGGCTTCCCCCCGATCAATTGCAGGAGCGCATCCACGCCGCCGGTTATGACCGGCCCGTGCTGGTGCAGTACTTCGAATACCTGGGCCAGCTTGTCGCCGGCAACTTCGGAACCACACTGTCGGACAACCGCAAAGTCACGGAAATGCTGGCCACCTACGGCGCAGCCACCCTGGAACTGACCTTCAACGCGCTGATCGTCGCGCTGGTGGTGGGCATCCCGTTTGGGATGATCGCCGCCCACCGGCGTGATCATCTTCCCGACGCCGTGCTGCGCGTTTTTGCCATCCTCTGCTACGCCACACCCGTGTTTTTCGCCGGACTCCTGCTGAAGCTGACCTTCTCGGTGTGGTTGGGCTGGCTCCCCGTCGCAGGACGGGCCAAAACCTCCAGTGAACTCGCCCTCACCGGACTTCAGGCACCCACGGGCATCTACTGGCTCGACGCGCTTCGAAGCGGCAACATGGCCGCCTTCGGCGACGTGATGGCGCACGCAGTCCTGCCCGCCATAGCACTGGGTCTGCTGACAGCGGGCATCTTCCTCAGGCTGGTGCGCACCAACGTCATTGGCACCCTCGGCCGGGACTACATCGAGGCCGGACGCTCCCGCGGTGTCAGCGAATTCCGGCTGGTCACCAAGCATGCCTACAAGCCCGCCCTGATCCCCATCATCACCGTGATGGGCCTGCAGATCGCTGTGCTGCTCGGCGGTGCCGTCCTTACCGAGATCACTTTCGAGTGGAAAGGGCTGGGGTTCCAGCTGGCTAACTACCTGACAGCCCGTGACTTTGTGGCCGTCCAAGGCATCGTGGTGCTGCTGGCCGTCATCGTCGCCGTCACCAACTTCATCGTGGACATCCTCGCCGCGCTGATCGATCCCCGTGTGAGGTACTGACATGAGCACCCATCCTCCAATTGAAGCGACCGTGGACCACAGGGCCCCGCTGTTCAGGCGGCTGCCCGTCATTTCCCACTTCAACAAAAGCGTCGGGCTCCAGCGGGGCATGCTCGTCGTCGGCCTCGTCCTGACCGGAACTTTCCTGCTGGCGGCCGTCTTCGCCCCCCTCCTTGCCCCTTATGGCTTCGCCCAGCTCTCCGACGCCGACGGCAGCTTTCCCACCCAGCAGCCGCCGGGCGGAAAGCATCCCCTGGGCACGACCGTAGGCGGCTACGACGTCCTCTCCCGGGTCATCTGGGGTTCCCAGACGGCAGTCCTCGTGATCATCGTGGCCGTGGCGCTGTCCATCTTTGCCGGCGTCATCCTTGGCCTGGTGAGCGGCTACGTCGGCGGCTGGCTCGACCGGATCCTCGTGGTGGTAGCGGACGCGATTTACGCCTTTCCTTCACTGCTGGTGGCAATCGTCATGGCCATCGTCATCAGCGGCGGCCAGTCCAGCCTCATCGGCGGCGTGCTCGCGGCCGCCATCTCCATCACGGTGGTGTTCATTCCGCAGTACTTTCGGGTCATCAGGGCGGAAACCATCAGGCTCAAGGCAGAACCCTTCGTCGAATCGGCGAAGGTGGTAGGGGCCTCCAGCATCCGGATCATGGGCAGGCACATTTACCGGAACGCCACCCGGACCCTTCCGCTGATTTTCACCCTGAATGCGTCCGAGGCAATCCTGACCCTCGCCGGCCTCGGTTTCCTGGGCTTCGGCATTGAACCGTCGTCCGCCGCCGAATGGGGCTTTGACCTCAACAAGGCGCTGGCGGACACCACCTCCGGAATCTGGTGGACCGGCGTGTTCCCGGGCCTGGCCATCGTCTGGACCGTGCTGGGCCTCACCCTGGTGGGGGAGAGCATCAATGACCTGAACGATCCGCGGCTTCGCGGCCGCAAGCGCGCCGGAAACAAGGGTGGACCGGACTCCACCGCGGCTGCCCAGGCAGCCATCGCAGCAGAAGTGAGAGGATCATGACCATCAACCCACGCCCGGTTCCAGACCACCGCGGGGCCGGCGCCGGGCCTGTGCTGGACATCGACCATCTCAAGGTCACGTTCGCCACTGACGCCGGCGACGTCCACGCAGTCCGAGACGTAAGCCTGGAAGTGAAGGCAGGGGAAGTACTTGCTATCGTGGGCGAATCAGGCTCTGGCAAAACCGTCACCGCCAAGACGATACTGGGCCTGCTGCCTGAAACTGCCATCAGTTCCGGCACCGTGCTGATCAATGGCAACGATGTCATCAGCGTCAGCGCTGCGAAGCTCCGCCAGATCAGGGGTCGCGACGTGGCCATGGTCTTCCAGGAGCCTTCCACGGCGCTGAATCCCGTATTTACTGTCGGGTGGCAGATCGCCGAGGGGATCCGTGCCCACGCACGGGGTGCCCGCGGCAAGCGGGTAACCGCGAAGGAAGCGAAAGTCAGGGCCATCGAGGCCCTGCGCAAAGTGGGCATTCCGGATCCGGAAACCCGCGTCAACTATTACCCCCACCAGTTCTCCGGCGGGCAGAAGCAGCGCGTGGTTATCGCCGCCGCGCTTGCACTGAACCCGGGACTGATCGTGGCGGACGAACCCACCACCGCTCTCGACGTCACCGTGCAGGCGGAGATCCTCGAGCTCCTGCGGGACCTGAGGGACAAATACGGGACGTCCATCGTGCTGATCACGCACAACATGGGTGTAGTGGCCGACCTCGCAGACCGCGTGGTCGTCATGTACCGGGGCGACGTCGTGGAGGAAGCCCCGGCTACGTCCCTCTTCGCGGAACCGCGGCAGGACTACACCAGGAAGCTGCTGGCCGCCGTGCCGCACCTGGGCAGGCATTCGGCTTCGGAAGGTATGACAGAACGGGCCCACCAGGGCGGCAAGGTATTGGTGGAAGCCAGAGGCCTCACGATCGAGTACCCGGGCAGGCTGGGCAGTCCTGCCTTCAAGGCCGTGGACGGCGTGAGCTTTACGGTATCCGAGGGCGAGGTGTTCGGACTCGTGGGCGAGTCAGGTTCCGGCAAGACCACCATCGGCCGTGCCATAGCCGGACTCAACCGGACCACAGGCGGCAGCCTGAAGGTGCTGGGCTACGAGATGCTGAACTTCAGGGAACGGACCTTCAAACCGTCCCGGAAGGACATCGGTTTCGTGTTCCAGGACCCGGCAGCATCCTTCAACCCCCAACTGACCATCGGCGACTGCGTCGCTGAACCGCTGGTCATCCACACGAACCCTTCGCCGGCCGAGGCGCGCAAGCGCGTGGGCGAGCTGCTTGAATCAGTCCAGCTGCCGGCGTCGTACGCTGACCGCTATCCGCACGAGCTGTCCGGGGGGCAGCGCCAAAGGGCCTCGCTTGCCCGCGCCCTGATCCTGAACCCGAGCCTGCTGATCGCGGATGAACCGACGTCGGCCCTGGACGTTTCGGTGCAGGCGAAAGTGCTGGACCTGTTCAAGGAAATCCAGCAGGAATTCGGGTTTGCAGCACTCTTCATCAGCCACGACCTCGCAGTGGTGGACATGCTGGCGCACTGGGTCGGGGTGCTGTACAAGGGCAAACTCGTGGAGCAGGGGATCGGCCACCACGTGATGGGTGCGCCGCAGCACGACTACACCAAGCGGCTCATCGCCTCGCTCCCGGTGCCCGACCCCGCGGAACAGGCGCGGCGCAGGGAAGATCACCGGGCACTACTGGGAATCTGAGCCAGGGAGCAATGCCCAGGCCAGGGCGCCCACCCTCGCAGCAGAAGGGTGGGTGCCCGCTGGCGCCCGCTGGTGCCGGGACGTGGCTGGGCGCTACGCGGAAACCACCTTGATATTGAATGCCTTGTTGTTGCTCTGGCTCATGAAGATCCGCAGCCACAGCGGAAGCCACATCTCCATTCCGCGTGCCGCATCCAGCCCGCCCAGGTCCCTGATGTGCTCCGACCGCCAGCCGAACTCAGCCAGCAGCCTCCGCACGACGTCCTTGGCTTCCGCGTCATCACCGGCCAGGAAGACGTCGTGATCGCCGCCGGCCAGTTGTTCCGGAGCCACCATCACATCCGCGCGCATCGTGTTCAGCGCCTTAACCACCCTGGCAGCGGGGAACGCCCGCTGGATCGTTTCCGCCAGGCTGTCTGTATTCGCTATGGAGAGCGACGGCGGGAAGCCAGCCGTATGGTCCAGCGGATTGGCGACGTCAACAAGCACCTTGCCTTGCAGGTTCCTGGTGCCCGCTGCAGCAAGCACCTCCAGGGACACGGCCCCCGGCGTTGCATTGATGACCACTTCGCCGTCGGCTGCTGCATCCGCAAAAGTGGCCGCTTTGGCCTGCGGTCCAGCCCCGGCTGCCCATCGGGTGGCCGCCTCGTTGGTCGCGCTCCGGGACCCCATGGTGACGCTGTGCCCTATCGCCACCAGTTTTCCCGCCAGGGTCCTGCCCGCCACGCCGGTACCAAGAACTGCGATCCTCATGTCGAACCTCCGTCACCGATGGGCAGCAAAACAGTTAAATTGTCCGTCTAAACCGTCCATCCAGATGGTCCCGGGGTCCTGGGCGGTTGCGGACACTTAACACCCGGGGAGTTTCCGGCCGTGCCCATAGACTGGAGTCATGACCGAGCTAAACCATGATCTGCCTGACACCGAATCCTACGATCCCGCCGCGAGTTCGCTGGCAGGGCACGTGGATCCTGCAGTGATGGCGGAACTGCTGTCGATCCGGTCCAGCATCGACAACATCGATGCGACCCTCGTTTACCTCCTTGCGGAACGGTTCAAGGCCACGCAGAAAGTCGGCTTCCTGAAGGCCGCACACCGCCTTCCCGCCGGCGACCCCGGCCGCGAAACGGCCCAGATCGCCCGGCTCCGGCGGCTCGCCGAAGACGCCCAGCTCGACCCCGCGTTCGCGGAAAAGTTCCTGAACTTCATCATCGGCGAAGTGATCCGCCACCACGAGGCCATCGCCGAGGACCACAACTCGTCCGGCCGGGGCCCAGCTGGCCGGAACAGCGGTACAGGAGCCCAGGGCGGCGGGCCGTCCAGCCCGGCCCCCGGTCCGTCCGCGGCCCTCAACGCTTAAGCCGTGGTTGCAGGAGACAAGCCGCAGCAGGGCGAGGTAACAGCCACAGCACTGGGACCATGGCCAGGGCAGGATCCGGTGGAAGCCGCCCGCATCATCCGGGGTGAACTCGGCAGGCCCCACCTGCCGTACCTGGCGGAGCTGCCTGCCCGGGGAGTGGGGTCCGATGCCATAGGGCGGACGGCGTCCCTGCTCGTTGAGATGGCTGTTGACGTCCAGCCCCACGGCTGGCGCATTGTGGACCGTCCGGGCCGCGACCTCCTCCGGGCCAAGTCCGCGCTGTCCACGGACATCAACGTCTTGGCCGATGTTGCAGGCGCAGAGGAAAACCCCGCCCCGCAGTTCAAGATCCAGATGCGGGGCCCCCTGAGCCTGGCCGCGGGCCTCCACCTGCACAACGGGGAGCGCGCCCTCATTGACTACGGGGCCCGGCGCGATATCGCCGCGTCCCTCGCTGCCGGCGTCGGCGAGTATCTGGCCCGGGTGGCAGTCGCTGTACCAGGGGCCGAACTCGTGGTTCAGCTTGACGAACCGGATATAGCATCTGTGCTTGCTGGCACCATCCCCACGTCCAGCGGATACCGGACACTGCGCTCAGTCCCGGGCCAGGAAGTGACGGAACACTGGCACGTGGTCATCGATGCCCTCCGGGCAGCCGGGGCGGCCGAGATCATCATTTCCGTACCCGAGATCGAGGCGCCGTTTGATCGGATTCTTGCCGCCGGAGCCGACGGCGTAGCCGTTCCCCTGAAGGCGCTCACCTCGCGCCAGTGGGAGCAGCTGGCTGAGGCCGTAGAAAGCGGCAAGCGGCTCTGGGCAGGCGCTTTGGCGGTGGACCAGCCGTCTGATCTCCTGGCTGAACGGGCCAAGGCCCACACGGTTGCCGAAGCCGTGTGGCGGCCCTGGCGGCAAGTCGGATTGCCGGCGGAAGCACTCGCTGGGCTCAGGGTTACCCCCGCCGGGGGCCTCGAAGGGTTTACGCCCTCGGACGCTACCGCTGTACTGACACGGCTGACCCACTCCGCCGACGCACTCAACCAGCTGGCGCTGGGCTGAAGCCAGCGCTGGGCGGTACGGGCTCCCAAGGAAGCAGACGAAGAGTACCGCCGTCAGCTGCGCCGCTCCCAGCGGTGCGGCGCCGCGTACGGCGGCAGGAAACCCGGCGTCGAACGGCCTCCCGGGTACGGTTCCAGGCGATAGTCGAAGCTGCCGGCGTACACCAGAACCAAGCCGATCTGCGGCTGGATCACTTTCACCTGGATTCGGTGACGGCCATGGTCTCCGTCCGCGGCGTCCCACCATTGTTCCGCGTAAGCCTTGGCATCGAGCGCCGCCGGCAGAGGCAGGCGCAGCGGCCCCAGGAAGAGCCGTGACGCTTCGGAGACTCCGCGCAGCCTGCCCACCGGCGTTGCACTCAGGTTCAGCTCCGTGACGAGGCGGCGGTATTTGCCTACATAGTCCACGAGCCGTGCCTGGCTGTTGGAACCGGCGGGTGCCGCCTCCGCTGCGCGACCCGTGCCGGGATTCTCCGCGCCGGCATCCTCCGCAACGCTGGTGGTGTCCTGGAAGATCCGCGTGGACCCGGGGAAGAAAATCTCCCGGCGGGCGGTGAGGCTGGAGCGTCCGAACGGGTCCAGATGCGCATGGTTTTCGATTCGAAACGGCACGCGTTCGCCATACTCGGGGAAAAAGGCCTGCTCTCCTGCTGTCAGGCGGAGCAGCGGGCGCAGCCAGGATTGCCGGCAGCCGACAACATCGAAAGTACCCTCGCCCACGCCGTACGTACCGGAGCCCGGTGCGAGCGAAAAGTAGTCCTGCAGTTCCGGCTGCAGCCGGGTGAACTGTGCGCCCATCGCCTGTTTGTAAATCGGCACCGTCATTGAATCCTCCTGATGGGCTGGCCTGTCATGGTGATCCTAACGGGCTGCCCCCGGGACTCCGGCGAATGGCAGAGTGCAGAAAGCAATTTGAAGGCGGCACGGCGCCGCCATGCCGGGAATTGCCGTCAATAAGACAAAGCAACAGCAATAAGGGAATATATAACTATGAAGGCACGCATTCTGGTAGTTGACGATGACGAGGCGCTCGCGGAGATGATCGGCATTGTCCTGCGCAACGACGGTTTTGAACCCGTCTTTTGTGCGGACGGCGGACAGGCTCTGGACGTGTTTCGTTCGTCGAAGCCGGATCTCGTCCTGCTGGACCTGATGCTCCCAGGGACCGACGGCATCGAGGTATGCCGGCAGATTCGCTCGGAGTCCGATGTGCCCATCGTCATGCTGACCGCCAAGTCGGATACGTCCGACGTAGTCCGTGGCCTGGAATCCGGCGCCGATGACTACGTGCCCAAACCCTTCAAGCCGGCCGAACTGGTCGCCCGCGTACGGGCCAGGCTTCGGCCCGGCGACCAGAAGGCACCAGAGACGCTGCGCATCGCGGACATCACCATCGACGTCGCCGGCCACGCCGTGAACCGCGGCAACGAGCGGATCTCCCTGACCCCGCTGGAGTTTGACCTGCTCGTGGCCCTGGCGCGTAAACCGTGGCAAGTGTTCACCCGCGAATTGCTGCTGGAGCAGGTCTGGGGCTACCGCCACGCAGCAGACACCCGGCTGGTCAACGTCCATGTCCAGCGTCTGAGGTCCAAGATAGAACGTGATCCGGAAGCCCCGGAAGTAGTATTGACGGTTCGTGGTGTCGGTTATAAAGCAGGTTCCTGAGCATCAGGGCCAGAACTCCTCTGAGGCCCCTAAAGGGCCTGTGACCGCTGCCCCGGAAACCCCTCAGGACCCGGAAACGCAGGCGAACCCGGATATGCAGCAGACTTCGGAAACGCGGGAGCGCCCGGCCACGCAAAGTGGCTCCGAAGCGCAGCAGGGAGCCGGCAAAGAGCAGGGTGCCGGCGCGCAGCGCACCTCCGACAGTAAGCGCGCCTCCGGCAGCCCCTCAGGAGCCAGTGCACGGCCCGTGCCGGAACACACCGACGCCATCGCTTCCGTATTCGCGGGCCTGGCGCACCGGACCCGCATCTGGCGGCGCCGCGCCCTGATTGTTTCGCTGCGCGTCCTGCGGCTTGTGCGCGCCGGGCTGGACAAGGTCTTCCCCGGCATCCGGTACCTGCTGTACTCCCTCCAGCGCAGGTGGCGCCGCTCCCTGCAGTTCCGGACGGTCCTGACCACACTGCTGCTGTCGATGAGTTCGTTTGCGATCGTCGGGGCGTACCTGTCCAACCAGATCGCCAACAACCTCTTCCAGGAACGGCTGACCCAGGCCGAATCCGAGACCAGGTTCAATGTTAAGCAGGTGCAGGACACCTTCGACGGCGCCCAGGTCACCGACCAGTCGAGTGTGATCACCCTGGTCTATGACACGCTGAATGCGGTCGAGGGCAGGGGATCGGTGATCCAGCGCCGTTACGTCTTTGAGGCGATGCCTGAACAGACCAAGCCACGGAACCGCTGGGTCGAGTCGCGGGCGTCCGACCAGCTGACCATCAGTGTCATTCCGAAAGAGCTCCGCTCCTCTGTCCAGGATTCCGGCAAGGAGCAGTTCTGGGCATCCATGGAATTCCCCGTAGGTACTGAGGACCGTCCCGGGATCGCGGTGGGAAACAAGGTGACGTTCAACGGCACCGTTTACGAGCTCTACCTGATCTACGACCTGAACACAGCCCAGCAAACCCTGGACGAGATCCAAAACGTCCTCTGGGCGGGCGGCGCCGCGCTGATCATCATGATCGGCGGCATTGCCTGGTACGTCACCCGTAACGTCGTCAGCCCGGTCAGTCACGCTGCCGTTGTGTCCGAGAAGCTCGCCGCCGGGCAGTTGCAGGAGCGCATGGTGGTCAAGGGCGAGGACGAAGTGGCACGCCTGGGGGCGTCCTTCAACCACATGGCGGCCAGCCTCCAAGAGCAGATCACCCAGCTCGCCACGCTGTCCCAGATGCAGCAGCGCTTCGTCTCCGACGTTTCCCATGAGCTTCGCACGCCGCTGACCACTGTCCGCATGGCAGCGGAAGTGCTGTACGACGCCCGTGAAGAGTTCGACCCCATCAACAAGAGGTCGGCCGAGTTGCTGTACAACCAGGTTGAGCGGTTCCAGTCCCTGCTGGCGGACCTCCTTGAGATCTCCCGGTTCGACGCCGGCGTCGCCATGCTGGACGCTGAACCCACGGACATTGTGCAGCTGATAACGCATGTCATGGAGGGCGCGGCTCCGGTAGCCGAGGAATACGGCTCGCCGGTCACACTCAATGCGCCCGAAGGAAGCATCGTGGTGGAAGTAGACTCCCGGCGTATTGACAGGATCCTCAGAAACCTCGTGCTCAACGCCTTGGAACACGGGGAAGGTAGACCGGTCAACATCTCGGTGGCCTCCAATGAAACGGCTGTGGCCATCACCGTCCGTGACCACGGCATCGGCATGACACCGGCTGAAGCCGCACGAGTCTTCGACCGCTTCTGGCGTGCTGACCCGGCCCGGGCAAGAACCACAGGAGGCAGCGGCCTCGGCCTGTCCATCGCCACCGAGGACACCAAGCTGCACAACGGCTGGCTCCAGGCCTGGGGCACCAAGGGCGAGGGCTCCAACTTCCGGCTCACGCTGCCGCTCAAGCAGGGCGGCACCATCACGAAGGCCCCGCTTCAGCTCGAGCCAGGGGATGTCGGCTTGCCTGGTGGCCGCGAGCACACCGTCCTTGTGCTGGGTGACAATGCGCTGCCCGCTGACAATGGGGTGAAAGCTGGCAACTCCGGTCCGGGCGGCAATGCCGTTCCGGACGACAATGGCGTTCCCGGTGCTGCCCATGAAGCTGTGGGGGCACACGAAACTGCAACTGCCCGCGATGCTGCAACTGCACATGAAACCGGGGCCACACAGGAAACCGCGGCGACGGGGGACAGGCCATGAGGCACACGAGGCCGGGTGCCATCGCGGCGGCGATCGTCGCAGTCGTGCTTTTGTTCGTCGCCTCCTGTGCACAGATTCCCCGCTCGGGGCCGGTGGGGAAGAGCACCGACGAGAGCGCAGGGAACCCCAACGCCCCGGTGTTCTTTCCTGTGGCGCCACGCACCGGGGCCAGTCCCGAAGCGGTCATCGAGGACTTCTATCTCGCTGGAAGCGGCTATGAGGATGACTATGCCGTGGCGCGCCAGTACCTCACGCAGGCTTCATCGGTTGCCTGGAAGCCGGACCAGCGGACGCTGGTCTTCCGCTCCGAACGTGTGGTCAAGACCGGCGTCGAGGGTGTCTTCAACTATGAACTCGATGTTGCCTATTCTGTGGATGCCGACGGCGTGGCCACCCAGATGCCGGAAGGAACCAAGGAGAGCATCCCCGTCACCCTGGTCCAGGTCGACGGGGAATGGCGGATCTCCAAGCTCCCCGACGGGACGGCCATTCCGGAAGAAACGTTCAAGGTCATTTACGGCGCCTATCCGATCTACTTCTACGATCCCACGTTCACCTACGCCGTTCCGGATGTGCGCTGGTTCATCAAGAAGAAGACCGTCAAGTCAATGACGAGTGCCCTGCTGGCCGGGCCGGCTCCTTACCTCAAGGGTGCCGTGGTCAGTGCCTTCCCGTCCGGGATGAAGCTGGCGCGCGAGTCCGTGCCCGTCGTCTCCGGAGCCGCGCAGGTGGATCTGTCCGCCAAGGAGCTCACGGAAGCCTCCACCGAGGACCGGCTGCGGATGCAGACCCAGCTGGCCCTCACGTTCCGCAGCCAGCCCGACGTTATCAACGTGGAGCTGAGAGCCGACCAGGACCTGGTGCGGGTTGAGGACAACGGATCGGTGCTGCCGCCGGTCCAGAACAGGAATGTTCCGGCGCGCCAGATCGCCGTCCACAAGAATGAGCTCGTGCGGTACGAGAACAACAGGATTTCGCCGCTGCCGGACATGCAGTCCGTCGCCGGCCTGAAGCCCCGTTTGCCTGCCGAATCGCCCGTATCGCAATCGGTGGCTTTTCTGGGGGCCGGCCGGGGCACCCTCTATTCCCTGGTTCCCGGGCAGCCTCCGCGTGCACTGATCACGAGGAGCTCGCTGACCCACCCCTCCTTCGGCCTGCGTGACTGGGTTTGGACGGCGGGACCCGGAGCGCAGGGAGTCACCGAGGTCTCCGCTTTTCGTCCCACCGGCATAGCGCCTGGCGCCACGGTGCCATCGGTGACGCTGACGCCGTCGTGGCTTGCCGGACGAACCGTCAAGGATTTCCGGGTTTCCCGCGAGGGTGTCAGGGCACTGGTCATTTCCGAACAGAACGGATCAACGCGGGTTCAGGTGGCCGGGATCATCCGAAGTGCCGACGGCACGCCAAAGGAACTGACGGCGCCGATCACGCTCCAAGCCAGCGGCAGCCCCGACCAGGGTGTCTGGGTCAACGACACGACTGTGGCGGTTATGAGGGGTGCAGCGTCCGCCAATGTCGCTCCGGAGCTGATCTCCCTGGCCTCGACGCAACCGCAGAAGCTGGCGCCGTGGTCCGGCCTCGTGGCACTCAGTGCCGGTAACGGACCTGAAGAAATTTATGCGCAGTCGGCGGACGGCATCTTCCAGAGGCTGGGCAACGGCTGGTCGCCGCAGCTCAAGGGACCAACGGATCCGTCTTTCCCCGGCTGACCCGGTGTCATGGCGGAGTCCCAATCTATAACTAGATAACCCCCGGTTTCTCCACATAAGCCGGCTTCTCCACATAACCCCGGCGGCTCCTTCTCAGGGTGATGACCTCTGCGGGATGCTTGCGGCGTGAAGTCACCCCGTCCGGAACCCGTCGGCGGGGGGCCGCGTGTCCCGGCTGCTGGCGAGGACCCGGACCTGCATCCCCAGCCACTGAGGGCCGCGAAACACCGCCGTGAACATGCGCGGGCGTGGCTGCGGGCGGTCGATGTGGTGGCCGGTGCGCTGTCGGAAGTCATGGCGCTGGCCGTACCTGTTGAATGCGTCTGCTGCGGCAAGGAGGACAGGGCCATCTGCGCCGGTTGCGAGCGTCAGGTCCGGCTCCTGACGAGGCGGCCCTTCCGGGCGGAGTCCGCAGCTCCGGCCTTGATGGGCAGTGACGGCTCCGTCCTGCTTCCCGTGGTGGCGGCAGGGATTAACCGCGAGGAACTCGCGCAGTCGGTCCTTTCCTTCAAACGGCACGGCCAGGGCCCGCTCGGCGCCGCGCTGGCCAAGGCGCTGGGGAAAGCCGTTCTCGCGGCCACCGGCACGGGTGGCAGCGAGATCTGGCTCGTGCCTGTGCCCAGCAGCGGCGGCGCCTACCGGAAACGGGGGTTCAGTCCGGTGCACCTTCTGCTCACCCGCCTCCGGCACGACCGCGCGCTCGGCGGCATGAAGTGCCACGATGTGCTGCGGAAGGTCCGGGCCCCCTCGATGGCTGGAGGCGGCGTTCCGGGGGGCCAGAAAGGGCTTGGACGAGGGGACCGCGTGCGCCGGGTCCGCGGTTCCATGCGCGCAGTCCGGAGAGCAGGCCCGGCCGGGCTTGCCGGGCGTCCCTGCATCATCATCGACGATGTCCTCACCACGGGCTCGACACTCGCGGAGGCTGCCCGGGCGCTGCACCAGGCGGGGGCAGTCGTGCGCGGCGCCGTCGTTTTAGCTGCCACCCGCGCACCCGACGCCGCGCCTCCTGAGGCCCCGCCCGGGAGCGCCAGCCGGCTACCTGAGACATAGAAAAAAATAAACTGCGAAAGGATGAATAACTCGTTGCTATGAACTAACGTCGGATATGGGTACCAAGATCAGTTGTACCTTTCGATAGCGGCTCGGAAAGGGGCTCGACTGTCATCAGATCGTCCCCGGAAGTGCCGCCGTCGTGTCACCGAAGTCATTTGGAGGGCACCATGGAGTTCATGATCAGCGGACGAAATCTGACGGTCTCGGACCGATTCCGCGAATACGCCGGCGAGAAGATCTCGAAGATCGAATCGCTTGGGGACAAGGTCCAGAGGGTCGACGCAAAGGTTTCGAAGGAAACAAATGCACGGCAGACCGGTGACCAGCTCACAGTGGAAGTGACAGTCCTGGGCCGAGGCCCCGTGATCCGTGCCGAAGCAAGCGCCGCAGACAAGTTCGCCGCGTTCGACCTCGCCTACAACAAGCTGCTCGAGCGGCTCCGCAGGGCGAAGGACCGCAAGAAGGTCCATCACGGGCGGCACACGCCCAAGGCAGTGCGCGAGGCAACCGCAACCCTGGAGCCGGCGAGCTCCAACCAGCCGATCTACGTAGAAGCGAGCAACCACACCCAGCCTGCTCCGGAACCAGCTGAAAAGTCGCCGTACGACGTCGACAATGACATTCCTGCCGGAGATTCTCCGGTTCTCATCCGCCGCAAAGTTTTCCCGGCTACCTCCCTCTCTCTGGACGACGCCGTGGACAATATGGAACTGATTGGGCACGATTTCTATCTCTTCGTGGACAAGGACACGAACGCGCCCTCTGTTGTGTACCGACGCCGGGGCTGGACGTATGGCGTCATCACCCTGGACCACTACTGCGAGCCCGGCGAGAACACGTACGAGGAGAAAATCCTCGCCTACCGCTCCAATGATGCGGCAGCGACCGCCTAGGATGGAGCCCTTACCAGGAAAGGGCTGACATGGGCACAGCGCTGAGCCTGTCACAGGCCCGGCGGATCGCCCTGGCAGCCCAGGGACTGGACAAAGGACGGCCCGCCGGACCTGTGACTTCACGGACGGTGGGCCGGACCTTTGCCCGCATCCAGCTCGTTCAGATCGACTCGGTCAATGTCCTCGCACGGAGCCACTTCCTGCCATTCTTCTCCCGCCTCGGGAACTACGACCGCGCCATTCTGCAGCAGATGGCAGGCCGCCATCCGAGGCGGATGCTGGAGTATTGGGCCCATGAGGCAAGCTTCATACGCCCCGAGCATTTCCAGGACCTGGTTGCGTGGCAGAAACGCGCCTGGGTGGGAGCTTCAGCCATGGACCCCGCCCTGCGCGCCGGTGTGACCGGCCTGATACTCGACGCCCTGGCCCCGGGTAAACCGCTGACGGCCGCCGAACTGACAGCCGTCATCGGCCACGTGGAAGACCGTAAACACGTCAACTGGGGCTGGAACTGGAATGCGGTAAAGCGCGTCCTGGAACACCTGTTTGAAGAAGGCGCCGTCTCATGTGCGTCCCGGACGGACCAGTTCGAACGCCGGTACGCGCTGCTGAAAGATGTTCTGCCCGACCCAGCCCTGACCGCGGAGCCGGAACCCCAGGCAGCCCTGGACCGGCTCATCGAAGCGGCGGCCCGGGCCCATGGAATCGGTACCGTGCGGTGCTTTGCCGACTACTTCCGGACACCGATCAAAGCCGCAGCCGTATCCGTCCAGAATCTCGTGGACAGCGGCCGGCTCGAGCCGGTCTCAGTCCGGGGCTGGGACCGGAAACTGTTCCGCCACGCCGATGCCCGGCTGCCGAGGGCTGCAACAGGCAGGGCGCTGCTCAGCCCGTTCGATTCCTTGGTCTTCGAACGCCGCAGGCTGGAGGAGCTTTTCGGCTTCCGCTACAGGATTGAGATTTACACCCCCGCACCCAAACGCCGCTTCGGCTACTACGTTTTGCCGTTCCTGCTGCGGGACCGCCTCGTGGCCAGGGTCGACCTGAAGGCTGACCGTGCCGGAAGCAAGCTCCTGGCCAAGGCGTGCTTCGGTGAGCCGGACGCCCCGGTGGACACCGCCGTCGAACTCGCCGCCGAGCTGCAGCTGATGGCCCGGTGGCTGGAACTGGACGAGGTGGTGGTGTCCCCGGCAGGGGACCTTGCCGCAGATGTCCGGGCAGCAATCCGGGGTGGAGGAGGGCAGTATCCGCTCTGAGGGAACAGGGCTACGTGCTTTGCGTCTCTCCCGTAGACTGAACACGCCAGAATTTCGGCAGTATGAGACTGGGAGCAACTTTACGTGGCATCACTAATCGAAAAACTTCTCCGCACGGGTGACAAAAAAACCCTGAAGCAACTGCGGAACTATGCCGATTCCATCAATGCCCTTGAAGACTCGTTTAAGACATTCACCGATGCTGAGCTGCGCGAGGAGACCGACCGCCTGCGGCAACAGCATCTCGACGGCGAAAAACTGGACGATCTCCTGCCCGAGGCTTTCGCTGCTGTCCGCGAGGCCTCTTCCCGCACCCTCGGTCTGCGCCACTTCGATGTCCAGCTCATGGGTGGGGCCGCCCTCCACCTGGGCAATATCGCCGAAATGAAAACCGGTGAAGGAAAAACGCTGGTGGCCACCGCTCCTGCCTACCTGAACGCACTGGCCGGTCAAGGCGTGCACGTTGTCACGGTCAACGACTACTTGGCCGAATACCAGTCTGAGCTCATGGGCCGCGTTTACCGCTTCCTCGGACTCACCAGCGGCTGCATCCTCGCCAACCAGGACCCCGCAGTGCGGCGCCAGCAGTACGCGGCGGACATCACCTACGGAACCAACAACGAATTCGGCTTCGATTACCTGCGCGACAACATGGCGTGGGACAAATCGGAGCTGGTCCAGCGGGGCCACCATTTTGCGATCGTTGACGAAGTGGACTCCATCCTCATCGACGAGGCGCGTACCCCGCTCATCATTTCCGGTCCCGCCCAGGGCGACACCAACAGGTGGTACAGCGAATTCGCCAAGGTGGTGCTCCGGCTGCAGCCGGAAAAGGATTATGAGGTCGACGAAAAGAAGCGCACCGTCGGCGTCCTCGAAAGCGGCATTGAAAAGGTCGAGGACTACCTCGGGATCCAGAACCTCTACGAATCTGCCAATACCCCGCTGATCGGCTTCCTCAACAACGCCATCAAGGCAAAGGAACTGTTCAAGCGCGACAAGGACTACGTGATCCTCGACGGCGAGGTCCTCATCGTCGACGAGCACACCGGCCGTATCCTGGCTGGCCGCCGCTACAACGAGGGCATGCACCAGGCCATCGAAGCCAAGGAAGGCGTCGAGATCAAGGCCGAAAACCAGACGCTTGCCACCGTGACGCTGCAGAACTACTTCCGCATGTACGGAAAGCTCTCGGGCATGACCGGCACGGCGGAGACCGAAGCTGCCGAATTCATGGGCACCTACAAGCTGGGCGTGGTTGCCATCCCGACCAACCGGGACATGCAGCGCCTCGACCGGCCCGACCTCGTCTACAAGAACGAGGTGGTCAAATTCGACGCCGTCGTCAAGGACATCACCGAGCGCCACGAGAAAGGCCAGCCCGTCCTGGTCGGCACCACCAGCGTGGAGAAGAGCGAGTATCTTTCGCGGCTGCTGGCCAAGGAAGGCATCCGGCACGAGGTGCTGAACGCCAAGAACCACGCGCGGGAAGCAGCCATCGTTGCCCAGGCCGGCCGCAAGGGCGCAGTGACTGTTGCCACGAACATGGCCGGCCGCGGCACCGACATCATGCTCGGTGGCAACGCAGAATTCACGGCCATTGCCGAACTCGCCAAGCAGGGGCTGGATCCGGAGGAGAACTCCGAGGAGTACGAGGCCGCGTGGCCGCAGGCCCTGGCCGCCGCCAAGCAGGCGGTCAAGGAAGAGCACGAGGAAGTCCTCAACCTGGGCGGGCTCTACGTCCTGGGCACCGAGCGGCACGAGTCCCGCCGGATCGACAACCAGCTGCGCGGCCGCTCCGGCCGCCAGGGCGACCCCGGCGAATCCCGCTTCTACCTCTCGCTCACTGACGACCTCATGCGGTTGTTCAACTCCGGAGCGGCCGAGCGCCTGATGAACAGCTCGGTACCCGATGACGTGGCACTGGAATCCAAGCTCGTCTCCCGCGCCATCGCCTCGGCCCAGGGCCAGGTGGAAGGCCGCAATGCCGAACAGCGCAAGAACGTCCTGAAGTACGACGACGTCCTCAACCGTCAGCGTGAAGCCATCTACGGTGACCGCCGCCGGATTCTGGAGGGCGATGACCTGCACGAAAAGGTCCAGTTCTTCCTCGAGGACACCATCAATGCCCTCATCGATGAAGCCACTGCTGAAGGCAACGGCGACGACTGGGACTTCGACCAGCTGTGGACGAACCTCAAGACGCTCTACCCCGTCACGGTGACACCGCACGATGTGATCGACGAGGCGGGCGGAAAGTCACGCATCACGGTCGAGTTCCTCAGGGAAGAAATCCTTTCCGACGCCCGGCTGGTGTACCAGGCCCGCGAGGAAGCCATCGGCTCCGAAAGCATGCGTGAGCTGGAGCGGCGCGTTGTCCTTTCCGTCATCGGGCGGAAGTGGCAGGAGCACCTGTACGAGATGGACTACCTCAAGGAGGGAATCGGGCTTCGCGCCATGGCGCAGCGCGATCCGCTGGTCGAATACCAGCGTGAGGGCTTCATCCTGTTCCAGGCCATGATGGAGGCCATCCGCGAGGAGAGCGTCGGCTTCCTCTTCAACCTTGAGGTCGAGGTGACCCCCGCGGAGGACGTCGTAGTGGCTGACGCTGCCGGTGGCCACACCGAGCATCACGAGCCGCAGATCCGCGCCGCCGGGCTGGAAGCACCGGAAAAGCCCGCGCAGCTGCAGTACACCGCCCCCGCAGAAGGCGGCGGCACGCAGACCCGCGTCGAGGGCCGGGCTGCGGGACGGTCAGGAAACCCTGCCAAGGCAGCCACGCAGAGCCGCCGGGACCAGAACCGCCGGGACGGCAAGAAGAAGCGCTAAAGCCAGACCCCCACTGATAGGGCTAGGACCCTGACAGGACCAGGGGCTGACGCGATAAAGGCAATGGCAGGACTCTGATGAAGGACCCGGGCGGACGGCCCGGGTCCTTCATTCATTCTTGTCAGCTGTGCTGTTCATCCGATTTCCAGCGCCGTGACCCGCCAGACCTGCTTGCTTCGTTCTAGCCGCACCGCGACGGCGCGCGCCCGCAGCTCGTCGAGGACGACGGCGCTTGCCTCGTAGATATCGGGTGTCACTTCGCATGCGCGGACCGACCGAACAGCGGGGTTCCGGTGCAGCCCTCCGAGCTTCCTGGGAGCACGGACGGCTTCCCGCCGCGTCAAAAAGGCCCGATGCTGCAGTGCTGTGAGGCACCTCTGATCCAGCCGCCGCGCCAGCTGATTAATCGGCCTGGTTCCGGCGAGGACTTCGATGGCCGCCTGGACGGTGGAGCGGGTGATGGCGCAGACTTCCTTCATCTCGTCACTTTTATCTCCACTGCCGCCTTTATCTCCATTGCCGCCGCCCGGAGCGGAAGGGGCGGCTTGGCGCGCTGTGGTGCCCGCGCTCCGGACTGAGATTGCTGTGGTCATGATTCGATCCTCTGGTCGGGTGGAGCTGCGGTTATGGAGTTTCGGACACGCCTCGACATGCTTGACAGTTTGCAAGCGCGAGTGGAAGAACGGGATGCGGGCAGGCTCAGGGAGCCTTGAGGATCTGGCCGGGAAGGAGGGTATCGGGGTTACTGCCGATGACCGCTCTGTTGTTTTCGAACCAGCGGGGCCATTCCAGGGCAACGTCGACGTCGGATGCCTCAGGACCAAGATGCCTGGCGGCGATCGTCCACAAGGTGTCACCTGACCTGACGACCAATTCCTGGCAGGCCTGCGGTTCACGTGCAGCCCTGAGCTGCGCGGACACCACAGGTCCGGGTGCTGCGGCCGGTGGCGGAGGCTGCCATTGCGGCTGCAGATCCGAATGACCCGGCAGCTGCTGGACTGTAGAGCCGGCATGCCGGTCGGCACTGCGGGGGTTCCCCTCGCCGCCTGGCTGTTGCGCGGGCTCGGGCCGGGGCATACCTTCGACTGGGGTCCAGGCGGCAGCGACGGCAACAGAGCCGTGACCGAGTCCGCCTGGCACGGGCCGGCTGTCCGCTTGGGCCAGTGGTGCGCCAATGAGCTGGACTCCCAGGATGGCGAGAGCCAGACGCCGCATAAACGCGGGGCTGAACCGGCCGCTCGCAGCAGCGGCGCGCCGCCGGCCCGCCCTTTCAAACATGGCCGCCGCCAAGGCAGCTGCGAAGCACAACACCCACCAGACCACGATGAGCAGGCCAGCTGCTACGGCAACGGCGCCCAGAAGATCCTCGAAGGACAACGACTGTCTTTGTAAGGCTGAACGCTGCCAGCGGTCCACGAGACCCGTCCCGGCGACCGTAAGAAAACAACCAAGCCCAAGGATGAGGGATGCCATCGCTGCATCTGCTCTGACCGGCCGGGAAGGGATTGTACGCATGACAGCCCGTCTTTCTTGGTCTCTTTGATGCTGTTTGATGCAGTTTGATAAGGTTTAACTGCTTTGAGCCAGTTTCACTCAGTCGAACGCCCTTTGTCCATAGAACCTGGGAGTTGGTTTTGATTGACCTCAACCTCGGCGTTGCCTACGCTGGCGCCATGCGATGGAACGCCCTGTTTGAAGACATGGAAGCGCAGTTGGCGGAAGCGGAGACTTTGGTTTTTGAGTCGGAGGTGTCTGAACGCTCGCGTGCTGATGCGGCGTCCATCGGATTGGCCGACCGGCTCAGAGGCTCACTGGGCGGGCCTATCGGCGTCCATCTCGTGTCAGGCTCGACTTTCACGGGGATCCTCAGCCATGTGGGTGCAGAAAGCCTTGTTGTCGATGAGGTTGCCCACCAGGTGTTGGTGCCGTATGCCGCCGTATCCCATTACAGCGGAATCGGCCGCATTGCTGTGTGGGAGTCCTCGGCCCTGCGGTCGAAAGTCGGACTGGCAAGCGCCCTGCGGGGCCTCGCCCGCGACAGGGCACCGCTGACGGTTCTGTTGGCCAAGGGGGAGTCGGGCGAACAGCGGCTGCCCGGGGTCATCGACAGGGTAGGGAGTGACTTTTTTGACCTGGCTGTGACGCCGCCTGGGGAGGCCCGCCGCGCATCCGGCATCCTGGATGTCGCAACGGTACCTTTCGGCGCTTTGCGCGCACTGCGTTCTTTGCGTTCAGGGGAGCTTTAGCCGGCTGGAGCAGGCGCGGTCAGACCGACTTGGATTTGGCTTCCTGAATCATCCTGCTGGCCTCGGCGTATCGCTCTTCTATGTACTGTTCAAGCATTTTCTCTTCGACGCGCCACTGACCGCGGCCACCCACCTGGATGGCCTTGAGTTCCCCGCTGCGCACCAGCGCATATGCCGCGGGAGAGTTGATCTGCAGCTGTTCGGCTACGTCCGCAAGGGTCAGAAAACGGGGCATAGTCCAATTCTGCCATCACAGCTGCCAAATGATGCCGTTATCCACAGTTTGATGTTCTTTGCCCCTGTGTCTTTCCCATTGGCTCCGCATGCCGTAACAATGATCTTGACTGGCGCACGACGGCGCCTGAGCGTCAAGGGGGAGCAATTACGCATGAGTGCCAGTGCCGCGACTACGGGAGCCCGCCTCAAGAAGCCCTCGTGGAAAGATCCGCGGCTCCTGGTTGGCGTGCTGTTGGTCCTCGCCTCAGTTGTCGGTGTCATTTCCCTTGTTGGGAGCGCCGACAAGACAACGGAGGTTTTTGCCGCGGGTGAGGCGATTGCGGTGGGGGAGAAGCTGACCCCGGACAACGTGAGCCGCGTCAAGGTTCGGCTGGGTGAGGTGGAGCACGGGTACATCACTGCCGAATCAGGCCTGCCGGAGGGTGTGGTGGCAGTCCAGCGGATTGGGAAAGGCCAGCTTTTGCCCCGGGAAAGTCTGGGAAGCGTCGACGCGCTGGA
This sequence comes from Arthrobacter sp. NPDC093125, assembly GCF_044754225.1. Taxonomy (NCBI): domain Bacteria; kingdom Bacillati; phylum Actinomycetota; class Actinomycetes; order Micrococcales; family Micrococcaceae; genus Arthrobacter; species Arthrobacter sp. NPDC093125. The sequence goes on along the minus strand of NZ_JBIVOQ010000002.1, from coordinate 287,773 downwards.
CCGGAAGCCTGTGGCGATCACTGTGCAGGAAGCATTGCCTGAGCAGGCCGTGGCCGGCACGCTGGTGGACGTATGGGTTTCGATGCCGGATGCGCGGAATGGTTTCGCTCCTCCGAAGCTCATGCTTCCCGGCGCGGAGATCGCCCAGGTTTCGCCGGGCTCCACGGCTCTTGGTTCCGCCAAGTCGACTGTGCTCATGGTCCTGGTGGGCGACGAGCAGATGCCCTCACTCCTCGGCGCCCAGGCGAATGAGGCCAAAATCTCCGTGGTGTGGAGCCCCGGGGGTGCCGCCAAGTGAGTATTCCGGTAGTCACCGTCGGCGAGGCGCAGGATGACCTGGTCGGCGGCCTTGAAAGGCTCCACGGTCCTGTCACGGTGGTGCGGCGCTGCGCCGAGCTGGCCGAGCTGCTGGCAGCCTGCCAAAGCGGGCTCGCCCGGGCGGCGGTCGTCGCCGAGGGAAGCGGGGAGCTGACAGCCTCACTCGTCGACAGGCTGGGAGCCGTCGGGGTCGCAATCATTGCGTTGACGGACAACGCTGAGGAATCCACACGCCTGCAGGGCATCGGCGTGTCCGCCGTTATCTCCTCTGTGGAATCAGCGGCATTGGCAGAGCGCATCTCCGAGGCGGTTGCGCAGTTCTCCGGACACAGGTCCGCCACCTCCGGCCTGCGTGACCACGGTTTTGCCGAGACAGGCGCCGCCCTGCGGCCCGGCCCTGCGGAGCCAGCCGAGGCGCGGGAGTCTGCCGGTACGGGACAGGTTATTGCAGTGTGGGGTCCGGCCGGCTCGCCCGGGCGAACGCTGATGGCCGTGAACATGGCCGGCGAACTGGCTAATGAGGGAAAATCTGTCCTCCTCATTGACGCTGACAGCTACGGCGCAAGCGTCGGAGCGGTTCTGGGACTCTTAGACGAGGCCGCCGGCCTGGCGCAGGCCTGCAGGCTGGCCGACCAGGGGCTCCTGGACACAGAGTCCTTGCTTCGGGTGGCGGTGCCGGTTGCCATGAAGTCAGGAACGTTCCGCGTTCTGACCGGAATTACGCGGGCAGACCGCTGGACCGAACTTCGGGCCTCGGCCCTGGCGCTCGTGCTCGAGCGGGCCAAGGAGGTGGCCGAGGTGGTGGTCGTGGACACCGGATTCTGTCTCGAGGCTGACGAGGAACTCAGCTTCGACACCATGGCCCCCAGGCGAAACGCGGCCACGCTCAGGAGCCTGGAGTTGGCGGACAAAGTCTTCGCCGTCGGATCCGCGGACTCCATCGGTGTTCCTCGGCTGGTCCGCGGACTCGCTGAACTCCACGCGGCCGTGCCCGGCCTCAAGCCGGAGATCGTTCTGAACAAGGTGCGTGCTTCAGCAGTAGGGCGCTCACCTGAGCGGCAGCTTCGTGAAGCGTGGGAACGCTTCGGGCCGGCCACAGCCATCACAGCGTTCCTTCCTGCTGACCCCGGGGCAGCTGATGCCGCCCTGTTGTCGGGCACCCTCCTCCTGGAAGCTGCCCCGGATTCACGGCTAAGGGCAGGAATCGCCGATTTGGTTTGTGCACGTGACCAGCGAAATCGCCGTTCTTCTGTCCTTACCCCCACAGCAAAGCGCAGAATAAGGGGCTAGGCTCACGTTTAAGGCTGCAACGGTGCGGCCGCGAACTGTGTGATGGAGGCGTTTGTTCATGTCGTCTGGGTCCAGCGTGGAGGATAAGTCCCGTTCTATCGGAGCCGAAGGGGGCTTCTTCGCGGACTACTACGAGCACCTTGCTGAAGAGGACGCGCGAGCATACCCGCGCGAAGTTTTGAAGCTCCGGGCCGAGACGCACCGGCAGGTAGCATCGAACCGCCAGCCCGGGACTGCGAAAATCTCGATTGTTGATGAAGCAGACCAGAGCGCGGTGTACATCGTCACGGATGACATGCCCTTCCTCGTGGACTCCGTCAACGCCGAGCTCGTGCGGCAGAACTTCGCCATTCACCTCGTGCTGCACCCCATGTTTGTGGTCACGCGTAACCGCAGTACCCATGACCTCGTGAAAGTGGACAGGGTTCCAGCGAGCGTCGGGATTTCCAGCGGTGACACCGCCGCGCTGCCCAGCCTCTCCCACCTCATCGCACAAGGTGACAACAGCACGCACATGGAATCCTGGATCGCGGTCGAAATCGGCCGCGCCAGCGAAGAGGCGAAGCGGCGCCTGGTTGAAGGGCTGGAGAGGGTGCTCGGCGACGTCCGGGCCGCCGTCGAAGACTGGCCGAGAATGCGCAGCAAGGCCCGCCAGATCGCCGACAGCCTGGACAAGATTGCCAACTCCTCCCAGATCGCCGAGCTGCGTCAGGCCCAGGACCTGCTCCGGTGGCTGGATGAAGGGAACTTCACGTTCCTCGGCTACCGCGAATATGACCTCGTTAACGAGGCAGGGGAAGACGTCCTCGAACTTCGGGAGGGCAGCGGGCTCGGCCTGCTGCGTACCCAGCGGGACACGGCCCATGTCCAGCACCTGACCGACGCCGGCCGGCGCAAGGCGCGGGAGAAAAAAGCCCTGGTCATCACCAAAGCCAACTCGCGCTCCACAGTGCACCGGCCCGCCTACTTCGACTACATCGGTGTAAAAAGCTTCGATGCGGAAGGCAACGTCAACGGCGAACAGCGCTTCATCGGCCTTTTTGCCACCAGCGCCTACACGGGTTCAGTCCGGGACATCCCCATCGTGCGGGAGAAGGTCGCAGCTGTTCTCCGGGGCGCTGGATTCCCGCCGGACTCCCACTCGGGCAAGGACCTGCTCGGCATCCTCGAAACGTACCCGCGCGACGAGCTCTTCCAGATCGAGGTCGCTGACCTTGCCGCGACGGCAACCGGCATTCAAAGGCTCCAGGAGCGCCGCCGCACACGCCTGTTTCTGCGGCCTGACATCTACGGGCGGTTCATGTCCGCCGTCGTGTACCTGCCGCGTGACCGCTACACCACCAACGTCCGGCTGCGGATTGAGCAGGAACTCCGCGAGACCTTCCAGGCCGAGTCCATTGACTACGAGGCGCGGATGACGGAGTCGGCGCTCGCCCGCCTCTTCTTCCGGATCCGGCTGCCAAAGGGCGCCGACGTGAGCCACGTCAACACCGAGGACCTGGAAAAGCGCCTTGTCCGTGCGACCCGGTCCTGGGGCGAAGGTATCAGCGAAGTCCTGCGCGACCGCAGCAACGGGGACGGCTCCAAGGAACTCGCCGACATTTGGGCGGAGGCCTTTCCCGCCAGCTACCGGGTGGACTACGAGGTTGAAGACGCATTGGAGGACATCGAGCGGTTTGAGAAGTATGGCGCTGCTGCCGAGCGGAGCGAAGGAGCCAAGCAGGAACGCCCCGGCGTCCATGTTTATCTTCCTGAGGGTGCGGGGGCAACGCTCGAAGAGGATGCCCGCGTCAAGCTCTACATGCTGGAGCCCAAGAGCCTCAGCCAGATCCTTCCCTACTTCCACAATCTGGGACTCGAGGTGCTGGACGAGCGGCCGTTTGAGATCGAAACGGCCGACAACCGCGACTTCTTCCTGTACGACCTCGGCCTGAAATATCCGGCAGGCGTGGACCCGCTCTCCACCGGTCAACTGCTGGCGGACGCATTCGGCGCGGCCGTGTCCGGGGCGGTCGAATCCGACAGCTTCGACCGGCTCGTCCTTCGGGAAGGAATGGACTGGCGCCGTATTATCGTCCTCCGTGCCTACGCGAAGTACATGCGCCAGATGGGGAACACGAATTCATTCGGGTTCATCGCAGACACCCTCCTGGCCAACCCCTCCGTCACCAAGGGCCTCAGCGCGCTCTTCGAGGCACGGTTCGACCCGGCCCTGACCGAGCTGGAACGGGCCGAACGCCAGGAAAAGGTGCAGGCGGAACTGGCTGCAGCCATCGAAGGTGTCGCAACCCTGGACGCAGACAGGATCCTGCGGACCTTCGGCAACCTGATCGAATCGACGCTGCGCACCAACTTTTACCAGGACAAGTCCTACGTCAGCTTCAAGCTGAACCCGGCAGGCATCAACGGCCTGCCCTTCCCGCGGCCCATGTTCGAAATTTGGGTCTACTCTCCGCGGGTTGAGGGAGTGCACCTGAGGTTCGGCAAGGTGGCCAGGGGCGGTCTCCGCTGGTCCGACCGCCGCGAGGACTTCCGCACTGAGATCCTGGGGCTGGTCAAGGCACAGACAGTCAAGAATGCCGTCATCGTTCCCACCGGCGCCAAAGGCGGCTTCTTCGCCAAGCGGCTGCCTGATCCCGCCACGGACCGGGCCGCATGGATGGCCGAGGGCATCGAAAGCTACAAGACCTTCATTCGAGGACTGCTCGACGTCACGGACAATCTCGTGACCGAGGCTGACGGCGAACGGCTCGTTGTGCCGGACAAGGTTGTAAGGCACGACGACGACGACGCTTACCTCGTGGTGGCGGCCGATAAAGGTACGGCAACCTTCTCCGACATGGCGAACGGGCTGGCGGCAGAATACGGCTTCTGGCTGGGCGACGCCTTCGCCTCCGGCGGTTCTGTTGGCTACGACCACAAGGCTATGGGGATCACGGCGAGGGGGGCGTGGGAATCCGTCAAGCGCCATTTCAGCGAACTGGACCTTGACACCCAGTCCGATCCGTTCACTGTAGTCGGTGTGGGTGACATGTCCGGCGATGTCTTCGGCAACGGCATGCTGTTGTCCAAGCACATCCGGCTCGTCGCCGCTTTTGATCACCGGCACATTTTCCTCGATCCCAACCCGGATGAAGCGGCCTCCTACACTGAGCGCCAGCGGCTGTTCGAGCTTCCCAGGTCCTCCTGGGACGACTACGACAAGTCGCTCATCAGCGAAGGAGGCGGGGTCTACCCCCGCCAGGCCAAGTCAGTTCCCGTATCCCCGCAGGTTCGAGCGGCCCTCGGTCTGTCGCAGGAGATTACCCAGCTCAGCCCGCCCGAACTGTTGCGCGCCATCCTGCTCGCTCCTGCCGACCTGCTCTACAACGGCGGTATCGGCACCTACGTGAAGGCCAGCACAGAGACTCACGCCATGGTCGGGGACAAGGCGAACGACGCCATCCGTGTCGATGGCCGGGACCTGCGCGTAAAAGTGGTGGGCGAGGGCGGCAACCTGGGGATGACCCAGCGCGGCCGTATCGAGGCAGCCCTGCAAGGCGTCATCCTCAACACGGACGCCATCGACAACTCGGCGGGTGTGGACTGCTCGGACCACGAGGTCAACATCAAGATCTTCGTGGACCGGATGGTCGCGGCCGGGAAACTTGATCCCGCCGAGCGCCCGGAGTTCCTCGCGTCGATGACCGATGAAGTCGCCCGGCTCGTGCTGGAAGACAACATCGACCAGAACATCCTCCTGCTCAACGACCGCCAGCGGGTGGCCGAATGGAGCCCCAGCTACGAAAGGCTGATGGACTGGCTGGAAAAGTCGGCAGACCTGGACCGCGAGCTGGAGGCGCTTCCGTCGAACCAGGTCCTTCGCGAACGTCTTGAGCAAGGACAGGGCCTGACATCACCGGAGCTGTCCGTCCTCGCTGCCTATGCCAAGATCGAGCTCGCCACAGCCCTGCGCGACAGTGATCTCGCTGACGACCCATGGTTCCGGCGGACGCTCAGGGAGTATTTCCCGCAGCAGTTGCGGGAGCGGTTCGACGCCGAGCTGGACACCCATCCGCTGCGGCGCGAGATCATTGCAACGGTCGTCGCAAACGACATGGTCAACATGGGCGGCATTACCTTCGCTTTCCGGACCATGGAAGAAACGTCGGCTAGTGAAGTGGCGGTAGCCAAGGCGTTCGTTGCCCTGCGTGAGGTGTACGAGCTGGAGATCATGATTTCCGAGCTCAACGACCTTCCGGCGTCGTTCCCCACTGAACACTGGAGCGCAGTGCACCTGGACATCCGGCGGCTTCTCGACCGCGCCGTGCGCTGGCTTCTGGGACAGGGCCGTGCGTCCCGGCCGATTGCGGACATTGTCGCCGAGTTCAAGCCGCTCATGGACCCGATGAGGGCCCGGCTCCTGGATTACCTGCGCGGTGACGACAGGGCACGGGTGGCCGCCTGGCTCGAAAAGGCGCGGTCCTGGGAGCTGCCCGAAGATCTGGCCCATCGCTGGGCGGAGCTCTTTGAGAGCTTCGTGCTGCTGGACATTGCGAAGGTCGCCCACGCGCGCAAGGAGCCCGTGGAGGAGATCGCGCACGTCTTCTACACCGTGTTCAACCGCTTCCATGCCGATTCCCTGCTGGAGCGGATCACCGCACTGCCCCGCAAGGACAGGTGGCAGGCGCTCGCCCGGGCAGCTCTGCGGGATGACCTCTACTCGACGGTGTCGGACATAACGACGGCGGTACTGGAGTCGACAGCCGCCGGGCTGCCGGCAGACGAACGCCTGAAGGCGTGGGAGGTCCTTAACGCGGAGCAGCTGGGCCGCGCCAAGAGCATGTTCGACGAGGTGAACGCACTCGAGGCCGACGACATGGCCTCGCTGTCGGTAGCATTGAGGCTCTTGAGGTCAATCGTCCGACGCTAGGACAGCCCGTCCCGGCGTCGTTATCTGGAGGTGCAGTGGCAATCTTTACCGACCCCATCAGGGAGCATGCTGATTTCGGGCCGGGGGATGCGGAATGGCTGCACCTCCTGGTAGGCGACTGGCAGATGGTGGCTGACCTCGCCTTTGCCGACCTGGCGCTGTGGTTCCCGCATCCCGATTATGGCTATGTGGCCTTGGCCCACGTCCGGCCCTCCACGACGCACACAGTGTTTCATGCTGACTTCGTCGGGGAGGGCATCCGGTCGGACCTGCAGCCCCTCGTCGACAAGGCGTGGGCTAGCCGCACCATCGAGCGTTCCAGCGAGACCAACTGGAGCAGCGACATGGCGCTGCGCGTGGAGGCTGTTCCAATGGTCAGAAACGGCCGTACACTCGCAGTGGTCACCTCCCACATGGACCTCTCGAGTTCCCGCATGCCGTCCCGGCTGGAGCTGACATACCGCCAGTGCGCCTACGACCTCCTGCGGATGGGCACGCTGGGGCTGTGGCCTGACTTCGCGTCGCCCACCGGTTCGCGCCGCGGGGCGCCCCGCGTGGGTGACGGGCTCATCCGGCTCGATGCGGAGGGGATCGTCCAGTACGCCAGTCCCAACGGCGTGTCCGCCTTCCGGAGATTGGGCGACGGCGAGTCCCTGGAAGGGCGTTCCCTCGCGGAAGTAACGGCAGGCCTGCTCAAGGACCGCCGAATGGTGGATGAAACTCTTCCGCTGGTTGTCACCGGGCGCATGCCGTGGCGCAGCGAGATCGAATCCAGGGGAGTGAGCCTGTCCCTGCGCGCTATTCCCCTCCGCGACGAACAACAGCGTTTCGGAGCGCTCGTGCTGTGCCGCGACGTCTCTGAACTGCGCCGGCGCGAGATGGAACTGGTCACCAAGGACGCGACCATCCGGGAGATCCACCACCGCGTCAAGAACAACCTGCAGACCGTTGCCGCCTTGCTGCGGATGCAGTCCCGCCGCATGGTCAGTGATGAAGCAAAACAGGGACTGGAACAGGCCATGCGCCGAGTTGCCACCATCGCGCTTGTCCACGAGACGCTCTCCCAGGGACTGACTCAGAGCGTGGATTTTGATGAGCTGATTGGGCGGCAGTTCCGCCTGTCCGCGGAGGTTGCATCACCATCCCAGCAGGTTCGGACCCAGAGGTCAGGCATGTTCGGGGATCTGCCCAGCGACTTTGCCACGCCCCTTGCGCTGGTGATCAATGAACTGGTGACAAACGCCGTTGAACACGGACTTGAGGGGCGGACCGGAACGGTCTGGCTGCTGGCTGACAGGTCTGAAGGCGACGACGGGGAGGAACTGCTGACGGTGACCGTGGCAGACGACGGTGTGGGCCTGCCCGAGACCCCCCACGTGGAGGGCCTCGGGCTGCAGATCGTGCGGACCCTGGTCACCAGTGAACTCGGCGGGACCATCCAATGGAAGCCCCGGGACGGCGGGGGGACTGCTGTCCAGATTGTGCTAAGCCTGACGACCCACTGAGGGGGCGGCAGAGGCGCACGCGCGATGAATTTTATTTGGACATGGCAAAGGCCGCGGACCCAGGGTCTGCGGCCTTTGCCATAACTATTGAAACGAGCTGACGTTCGGTAAGCGGCGTCAGGAGGCGCGGCGCGCCCGGGCTGCCCGGCGCTTCAGGGCGCGGCGTTCGTCTTCACTCATGCCTCCCCAGACCCCGGCATCCTGGCCGGACTCCAGCGCCCACTGGAGGCAGGTGTCGACGACGGGGCAGCGGCGGCAGACGCTTTTCGCTTCTTCGATCTGCAGAAGGGCGGGGCCGGTGTTTCCGACCGGGAAGAAAAGCTCCGGGTCCTTGTCGAGGCACAACGCGCGATTACGCCAATCCATGCTGATCAGTTACTCCATTCCTGGTAAGTCTGCGACACTTGTGAAAATATTCACTAGGGCCTACATAGGAAAGGGGCCCTGAGGGCCCCCTTGGTCATCTGGATCAAGCGTTTCATGTTAACGCTGTGTAAACAAGGGGTATTGGTCCACGAAATGCCCCTGAAACGTGAGCGATGCATCACACCGGGCAACGGCCCCCACCGTGTGTCGACTATCTCGGGTAGGGTGCCAGTGTGTCAAGACCCCCAGCCACCCCCTCCAACCCTTCTTTCGGACCGGAAGATGACGGCGCTGCCGGACGTGAAAACGGCCCGCATGCTCCTGTTGCCCGTCCCCGCCCGGTCACGGTTCTTTCGGCGGTCGTGGGCGCCGAGGCGACTGCTTTACTCGCGGCTGCTGCCTGGTACGGATTCCAACTCGTAGCTGGCGCGCCTGTGCTCTCGTTCTGGGGTGCCGTCTTTACCCTCGCGCTGCTTCTGGCTTTTGCCTCGTGGCTGTATGCGGTCGCTGTATTCCTGTACCGGGGATTCCGCTGGCCACGGGCAGGTGCCCTGGTGGCGCAGCTGTTCGTGCTCACGATTGGCTTTCCCACGCTCACCGGCGGGTACCCAGTGGCCGGTCTGGCCATGCTCGTTCCTGCCGCCGTCGGCATCGTGCTGCTGTTCGATAAGCGCGTCATCCAGTTCGCGTCCCGTGCCGCAGGCTCTCCGCCCGCACTGTGACCGGCAGGCGCGCCGTCAGAGCTGGGCGACTGATCTAGGCGACTGATTTGGCGCATGGACTAATCGGCGGGGGCCCGCACTGCTGGGACCGGAAGCTGAATCGGGGTGCCCCTGCCATCGGCGATGAGAATGGCCCGTCCCGGAGGGGGATTGGGTTCCAGCTCGAACCGCACTCCGAAGAGGTCTCCGTCCATGTGGCTCCGTGGAGCTATGAGTATTCCGGTGCCTCCATTGCGGGCGGCCATCACGAGGGGTGCCCGCTGCGGCAATGACTGGCCAAAGGTGGCGGACAGGATCACCGGCCAGCCGAGGGTACTCACCTCCATCAGTTTCTGGCCGGTGGAGGAAGCCAGGCGGTCCGCGTCGTCGACAAGCAGTACCGCGTCCCGGCCAAGGCGGCCCGTGGCCGCGTCTCTGTGGACTTCCGCCCAATAGTCGTCGGGGTTCCGCTCGGGACCCGGCTGCAGCCAGGCCGGGACATGGCTGTTAACAACGGGCAGGGCAGCGAGCAGGGATGTCTTCCCCGATCCGGGAGCGCCCAGGATGGCCAGGACGCCTGCCGTGGGAAGGCGCAGCGCGACCGGCGAAAGTTCGTCCCCGCCCACGCCTACAAACAGCCGACGGATCGGCTCAACGTGTGCCGCCGCACAATGCTCGGGCTGAAGCGGCTCGATGGTACTTGCCTCGCGGTGTTGCCGGATCAGTCCGAGCATGTCTTCCATGGGTAGGCGGCGAGGCAACGCTTCTACCCTGAAGGGCCGGGCGGGACTACGGGGTTGAGCGCCTGGGCCGGCCTGCCCGTCACTGGCATGGAACTGGCAGACAGCCGGTCCTCCTCGGGCAATGGATCCGAAGGCCACAGCCCTGCCGCGCACCCTGGGAACCGCTGGCATCTTAGGCCATGAAAAGCGGCTCTCATCGCTGGTGCCGCGGGGAAAGTACACCCGGTTAGGAACGTCGGACAGGAACCGCGACACTGCCAGGTCACGCTCGCCAGACAGGACGGCTGTGATACCCGCGCGTCGCCCGTCACGCACAATGTCCTGAACGAGGTCTTCGCCCCACATCAGCGGGCCCGACCGCATGGCGGAGAGCCAGGATCCCCACCCCGAAATTGCGAGGACCAAGGGAGTATCGCGCAGGGGCACGGCACGGCTCAAGCGGCGGGACATCTCGCTGCCGATCCGTTCCAGCACCCGGACGCCGCGGCGCAGGTCGTGAAGGCCGACCACGGCGCCAGTCCTGGATGATGACTGCATCCGAATAAAAGAGCCGTCCGCATCAAGGACATACAGGTGGGACTCCACGGGATGCACGGCCAGCTGGTCGAGAACCAGCGACATGGCACTGGCAGCATCACCCGAGGTGGTGCCGATGAATGCGAGGTGCCCGTCGTCCAGTGCGTGCCACGAGAGCGGGACGACTTCTTGTTCCTGCGGAAGATCCAGCCACCCGAGCTCAACCTCCAAGCTGTCGTTCAGGGCGCCCGGCGCGCTCGCCGGAGACGGACCGGTTTCCAGCCCACGAGGGCCAACCCCATCCAGCGGAAGTCCGACCGGGGCGAGTCTGTCCTGTGGCCGGGGGTAGGTCGGGGTGCTCGGCAACGGCGGAGCGACGGGGCTTCGGACAGGGCCGGTGCCGCATTCCTGCCACAAAAGGTTCAGCGCCTCGACAATCGGTGCGGCAGCGGCGGCCGGCGTGAGCTGGGGAGGCGGCGTTGCACCCTCCGGTGACCGGGGCACGCCAGCTGACAGGGCGTCCAGTGTCCGGCGGACCACAAGGCCGCTATGGACAAGTCCAGGATCTCCGACAGAGAGCGCGGCAGTCTGGAACTCCGCAGGCTCATGGTTTCCCCGGACGAGGAACGCCCGGCCCGGTGTTTCCACTGCGATTGTGGCGGCCGCATTGGTACCGATGATGTCAGCCGATTCGTGTGCTGATTGAACCCGGAGTGCAATGCTGGTGGTGACGTTCGCGCGGATGTCAGCGTTGAGTGCTCCTTGCGGGCGCTGGGTGGCCATGACCAGGTGAAGTCCCAAGGACCGTCCGATCGTGGCAATCCTCATGAGTTCGCTCAACGATTCCGGCGCGTCGTCCACCAGCATCCGGAACTCGTCGATGATCACGACAAGCTGCGGCAGGGGCGGAGAATCATGCCTTCCGGCAAGCCGGTACGCCGTAAGGTCGGGGGCCTCCGCGGCTGCGAGGAGTTGCTCCCGACGCCGGACTTCCGCCCGCAGCGACGCCATGGTGCGGTCGAGTTCGCTCCTAGTGAGGTCGGTCAACATACCGACGCAGTGGGGGAGCGACGTCAGAGGACCCAGCCCGGATCCGCCCTTGAAGTCGAAGAACAGGATGTTCATTCGGTCCGGGGGATAGCTGAGGGCCAAGGCCACGGACAGGGTGCGCAAGAGCTCGGACTTTCCGGAACCTGTGGTGCCGGCTACGAGCAGGTGAGGGCCGTCCGCTTCGAGGTCGAGGATACGGGGACCATCTCCTCCCTGCCCCACGGGGATGGCCAGGCCTGGGGCCGAGCGACCAACGGACCAGCGCAGCGCGGTCGCCTCGGCTGACAGATCGAGAACCTCAGCCAGCGTGCACGCCGCCGGAACGGAACGGCCTCGCACCGGTACTCCCTGATCCTGCCCGAACCGCCGGCAGTATTGGACGAACACGTCCTGCGGCACGAGGTCGGCCACGAACTGCTGGATGGAGCCGAGGGAACGGAGCGCGGCGTGGCTTCCGGCCAGATCAATATCGGCATCGGGCGGTTCCGAAGCATCTGCCCATGCACCGGACGGCAGGAACCTGAAGACGCGCCAGCCAACCTGGTGCGCCACCTCGCACAGGTGGTCCAGCAACAAGTCCTTCTCCTCGGAAGTGATCAGCACTAGTACATGGGGGATTCCGCCCCGGACCGGATCCCGCGTCAGAACTTCCGGCATGTCCTCCGGGCGGCCGTGCAGTGTGACGTTCGGAAGGTATCTCGCGGCCAGAGGCAAGGAGTTCACCGGTCCGCAGACTGCTATCCGGGTTCCCCTGGCCAACGGATATCCCGTCAGCTGCATAAGAAATGAATGCAGAAGGCCCGAGGTCTCCGACTCCGGCCCGCGCACCGAGACCACCGACGCCCCCGGGGCCAGCAGGAGCGGAACGGCCCCCAGCGGAGGTGGCCGGAAGGCAGGGTCCTGCGGCTCGAGTCGGACGTTTGCGCGCTGCTCAGCCAGTCCCAGGCGCAGCCAGACGCCCGAAACCTCAGGCGTGATCTGGCCAGCCGCCGCCTTGCCGGGTGAATCCAGCGCCAGCTGGGCAGGCGACGGGGCTGACCGCCGTCGTCGTTCCTTATCGTCCGCCGCCGCCGCAGCAACTCCTGACCGCATTCTTCGCCGAGCCCGGCGGCCCGAGACAATCGGCACCACAAGTGTCACTGCCGACACTGCCGTGAAAGCCAGAAACATCCACATGCCGGTCAGCAGAGCCAGGCCGACACCGAGGACAACAGGCAGCAGCGCGCTGAGAAACAGCATCCCTCGGTTTTCCTGACCGGCCGGCCGAGGCACCGTCAGCGGCTCGGCAACGGGCGCCCCCGCGGCGCCCAGGCAAGAGGTCCGGGATCCGGGTGGACCTGCTACAACAATTGACATGGTGGAACGTCCGCATCTGATCACGGAATCTGTGGAGAGCGTGGCGTTCCGGACATACTTACCGTCCACCTCGATGCCGTTGGCGCTGCCAAGATCCTCAATGGTCAGGGCTGCATCGGTCACGTCGATTCTGGCGTGTTCCCGGGACAATTCGGGATCGGGGATCGTCAGGTCCGCTGTAGTGCGGCCGATCCGGTAGCTGCCGCGGCGCAGCGGAAGCACTCTTCCCGCGGCGGGACCGCTGTGCACAGCCAGAAGCAGGGCCGCAGGAAGATCCTGCCCCGACTGGCGGTGCACCCTCTCCCGGCGCCCGCCGCCGTCGACGATGACCGCACCGGTGACAAGCGGCGGCCGTCCAATGACAAGGGCGGAGAGCGGCAGGCCGCCCACGGTCAGCCGCCGGGTTCCGAACGCCCGGGAAAGCTCCCGTTCCAGTTCTGTTCCGGGAGCGTTCCCGGCAGCCCGCGCCGTAAGCTCCAGCGGAGCTTCGTCGCTTTCCGAACCGGGGCCGCGAACCAGGGTGAAGTGCAGGTCCACTTCCAGGCCTCCAATCCTGCGGGCTGCTAAGCACAACGCTAAGTCCTGTAAAGCCGGCGTTGTCCGGGCGGATGCCCCTATGTGGATAACGGAACGGGCAGGCCTAAGAGGAGCGAGGCTGTGTCATGCAGAGGGTGGCCGAGTCGGCAATCCGTCAGGACAGCGGATAGTGTTAAGCAAAACCGGAGGCTCCCGCGTGGCTCCTCCCTGCCAGTCAAGAGAGAAAAGGCGTCAGAATCGTGAAGATCGCTGTTATTGCGCTGGGGAAAATCGGGTTGCCGTTGGCGGTGCAGTTTGCGTCCAAGGGCCATGAGGTTGTCGGCGTGGATGTTAATCAGGCGGTCGTTGACCTGATCAATGCCGGGACGGAGCCTTTCCCAGGTGAGGCGCACCTGCAGGAGAAGCTGGCGGAGCTCGTGCCGGCTGGCAAGCTGCGCGCCACGACGGATTATGCCGACGCGGTACCCGGTGCCGACGCCGTGGTGCTTGTGGTGCCCTTGTTTGTTGATTCTGAGGCCCGGCCTGATTTTGGCTGGATGGACGGCGCCACGGCTGAGTTGGCCAAGCACCTGACGCCTGGCACCCTGGTGTCGTACGAGACGACCCTCCCGGTGGGAACCACCCGGACACGCTGGAAGCCTGCGTTGGAGGCGGGCTCGGGACTGGTTGAGGGCAAGGATTTCCACCTGGTCTTTTCTCCCGAGCGTGTTCTGACCGGCCGTGTGTTTGAGGATCTGCGCAAGTACCCCAAGCTCGTGGGCGGCCTGTCGGAAGCCGGGGCGGCGAAGGCTGTTGAGTTCTACGAGGCTGTCCTTGATTTTGATGAGCGTTCGGACCTGCGCCGTCCGAACGGTGTGTGGGACCTTGGCTCGGCCGAGGCGTCCGAGATGGCGAAGCTGGCCGAGACCACGTACCGGGACGTCAACATCGGCCTGGCGAACCAGTTCGCGCGTTTCGCCGCCACAGCCGGGATTGACATTTACCAGGTCATCGAGGCGTCGAACTCCCAGCCCTACAGCCACATCCACAGCCCGGGCATCGCGGTGGGCGGGCACTGCATCCCTGTGTACCCGCGCCTGTACCTGTGGAATGATCCGGAGGCGACTGTGGTCCGGGCCGCGCGCGCGGCCAACGCAGACATGCCCGACTACACGGTGGGGCTGCTGGAAGGCGCCTACGGCGACCTGACCGGCGCCCGTGTTGTGGTGCTGGGCGCGGCGTACCGCGGAGGCGTGAAGGAGACCGCGTTCTCGGGTGTCTTCGATGCTGTTGCTGCCCTGGAAAAGCGCGGCGCCGAGGTGCTGGTCCACGATCCGCTGTATTCGGATGCCGAGCTGGACAAGCTTGGCTTCGCCGCGTACCACGTGGGCGAGCCGGTGGACGCGGCCGTGGTTCAGGCGGACCACGCTGAGTACCGGGACCTTACTGCCGCCGACCTGCCCGGGATCAAGGCGTTCATCGACGGCCGGCGTGTGAGCTCGGCCGACCGCTGGGACGGCGTCACCTACCGGGTCATCGGCAAGGCCTGACCCTGCAGCCGCAGCCCCGCCGGGCTGCTGTGCCAGCACTTTCTGTGTCAGTACTTTTCGAGAGGAACCGGATTTAATGACGACGACTATTGCCCCGAGCGCTGATGTTTCGGATCAGGCCGTCCTTGGTGAAGGCACCAGGATTTGGCACCTGGCACAGGTCCGCGAGCAGGCGAACCTTGGCGAGAACTGCATCGTAGGCCGCGGCGCGTACGTGGGCACCGGGGTGCAGATCGGGGAAAACACGAAGATCCAGAACTATGCCCTGGTGTATGAGCCGGCTGTTCTGGGCAAGGGTGTTTTCATCGGCCCGGCCGTGGTGCTGACCAATGACACTTATCCGCGGTCGGTCAGCCCCGACGGTTCCCTGAAGAGCGCCCACGACTGGACCCCGGTCGGGGTGACGGTCGAGGACGGCGCGTCGATCGGTGCGCGGGCCGTGTGCGTGGCGCCGCTGACGATCGGGCGGTGGGCCACGATCGCCGCTGGTGCGGTGGTCACCAAGGATGTTCCCGCGTTCGCCCTGATGGCGGGGGTGCCGGCGCGGCGCCTTGGCTGGGTCGGCAAGGCGGGAGAGCCGTTGAAGCAGGAAGGCGACTTCTGGGTCTGCCCTGCTACCGGCGCGAAATACGTTGAAGACGGAAATTCCCTGAAAGAATCTGAGGAGAACGCATGAGCTACGACTTTATCCCGGCGGCGAAGCCGATCATTGGCGACGACGAGCGGGCCGCTGTCGACGCTGTTCTGGCTACCGGCATGCTGGCCCAGGGCCAGCAGGTTGCCGAGTTTGAGAAGGAGTTCTCCGAAGTCCTTCTCGACGGGCGCTCCTCGGTGGCTGTGAACTCCGGGACGTCCGGGCTGCACCTGGGGCTGCTGGCCGCCGGTGTGGGTCCCGGCGATGAAGTCATCGTGCCCTCCTTCACCTTCGCCGCGACCGGCAACTCCGTGGCGCTCACCGGAGCGACGCCGGTGTTCGCGGATATCGAACTTGAGCACTACACGCTCGACGTCGAGCATGTCGCGTCCCTGATCACGGACAAGACCAAGGGCATCATGCCTGTCCACCTGTACGGCCACCCGTTCGACGTGGACGGCTTCACCAAGCTCGCGCAGGAGCGCGGCATCGACCTTTACGAGGACGCAGCCCAGGCCCACGGGGCGAGCTTCAACGGCCGGAAGGTCGGAACGTTCGGCAAGTTCGCGATGTTCAGCCTGTATCCGACGAAGAACATGACCTCCGGTGAGGGCGGCATGGTCTCCACCCCGGACGCCGGCGTGGAGCGGAACCTGCGGCTGCTGCGCAACCAGGGCATGGAGAAGCAGTACGAAAACGAACTGGTTGGCTTCAACGCCCGCATGACGGACCTGCACGCCTCCATCGGACGGGTGCAGCTGAAGAAGGTCCTCGGCTGGACCGCGCAGCGCCAGCAGAACGCCGCTTTCCTCACGGCCAACCTCGAGGGTGTCGGCACCCCTGTGGTCGCCGAAGGCGCCGAGCACGTCTACCACCAGTACACCATCCGTGTCGGTCAGGACCGCGACGGGCTGGCGAAGGCCCTGCGTGAAGAATTCAACATCGGCACCGGCGTGTACTACCCGGTCCCGAACCACCGGCTGCCCTCCTTCAACCGCACCGAAGAGCTGCCCAACACCGAAACCGCGGCCAAGGAAGTGCTGTCCCTACCCGTGCACCCCTCGCTGAGCCAGAACGATCTGGAACGCATCGTCACGGCCGTGAACAAGCTCGTCAAGGCAGGCGCCTGATGGGGAACCTGCGCGCCGGCCTGATCGGCCTGGGCATGATGGGCCGCCACCACGCCCGCGTCCTGCGCGAGCTCGACGGCGTGGACCTGGTCGCGGTGGCGGATTCCTACGGGGACCCGCACGGAGTCGCCGGCCAGCTCGGCCTGCTGTCCTCCGTCGAGGAACTCATTGCAGCCGGCATCGACATGGCCGTTGTCGCCGTGCCCACCGGGTTGCACGAGGAAGTCGGTCTGGCGCTGGCCGAGGCCGGAGTCCATACCCTGGTCGAAAAGCCCATTGCCTCCAGCACCGAAGCCGGGCAGCGCATGGTGGATGCGTTCGCGGCCAAGGGACTCGTCGGGGCCGTGGGCCACATCGAACGGTTCAACCCGGCCCTGCAGTCCCTGCGCAAGCGCATCGAAGCCGGCGAACTCGGCGAGGTCTACCAGATCGCCACCCGCCGCCAGGGACCGTTCCCGGCCCGGATCGCCGACGTGGGCGTAGTTAAGGACCTGGGCACCCACGACATCGACCTCACCGCCTGGCTCGCCCAGAGCCCGTTCCAGTCGATTTTCGCCCACATCACCACCCGCAGCGGCCGGCCCCACGAGGACATGGTCGCCGCCACCGGACACCTGGGCAACGGCGTCATCACGAACCACCTCGTCAACTGGCTCTCGCCCATGAAGGAGCGCCTGACGATCGTCACCGGCGAAAAGGGAGCCTTCGTGGCCGACACCATCACCGCTGACCTGACGTTCTTCGAAAACGGCACGGTCGCAACGGAATGGGAATCCATGGCCGCCTTCCGCGGCGTGTCCGAGGGCAACGTCACCCGCCTCGCGATCGCCAAGCCCGAGCCCCTGCGCACCGAACACGAAGCCTTCCGCGACGCCATCCTCGGCCTGCGCACCGACGTCGTCACCATGAAGGAAGGACTCGACACCCTCCGCGTGGCTGAAGCCGTCCTGAAATCGGCAAGCACGCGGCAGATCGTGGAGATCGCCGCTTCGTGACCGCTGAGAGACCGCCCAAAGTCGCTGTTGCCTCTCGCCTCTTCACTCCGGAGGTGGGTGCGGCATCGTTCAGGCTGCAGGCTCTGGTGGATGGCCTGGTGGCACAAGGCGCTGACGTCAGTGTCGTGACCACCAGGCCCCCCAAAGGATCACCCGGCTTCACCGCGCCGTACCGGCTTTCCCGCTGGCCAGTGCTGCGGGATGCCGGGGGTAACGTGCGCGGTTATGTCCAGTACATGAGTTTCGACGTGCCGGCGTTCTTTCGGCTTCTTGCCACCGATGCCGACGTGGTCGTGTCCGAACCGCCGCCCACCACCGGTGTCGTCGTGGCTATCACCTCCGCACTGCGGCGCCGGCCGTTTGTGTACTACGCCGCCGACATCTGGACCGAGGCTTTAGCCGCCACGGACGTGCCCGGCATCGTGGTCCGCGTGATGAGGGCCGCCGAGGGGTTTGCGCTGCGCAGGGCAGCGAAGGTCATCGCCATTTCCGACGCCGTGGCGCACAAAGTCGAGCAGTTCGGCGTCCCCCGGAACCGCATTGCCGTCGTCGGCAACGGGATCGACACGTCCGTGTTCGGTCCCGCCGGCGATTCTGCTGATGCGGACGGACCGTACTTTGTCTACACCGGAACCATGTCCGAGTGGCAGGGCGCCGACATTTTCATCCGGGCGTTGCCGGCTGTGCTGGCCCAGCACCCGGGCGCCAGCATCCGCTTCTTTGGGCAGGGGGCCGACGAACCCCATCTCAAGGAGTTGGCAGCCGGGATGGCCCCGGGCCGTGTTTCCTTCGGCGGAGTCATCCCTCCGGCCGAGGCGGCACGCTGGATCCGCGGGGCCGCTGCAGCGCTGGTCAGCATCAAGCCGGGCCAGGGCTATGACTTTGCCAAGCCGACCAAAATCTATGCCGCCGCAGGCTGCGGCACACCGGTAGTTTTTGCCGGAACGGGAGAAGGCGCAGCACTGGTCGCGGACAACGGGCTCGGTGAAGCGGCCGCCTACGACGTGGAAAGCGTAGCGGCTGCCATGTGCCGCGTCGTTGGCGCCGCAAAGTCCAACGCAGACGGCCGGGAGGCGAGGGCAGGCTGGGTGCAGCAGCACGCCTCGCTTGCAAATTCGGGGCAGCACGCCGCCGCGGAGGTGCTGTCCATTGTGGTCCGCGGCGAACAGGCCGCCCGCGAGAGGAAACAGGGAACAACACGATGACTAGAGAAGACTACGCAGTTACAGTTGTGATTCCTGTCCACCAACTGGATCGACCTGTCGACCGGGCAGCGGCGTCAGCGCTTGCTGCAGCCGATAGCGGCCAAGTGAAGGTCCTTGTTGTGTGCCACGGCCTTGCCGCGGACGATGTCCGCGAGCGACTCTCGGAACTGCCGCCAGAGCACATCGAGCTCCTGGAATTCGCGGACGGCATTCCATCCCCGGCAGGACCAAAAAATGCCGGGCTAGAGATAGCTGCCACCCGCTACATATCCTTCCTCGACTCCGACGACTTCCTGGAGGCCAAGGCGCTCTCGCAGTGGATTGGTCAGGCAGACTCCCGTCAGGCCGATGCCGTGCTCGCCCCGCTGCGAACGCAGGGTGGAACGCCGATCCGCTCTCCGCGGCTGCGTCTGCTGCGTACCGGACCGCTGCATCCCGTCCGTGACCGCGTTGCCTACAGGACGGCACCCCTTGGCATCCTGAGGCTGTCGACCATCCAACGGATCGGCTTGAAATTTACCGAGGGCCTCCGATCCGGTGAGGACATGGAATTCGGCCTCCGCATGTGGTTTAGCGGTGGCAGAATCGAAATGGGCCGGCGCGGCGGCACGTACGTCGTAGGCGAAGACGCGGTGGAGCGCGTTACCGGCCAGATGCTTCCGTTGGGGGAAGAATTTCGCGCGCTTTTGGGCGTACTCGCGGCGGACTGGGTCCGGGAGCTGCGGCATCCCGCCCGGCACGCAATCGCCGTTAAGATGCTTCGCATTCACGTCCTCTCGGCCATGTACCGGCGCGGCGGCAGCTTTCCCTGGAGTGCCGATGACCGGAAAGCCTTGGCCGCCGCGGTGGACGCCATCAAGGCGCTGGCTCCTTCGGTCGAGCGGCCGCTCAGCGTTGCCGAGCTGGAGCTGCTCCGGCTTGCTGAAAAGCCCCACACCAGTTTCGAAACGTTTGCTCACGCACTTGCGCAGTGGCCTGCACGTGGATACCGGTCCCAGATTGTGACCCCTCGGCCGTGGGACAACCTGCGGTCTGAAAGCAGCTTCCGGCACTACGGTGCGGGAAAAATCACCTCAATCCTCCGATGATCGTGGCTCCCAGACAATCCATGATTGACTGACGGGCGGGACCCGCCCAGCCACCAAGGCCCTTGAAGGCCGTCCTTCGCACGCTGCGGTGGACGCCGCCGGAGTCCCAGCCGATACCTGCCAAGCAAGGGGGATCGGGTAGTCTAGACCGGGCAGATAGGGCTGCTTATCCCTGCCACCAAAACACACAGGAGAGTTGTGAACGCTGATCTCGTCGTCGTCGGTTCAGGTTTTTTTGGCCTGACAATCGCGGAGCGCGCCGCCACGGAGTTGGGGCTAAAGGTTGCAGTCCTGGACCGCCGCCACCACATCGGCGGCAACGCGTACAGCGAAAATGAGGCCAAGACCGGCATCGAGGTCCACCGCTACGGCGCCCACCTCTTCCACACCTCCAACGAGCGGGTCTGGGAGTACGTAAACCGCTTCACAGCGTTCACCAACTACCAGCACAAGGTCTACACCAGCCATAAAGGTGAGGTGTACTCCATGCCGATCAACCTCGGCACCATCAACCAGTTCTTCCGGTCCTCCATGGGACCCGGCGAAGCACGGGCCCTGATCCAGGAGCAGGCCGGAGAACTCGCAGGAACAGATCCGCAGAACCTGAACGACAAGGGCATCCAGCTGATCGGCCGGCCGCTCTACGAGGCGTTCATCAAGTACTACACGGGCAAGCAGTGGCAGACGGACCCCAAAGACCTGCCTGCCGAGATCATTTCCCGGCTTCCTGTCCGCTACAACTACGACAACCGCTACTTCAACGACACGTACGAAGGATTGCCGGTTGACGGGTACACGGCCTGGATCGAGCGCATGGCGGACCACCCGAACATTGAGGTCCACCTCAACACCGACTTTTTCGACGGCGGCGGGTTCGGCCGGGCGTCTGTGCGCGGCCAGGTGCCGGTCGTCTACACCGGTCCGGTGGACCGGTACTTCGATTACGCCGAAGGCGACCTTTCCTGGCGCACCATCGACCTTGAGGAAGAGGTGCTGCCGATCGAGGACTTCCAAGGCTGCTCCGTGATGAACTACCCGGACGAGGACGTCCCCTACACCCGGATCCACGAGTTCCGGCACTTCCACCCCGAACGTGACTACACGAAGGATGCCACGGTCATCATGCGGGAGTTCTCCCGCTTTGCCGAGAAAGGCGACGAGCCCTACTACCCGGTGAACACAGCGGTTGACCGGGAGAAGCTCCTGGCCTACCGCGACCTGGCCCGTGGCGAGGACTCGGTCCTGTTCGGCGGCCGGCTGGGAACCTACAAATACCTCGACATGCACATGGCCATCGGATCGGCCCTGAGCATGTTCGACAACAAGATCAAGCCGCACTTCAGCGGCGGTGCGAAGCTGGAAAGCGGAGGAGTAGACGCATGAGCGTAGCGACGGAGTTCCGGCAGGGAATCGAACCCGGCACCGACGAGACAGTATGGAAGACAGTCCACCGCGTCGTTTTCCCGGTCGACGGCGACACCGACACCCTTCCGCTGTACGTCGATTTCGACGCCGCGCGCCGCGTTGTGGAATCCCAGGACGCGGGCAGCAAGTACAGTTCCCCTTCGCCGCTGGTGTCACAGCGGAGCGAGATGCGTTCGGACTTCATCCTGGGCCGCCGCCAGCTGTCGCTGCCCGCGTACCGCAGGGTTTCCTTCGGAACGTACTTCAACGCCTTTCCCGCCAGTTACTGGCGCGCCCACACAGATGTGCAGACCGTACGGCTCAGCATTGAAGTGGACGCCGAAGCGACCGTCATCGTCTACAAGTCCAGCCCCCGGGGCAGCGCGAACCGCGTCCAGAGCATGCGCCTGACCGGCGGCACCACGGCCACCTGCGACCTGACCCTGACTACCTTCGCCGACGGCGGCTGGTACTGGTTCGACCTCGTTGCCCATGGTGACGACGTGACCCTGAAGCAGGCCGACTGGTCTGTTCCGCAGCCCGAGGGCTTCACGCCCGGCTCGCTCTCCATCGCCGTGACCACGTTCAACCGGCCTGACTACTGCGTCAAGCACCTGCGGACGTTCGCCGAGTCCGAGGAACTGCTCGCCGTCATGGACCGGCTCATCGTCACTGACCAGGGCAACCAGAAGGTCCGGGACGAGCCTGGCTTCGAGGAAGCCGCCGCCGTCCTCGGCGACAAATTTAAGCTCATCGAACAGGGCAACCTCGGCGGGTCCGGCGGTTTTGCCCGGGGGATGCATGAGGCTGTCGAGGATGGCGAGAGCAAGTACGTCATGCTGCTGGACGACGACGTCGTCGTGGAGACGGAGGGTGTCCTGCGTGCCGCCAACTTCGCGGACTTCACGCGCAGCGCCACGATCGTGGGCGGGCACATGTTCAACCTCTTCGAGCGCTCGGTCATCCACAATTTCGGCGAAGGCATCAACGAATACCGCTTCCAGTACCAGCCGGTTGGCCAGGGACAGATCGCCCACGACTTCGCCGCCAGCAACCTGCGCACCACGCCGTGGATGCACCGGCGGATCGACGTCGACTACAACGGCTGGTGGATGTGCCTGATCCCGACGTCGATCGTCAGGGAAATCGGGCTGGCGCTGCCTGTCTTCATCAAGTGGGACGACGTCGAATACGGCATCCGCGCCAAGGCCAACGGCTACACCACAGTCAGCCTGCCCGGCGCCGCGGTATGGCACATGCCGTGGACCGAAAAAGACGACACCATCGACTGGCAGGCCTACTTCCACCAGAGGAACCGCTGGGTGGCGGCACTGCTGTATTCGCAGTACGAAAAGGGCGGCAGGCTGCCGATTGAGAGCTTCCTGCAGGACGTCCGGCACCTGCTCTCGCTGCAGTACTCCGCGGTGGAACTGCGGAACCGGGCGCTGAAGGACCTGCTCGATGGACCGTCGCACCTGCACCGGACCATCGGCGGCAAGCTCCCCGAAATCCGCAAGATCCGCTCAGAGTTCCCCGATGCCCAGGTCAGCAAGGACATCACCGAGTTCCCCGCCGTGAAGCGGCTGCACCTGCCGAAGTTCGGCATGGTTCCAACCCGGCCCAAGAACTTCGCGCAGACTCTGTCCAGCGCTCTGTCCGGGGCGATCCGCCAGCTTCGCCCCGTGGACCCGGCGGCATCCCAGCACCCCGAGGCAGTGGTACCAGCGGCGGACGCGCGCTGGTGGCGGCTTTCCCACTTGGATTCGGCGCTCGTGTCGGCCTCCGACGGCACAGGTGCCTCCTGGTACCGCCGGGACAACGTCCGCTTCCGCAAGGAATTGCTGCGAAGCATGACCCTGCATGCACGCGTGCTGGCACGCTGGGACGAGCTCTCCGCGTCCTACAAGAAGGAACTGCCGGGCTTCACGTCTCCGGAGGCCTGGCGCAAGACCTTCGCTGCCAACTCCGGCTCCGACGCTGAACAGCAGAAGCCCGGTCAGTGACAAACGGACGCACCTCTTCGACGCAACAGGACTCCGGCCGGGCGCTGGTGGCACCGGGTACCGGGAACGGGCTGGTTGATGTATTCCGGTCCCGGTTCCTCCTGAAGCTCCTTGTCCGCAAGGAGCTCAGGATCAGGTACCGGGGATCGATCCTCGGACTGCTGTGGACCTACGTCAAGCCTGGGGTCCAGTTCGTCGCCTTTTACATTGCCCTCGGTGTGTTTCTTGGGCTGGAGCAGAGCCCGACCAACAGGGGAGGGCTGCCGAACTACGCTGTGTACCTGTTCTCCGGCATCATCCTGGTGAACTTCTTCACGGAGTCCCTAAGCACGGCCACACGTTCGATCGTCAACAACAGCGGGCTGATCAACAAGATCTACCTGCCGCGGGAGCTTTTTCCCGTGTCCTCTGTGTGGGTCTCGGCCGTCCATTTCTTTCCGCAGCTGTTCGTCCTGGTGGTGGCCTGCCTTTTCAGCGGCTGGCGTCCTGGTCCGCTGGAGGCGGTCACCGCCGTCGCCGGTTTCACCATCATTGCTCTGCTGGCCACCGGGCTCGGGCTCTTCTTCGGGGCCGTCAACGTGTACTTCCGTGATTCAGAGAACTTCGTGGACCTGATTCTGCTGATAGCCACATGGGTAGCGCCCGTTCTGTACTCCTGGCGAATGGTGCAGGACAAGGCCGGCGAACTTTGGTTTACGGTGTACCAGCTCAACCCGATCACGGTGGCTGTGGAAGCCTTCCACCACGCGTTCTGGCTCCCGACAACATCCGGGGCAGAAGGCAGCCCGCCCAACCTGCTCACGGTGTGGATTCCCGTGGGGCTGCTCGTCTCGCTTGCCATTCTCTTCCTCGGCCAGTGGACTTTCCGCCGGCTCGAGGGCCGCTTCGCACAGGAGCTTTGAGCCTTGACCACCGCAATCGAAATCCGCAACCTCAATAAGCAGTTCGTCCTGAGGCATACCCGCTCGCTCAAGGAAGCCCTCGTATGGCTCCTGCGGGGTCGCAAAGGCGACCTCGCGAAGAAGTTTCACGCCCTCCGCGACCTGTCCATCGACGTCGAACACGGCGAGACCGTGGCGCTGCTGGGGTTAAACGGCTCGGGAAAGTCGACCCTCCTGAAGCACATCTCCGGCGTTATGCTCCCCGACTCGGGGACGGTCCGCACCGGTGGCCGTGTCGCCGGCCTGATCGAAGTGGGAGCCGGTTTCCACCCGGACCTGTCCGGGCGGGACAACGTTTATTTGAACGGTGCCATCCTGGGCATGACCGAGGCAGAGATCAAGGACAAATTCGACTCCATCGTCGAGTTCGCTGAGATCGGCGAGTTCATCGATACCGAGGTGAAGTTCTATTCCTCCGGCATGTACCTAAGACTGGCCTTCTCTGTCGCAGTGCATACGGACCCGGACGTGTTCCTAGTAGACGAAATCCTCGCCGTCGGGGACGAACCGTTCCAAAAAAAGTGCCTCGCAAAGATCAAGGAGTTGGCGGCAGCGGGAAAGACGCTCATAGTCGTCAGCCACGACCTGGACCTGGTAGCCCATGTCTGCGAACGCGGCGTGCTGCTTGAACACGGTTCCGTGGTCATGGACGGACCGGTAGATGAAGTGATTAGCAGGCTGCGGGGCCGCTAGCCCACCGCCTTTGCGCCCTCGGCGCTGCCTATGCACATGGTTGCCCGCCGACCGCATACGCGGGCTGCCATGCGTTGGCTGATACTTGAAATATTCAATTGGAGGAAATGTGTCCTGGCTCGAGACCTTGCCAGCTTTGTTGGTCGCGTTGGCAATCGTGCTCCTTCCGGGTGCCGCGCTGGCATGGTCTCTCGGCTTCCGGCGTACCAGCCTGGTGGGACTCGCGCCTGTGCTGTCGCTGTCCATCGCTGGAGTCGGAGCGATCCTTGCTCCGTTCTTAGGTGTCGAGTGGGGGATCGGCGTCGTTGTTGTGACTGCCGTCTTGGCTTCCGCCGCTTGCTGGGCCATCACACAGCGGCCTTGGGAGCGGTATCAGGGCCGCTCAATTCAGCGGCCGGTGCAGCACGGCGACGGCTGGCCGACTCTTGCAGCAGGCGCCATCGGCGTCGCGGCGGGTGCCTTCCTTATCGCCCGCCGGTTCATCCAGCTGGTCGGCATGCCGGACAACATCTCCCAGCGCTATGACAACGTCTTTCACCTGAATGCTGTCCGCTATGTCCTGGACACGGGCAACGCCTCAACTTTGAATCTCGGCAGTATGGCCGGCGGCACCGGTGGACTATCCTCCGTATACCCTGCAGTGTGGCATTCGCTCGGTGCCCTCGTGTCCCAGCTGACAGGTGCGTCCGTGCCTGTCTCTGTCAACATCGTCAACCTAGTTGCTTCAGCGGTGATCTGGCCGATTTCCGTGGTGTTCCTGACCCGCGTGATCATCGGGGCGCGTCCGGTCGGCCTGATGGCAGCGGGGGTTATGTCGGCGGGTTTCCTCGCCTTCCCCTACCTGCTGCTGGTCTGGGGGCCGCTGTTCCCCAACCTGCTCTCCGTCAGCGCTCTCCCTGCCGGTGTCGCGGCCGTGATTTTCGTCTGCCGGTTGTCACCGACGCTCCGTGAACCTCCATTGCGGGCCTGGCTTGTTCTGCTGATGGCCGTACCGGGACTGGCTCTGTCCCACATGAGCGCCGTTAACGCACTTCTTGCCTTCAGCATCCCGATCGTTCTGGCGCGGCTTTTCCTGTACGTCAGGCAGATGATCCGGACGAAGGCATCAGTGGCGAAATTTGCCGCCGTGGCCTTGGCATCGGTCGCGGGTGCGGTTGCCGTTGTCCTCGCGTGGCAGAAGCTGCGCCCGGCGCCGTACAACGGCTGGACGCCGCACCAGACCGTGCCGGGCGCGATTGGCGAGGTCATTGCCAATGGGCCGATGAAAACGGACGCCACGCTCCTTATTTCGGTGCTGGCCCTGGTCGGCATCGCCAGGATTATCCGCCGGCGTTCACAGCTCTGGCTGTTCGGATGCTATGTGGTCGCCGGGTTCCTTTATGTTGTGGCTGCCGGATTTGCGGCAGGTTGGGCCCGGGCATTCTTCACGGGGACCTGGTATCAGGACACGTACCGCCTCGCCTCCTATCTTCCAATCTTCGTGGTGGTGCTGGCAGCGCTGGGCGTATTGGCCACAGCCGACGCCGTCAAGCCGGTTGCCCGCATGCTGGCCTTGAGATTGCGGCCAGTGCGCGGGATACGGCTGAGCGGTGTTCCTGGCTTTGCCGGCCTGCTTGCGTCCTGCCTAGTTCTTGGATGGGCCGCGCAGACAGGTCCGGTCCGGGGATACGTGGCATCCAGCCAGTACTTCTTTGAACGTGACACAAAAGACTCCATCGTCTCCTCGGACGAATATGCCTTGTTGGCGCGGCTGGACTCGGAAGTTCCCGAGGATGCGGTCATCGCGGTGAACCCGTGGAACGGCGGGGCTCTTGCCTACGCCTTTGCGGACCGAAAGGTGCTGGAGTTCCACATGGGCCAGCGGGAGAGCAAGAGCATGCGGGTGGTGGCTGAGTCGCTCGCAGAGGCCGACAGTTCGCCCGGGGTTTGCGATGCAGTGCGGGAAACCAAGGTGTCCTACGCCTTGGACTTCGGCAAGCAGTATCTCCTTGACCACCCGGAGAGCAGGACTTATCCCGGGCTGCAGGACCTTGCGTCTTCGGACGCGGTTCAGCTCGTGGACCAGCAGGGTAATGCGAAGCTGTTCAAGGTTGTGGCCTGCAGCTAACGGCACATGCAGCTCAAGCGGGGGCTACGGGCGGGGCCACGTGCGGCCGCAGCTGGGCGCACCCCCGCATGTGAAAAGACCTCCGGAACGGGCGCCACGTGGGCGCCGGTTCCGGAGGTCTTTGCAATCCGGTCTCTTGGCGTTAGCTTCCGAATGCCTGGATCAGTGCCGTGACGGTGCGCTCAGCCGCGCGGCCGTCGCCGTAGGGGGTCGCATCCGTGGGGGCCGGCGCCGGCCGGCGTACCGTGTCAGCCAGGATGCTCAGGTCCTTGCTCACAAGCACGTTCCAGCCCAGTTCAACGGTCTCCACCCATTCGGTTTCGGGCCGGATGGTCGTGCAGGGGGTCCGGAGCAGAAAGGCTTCCTTTTGCAGTCCGCCGGAGTCGGTGATCACGCCTGCGCTGTTCCGGACGGCGTGAACCAGTTGCGGGTAGGCCAGTGGCGACGCGACGCGCACGGCTCCCTGTTCCAGGTTAATGCCGTGCTTGGCGGCCAGGCTGACAAGCCGGGGGTGGGCCAGAAGGAACACCGGCTTCTCCAGGCTGGCCAGGGACGCAATGATGGCGGCCAGGCGTTCCGGGGAATCGGTGTTGTCAGGCCGGTGGATGGTGCAGACATAGTACTGGCCCGGTTCTGCGTCGACAGGCAGTGGCTGTTCCCGGCCGTCGAGCATGTCGCGGACCTTGAAGAGGACGTCGGTCATGACGTCTCCCACCAAGACTGTCCTTTCAGCGAGGCCCTCGGTGGCGAGGTGCTTAACGGCCACCTCTGTGGGGGCCAGCAGGAGGTCCGCGCTGTGATCTGTCAGGACGCGGTTGTGCTCCTCCGGCATCCGCCGGTTGAAGGAACGCAGTCCTGCCTCGAGGTGCGCGACGGGGATGTGCATCTTGATGGCTGCGATCGCTGCCGCCAGTGTGGAGTTGGTGTCGCCGTAAACCAGGACGCAATCGGGGGCGGCCTCTTCCAGGATGTTTTCCAGTCCGTGCAGCATGGCACCGGTCTGGGCTCCGTGTTTGCCGGATCCCACACCGAGGTTGAAGTCGGGTGCGGGGATACCGAGATCCCGGAAGAACACATCGCTCATGAGCTCGTCATAGTGCTGGCCTGTATGGGCGATCAGGTGTTCAACCTGACCCTCCATGGCTGCCGCAATCGGCGCAAGTTTCACAAACTGGGGACGCGCTCCAACGACGCTGAGAATTCGCATGCGGTCCAGTTTAGTTGAAGGCATGCCCCGATTTTTTCGCGGGACCGTTTTTGGGGATCACGCGAAGCTTGCGCTTCTGCACCTCCGACGCCCGGGCTCGGGGCCCTCCTCGGCAGGGTTGCTTCGGACCCGCGATAACCTTACTGGGTGGACAACGAAACACAGGACTCCGTGCTGCTCGACGTGGTGATAGCCGTGCACACCCCGGACCGGCCGGTGGGGCGGGCTGTGGCGTCCCTGATGGAGGGTGGTTTGGCCGCCGAAGCCGGTGCGCGGCGCCGGCTGAGGATAAACGTGGTGTGCCACAACACGGACGTGGAGCCGATCCGGCAGCGCGTGGCCCCGGAGCACCGCGGCCTGGTCCGCTTCCTGCACTACGTCGACGGGATCAAAAGCCCCGCCGGTCCCTTCAATCACGGGATCGCCGAAGCCACAGGCACCTGGGTGGCCATCATGGGCAGCGATGATTCCATCGAACCCGGTGCGCTGGTGCAGTGGGTGGAGACCGCCGAACGGGACGGATCCGACGTCCTGATAGCGCCGATGGCACATGCAGGGGGCGGCGCCATCCACACTCCTGTGGTCAGGCGCGCACACCGGGGACACCTGGATCCCGTGGCGGACCGGCTGACCTACCGTACCGCGCCGCTGGGCTTGCTGAACCTGGCCCTGGTACGCCGGCTCGGCCTCACGTTTCCGCCGCGCTACGCGACGGGCGAGGACCAGTCCTTTTCTGCCCGGCTGTGGTTCTCAGGAGCGAAGATCAGTTACGGCCGGGGCCTGCCGCGTTACCTGGTTCATGCCGACGCCGCCGTCCGGGTGACCCACACCCCCCGGCCCGTCACGGAAGACCTGGCCTTCGCCACCGACCTCGTGCTGTCCGCGTGGTTCCAGGGGCTTCCCCAACGCGCCAGGGAAGCGATTGTCACCAAGATCATCCGCGTGCATGTCTTTGGCCATGTCCTGCTGCGGGCCGAAGCGGGTACGTGGAACACTACGGATGCCCGTGAGATGGCGCAGGAGCTACGGAAGCTGCTGTTCAGCGCGCCGCACGCCGTTCGTCCGCTGGCGCTGGCAGACAGAAAGCTGCTCGACGCCGTTGCCCGGGAGGAGGCGGACGTGGAAGTGATGACGTCCCTGGCCCGGGCCCGGCGCCGGTTTGTAAGCCCGCAGACCTGGTTCCCCCGGAACGTCACCACGGTGCTGCATCCCGAGGCCCCGCTGCGCTTCATGAGCGCTTCCGCCCTCGTGTAGTAGACGCGCCTTCCGGCGTCACCCTGCCGGGCCGTCCTGCAGATTTCCCGACCATTCGAAGGAACACATGAAGATCCTGGTAATTGCTACGTGGTATCCCCATGACGAGAATCCGACCGAGGCGCCCTTCAATGCCGAACACGTCGAGGCGATCCGCGGCCGGGGCCACGACGTGCGGGTGGTGCATGTGAGACTCGGGAGCACGCTCGGCATGCCCAAGCAAAGGACGGGCCTGTGGGAGGGAACGCCGGTGCGGCGCATCCCGGCCGATCCGAAACGGCCCTTCACTCTCGTTCAGGCTGCCCGGACGCTCGCCAGGGAAATGGCGTGGGCAGACGTCGTCCATACGATGGCGTTCTCCTCCATCCTCGTCACGCTGCTGCCGTGGGCAGCCCGTACCCTCGCCGGCCGGGGCCGGGCCTGGGTGCACACCGAGCACTGGAACGGTGTGGTCAACCCGGCAAGCGTGTCGCCCCTCTGGTCGAAACTGGCCGGAGTCCGCGCGGTTCTGCGGTTGCCCCACGTTGTCACCGGCGTCACCGGACAGCTCACAGGTGAGATGCAGCGCTTTGCACGGCCCGGAGCCGCCACCGTGGTGCCGTGCGTCGTGAAGGGACGCGACGCCGTCGTTCCTGCATCCTTCGGCAATCCCCTTAGGCTGGTCGCCGTCGGGGGCCTGGTTGCCCGGAAACGGCCGCTGGAGGCAGTCGAAACAATCGCCTGGCTCAGGGACCACGGCACAGACGCCCACCTAACCTGGGTGGGGGACGGCCCCCTGCGCGGTGACGTTGAGGCCCGCGTAGCGGAACTCCGTCTTGCGGACCAGGTGACGCTGGCCGGCTCAGTGCGGCCGGCGGATGTGGCCGGGCACCTGGCCGCGGCTGATCTTTTCTTTCTCCCGACGGCACAGGAGAACTTTTTCACGTCGGCAGCCGAGGCCCTCGCCGCCGGACGTGCCGTAGTGGCAACGCAGGTGGGCGGCTTCAGCGATTACGCCGATGCAGCTAACAGCAGGCTCGTGGAGGACGTGACGCCGGAATCGCTGGGACGGGCCGTACTGGAGGCCGTAGAAGCTTTTAGGGACATACCCGCCGAGGACATCGCCGGTCCCATTCGGGAAAGATTTTCGCCGGAGGCCGTGGGGGAGCTGTTTGACCGTGCGTATACAACGGCCCTGGCACGCGCCTGAAACACACGAATTGACGATCATCCGGAAGACGGAGGGAAATCCATGAATTCAGAGCCCAAGGTGCTTCAGTTCAACGACTGTGCCTTTGTGGCCCGCAACATGGTGCGGGCCGCGGCGAGGGCTGGCATCAAATGGGCCTACATGCCGCCCGAACAGGTACGACCCATGACTGCTGCGCCGAAGAACCCGCTTCTTGCCCGGGCGCGCTTCGTTCCCTATGTCGCACGTCGGGCGGTCCGGCTTCACGCGGCCGACGTCGTGCATGTTCACTATGGTACGAGCACGCGCCTCATCAAGGAGCGGGGCATGCCATCGCGCCCCTACGTGCTCACGCTGCACGGAACCGACATCAGAAAGCAGTGGAAAGATCCGGTCTATAAAGACGAGATCCAGCGTGCGATTGATGGGGCAGAGCACGTCTTTTATGCGAACACGGACAACGAACACGACGCCCGGGCTGCCCGCTCGGACGCTGAGTTCCTGCCGTCCCTGGTTGACGTGGCCGGCCTGCCTACATGGGCGCCCTCGGGGCCGCCAACGGTTCTATTTATATCGCGGTGGGACGATGACAAGGGAGTAGGCCGGCAGCTCGGCCTGGTGGAACAACTGTGCCGAGCGGTCAAAGGCAAGGCCGACGTGGTGGGGCTAAATTGGGGCCCCGGATCGCAGGCGGCCGAGCGGATTGGGGTCACGATGTTGGAGAAGCTGCCGCAGGAGGAATATTATGCACGGCTTAGCCGCGCATGGGTGGGGGTAGGACAAGCTTCGAATTACTTCTCAACGAGCGAGTTCGAAGCCTTGTGCATCGGACTGCCGGTGGCGGCCCTTGGCAGCCGGCTTCCGCGACCGGACGACGGAACAGTGCCACCCGTGATGGAAGGCGGCGTTGAAGAGACAGTCGAACAGATTGTCGACGCGCTGCAGGACCCTTACGAAGTATCTGCTCGACTTGGCGGGCGCTCATGGGCTATTCCGCGCTATGACGCTGCAGAGTATGTCCCCATGCTGGACGCTCTCTACAAGCGCGTAGCGGCGGTAGTGAAATAGTGTGTGGTGAATAGACTAGGAGGACAGGAAGCGCAGCCGCGCTTCCTGTCCTCCTAGCGCTTCCTGTCCTCCTGGTCTGTGACCTTCTGACAGGCGAACGAACGCGTTCTTTGGCCGCGTGATTCTTTACCCCACCTGGGGTTGCGCAAGGGGTGCATCGTCGGTGGTGCGGTGAAGGCCAGCGAGTGCTGCCTGCTCGGCAAAATCCGGGTTCGCCCGGACAACCTCGTCAAAGGTGCCTTGGGAGAGGATGGTGCCTTCCTTCATAAAGCAGACCTGGTCGTAGTCGCGAATCGTCGACAGGCGGTGCGCCACGGAGATGACGGTGGTTTCTCCGTGCAGTTCGCCGATGGCTTTAGCGACAGCCGCCTCAGTGGCGGTGTCCAGTGCGCTCGTAGCTTCGTCCAGCACGAGCACCAGAGGGTCCATATACAGGGCACGGGCGATTCCAAGCCGCTGGCGCTGGCCGCCGGAGAGGGCAAGGCCCCGTTCGCCCACGCGCCCGTGAATTCCGCCCTTGCGCGCCTCAATGGTGTCCAGGAGCTGGGCGCGCTGGAGTGCCGTGCGGACGCGGCCCTCGTCAACGTCACTGCCCCACGTGAGGGCGACGTTCTGGGCGACGGTGCCGTCGAATATGGCGACTTCCTGGGGCACGTAGCCCACGCGTTTGCGCCAGTCGGCCAGGACTTCCTCCAGCGGGACGCCATCGAGCGTCATAGCGCCGGCGGAGGGAGTCAGCAGGCCCAGGAAGATATCGATCAGTGTGGATTTTCCGGCGCCCGACTGCCCAACGACGCCCATCGACGAGCCGATCGGGAGCCGCAGATTGATGTTCTGCAGTGCCGGCTGGCCAGCGTCCGGATAGGTGAACTCCACCTGATTGAGTTCGAGCATCTTCGGCTCGTGCCGGATGGGGTTCCGGCCCAGTTTTTCCGCGTGCTTACGGAATTCAGCGGCGTCCTTGATATCCCGCATCACCGTCTCAGTGTAAGGAAGTGTCGACTGCACTACCGTGAGTTGGGACTGCATCTGGGTAAGGGCGGGAACCATCTTGAAGCCAGCCAGGCCGAAGATGGCCACGGACGTCATTGCGACCTCGATACCGCCAGTCAGGTAGCCGAGAGTTCCGATGAGTAGGAAGCCGCCGATGAGCGCCATATCGATGACAAACTTCGGTACTGCTCCCATGAAACGGATGTTTGACCGGGACCGCGCTGCCGTTTCACGGCTGCGGTTAACTATTGCACCGACCTCATCGGCCTTGTCCCGGAGGGTGATTTCTTTCAGGGCTGCCAGCATTTCTGCGACCAGGGTGGCCATGCGCGTGGCAGCATCCCTGTTGACGCGTCCGGCTTCGTACGATTTCTTGGAAAGCCAAAAATACATGACCGCTGCGATGGCACCGAGGTAGATGAGGGTGGCGAGCGCTGTCTGCCACGATGCGGCGATGAGGACCACAAGGACCGAGACAAAGGTCAGAGCCACGGCCGGCAGGGTGACGGCTGGCAGGAGTACACCGGATATCGTATTGGCGATGCCAACGTCGATCATCCGCACCAGCTCAGCGGTGGAGCGTTTCATGCGTTCCGTCCATGGGGCGCGGATGTAGCTCTGGAAAAGTACTGTGCCGATGTCGAGTTCATAGTCGGCGAATTTCCTCGTGGAGATCCATTGCAGCCAGATGTTCAGTACCGACTTCAAAATCATCACCATGGCTGATCCGACCAGCAACAGCAGACCGAACTCCTGGCTGATCCGGCCAAGTACCGGCAGGCTCATGTCCCCGCCTTTGAGGATCTGGTTGAGTACGAGGGCAAACACTCCGAGGGCCACCGAGTCGAGCAGCGCCAAAACAGCTGACAGAACGCCGAAGAGGATGAGGAACCTGCGTGCATTGGAGGGCAGCAGCGGCAGTAGTTCGCGCAATGTGCGGCGCAGGTGTCTCAAGAATTTACTCCAGAACGGAAGGGGAAGAAACATTCCAATACTACCCGCGGCGCCATACCCGGGCTGCATGGCCCGGCGCGGCTGCGCTTATGTGCTGGTCGGCGTAGTGGAGCGTAGCGCACCTGAAATGGCTCCGGTCCGATCTCAATGAGAGGATGAGGGCATGAGTGACCATATCCGTGCTACACAGCTCTTTGACTGCGCCGACGTCGGTAAGACGATCGTCGACGCCGGTGTCCGGCTAGGAAAACCCTGGAGGATCATCCAGGGTCCCTGGACCCGTGGAGGCACGAAGGCTGCGTATTACCGGTTCCGTCTGGAGCAGGTAGCCGCCTACCCGCGCACGCAGCTGTGGCATGTCAACATGGGCGGACGGGCGAAGTGGGCGCGGGGCACCTTTTCCCGCCCTTACGCCTTGACTCTTCACGGCACCGACATTCGGGAGAGCTACTGGCAGGACCAGCATCACCGAGTAATCAAAGAAGACATCGACCGCGCTGGCCAGGTTTGGTACACGACTCCCGACTTGCGTGAGAAGGCTGAGCAGGCACGGTCCGATGCTGAATACCTGCCAGCTCCGGTGGATATGGATGAGCTTCCTGTCTGGACCCCGGCGGTGAAACCCAGAGTCCTTTTCCCGTCGCGGTGGGACGGTTCCAAAGGAGGGGATGCTTTGCTGCAGACTGCAGCCGACGTCGTGTCAGCCGTGGGCAACTCCGGGGACGTGGATATTGTGGGACTTGACTGGGGCGATCGTGCTCCGGAGGCTGCCGCACTCGGCATCAAGCTCCTGCCGAAGATGGCCAAGGCCCTCTACCTGCGGGAACTCGCCACTGCCCACGTCGCCGTCGGGCAGGTGACAGGCGTCTTGGGGCTGAGTGAGCTGCAGGCGATGGGAATTGGAGTGCCATTGATTTTTGCTGACCCCGTGGACGAGTACCTCGATGGGCAGGCGGTGGTAGGAGTTGCGCGGTCCGAGGTTGCCCAGGCGGTGCGTGAGAGTCTGAGCGCTCCAGTGGCGCTCTCCCGCAAGTTGGGCGGTCCCGCTTACGTGTCGCGGGTCCACAGTCCAACCGCCCTTATACCCAAATTGGAAGCGGGTTACGCCAAAGTGCTGGACGCCGCCGCATGACCAAGCCGCATCTGCTTTATGTTGCCTATGCTTTCCCGCCCAGCACCGCCTCCTCCGTCTACCGCTGCACGGCGGTGGCGAATGCCTTCGCCCAGGACGGTTGGGACGTAACTGTCCTCACCGTAGACCCAGAGGTCTGGTCCGAGATTTCGGGAGTGGACGAGAAGCTGGCGGAATCCGTCAACCCGGGCATTCAGGTGGTCACAGTGGACGACGGGGGCGCCGAGGAGGCCGCCAAGGGCGACCTTCGCCGCTACCCGCGCTTCAGGATCGAGGCTCCCTACCTGTGGAAGGAAGTATTGCGCCGCCGCAGCCGCCGGGCCTTTCCGGAGGATTTCCACGGTGCCTGGCTGGAGCCGGCCACGAAGGCGGCCCGGAGCATCCATGCAGTCAAACCGGTCAACCTGGTCATGGCCTCGGCCATGCCCTATGTGTCGTTTGGGGTTGCCCGGGCGCTGGACGGCGTCCCGTACGTCATGGACTACCGTGACGCGTGGGCCTTCAACACGATCAGCGGGGAGGAAGACTTTCGCCCCGGTAGTTCCCTCGGACAGCGTGAAGCCGAATATCTGCAGGACGCTGTGCAGGTCTGGTTCGTAAATAACCAGATCAGAGACGAATACGCGCGGCGGTATCCTGAGTCCGCACATCTGATGCGTGTGGTGGCCAACGGCTTCGACCCCCAGCCTGGCCACGCCAGGCCGGTCGCGCGGGCAACGGAACGCCCGAGCTTTGGTTATCTGGGCACACTCCAATACGTGAATATGCCGCTTCAGGAGTTCGTGGACGGCTGGGGTGCTGCCTTTGGGCCCGGTAGCGGGCGGGCGGAGGCGGTCTTCCGAGGAAAACTGAGCGCGTCAGGAGCCGCAAGCGCGGAAGTTCTCCAAGTCTTCGGAACGGAGAGCGACAACGGCCTTCGCTACGACGGGCCAATCTCTAAGCGCGACGTCGCCGGGTTCTACCGAAGCATGGATGCCCTGATTCTCCTGCTTTCCAGCGGAAGATATGTGACCGGCGGCAAGACTGCCGAGTATTTGGCTACGGGGCTTCCGATCGTTTCCGTCCATGACATGGAGAACGCTGCAACTGACCTCCTCCGGGACTATCCGCTTTGGTTCCCGGCAAAGGAGCTTACACCGGACGGGATCGCGAATGCGCTCCGTGATTGCGCGGCAGCCCTGAAGGATCCGGACGAGAAGCGTTGGGCCGCTGCCTGGGACTATGGGCAGCAATTCCTCCGCACCAAAATGCTGGAACCGGTTATTGATGAGCTGCGCGGAATAGCTGGCTACGGTTCGGGACGTTCATTGCCGGCCAGCTCCGAAGAAAGGACTCAGGCGTGACTTCCGACAAGGCACTGCACCTGACCTTCGTCGTCGGACGCACTAAGCATCCGCAGTCGGTCATCGATGATCTGTGGAAGCGTGCGTCAGGTGTGGTGGAAGCGGCAGCGGTCGAGGGAACAGCGGTCTACATGGACGACGGCGGGTCTACGGTGACGATCGGGGACAGCCGCCTGAGTGTCGTGGCGCTGGCAAAGCCAAGGCCGGGGCCCTTTACCGCATTGCTGTCATCCGCAGCCCGGAAGTCCGGGCCAGTTGGAATTGCCGGGCGGCTGCTAACGGATAACTTGGAATCGCGCCGGGTGGCGCGGGCAGTGGCCGGACGGTCGGACTTACAGGAGACGTTCCGCAAATCCGACATTATCGTGGCGGCAGACCTCACCGCAGACCGTTCCGTGTGGCAGCTGCAAAAGCTCACCGATGCCCGTCTGGTGCACGGTCCAGTAGCTATGCTGCACGTGCTGAGGCAGGTAGTTCGAAAGTAACCGTCCGCCGTTTCGCGATGAGCCCGTCACATGCAGCCTGTGGAATACTTGACGGGTGAGTCGAACCTGGATAGTCATACCCATGTACAACGAAGCTTCCGTCGTCGGCACTGTCATCGAGGGGCTGAGGGAAGTCTTCCCCCACGTTGTTTGTGTCGACGATGGCAGCACTGACGGCTCCCAGGACGTGGCGCGGCAGGCAGGCGCCGTGGTTGTCCAGCACCCGGTTAACCTGGGTCAGGGTGCGGCGCTGCAGACCGGCATCGAGTACTCGCTCCAGGATCCGGAGCTGGACTGCATCGTCACCTTCGACGCCGACGGCCAGCACCGCGTCGCTGACGCGCTGGCGATGGCCGACAGGATTCGATCCGGCGAGGCCGACGTCGTCCTCGGCTCCCGGTTCCTCGATGACCGCACAAAACTGTCGCCGCTGAAGCGGCTGGTGCTGCGGACGGCCGCCGTGCAGTCGCGGCTATCGACCGGCATGGCCCTGACCGACGCACACAACGGCCTCCGTGCCTTCAGTCCTACGGTTGCCCGTCGCATCGACCTGCAGCAGAACCGCATGGCTCACGCCTCCGAACTTATCCATCAGCTTGCCGAGATGAATCCGCGCTGGGTCGAACACCCGGTGGAGATCATCTATACGGACTACTCGAAATCTAAAGGCCAGTCGTTGCTGAACTCGGTCAATATCGTCGCTGACCTCTTCTTTAGGTGAAATTGTGCAGATCATTGTTCAGGTAGCCCTCGTCCTTGCCGTCATCATCGTGTCGTTGGCACTGATGCGCGGTGGCTCCAACGCCAGGCACCTCGCCATCCGGCGCATAATGCTGGTTCTATTCGCCTGCGTGGCCGCGCTCTCCATTTTCTTCCCCGAGTTGCTGACGCGCGTGGCACGGGTACTCGGCATTGGCCGCGGAACCGACTTGGTGCTGTATGGACTCATCGTGAGCTTCATGGTCTTCATGGCCACCACGTACCAGCGGTTCCGCCACATGGAATCCACCCTGACCAAGCTCTCCCGGAGAATCGCCCTGGATGAGACACCACCACCGGGCAAGGACGAGTCCCTTCGGAGCCAAGGAGTGGAGCCTGACCGACGCCTGACGCCGCCGGCGCAAGGAGGACAATGACGTCCGCCCTAGCCGGAACCATCGAGACCGCCCCAAGGACCGCAAATAAGAGCTCTCGGGAGTTCGGGCTGGACATACTGCGGATTGTGAGTATCTGCGGTGTAGTCGCTATCCATGTGTTCGGCTACCTGATAGGGCGTGCCCCCCGGGGGAGCCGTTCATGGCTGGTTGCAGTGATTATTGACATCGGTTTCGTTTGGGTAGTCCCGGTGTTCGTCATGATCTCCGGTGCCCTTATTCTTGGATCCAGGATGGCAACGGAGAGTCCTGCCCGCTTCTACCGCAGGCGCGCGTTGCGGCTCGTTCCGGCGATTATCGCCTGGCACCTTATCTATCTCATCGGTGTGCGGATCTGGATGCGCGGCGAAGAGCTCCCCCTACCGCGCATCCTGCAGATGCTGGTTGACGGTTCTGTATTCACTCAACTCTATTTCCTGTGGCTCATTGCCGGTCTCTACCTTGTGGCGCCAGTGCTGGGAGCTTTTCTGCGGGGTGGAGGCAGGGGGCGCGCCGCAATCGCAGCAGCTTCGTTCCTGACAGCGGCCCTGGTGTACTACTCGATTCCCGGCATCTTGGGACTCTTGGGCATTTCCCGCCCCATTCATCTCAACTTTCTGACGCACTGGATGCCCTATGTTGGTTATTTCCTGGCTGGGTATGCACTCAGGGGAGTCCGCCTAAGTGGAGCACGACTGGCAGTAGCCGCCCTCGCCACGCTGTGCCTCATCGGACAGCTGATTTGGCAATATGCCCACAAGGGGCAGTTTCCAGCGTTGGACGCCGTTCTGCCTGTCTCCTACGTTGGGCTTGGGGTGGCCCTGGCGGCTTTGGGGACCTTCACCGTTACATTATCGTTCGCTACGAAATTGGCTCCTGTGCGTACGGCACCGCTCGTCTTGGCGCTATCAAATGCAGCCTTCGGCGTGTTCTTGGTCCACTTGGTCGTTTTCGAAGCAATCAGGTTGAATTGGCCTGCGGTAGCGGTTGGAAAATCTTTCCCAGTCATCTTTGTCGCTTTCGCGGCCACACTTGCTTGCAGCTTCGGAATTTCCTTGCTTGCCCGAAGGGTTCCCGTCCTCCGCAGAATTTTCTGAAGCGCTGATGATTCCGGGCCGTCGTGGTCCTGGTGAAGTCCGGGCCTGGCAAGACGTCTGGGATAATTGACGGCATGACTGAACTGCCCTCGCTGTTGATCCTGACCTTTTCACCCATCCGATCGGATCCCAGGGTCCTCAAGCAGGTTGAGCTGTTCAAAGGCAAGTATCGTGTTTCCACCTGCGGCTATGGCAGTGCCCCGGAAGGAGTCGATAGCCACTACGCCCTGCCGGATGATTCCCGTGGTTGGTCTTCCGACAAGGTCGGCCTCCTGACGCGCCGCTATCCTCGGGTCTACAACGGGATGACCGCCGTGTCGGCTGCGCGCAGTGTCCTGCCCAGGGACGAATTCGATGTGGTTCTGGCCAACGATCTGAACACGCTGCCCCTCGCCTTGGAACTTCAGCCCCGGCTCGGCGTCCACGCAGACCTTCACGAGTTTGCACCCCGAGAGAAGGAGGCGGATCCTAAATGGCGGCTGGCGGTAGCCCCGTTCATGCGGTGGCTGTGTCGTCGCTACCTGCCCTTGGCGTCTTCCGTGACGACCGTGTCCCAGGGCATTGCCGAGGCCTACGCGAGGGATTACGGAATCTCTGTAGACGTCGTCACAAATGCCGCACCCTACACTGCAGGGAAGGCACAGCCAGTTGGCCCAACGCTGAGACTGGTTCACAGCGGGGCTGCCCAGCGCTACAGACAACTCGAGATGTTGGTTGAGGCTATGACGGACGCACCCGACTGGCTCACTTTGGACATGATTGTCATGCCAAACGAACCTGACTACCTGGAGGAGCTCAAGAACCTCGCTGTCGGTGTGCCCGCGGTTCGTTTCCGTGAGCCTGTTCCCTACACCGAGCTTGTGAAGACAATGAGCGAGTACGACGCTTCGATCGTGTTTTTCCCCCCTACGACGTTCAATTTGGAACACACGCTGCCTAACAAGTTCTTTGAGGCAGTTCAGGCACGCATCGGCCTGATCACAGGACCGAGTCCGTCCATGGTGCCCCTGATGGAGCAGTATGGGCTTGGAGCGGTGACAGCTGATTTCACTGCAGCATCGTTGCGGGAAACGCTGCACGGCCTGACGGCTGAGAAGATCTCCGAGTGGAAGCGGGCGGCGGACGCCGCCGCCCGGCCGCTCTCGGCCGAGTCCCAGGTGCTGGCTTGGCAGGCAGCCGTTGAGGGCATCGTGAAGTCGCAGCCGGCGCGGGCTTAGTAACCCTTCCGGACTGCACAAGCTAGCAAGACAAAAAGGCGGCTCCCCGCGAACTGCGGTAGCCGCCTTCTGTCTTAAGGAACGATCAGCCTGCGGAGGTGGACGAGACAATCGACGCCGTCCCCAGGGTACCGGCGGTGAAGGCGGCGCCCCAACGGCTTCCGGCTACCACCGGGTAGTATTTCAGCTGCCCGGTGGGCTGGACCGCGAGTATGCCTTTGCTGCCACTGGCGGCAAAATTCGCAGCGGCAGAATACTGGCGGAATGATTGCCAGCTTGTGCCAACGGTCTTGCGGGCTTCCGGGATGAACCGGGTGGTGCCGTTGGAGCGATAGAGCCTCATGGCGCCGGCGGAGTCGACGGCCAAGAGGTCCTGCCGGCCGTCGGAGTCGAAGTCGATCATGGCTATCTTGAGGCCTGACCAGGCGGTTCCGATCCGGACGGGAGCGCTCAACGTCCGGCCGGTCGGGTTCGCCCAGTAGTACAGCGTTCCGTCGGCAGCGTAGCCCACCAGCCCCGGGTACCTGGACCCGGAAACCCATTTGCCCGTGACCAAGGCGCCCTGGGTGAATCCTCCTGCGGCCACAGTGAAGGGCGTGGCGAACCCGCCCGCCGCCGAGCCTGGATAAACGGACAGGGTGCCGTCAGGCTTTTGGGCTAGGACGTCGGGGACTGCGTCGCTGTTCCAGTCCACGACATGTAACGACCTCATGCCTGACCAGCCGAGCCCGATTTGGTACGCGCTGCCGAGGGAGGAATTACCGGCAGGCCGGTTCCAGAGTCCGCCACTGGAGTCCACGGTGAGCACATCCGTGGTGCTGGTGATGGCGCGTTCCGGCACCAGGAGGCCGCTGCCCGAGATCAGGAGACCGTTCCAACCGGAGGGCAGCACTGACTTGGCACCTAAGGTCCCCGCTGCGAGTGAATGGTAGCTCAACTGTCCCGTGCGGTCGCGTGCGAGAAGCCCATTGGAACCGGTGGCCGTGAAGTCCCGGGCTGGGCTGATGCTGTTCATGGTGTTCCACCCGGTGGCTATCTGCTTCCGGGTCTCGGCGATGAACTTTCCTGTGCCATCCGAGCGATACAGCGACATCCGTCCGAGGTAGTCAACGGCCACAATGTCCTGGTTGCCGTCGCCGTCGGCGTCTGCCATTGACACGTCTGTCCGGGCGAATCCTGCGGAGAGCATGGTCGCTGGAGCGAGGGCTCCGCCTGATGTATTGGCGTGGAAGCGGACCGTGCCGTCGGACGTGCGTATAAGCAGGCCAGGGAACTTGGATGCCTTGAGCCAGGGGCCGAACGTGACATCAGCGCCAGACAGGCCGGACTCGATAGTTGTCTCCGCGGCAAAGCCGCCGCCGGACAGCCCAGCGTGGATTCCAAGTGTCCCTGAGGTGCTGAGGGTGGCCAGGTCCTGGATGCCGTCCCCGTTCCAGTCAGTGACATGAACGGATGCAAGGCCTGTAAAACCCGTGCCAATCTTGCTGGCTGCACCCAGGGATCCAGCGTTGGCGGACCGGCGATAAAGATTTCCAGCGGGATCGACCGTGACGACGTCCGCTGCGGTCTGGATCGACGGATTTGCCGGGGCCGTAGGGGTTCCGGGGTCCACGTTGACCGTCTCACCACCGGAGATGAGATATCCGTTCCAGCCGTTGCCGACGTCGAGGGGCTGTCCCCACGAACCGGTCCCCGTCAGCGGGTAATGCCGCAGGCTGCCGTCGGCGGAGCGTGCCATCAGGCCCGTCGAACCGTAGCCGGTAAAGCCGTTGGAGACGCTGACGCTGGTCATCATGTTCCAGCCGTTGCCTACGGTGCGCCGGGCTTCGCTGATGAAGCCGCCGACTCCGTTCGAGCGGAACAAGCGCAGGGCGCCGCCGGCGTCCTGCGCCAGCAAGTCCTGGTGTCCGTCGCCGTCGAAGTCGACCATGGTCACGTTGAGGCCGGCCCAGCCCTGCCCGATCTGGCTGCTGCCGCTGAGGCTGGTGCCGGAGTTGGTGGACCAGAGGCGCAGCCCGCCCGCGGCGTCGCGGCTGATGATCTGCGGGTAGCGGCTGCCGGTGATCCAGTGGCCGATGCTCAGTTGGTAGTCTTCCCAGCCGGCAGAGGCGAGAACCGGGCCGGCCGAGAAGCCCCCACCGGGGGCGCCCAGATAGACGTTCACCTTTCCCGATGTCCACTGGGCGACGACGTCCAGGACGTTATCCGAGTTCCAGTCCACGGCCTTTATCGACCGCAGGCCCGTCCAGCCTTGGCCTATCTGGCGGCGGCCTGCCAGCGAGCCGCTTCCGGTTGCCGGGTAGACCCAGAGTGCGCCCGCGGCGTCAGCGGCGACGACCGCGGCTTCGGACGGTATCGAGGGTGTAGGTACCGTCGCGTCGGCCACGGAGGCAAAGCGCCGGAGCGAGGCAAGGTCCCCGTTCCAGATGTTGGAATCGCCCGCGAAGGGGCCTGTGCTGCTGTACTGCCAGAAACTGTAGTTACTCCATCCCGGGGGCAGCGCGCCGGGCGATGACGACGGAGCGGAGGGATAGGCCGCGATCCAAAGCGGGTACTTTCCAAAGGAGGCGGAACTTCCCGTGCAGCGCTTCCACCAATCGGTGGTCGTGTAGATCACGGGGTACCGTCCCGTCAGGGAGCGTACCGTGTTGCCGAACTCGGCGATCCAGGCCACCATCTTGGAGCCGGCCATGTTGTAGCAGGTGTCCCCGAAATAGAAGCCGTTGATGGTCCGGCCGGCGTAGGGGTTGTATTCGATGTCCAGCACCGGTGGGAGCGTGGAGCCATCAGCCGTCCACGCCCCGCCGTTGGCGACGAAATAGCGGGCCTGGTCGGCACCGGATGACCAGTTCGGGATGGCGAAGTGGTAGGAACCGCGGAGCATGCCGACAGCCCGGGAGCCGTTGTATTGCTGGGAGAACTGCTCGTTCAGGTAGTAGTTGCCCTCGGTGGCCTTAACGTAGGCGAAGCGCGAGCCCTGGTTCCACTGCCCCTGCCAGTCCACCGTTCCCTGATAGGCGCTGACGTCTTGTCCTGCGACACCGAAGGAGGGGCGCCAGTGCCCCGGGTCGAAGGCTTGGGCGGACATCCGGCCGGTATCTTCGGTCTGGGTGCGGAACGGGGCAGCTGCTTCTTCGCTGGCTGCCTTCTGTGGAGAGCCTTCGCCCATCGCCGCCCCGCCGGCCGGGATGGCCTCACGCATGGCGCTCTTCATCGACTCGGAGGACCCGGGATCACTCTCATTGGCAGGCTGCTGCATCCTGGGTGCCAGGGTTGCGGTGTCTGCCTGAACAGCTGCTGGGGAGCCGGTCGCCAACGCGAGGGCGAGAACGGCTGCGCACACAGACACGAGAGCTCGACGCGGACGCTTACTGCTCGCAGATGCATCGTGTGGTTGGCGGGGAAGGTCCATTGGGAGACTCCTGAACCAAGATAGACCCCAGACAACGGTCCCGGGTTCGCATTCGTTTGTAATTCCGACAGATGCTGCTGTCTGGCAGCGCCCGCTTGAGGCCTATCTACCGTAACACCGATGTGACAAATGTGGTTAATGGTGCAGATGTGATAGGAGAAAGCAACGTTAATACCGTGAGCGTGTGTCTCCTGGACGAGGCCATAGACTTGTGGCCATGAAGGTTTTGGTCACCGGCGGCGCCGGCTACATCGGATCGCACACCGCACTTTGTCTGCTGGAGGACGGGCATGAGGTGGTGGTGCTCGACAATCTGATGAATTCCAGCGTCGAGGCCGTCCGCCGGGTGGAGGAACTCACCGGCAAATCCGTGGAATTCCGCGAGGGTGACCTGCTTGATGCTGCTGCCGTGGATGGGGTATTCGCGGAAGGCGGTTTCGACGCCGTCATCCACTTCGCCGGCCTGAAGGCGGTGGGGGAGTCCGTCGAGAAGCCGCTGTGGTACTACAAAAACAACGTCGTAGGCACACTGAACCTTCTGGAGAGCATGGAAAAAGCCGGTGTCCGCCGGCTGGTATTCAGCTCCTCCGCCACCGTGTACGGTGCGTCCGAGCACGTGCCCCTCATCGAAAAGTCGCCGCTGGACGCCACCAACCCGTATGGCCGGACCAAGGAACAGATTGAGGACATCCTCTCGGACCTCAGCGAGGCCGACCCCCGCTGGAGCGTGGCACTGCTTCGCTACTTCAACCCGGTGGGCGCGCACGAGTCCGGACGCATAGGGGAAGACCCCCGCGGCATCCCCAACAACCTGCTGCCGTTTGTGGCGCAGGTGGCGGTGGGCCGCCGGGAGAAGGTGATGGTTTTCGGCAACGACTACCCGACGCCGGACGGCACGGGCGTGCGGGACTACATCCACGTGATGGACCTTGCCGCAGGCCACCTCGCTGCCCTCCGTTACCTCGAGACCAAGACCGGCTCCTTCCGCTGGAATCTGGGCACCGGCCGGGGTTCGTCGGTTCTGGAAGTCATTGAGGCGTTCGGCGCCGCCGCCGGGCACCCCATCCCCTACGAATTCGCGCCCCGCCGTCCCGGCGACGCAGCCGTCAGCTATGCCGACGCCTCCGCCGCGCTCGCCGACCTGGGCTGGTCCGCGCACCGGGACCTTGCACAGATGTGCCAGGACCACTGGCGCTGGCAAAGCTCCAACCCGTTCGGCTACGCCGGGCAGGAGTAGCCCGTCGGCGTTCTTGGCGCGGACTGATTTATCCACACCTTTGTCCGTTTTGCTTTCCCCGGAGCACGCCATCCCATAGCTTTAACCCAATCGGACTGCCTCCGCTGGGGGCGGCAGTCACCTGGGGGAGCTCATGGATGCCGTACGGATAGTCGAAGACGAAGTCCGGGAACTGATCCGCAGGCGTGGTCTCGATCCGTTGCGGCAGACTGTCGAGGTCCGGCGGCTGGTGGATGCAGCAGTA
Organism: Arthrobacter sp. NPDC093125; assembly: GCF_044754225.1. NCBI lineage: Bacteria > Bacillati > Actinomycetota > Actinomycetes > Micrococcales > Micrococcaceae > Arthrobacter > Arthrobacter sp. NPDC093125. Next base: position 242,806 of record NZ_JBIVOQ010000002.1, on the reverse strand, counting down.
AGCGACTACGACGAGCGGGCCCTCATGGGCCCGCTTCCGCCGCTTGGGCCTCTTGATTCGGCGCGCAGGTTTGTCTTCGATGCTGTCGCCGGCTTCGGTGCACTGCAGCCTTTGCTGGATGATCCCAACATTGAGGAAATCTGGCTGAATGCGCCTGTCAACATGCCATACATGTTGCATAGGCGACATACTCTTATTGCATGAGTTCTAAAGTGCAGGCCTGCGGCATCTACGCCCGCATCTCATCGGATGATGGATCCGCCCTCGGTGTTGCCAGGCAGATCGACGACTGCACTAGGGAAGCAGAGCGGCGCGACTGGAAGCTGGCCGAGGTGTTCACTGACAACGACGTGAGTGCAACGAAATCCAAGCGCAGGCCAGAGTATGAGCGGCTGCTGCAGGCGATCGAAACGGGCGGTATAGACGCAGTTATTGTGTTCGATGTTGACCGACTCACGCGCACCCCCGCGGAGCTGGAACGCTTTATCGACCTAGCAGACCGGCATCACATCGCCCTTGCCTCCATCGGTGGGGAAGTGGACCTAGCAACGCCACAGGGGCGCCTCACGGCCCGTATTAAGGGCAGCGTGGCTCGGCATGAGGTAGAACAGATGTCGCGCCGTCTAAAGCGCAAATTCCAGGAGAACGCGAAAGAGGGGAAGCCTCACGGCGTTACCCCGTTCGGTTACCGCCGCGAGCACATCATTGACGATCAAGGAAGGAACGCCGGCTACCGGGAAGTCATCGACCCTGTCCAAGCTGAGGCGGTCCGCGAGCTATACCGTATGGTCATCGCCGGCCAATCACTGCGGAGCCTCGCCAAGTACATGACCGACAGGGGATTCAAGACGAGTCGCGGCAACGACTTCGCGGGCAACGTGATCGGCAACATGCTCCGGAACCCCCGTTACGCCGGACACCGGACCCATGAGAAGCAAATCATCGGGACAGGCAACTGGGAACCGATCGTCAGTCAGGACACCTTCGATCAGGCCTTCGCCATCCTGACTACACCAGGGCGGCGGCACTCCCGCGGACTCGAGGCCAGATACTTGCTCTCAGGGATCGCCATTTGTGGCCGTGAAGGCTGCGGCGGCGTGCTGCGTCCCAACGTCCACAAGCCGCGCCCGGACGGTAAGCAGCGGAGCTCGGCCTATGTATGCCCTCGCTGCATGAAACTCACGCGGCGGATGGACCCCGTTGACGAGCTGGTGAATGACTTCATGGTTGCATACCTGACGAAGTTCAACCTGCGCTCCACTGCCACAGATAAGCCTGACGCTCTACGCTCCGCCCAGGAAGCCCGTGATGCCGTCCTAGCCCGTATGGATACCCTCGCGGATAGTTTTGCGGTGGGGGAGGTCACGGCGCGGCAGATGGCGCGCATCAACGAACAGCTACAGGTGCAGCTCGAGGCAGCGGAGCGTGACATTGGAAGGTTGCAGCCTAACCGGATTCTTCATGGCATGACCGGGCCAGGAGCTGCGGCGGCATGGGAGGCGACCACGATTGAGCATAAGCGGACGATTATCCGCAGCTTATTGAAGGTCACTATCCTGCCCAGTGGACCTGGCGTTAAGTTCGCGGACGATCAGGTTTTGATTGAACCACTGGCGTAACAAATAGCTCAGATTGCGTAACACAGCCGACGGAGCCATCGCAACGGTGTGATTTGTGTCACAGTTCCTTGACTCTCAGCCTGTGGAATATGAGCTATGAGCGTTACTTTTGGTTACCAGATCCTGTTCATGCAACATGCGCTTTTCTTGCCCTGGGGGAGGTGGGATCAGATCCCCCTATCTCCAAGCCGAACCCGCGAAATTAAAGGGAATCGGTTAATACGGCTGTTGACGGGAAGCCCTCATACATGCGCGGACACGCCCAAATTTGGGCAAGTCGACACGCCGCAAACCGGGTAACCAGGAGTAGCAATTACGCCTGTGGATAGAGCCTCCGCGCCTGTGGTGATGCGGCCCCGAGGGGGTCTTTCCAGTGTCGGACCTGTACTGGATAGTGGGAACTGAAGAAGGGGATCGTTAAGCGCAAAAAGCCGCCACTCCGTTGCAGGGAGTGGCAGCCGGTGCCGCGTGAACCTCTTCATGTCAACTCACCCTTTAACGGGCTAGGTACTCACTAAGGAGTTTTCTTTGGCTCACGCTTATCCAGACCCGCGCTCATACGGGCTAGACACTGGAACTCTACCGTCCCCCTCGCAGGCCAGTCAAGCAGCCGCCAAGCGCGCAGCTTACATCGACTCCATCCTCGCAGACTGGCCAGAACCCTCCCCGCAGCAGGAACGCACCATCGGAGCACTGCTCGGCGGCGGCGGCATGTCAGTAGCCACGTACCAACACTGGGAAATTCGGGCCCATATCTTACACACGGAGACGCCTGGCAAATTTGGCTACTTCGATGAGGTTGCCGCGTGACCCCGGAGGAATGGGAAACGCGGGAAGTCGCCCTCCACGAGGCGAAACTGGCACTAACAACCACGACCGTGAACCCCGTACTCAAACTGCGCCGGCTAAGCGAAATGAAAACGCCGCCCGCTACAAAATGGCTGGGCCGCGGATGGCTTCCCCGCAGCGAGATAACCGTACTCGTAGGCGAAGAAGGCATTGGCAAGTCTCTCTTTTGGGTTCGGATGGCAGCAAACATCACAACCGGGCGCGCAGATAAGTCAATCAACATGCCAGCGCGGAAACCGGCAGATGTGGTTGTTATCGTCACCGAAGACTCAACCGGCGAAGTTTTGGCCCGACTCAAGTTGGCAGGTGCTGATATCGACCGCGTGTTTGTGTTCAGCGCAGAGGAAGACGGCAGCGGAAACCCGGTGTTTGGGAACGCCATGAACGGCGACATGCTCACACTTGACGCAATGCTCTCCCAAGAAAGCATCGAGCCCGCGCTAGTGGTGGTAGACGCCTGGGTGGACACGGTATCCGGAAGCCTCACCCTCAAGGACTCCCAGCAAGCCCGACAGGCTATGCACCCGTGGAAGATCCTCGCCCAGCGTCATAACGTCGCCGTGCTGCTGCTGACTCACACAAATCGACTCAATACCGCCAACACTCGGGACCTAATGGGCTCGACCGCCGTTTTGCGGCAAAAGGCACGCATGGTCCTCTTTGCGGCTCGTGCTCGCACGGACCGGGAATCCAGCATGCAGCATCTTTGGGTTGGGCCGGATAAGTCAAACGTCACAGGGATAGCTAATGCACTGAAGTTCAACGTCACAGTCGAACAGGTTCGGGCCCAGTCGGACGATGACCCCGGCACGACAGCGCACCTCACGGCACCATCTGACGCGTGCATGACAATCCGGGACCTTATCGGGGAGTGGAAGCGCGAAGAAATCGAAGCGGAACGGAAGCCGACTAGAAAGGACTCCGTCCGCGAAGAACTCGTCAGCTACGTAACCTCACGCGGCGGCACAGTTCCGAGTAAGGAACTCACCGCGCACCTCGAAGGGCTTGGCTTCGGCAAGAGCAGTATCGAGCAAGCCAAGAAGGAATGCGGGCATACCGCCAAGTCGGGTTTCGGCGGGGCCTGGGTATTCAGCCTTCCCAGCCAGTCCACTGACCAACTCACTAGTGGATCCATAACTAATGGGATTAGTGCGTTTAGTGCCTTTAGTGAGAATGACGCTAATAGTGCCGTCGAAGATCCTATTCTCCCTAAACCCACTAACTCCCTAAGTAGTAGTGAGTTGAGTAGTGAGTTGACTTGCCCGCTGCACCCCACCCCGAAACCCAACATTTGCTTTACGTGCGACCAGCTAAGGACAGCAGCATGACCGATACTCAGCCCTCTCACTACTCGGAATGGCGTCGGCTCGCTAACTTGCGCCAGGGCATCATCGCGAGGCTCGACAGGAAGGTCAGCAGGCTTGAGGCCGAGAACCTAGCCCTCCGAACCTCACTGGCGTCGGCCACCACCCGATTGGCGCTTTATGACCAGAGGGAGGCCGCGTGAACAAGGAAGACCTCGAGAAGCTCTGTGACGCTCTGAAGGCCAAAGCCCTCCACGAACAGGCGCTGAGGCGCCGCTGGCAGCAACGGGCACAGGACCTCGAGAAGCTCCTCGCCATTTACGAAGGCGGCGACCAGTGACCCGCTCCGCAGAGAGCTACGAGTCGGAGATCCGCTATTGGCGCGATATGTGCCTACGCATGAACCAGAAGCTCCAAGCCCTGGATAACACCCCCGAAACCCACACCGACAGAGGGCTCCACCCCGATCCCACGGGCAACAGGGCAAGCAACCGAGTAGACCGCCAACGCCGCAAGAAAAGGAGCTAACACATTGAGCTATGACCCATACAAAAACACCGATAGCTGGGACCTCATGGCCCAAGTCGCCCTGTGGCGCGAGCGAGCCATCCACCAGGCAGAGCGTGCCGAGCGATTCAAGGCGCTCGCAGAAGCGTGCCGGACCGGCACTCCACTGACCAAGGCGCCCAAGTGAACGGCGGCAAAGAGTTCTTCAGGTCCCGCCGGGACATGTACGGGAAGAACTACGACATGGGGCAGAAGCTCCGCGTCATACCCGCGGCCATCTCTCACGACACCGGCGCGACACCGGGCGTAGCGATCTACTCGGGCACCTTCCTGATGGCAGCCATCACGGCTGAACATGCGTGGGCTCTCGCCGACAAGCTCGCCGATGTTCTTGATGCCCTTCAGCAGGACGCGGTTTGACCGGCGAGCAGGGACCGAGGAAGACCTCGGCACAGCGGGCGGTGGACATGGCCGGCAGCCTCATCACGTCGATTGCGGATGAGGACGGGAAGCAGGCAAGCTCCACGCTGAAGCGGATCACGCGCCAGCGGATGCAAGACCGGGTGCTCATCGTCCTCGCTGTAATCGCAGCCGGTGCCCTCAAACAGATCCACGGTAACCAGTGGAAAGACCACGTCACAGACTTCCCGGACAACCTCGAACAGAAGCAGCCATGACAACGACACGGCCAGCAACGGCCTATGTTCACGGCGTCAACGGCCCAGTGGTTGTCATTCCGGCAAGGGTGTGCGCCTGGCTCGAGCGTCACGCGAAGCTGAACGAGGTACGGATCCAGGAACGGGGCGCCGATCCCGAGGTGGACGCAGTCCTCGTGGCGCTGCGGCTCGCTGCCCTCACCTGGCGGACTACCGCAACCGGAACCCCAGTGGCGGCAAAACCGGAAGTGGCCCCAGACTTAAATCAGTGGCTCAGTACGGGCCAAGCCGCTGACAGGCTCGGAATCACAGACCGGGCCGTCCGCCTCGCCATCCAAGAACAACGCCTCCACGCGACCAACGTCGCCGGCAGATGGCGGATAACTCGAGAAGATTTAGAACATTTCAGCGCCGCCAAGAACGCGGCCACCGCAGCATAGGAGACAACATCATGGGACACCTCACCGGATCCAACACCCCGCAGGCCCAAAAGGCCATGGCGCTCATCGGCGAGCACAACCGCACCGCCGACTACATCCGCAACAACAAGAACCTCACCCCCGAGGGGCAGCGGAAGCAGATCGCCGCCAACTACCTTCAGTACAAGCGTCAGATCACCGCCCTCGAAGCCGAAGACAAGGCAGCACGGGCCAGCAAGGCCGACTCGTTGCGGCGTTCACTGTTCGGGCTCAGCGGAAGCAGCGACGCGAACGCGACCATCAGCTACCGAGACGCTCAGGACCGTGTATCTGCGATCAAGGACGAAGCCCAGGCCCTCGAGTTGCTGGACCGGGCAGACCTGTCGAACGATGAGATCCTCACCAAGGCCATCGTCGGCAAGGCGGCGGAAGCCGGCTGGGGCAACCTCGTCAACAACTACACCGCCAAGCACCCCTACTACGGGTCCAAGCTTCAGGAACTCGCCAATCTCCACAACCAGGAAACCAGCATCGAGGGCGTCATGAACCACGCGATGAGCTACACCCTCAGCGCCCCGGCTGAAATCGCACGCCACAGCGAAGGCATGATCGAAAGTCTCGCCGCCGAAGCCTAACCGGATAGTTGAAGGCCCCGTTGGGATGAGTCTCACTGGGGCCTTCAACCGCCTACTCCACGGGAGGCAGCTGCGTGTACCCCTGATGCTGAGGCTGCATGTGAGGCTGCGGTGAGTAGTTCTGAGGGAACTGCTGATGGGCTTGCTGCGGGGCAGGAGTTGGCTGGTGTGAAGGCTGACCCTGCCTTGAAATGAGGTTAGAAAACGCCGCAGGCAAAGAATCAATGATCAGCAAGGCGCGGCGGGCACCGACACACATCATGACCAGACCAGCTACTGACACGGCGAAACTAACGAAACCCATGCCCGCAGCCCCGGCACCTGCACCAGAAGACGCCGAACCAGAGATTCCCGCGGCAATGACAGCGAGCAGCGCCCCGGCTATAGAGGTAACAAGACCCGCTACAAAGATCCCGGCTGATGGTTTGAAGTTCATGATTCCCCCTCGTTCAAAACGAATATAAAGCGCCAGAATATGGCACCAAACCCGAATAACAGAACATTTCAGGTCCAGCCGACTAACGACACATACGCAGCCCGCTCATGGCGGGCTTTTTCATGCCCAGACACACCCGAACACCCACAACAAAAAGCCAACAGTCTCACGTGTACCGGGACCCTACAGGCCGAATCGCGGGAAGGGTCGCAATAGTACGCGAGCGACAGGTAGGGGATCGCCCCTCCCCACCCGGCCTGTACTGCCCATGGCTTAGTCACGGCTGCTCTGCCCACGGCTGTATGAATCGGCTTTGTACGGCCCTCTGTGGCGTTGTAAGCCCTTGTTTTCGGAGAATGGGCGGGAGTCCGCCCTGCAATTTTGAATTGATTTGTGGCCTTTCTGAGGCCTTTTGAAAGGACTTGTTTTATGACGCAGAGAACCCCGAATGGGTTAGGTTCCGCGGGTAAGAAGCTGTGGTCTACGGTCACGGATGCTTTTGACCTTGGGGAGCATGAGCTCTTGGTGCTGCTCGAGGCGTGCCGGACGGCGGACACCCTGAATGAACTAGAGGATGCACGGAAGTCTGAGGGCAGCGTCATTGATTCTCCGCATGGGAAGAAGGCTCACCCTGCGGTTGTAGAGGCCAGGCAGCAGCGGCTCGTTCTGGCGAAGCTCCTGGCCTCGCTGGCGATCCCCGCGGAGGTTGCCGAGTGATCCCGAAACGCAAAGCCGTAACGGATGTGCCGGCGAACCTTGCCACCTTTGACCCGGCTGGTTGGGATTCGGTGCTGGATTGGGTGGTTTCCCGCCGGGCCCACTTCGCCCCGGTGGCGGTGTCGGATCCTGGCCGATGGGTTGAGGCGACTGCTGAGTCGCACCGTGTGATGGCCGCGGTTCTGCGGCGTGGAGAACTGGATTAGGGGGTAATCGAATGGCGAAGGATCCGAGGAATGACCGGCATTACCGGGAGCTGCGGGACAGATTAAAGCGTAAGAGCGCCCGCGAGGGGGCACCCTGCCACATCTGCGGGCACCCGATTGACTACCTGCTGAGCTACCCGAGCCCGATGGCGTTCCAAGCAGACCATGTTGAGGCTATCGCCGCTGGCGGGCACGTCTACGGCGAATTAGCACCCAGTCATGCTGCCTGTAATGGGCGGCGGCAGGCTAAACCCCTGGACGAGACAAAGAAGACGTTTGGGAAATTGAAGACTTCGAGGGAATGGTGAGTGTGAGGATAGGTTCTCAGAGGCCGCGTATCGAGCTGATACCACCCGCGGCGTATGACGCCGGGTTGGAGGCTATCGAACTGGCCCGAGTAGCCGGGTTGAACCTAGATCCGTGGCAGCAGCACGTCCTGAAGGGCTCCCTCGGGGTCCGTGAGGACGGGAAATGGGCTGCGCCGTCAGTCGGGCTAGTTCTTGGGCGTCAGCAGGGCAAGTCTGTAGTCCTGGATGCACGGCAGCTCGCAGGTCTGTTCATCCTGAATGAGCGTCTTGCTATCTCGAGCAGCCAGGAATTCAAGACAACCAGCGAGTCCTTCCGCCGCATCATGGGCCTTATCGAGGGCACACCTGAACTGGACGCAAAAGTCTCCAAGGTGTTCACTAGCCACGGTTCGGAGGGTATCGAGCTGAAAAACGGGAACCGCCTTAGGTTCATCGCTCGTTCCGCGAACTCTGGACGCGGGTTTAGCGCCAGTGCCATCTATCTGGATGAGGCGTATGCCCTGACTCAGGGGCAGATGAGTGCACTTTTGCCGAGTATGGCGGCGCAGACGATGACTGGGAATGTTCAGCTTTGGTTTGCTAGCAGCGCCGGCATGGCGAACAGCGAGGTCCTTGCGTCGCTGCGTGAGCGTGGCCGTAACCCGTTGTCTGAGGGGCTGACCTATTTCGAGTGGTCGGCGGCTGATGATGTCTCCTCGGATGACGTGGACGCTTGGTATCAGGCGAACCCGGGCCTTGGGGTGCGGATCTCTGAAGACCATGTAAGGACTGAAATGGCGACTCTCGGCGATGAGGAGTTCCGCCGTGAACGTCTCTCGATATGGGCAAAGCTCGGCGGGGAGTCTGTCATTCCGGCTGGTGTGTGGGCTGAGGCTTTCAATGAGAAGGCAAAACCGGGCAAGTCTGTTGCGTTCGCCGTGGATGTACCGCCGGGCAGGGAGTCGGCTACTATCTGCTCCGCGTCTTACCTCGAGGACGGGAGGATTCACTTTGAGGTTGTGGACCGCCGTGAGGGTACGTCATGGGTTGCTACCCGGCTTGCTGAACTCAAGGAGAAGTGGAAGCCTGTAGCGATTGTTGTGGATGCAGGTTCCGCGGCTGGGGCTTTGCTGCCTGATCTGCAGCGGGCGCGTCTCCGTACCAAGCAGATCAGTCTTCGCGACTACGCGCAGGCGTGCGGCTCGTTCTATGACACGGTGATGCATGGCAAGGCCAGCCATCCGGGCGAGCCTGTTCTTGATGAGGCTGTGGACGCGGCACGGCAAAAACACATTGGCGAGACGGCGTTTTATTGGACGCGGAAGAACGTTGTCTCGGACATTTCCCCACTCGTGGGATGCACCGGCGCACTCCACGGCCTGCAATCCAAAGCCCGTAGAGGCGGATCAACCCCCAGGGGGCGCATCCTGGTCCTTTAGGTCAAGTGATCGCTACATGCGACTCAATCCTTAAGGCGAGACCCCTTCCCGCTTGAGTAGCCTCTGTGCCCGAATGATCGCGCGCCTGTCTTCAGTGGATTTCACGTACCCAGAGGAGAACGGGTCTACCTGTGCGCACATCGCTAACATCAACGGCGTTGCATCACTCGAGTAAAGAAATTGGTCAATCGTCTCGTTCAGGGCTGGTAGATCGGAGGGAGATATGGTGACGGAAGGCTTCCGATGTTGAATCAACAGGCCGTTCATCACCAACAGCGCCGTCCTTTTGTTGCCGTCAAGGAAGAAACAATTACGTACGCCCAAGCAGTAGTACGCCAGAGCCCTTTCTGTGGGATCAGTGAGCGAGTTCAGAAACTCTTGAGCGATCTTAAATTCCAGACGGAGCTCATCGCCGCCGTCATCGTCGGGCGTGGGGCAGTATCCTCGGAAAAAGCCGGGTACGCCCCACGACACAGCCCCTTCCCCGCGAAATTTTCCGGGCTCATCGTCCGAATGCGCCATGGCAAGTTCGTGGATTTTGCAGACGGTTTCCTTGTCAAGCTTGAACGAAATACTGCTGTCAGCCGCACGCATCGCCTTGAGCCTTACATAGCGGAACGCCTTCAGCAGGTCCACTATCAGGTTGTGGTCCTGAAGCCGGCGCCCACCAACGGACATTCCCGAGTGAAGGATCTGTATCTCCGGGAGCGTAATCGGGTTTCCTGTTGCTGCCGAGATGTTCTGCACGTACCGGGGTGTTGCCTCTTCAAAGGATTCTCGGCCCGAGGGGGCCCCAGGTAATGAATCCGAGACTGAGCCCCAGTCCCAAGTGAACCCTAAAGCATCGAACTGTTGGTCGGGTGAGGTCATCCTTCAGGGTTTCCTTCAGTGGGTTCGTCGCCGACGCACGAGGGCGACAGTCGGCTCTTGTCGCGAAGATGTTGGCACGTTATCACGGGGCCACGTAGTGGAGCGGGTCAATTTGTCGAGCAGCCGAACACTTAGTGACTCCCGGTACGCCCAAGGGGACGGGCTCTGTATGCAGAAAGGCCCCGCTGCCGTCCTTTCGGCGGCCGCGGGGCTTCTCGTGCCTTTTGTTCGTCTATTTGTCGCAGGCGATGCCGTCACTGTCTCCATCGAGTCCGGCTCGGTAGCCTGGCTGTCCAGCCGTGATCGGCGCAGCACCTGCAGCCTTAGCCGCGGCGCAGTTTGCGTAGTAAGCGGCTGCGGGGGCAGGAGCAACAGGCGCGGCAGGTGCCGGTGCGGCAGGTGCTGGAGCCACGGGGGCGGCCGGGGCAGGGGCAGGAACAACAGGTGCGGCTGCGGCCGTCCGCGCGGGCTTGGCGGCAACGGGAGCCTTGGCAGCGGTAGGCACTAATTGACCCGAGCAGTCGGCAAGGATATCAGCCATCGCGTCGTGCTCAGCCTGCGTCACCCAGAGCGTGTAGGTAGCTTTCACCACGATCTGGCGGGCAACGTATTCGCAGCGGAAACCCTTATTGGGCGGCAGCCAGGTCGCCGCGTCGCCGTCCCCCTTCTTCATGTTTGTCGGACCGTCGGTCGCTTGCAGATTCAAAGGTTCGTTCGCAAACGCCGTGCGCTGCTCCAGAGTCAACTGCTGCGCTCCCTTTTGCCAGGCATCGCTGAGAGCAACTACATGGTCGATCTGCACGTCGCTGCTGGTCGCTGCACCGCGGAGGAAGCTGATCGTGGTGCCAGTGTAGGGGTCCGCCAGGATGCCAGTCTGAACTTTGCAGGGGACGGTGTTAGTGAAGGTGATGCTCGTTAGGTCGCGCTTAAGGGTGTCGTTCCTCGTGTCACAGCCATTACGATCAACATCCGACCACGCCTGACCGAAGAGATCCCGATCGTAGCCCGTCTTGGGTGCCCTGCCCTTGATCGGTAGTGTCGCCAAGAGGTCGAGAGCGTTTGTAGCGTAGGGCGGTTGTGACTTCGGTGCGTTAAATTTGGCTCCGGCAGCGAGCGGCGAGACGGTGTCCGGGTCCAGTGGGGATCCGGTCTCCGAGGGCGTAGGCGAGGGTGTGGCGGACGCTGATACTGAAGTTGTAGCGGCGCTCGTTGTGGCGGCGGCGGTTGCTGCCCTCTGATTTTCCTTCGCGGCGGCAGCCTCCAAGTCAGCAGCAGAAGGGCGTGGAAGGATTAGTCCCCCAACCACGAAAAGTACGAGGGAGCCGGCCACTACCACGGCTCCGGCCCTCCGTCCGCCGGGCACCCGTGCCCAAGATCGGCGGCCGGTCAACAGCACGTAGAGACCAGTTAGGACGGCGAACAGGGCGAGCGTCACCAGCGCACCCCCAAGACCGCCTGATGCATAGCCAAGAACTATGAGAAGTAAAGCCAGGCTGCTGACTATGAAGGTGGAGATCTTCGGTTTCCGCGGCAACTTGTGCCCGCTAACCGGAGGGACTGGTGGTTTAGAGACAGGTTGAGGACTGGGCACGCGAGTATTCCCCCATATTTGGTGTGGCTCCGCCATCGTCGGGCACGAACGAGTCCTGGACTGGAGCCGTTGGGGCGATTTTAGGCGCGCCATCCTTATTACTTGCCACCGGACATCATCATTACGTCCACCGGTTTGGATTCGAGGACCCGGCTTGAACGGGCTACAGGGGAAGGGCGACGGGTCCAAGGGGCTGCGTCTGAAGCCGCCCAGCGAACCACCACCGCCGCTGAAAACAAGTCGGGAATGGTAGCGGCTTCCTAACGCAGCCGACCGGACGCTCATAACTTACCGGAGTCCGTTCGCGGACCGCGTGGCAAAGGAACTAAGATGACTTTATTTTTCACCATCGTTGTTAGGATCCCGGGCATGGACGCAAACCTCTGGAAGCTGCTTGTGGACAAAGTCATTCGCAAAACAGAATCTCAGGATCTTTTGTGGTCCGAAACTCATCAAGGACCATCAAAAACTCTAAGCTTTGGGACATCAATCGACGGCAGCACCACGCTCAACATTTGGGGCTACGAAACTAACTATTCCTACGAGCTGTGTCTTACTAAGCAAACCGCGGGTGGGCCCTTCGAGGAGCGGAGAAGAGTCACAACCAAGAAAAGCGCGGAAGGTATTGATTTCAGCGGCTTGTTCAAGGCCGTCCAGAGGCAGGTATTGGATATTACCCGTGAGCGGGCCTTCGGCGCGGTTCTGGAGGCCTTGGCCAATCCTCCCTTAGCTGACTCTGAAGAGGAAGCTGCAATTTACGAGCGTTTGGAGGCTATGGGCGACAGGGGCTATTTCCTGTACTCCCAGGATGAGAAGGTGCTCGCCCTAGTGAGGGACTTGACTGTCGCGGGTTCCCTACCCTGGCAATTTGTTGGTGAAGTTGATGGCGAGGAGGGGCAGTGTTTTTCAGCCGAAGTTGCCAAGCTGGGACCCTACTTGGAATTTCGAGTTATCAGAACGCCAAACAAGCCTGCGGCCAAGACCCGGTACATTTTCGAGGTATCGAACGAGGGATCGTTCTGGGTGCGGGTACATATCGACCCTAACAAGCAAGTGACTCATCAGTTGTGGGCGCTTGCGGACGAGATACATTCGGTTGTTTCAAAAGATGTTCGAAACGATGAAGCCGAGTTCGAGAAGATTGTCAGAGACAATATCGTGCATGACATTCTGGCTTCCTTAGATGACCCTAGCAAGTAGCTGCTGCTAAGGCCGCTATCGAACGGCCGAAGCTGTGCAGACACGTTGTGGTTCGACAGAGCAGGCCCTGCTTGAACGCGGGCAAGAGTCCGGAGGCCTTGTGCCGGGACTGGCCGAGAAACTGCCCGAGCTCCTGGCCTTATTCGAATAAACAGGAGACCCCCGCTAGACGTGAGATGGCCGGCGGGGGTCTTGGATGTGATAAAAATTCATTGGATTTGCGCACCAAGACGTCTAGCCCGTTAGGGATAAAAATGAAAAAGCACTCAGCGTGGGTAGCAATGGCCTTACTTTTCCTTACCGCTTGCGCTGGTGCTCCGGATGCAGGAAGCTCGGCCCCCACGACCACCGCTGAATCCCCTAGCCCTTCACCTGTGGAAGCGCGTTTGGTTGAGGTTCGCGGGATGAAATTGGATGCCGCGATGGAGGAGATCAGGGCGATACCGGGCTTCACGGGGAAGATTCAGTTGCACGTCAACCCGGAGGCGGGCAACCCGAACGATGATCCTTCGAAGTGGACGGTGATTGATAGTTCCCCTTGGGGGGAGATGGTCATCCCGGAGAATGTTGATGTTGAACTTACCGTCGCGCTGGACGGTGCTCCGGCTGAGAAGGCACCAGCCTTCGATACGATGACAGATGTGGTGCGGGCGGTTGAGGCAGCCGGTGTTGTCTGTGAGGACGACATGCCCGACAGTGAGGCTGCGTACCCTGACACGGCTCGTATCTGCACAAATGAGCTAGTTTTCGGCCACTGGGATCTAGACACAGAGAAGTCAAAGTTGTTGTTCGGAGTGCAAAAGGAGTCCTACGCATCCGACAAGCTCCCGGGCAGTGCTTCGCTGGTTGGTCCGAATTGGACCGTCCATGGTGACGCTGCAACCGTCGAGAAGATTCGCAAGGTTTTAGGCGGGACTATCCTATAGGTACTGGGTTTTCTTGCCTGTTCTCTAAACTGCGTGAGCCTGCCCATACTCCATGTCAGTCTCGCCCTATAACCTGCGTGGCATGGTGAAACTAGATGCAGGGGCGGTTGCGCGGCTGCTGACCGGGCAGCGCAGGCGGCGCGGATATATTAGGGGCATGCCCACCTTCACCCTCACCGGCGTCAAGTACGAGTACCTGACACCGGCACTCGAGGGCGAACCTGACGAAGTGCACTCCTGGGAGTATGGGCACTGGCCGCGTGTTGAGGCCGCGGTTCCGCTCCAGGGTGGCGGTACGGTCAACTTGTACGCGGAAGCTATGCGGTGGGGTCTCGGGCAGATCCTCACGCGCTGGCGGGACGATGAAGGCCACATGCACTCCGCCTGGCTCCCAAAAGACAACGTTCGCCGCCTGACGGCGTCAGAGTGGGACATTATCGAGTACCACCTATGCCCGCCCGAGCTACGCCCGATCCGCTGGGGCAAACGGCTCCCCGGCTTCCTGCCCGAGTAGGGAAGTGGTGACCCGCTCTGCCCCCATACGCGGAGCGGGCCACCTACCGCGGGATACTACGGCAGGGACGTGAACGAATGGCAACCTAATCCGGTTGTGTCAGTGAGTACGTCGGCGTAGCGTCATAAACGGCAGCCCTTCGTATGTCCCCCCAGAGTGCGGAGGGTTGCTTTATCTCGCGCCTGGGGCTAGAAACGGTGGCCCGCCCCGCTGGGGTCTTAGGACCGGGCCACCTACCGCCGCCGCAGAAAGGCGTGCGTCGTTGCGGCCGGCGGATGCTCAGAGCCTAGAGACTGAGAATCAAGAAACGATCAACATGACGTTGCTGCTCGTCACAAGAAGAATCCCCGCCGGCCATAGTGGCTGACGGGGTTCTTTGGTTCTGGCCGCTCCTGTTCGAGCAGTGTGCCGGTGCTACTTAACAGCGCCTTTGAAGATCGCAGGCTTATCCGAAAAGTTGGGGGCCATGATCTCGACACGCACGTCCTTGTGCGCGGCGGCGGGAATGCCGTAACCGACCTTGATCGTCTGAGTTTCGCCAGGCAGGATCGTCGAGAAGAACGATGCGCCAATCTTGCTTTCGTGGTCGCTGGCAATCTCGGCAGCAGTTCCGTCAGCACCGTAAGTGACCTTGGGTGAGCTCATGAGAGCCGCGTTGAGATCCTCCTTGCTGCCGTTTTTCACCGTCACGTCGAAGGTTACAATCTTGCCCTCGACGGCATTGTTAGCGTACTGACCCGCCGGGACCACGGCCGGCTTCACCTTTACCGAGACACCGTCGGGGAAGGTGATGGTATCGGCGAAGGTGCCGGAGGACTTAGGCGCTGCAGGGGCAGCTGCCTCGGAGGTGGTGGGAGCTGCGCTTTCGGCGGCGGGAGTGACGGTGTTGGCAGACGATCCGCAAGCGGTAAGCGTTCCCAGAGACAGCACAGCGGCGGCAGCAAGCGCCACGCGAGCGGATTTAAACATGGTGTTCCCAATCATTCAAGATTCAAGCAATAACAAGTGTCAGAGTAGCTTGCGTAGAGGGCGTAGCAAATTCAGCGCTGATAATGCTTATATTGTGACGTACTTAGCGGTTCTGACTGCTGCGGCCTCCCCGTTGCGGGCGGGCGGCCCAGGCCTGATCTAGGCTAATGACGCGGAGCCCTTCGGGGTGTAGCTGCTGGCGTGAACCGTCCTCGAACGTGACCCACACGCCGTACTTGGTGACTCGCCATACCTTGCCCACGGGCCCGTCAGTCTCACCGTGCATCCCGACGAACTTCACGCGCTTACCGGCAAACTTTGCTTTGAGTTGTTCGAGATCCACTGCTGTTCCTAACGGTTGGTTGGTGCCTGGCTTACTGAAACGGACTCCCAGAGGGAGAGGTATTTCTAGGTGAGTAACCCCTTCCCCAAAAAAGCCCGCCGCCCCCGTCTCCGCTCTGCGACATTCGCCCACAACGAGTAGACCCGGCCCGGCTTGGGACGTGTCTGGCTGTGGCCTGGCGAACGGTAGCTAAGCGTCTGCCCCGGCTAGCGGTATAGCCGGTTAGGTGGAGATATAGACCGCGCCGCCCTTGGTACGTGGGGACGGCAGGAACACGCGAGCGAGTGGCTCGGAAACGGGCACGCGAAACAGGGCGCGTGACTGCATCCCAGCACCCCGCTAAGGGTGGGGAGGATTTCAGAGCCTTGCTTTTGCCTGTTGGAGCAGCGTTATGAAGGCGTCGATATGTTTGGCGTCGATCACGAGGCAGTCAACGCCTCCGCGGTACGCCAGTGTTACGGCTTCACGGTCGGGATGAATGGAAGCGTGGATAGTGTCAGCGCCGAACTGGGTCTCGACGGTTCCGGAGAGGTTTACCCAGTCGCTCATGACAGGCCCATCAGGGAAGTGATGGCCTCGACGGCGTAAGGGGGGATGACGACCAGGGAGAAGATCAGCAGGAAGTGAAAGATGAATCGGACTGTTTCCTGCATGCCCGTCGAATCGATAAGCTTGTGCATGTAATCGCTCCTCTAAAGCGGTTGCCACGCCCCGGGGGATTGCCGTCCTGCCGGGGCTTTTTCATGGCCGAAGCCATGTAAGCAACGTATATGGCATCTTTTCCCCCACGGAGATTTATGTGGCCCGGAATGGCGAATCTGAGCTGACGTCCCTCACCCTCACAGACCAGCAGGTGCGGGATCTCGTGGAGCGCATGCTGAAGAGTTCCGGCAGGCGCTTGGACATGTCATCGCCTTTTGTTGACGCGGCCCTCCCGGACGGTTCACGGCTCCACGTCGTCATACCCGACGTCACGAGGCGGCACTGGGCCATCAACATCCGCAAGTTCGTGGTCAAGGCGAGCCGCTTGGAGCACTTGGTTGAGCTGGGCACACTAACGCCACAGTCCGCACGGTTCCTCGGCGCGGCCGTGGCCAGCGGACTCAACATCCTGGTCTCAGGTGCCACGCAGGCTGGGAAGACCACCATGCTGAACTGCCTGGCTGCCAGCATCGGTAGCCGCGAGCGGGTCATCACGGTCGAGGAGATTTTTGAGCTTCAGTTCCCACTGCGCGACGTGGTGGGACTTCAGTGCCGGCAGCCCAACCTCGAAGGTGAAGGAGAGATCCCGCTACGCAGGCTGGTCAAGGAGGCGCTCCGCATGCGCCCGGACCGTCTGGTGGTGGGAGAAGTGCGGGAAGCGGAGAGCCTCGACATGCTTATTGCGCTCAATTCAGGCCTGCCTGGGATGTGCACGGTCCATGCAAACTCAGCCCGTGACGCCGTAACGAAAATCTGTACCTTGCCGCTGCTCGCGGGCGATAACATATCGAGCGCCTTCGTTGTCCCGACCGTGGCCTCGTGCATCGACCTCGTGGTCCACTGCAGCCGCCAGATCAGTGGCCGCAGACAGGTCACCGAAATCCTGTCCCTGGGCAAACGCGTGGAGAATGGCATCATCGAGTCTTCCATGGTCTTCACCATGGTCGACGGCCAGCTGCAGCCCAAACCCAGTTCGATGCCGGCGGCTGAAAAGTTCGCCGCAGCAGGTTTCGACGTGGCAGCTCTGCTGGAGGCACAGTGACCGCCCCGTTGCTGGGGGTGCTGGCGGGTGCAGGACTCTTCCTCATTTGGTGGTCCACCTGGGTGCAGCCGGAAACAGTCAGGCGTGCGCCCAGAACCAGCCGCATGCAGGATCTGCTGCTTGCCGCCGGGATCGAGCGGGTAACCGGCGCTGGTCTCATCGGCAGCTGCCTGGGACTCGGGCTGTTCGTGACCCTGGTCTTCTTCGCCGCTAGCAAGTCATGGCCAATCTCCCTGTGCTTCGGGCTGTTCGGAGCATGGCTGCCGGTCGTTGCGGTGAGGTGGCGGGCGCGGCGGCGGACTGCCATGCTCCGCCGGCTCTGGCCGGACGCAATCGACCATCTCAGATCCGCCATCAGGGCCGGCCTTTCGCTGCCTGAGGCACTTATCCAGCTTGGCGAGAAGGGACCGGAGGAGCTGCGCACCGTATTCCGTGACTTCGGCTCGGACTACCGCGCAGGAGGCCAGTTTGACGCCTCGCTGAACCAGCTCAAGCAGCGGCTTGCGGATCCGGTCGCCGACCGTATTATCGAGGCACTGAGACTGACAAGGGAAGTGGGCGGCTCTGACCTTGGCAAGCTGCTGGGAACCCTGGCCGAATTCCTCCGCGAAAGTGCCAGAACCCGGAGCGAGCTGGAAGCCCGGCAGTCCTGGACGGTCAACGCTGCCCGCCTTGCCGTTGCAGCCCCATGGATCGTCATCGTGCTTTTGGCGAGCAGGCCTGAAGCCGTGGCGGCCTACAACACGCCAATGGGGGCCGCAGTCCTGCTCGGAGGCCTGGTCGTCTCCCTGGTCTGCTACTCCATCATGCTGCGGATCGGGGCCCTTCCCGATGAGGAGCGGGTCCTTCGATGACGACGATACCTGCGGCTGCCATCGTGTGCGGCCTGCTCTTGGGCGCGGGACTCTGGCTCCTTCTCGTCCGCCTTCCGTTCATGCGCCCCATCAGCTTCGTTGAACGGATCGAGCCGCAGCTCAAGGCGCAAAACCTGGAGTCCAGGCTGCTGCGGGCCGTGGATCACAACCTCACTCCTTTCGGCCCTCTGGAGCGTATCGTCCGCCCTTTGATCAGAGACGGGATGGCGAAGCTCGGCCGGCTCAACTTGGGCTCCTCTGCTCTGGCCCGCCGATTGGCGCAGGCCGGTATCAGCAAGTCACCCGTGCACTTCCGCGCCGAACAACTGCTCTGGGCAGCCGGCGGCTCTACGATGGCCGTGGCGTTGATTGCCCTGGGTGCCCTGACCGGAAGGTTTAGCCCCGTACTGGCTCTCGTGGTAACGGCTGGAAGCGCAGTAGGCGGGTTTCTCTTCCGCGATTACTGGCTCGGACAGGAGATTAGGAAAAGGGAATCCAGGATGATGGCCGAGTTCCCCAGCCTCGCGGAGTTAATGGCCTTGGCAGTGGGCGCCGGTGAGAGTGCCACAGGTGCCCTGGACAGGGTCTGCAGGAGTGCCCGCGGCGAGCTCTCTAAGGAGTTCGGGAAGGTGCTCGCCGAAACGCGTGCCGGAAAACCCCTCGTGGAAGCCTTGCAGGAGTTCTCCTCCCGCACGGACCTCGGACCGCTCATCCGGTTCGTTGACGGCATCATCGTCGCGGTGGAGAGGGGAACTCCGCTGGCGGATGTATTGCGGGCCCAGGCACAGGACGTGAGGGACACGGCAAAACGCGACCTCATGGAATCAGCCGGAAAGAAAGAGATCGCGATGATGGTGCCGCTCGTTTTTGGGGTGCTGCCGCTGACCGTCGTCTTTGCCGTATTCCCCGGCCTGGCCGCACTGAGCCTGAATATGTAGATCGCCTTGAGCCGCTCCGCCGAACAGAACCAGCTCACTCACCAAGCAATCGCCAACTCAACGAACAAGCAATCGCCAACACAAAGAAACGGGAAGTCGATGACAATCATGGTCAGGCAGGGAATTGCACTCATGGCAGCACTGGCCGGCCGCCTCGGGGCGACAGCCGCCTTTATCCGGCTGTTCCACAGCGCCGGACATGCCAAAGCTGATCATGCAGAAAGGGGAGACGTGCCGGGCTGGGTGATGATTACTCTCATGTCCGCGGTGCTCGTCGCCGCACTGCTCGCACTTGCCGGACCTGCGCTTGAAGCCATGTTCAATCAGGCTATGGACACGGTCGGAAAGTAGGCAATGATCCCGGTCGCCGCGGACGGCCCGGAGCGGGAGCGCGGCTCTGCGGTTGTTGATTTTGTGCTCGTGGGCGCGCTGCTGACCATGTTCTTCTTGGCCATCATCCAGCTTGCGCTCGTGTTGCACGTCCGGAACACACTGATCGACGCCGCCGCTTCAGGTGCGCGTTACGGGACACTGGCCGACCGCAGCGCAGCGGACGCGCGGCAGCGCACGGGAGAACTTATCGGCACCGCCCTCAACGGGAGCTTCGCCCAGGACATCGAGACACGCGAAGTCACTTTTCAAGGGCTCCTGACCCTCGAAGTGACGGTCAGGGCACCGATGCCGGTGGTGGGATTGATTGGCCCGCGGGACCTACTGGAAGTGAAAGGGCATGCCGCAATCTACAACTGAACTCTCCGGCTGGGCCGACCTTGTCGGGCAACGATTAGTGAAGCGTCTCCGCGAAGCATGGGGTACCGCCGACGCATGCAATACTGCACGCGCATCCAGGGCCCATGATTCGGGGCAGCGGGGGAGCGCGGTGGTCGAGTTCACCTTCCTGGGGCTGCTCCTCATGGTGCCCGTGGTCTACTTCGTCATCACCGTCGGCCAGATACAGGGCGGTTCATTTGCAGTGGTGGGTGCAGCGGACCAGGCCGCCAAGGTCTTTGTTGCCCAGCCCGATGAGGCTTCGGGGCGGTCCGCAGCCGAGCAGGCCGCGGTTCTGGCGATCGCCGATTACGGGCACCCTGCCGATCACGCCCGCGTGGAAATCAGCTGCGACCGCGGGAACTGCATGGCCGCAGGGTCCGCAGTCACCATAACGGTGCATCTGAGCGTGCCGTTGCCCTTCGTCCCTTTCAGCGACGCATTTCGGCTGAATGCGAGCCATCTCAGCGGCACGGCTACCCAGATCGTCGGCAGGTTCCGTTGAAAACCTTTGCGCTGCAAGACCTGCCGCCGAAACACTCACGAAACTGCGCCGGTGGAACCGAAGACGGACAGATGACCGTCCTCATTATCGGCTTCGTCATGCTGGCGCTAATGGTGGCCACCGTGATGATGGGCGCCTCCACCCTGTACATAGAGCACAAGAAACTGCTATCACTGGCTGATGGCGCCTCCGTGGCTGCGGCGGGAAGCTACACCCTGGGCCAGGTGGAAACCGCCGGCGGGACCCCATCCGCTGTTCTGAGCGGGGACCGCATCCGGAATGTCGCCAGCGATTACCTTGCCAGGAACGGCGCGTTTGACCGCATTGACGCCTTGACCGTCGCGCCGGCAACAGGCACACCCGACGGTTCAACCGCCGTCGTGGTTCTGAGTGCCGCGGTCCACCCTCCCGTGGTGAACTTCCTCGTGCCGGACGGCATCCGCATAGAGGCGGCCTCAACGGCGCGCTCCAGGCTGACGCGGTAAACGATGGCTGACGCGGTGAACGATGCTGACACAGTGAACCAGGGCTGGGCGATTGGGACCGCAGCAGGCCTTCCTGCGGTCCAAGGTCCGGCCGGAGGAGGCGAATAGCGTAGGCTTAAACAACCATGGCTCAAATAGATTTTTCTGCAGAGATCCGCGCGCTGCGCGCCACCTACACCTCCATCGAGAACGTCTCGAACGTCGAGGAGCTGAAGGAAGATATCGCAGAACTGAGCGAGCGCGCGGGAGAACCGAACCTGTGGGACGATCCAGCGGCCGCGCAGGTCATCACGTCCCGCCTCTCGCACCGCCAGTCCGAACTTGAGCGGCTCAACAAGCTGGCTTCCCGGATTGACGACCTTGAGGTGCTGGTCGAACTCGGCCAGGACGAGGGTGACGCCGATTCCATGGGCGAAGCTGCTGCAGAGCTCGAATCGATCCGCAAAGCTCTGGAAGAGCTGGAAGTCGTCACGCTGCTCTCCGGCGAATATGACGAGCGCGAAGCTGTGGTGACCATCCGTGCGGGCGCAGGCGGCGTGGACGCAGCCGACTTCGCCGAAATGCTCCTGCGGATGTACCTGCGCTGGGCCGAGCGCCACGGCTACCCCACCACCGTCATGGACACGTCCTACGCCGAGGAGGCCGGACTCAAATCCGCCACCTTCGAAGTCAAGGCGCCCTACGCTTTCGGCACGCTGAGCGTCGAGGCCGGCACGCACCGCCTTGTCCGCATCAGTCCCTTCGACAACCAGGGCCGCCGGCAGACGTCCTTCGCCGCCGTGGAGGTCATTCCGCTCATTGAGCAGACCGATACCATCGACATCCCTGACAACGAGATCCGCGTCGACGTCTTCCGGTCCTCTGGTCCTGGCGGACAGTCCGTGAATACAACGGACTCCGCCGTCCGGCTGACCCACATCCCTACCGGCACCGTCGTGTCCATGCAGAACGAAAAGTCGCAGCTGCAGAACCGCGCTGCCGCAATGCGCGTGCTGCAGTCCCGCCTGCTGCTGCTCAAGAAGGAGCAGGAGGACGCCGAAAAGAAGGCGCTCGCCGGTGATGTCAAGGCGTCCTGGGGCGACCAGATGCGCTCCTACGTCCTGAACCCCTACCAAATGGTGAAGGACCTGCGGACCGAACACGAGGTCGGGAACACTTCAGCTGTGTTCGACGGTGCCATCGACGATTTCATCGAGGCCGGCATCCGGTGGCGCACCGACAACCGCAACGCCGAGAAGTAGGCAATTCTCTTCGGCGACACGCCCTTCCGACTCACCCGGGAGCGCCTTTCCCCATAGGTATAGTCGAGAAGCCGGAGCTCTACTTCCCCCAAGCGAAAGCCCCCGCCCCGGTTGCAGGCCTGGCCCACACGGTCCCTACTGCAGGGTTCCTAGGATCATGATCCGTTTCGAAAATGTCACTAAGGTCTACGACCAGACGACCCGGCCCGCGCTGGACTCTGTCACCCTTGAAATAGACCGTGGTGAATTCGCCTTCCTCGTGGGCGCATCAGGATCCGGCAAGTCCACATTCCTGCGCCTGGTGCTTAAGGAGGACCGCGCGACGTCCGGATCGGTCTACGTCGCCGGACAGAACGTCGCCAACATTTCGAGCTGGCGCGTGCCGAGGCTGCGCCGGGGCATCGGCGTCGTGTTCCAGGACTTCCGGCTGCTGCCGCAAAAGAACGTCTTCGCGAACGTGGCCTTCGCGATGCAGGTCATCGGAAAGAGCCGCAGCGTCATCCGGGACACCGTTCCCGAGGTGCTCAAGACGGTCGGCCTGGAAGGCAAGGAGAAGCGGATGCCGCACGAGCTCTCCGGCGGTGAACAGCAGCGAGTGGCCATTGCCCGCGCCGTGGTCAACCGTCCCGGCATCCTGCTGGCGGACGAACCCACCGGAAACCTTGACCCCACCACCTCCATGGGCATCATGGGCGTCCTGGACAAGATCAACCAGAACGGCACCACGGTGGTTATGGCCACTCACGACGACGACATCGTCAACGAAATGCGCAAGCGCGTCGTGGAACTGAAGAACGGAAGGGTCATCCGCGACGAAGCCCGCGCCCTGTACACGTCCATGATCCCGGTCGTCGGCCAGTCCCGCAGGCTGCGGGACGCCAGCGGGCGCGACGACACCACCGGCGCAGGGGAGGGCCGGCTGTGAGGCTCCAGTTCATCCTCGGTGAAATCGGCAGCGGGCTCCGGCGGAACCTGTCCATGGTGGTCTCGGTCATTCTGGTCACCTTCGTCTCCCTCACTTTCGTCGGCGCGGCCGGAATGCTCCAGCTGCAGATCAACCAGATGAAGGGCTACTGGTACGACAAGGTCCAGGTGGCCATCTTCCTCTGCGGTGAAGGCTCGACGGCGGCCGGTTGCGCTTCGGGGTCAGCGACGCCTGAGCAGCAGGACAATTTGCGGACGCTCCTGGAATCACCGGCCGTGTCCCAGTACATCAACGACTTCCAGTTCGAATCCAAGGAAGACGCCTACAAGCACTTCAAGGAGCAGTTCTCAAACTCTCCGATCGTGGATTCCGTGACGCCGGACCAGCTGCCGGCGTCCTTCCGGATCAACATGAAGGACCCGGAAAAGTACCAGATCATCAGTGAGACCTTCTCCTCCCAGCCGGGGGTGGAAACGGTGATCGACCAGCGCCAGGTGCTGGAGCGTCTGTTTTCCGTCATGAACGCAGCATCGCTCGTTGCGGTGATCATCGCCGGCGTCATGACTATTTGTGCCATCCTGCTCATTGCAACAACCATCAGGCTCTCGGCCTTCAGCCGCCGGCGCGAGACGGGCATTATGCGGCTCGTGGGCGCCTCGAAGACGGTGATTCAGCTGCCGTTCATTCTCGAGGGCGTGATTGCCGCGGTTATCGGCGCAGCCCTGGCTTCAGGAACTCTCTGGGCGGTTGCCCACTTCTTCCTGGGGGAGTATATGTCCAACCAATACCCGGACACAGCCTTCATTTCCCCCGCCCAAACACTGCTGCTGGCGCCGGCCCTCGTCGGACTCGGCGTGGTCCTGGCAGGCACTTCTTCTCTGCTGACTCTCCGCCGATACTTGAGGGTGTAAGCCATGAACACCGAAGGAATCCCCATGATCTCCAAGCCCGGCCGCACGCTGTCCTGCGCACCAGCCGGGCGGCAGCTCCGGATCATCAGTGCGGCCCTGGCGGTGGTGCTGGCAGCGGGCCTCGGCGCATCCGCTCCGGGTTTTGCCGACGAACTTGAGGACCAGCAGGCAGCGCTGAAGGCCGAAGCGTCTAGGGTCCAGCAGTCCCTCGAATTCGTCGACGCCAAGATTTCCAAGGCGGCCGCGGACCTCGTTATGTTCCGCGGCCAGCTGCCTGGCGCCCAGCAGGCTCTGCTCGAGGCCCAAGGCCGGGTGGCGAGCGCCGTGAAGGAAGTGGAGGCATTGGCCGCCCGCGTCGACCTTGCCCAGCAGAACAAGGCGAAGATCACGCAGCAGCTTGATGCGGACAAACAGAAAATCGCCAGCACGAAGAAGCTGATTGGCCAGATCGCCACCCAGGCCTACAAATCCGGGGGAGTGCCCTCGAACCTGACTCTGTTCTTCGGGTCAAACAACACCGGCAGCCTCACCGACACGATTGACCTGGCAGACCAGGCCATGCGCAGCCAGAACTCGGCCATGGACAAACTGACCCAGCAGAACGCCACGAACGTGAACTCCCAGGCCCGACTGGAAGCAGTGGAGGCTGAGATCCGGGACCTCAAGGCCAGGGCTGACGCCGCACTCGCCAAGGAAAAGGTCGCACGGGACGAAGCAGCCGCCAAAAAGGCCAAAGTGGACAAGCTCATCGCGGACACGGCGCGCCTGAACCAGCAACTGGATGCTGCCAAGCCCGGGATCCAAAAGAAGCTTGCCACCGTCAAGGCACGTCAGCAGGCTGTCGCGGCAGAGATCGTTGAGCGGGACCGCAAGCTGCGCGAGGCCTGGCTGGCCGAACAGCGCCGCATCGCCGAGGCGGCCGCAGCGGCAGCCCGTGCCCGGGCCGAGGCCGAGGCCCGTGCCCGTGGTGACGCCGAAGCCGCTGCGCGGGCACGGATCGTGAGGCCCTACGTGCCGCCGGTACCCGGCCCGCCGTCGTCGTTTGGACTCCGCCACCCGTTCTCCAACGGCGTCCCGATCACCTCTGGTTTCGGATGGCGTGCAACGCCGCCGGGCACTGTCGATTTCTACGGCTCCGGCGGCTACATGCACACTGGCATTGACTTCGGCGCCAGCTGCGGCACCCCCGTGTATGCGCCGGCCGCGGGCACCGTTTTCTCCGCGGGCTGGGGCGATGACGGCGGCGGAAACAACGTCAAGATCTCCCACGGTGTGGTGCAGGGCAACTCGCTGACCACCATCTACTACCACAACGCCAGTGTGGTGGTGTCGGTGGGGCAGCAGGTCAGCCAGGGGCAGCTTATTGCCTACTCGGGGACCACCGGCAACTCCACCGGCTGCCACTCTCACTTCGAGACGTGGCTGAACGGTGAAGCCGTGGACCCGATGCGTTTGCTCTAGCGGGCCGGGTCTCAGGTTCCGGGCAGTCCACGCTGGGGCAGCCTGGGTGTGGACCGCCTGTCGTAGACTGGAGTGACTTTGCTCAGGGGACACCCGGGCAGCACATTTTCAAGATTTGAGGAGTTCTACCGTGCCGAAAGAAAGTGGCCGTAAGGTAGTGGCCACCAACCGGAAGGCCCGGCATGACTACCATGTCCTTGACACCTATGAAGCCGGGATAGCCCTGATGGGCACCGAAGTGAAATCCCTCCGCGAGGGCCATGCCTCCATGGTGGATGGGTTCTGCACCTTCTACAACGATGAGCTGTGGATGGAGGGCATCCACATCCCTGAGTACAACCAGGGAAGCTGGACCAACCATGCCGCACGGCGGCGCCGCAAGCTGCTGCTGCACCGCGAGGAGCTCATCAAGATTTCCCACAAGATCAGGGAGTCCGGCTTCACGGTGGTGCCCCTGCAGCTGTACTTCCTGGACGGCCGCGCCAAAGTCGAGATCGGCATTGCCCGCGGTAAAAAGGACTACGACAAGCGCCAGACCCTGCGTGAACAGCAGGACAAGCGTGAGGCCCTTCGCGTCATGAGGGAACGCAACCGCCGGTAGGAATTATTCGCGGCGATGATGCGTTATGATTGGTAGTCCGGCAGGAGTTCACGTTCCAGCCGGTTTGGTAACAGAATACGGGGATGATCGGTTTCGACGATGTTAGTCGCGACAGGTGAAGCGGGCCGAGGATGCAGAATTATCTCGTAAACGCTTTCTGCAAACCAATAAGTGCCGAATCTAAGCGCACTGACTTCGAACTCGCTGCTTAAGCAGTAGTTCAGTCCGTCAGCCCGGGGTTGCTATCGCCCCGGATCCTGGCGTCATTTAGATAGCCACTGCTGTTTGCTCCCGTCATCGGAGTAAACGGGACTTTTAGATGACTGGGCCCGGATCAGCCGCCTGTTTGCAGGACGGCTGGGGCCGAGAAAGTCCGACGCAAACTGCGCCCGGAGAAGCCCTGACAACACGACATCGGACGGGGGTTCAATTCCCCCCATCTCCACGTTTTGAAATTCTGAAGCAGCAGCCCGGACTTAGGTCCGGGCTGCTGCTGCTTAAGCCGGCAATCCGCCGTCCCTGATTGAGGCGGCGGGGGACTGTAGCTCAGCTGTTCACCCACGGCGTAGCCTTTCGGGGACTAGCCTGGCAGCCGGGCGGGTTGATTGATATAGCACTGCAACCTGCACCAGCCCGAACCGCCAAGGGAGGCGCGTCATGTCCACGGCGCCGGCACAGTCCTCAGGTCCTGACCGGGGCGACGAAGCCCTCGATGCCTATTCCGAAACTGTCATGCGTGTGGCCAGCACCGTGACCCCGCACGTAGCAGCCATCGAAATGACCGGCAACCGGCGCAACGGCCGGTTCCGGATCGGGGCCGGTTCGGCCGTACTCTTCACTGAAGACGGGTACCTGCTGACGAACGCCCATGTGGTTGCCGGGACCCAGAAGGGCCGCGCGGTCTTTGCTGACGGTTCCGGGACAGATGTGGAACTGGTGGGCGCGGACCCCCTGTCCGACCTCGCGGTAGTCCGCGGCCGCGCACCCCACGTGGCGCCCGCGGAGTTCGGCGACGCCGAATCACTGCGCGTGGGACAGTTGGTCATCGCAGTGGGCAATCCTCTCGGACTCAATGGCTCGGTAACCGCGGGTGTGGTCAGCGGCCTCGGCCGGGCCATTCCCGTATGGGCAGGCCGGAACCGCCGCGTGATTGAGGACGTCATTCAGACCGATGCGGCCCTGAACGCCGGCAGCTCCGGCGGTGCCCTGGCCGATGCGCGCAGCAGGATCGTCGGAATCAACACTGCCGTGGCCGGGGCTGGGCTGGGGCTGGCCGTGCCAATCAACAGGACTACGAGGCGGATCATCTCCGCGCTTTTGTCCGACGGACGGGTCCGCCGCGCCTATCTGGGCGTGGTCAGCACACCCATCAGGCTTGGCCCCAATGCCGTGGTCCGGACCGGGCAGCGCGAGGGGCTGCGCGTCGTCGAAGTCCTCGCGGGTTCGCCGGCAGAGACGGCAGGAGTGAAGGTGGATGATGTCCTGCTGCGGGCAGGCTCCCGTCCGGTGAGCAACGCTGAAAGCCTCCAGAAGCTCCTCTTTGCCGATGCCGTCGGCGTTCCCATGGTCATCGTGGTCCTCCGCGACGGCCACGAACTTGAGCTCACAGCCGTGCCCGCTGAAATGGACGATATGGGGTAGGCCTGCACCAGGAGCGGAGCCGGCAACAGGACGTGCTCAGGCAGCAGGAACGGAGTCGGACTCCGGCTCCGTTCCTGGTCGCGAATTGAGGGTTACCGACGCTTCTTCAGATGCGCCACGGGGTCCGCGGGTCCCTCGAGGGGTCCCTTGGCCTTTTTGTCCGCGCGTTTCTGTTTGATGGTCTTGCCCGCTTTTTTCTGCTGATGCGTATGTGGTGATTTGTCCGGCATGGCGCACTCCCTTGTACGAGGGGCAGGAGTGTGCCCCTCGTAGGTAAAATTACGCCTGTTCAGCCCCGAATGTAATGCCCGTCCCCACGCAGCTTCCCGGAGGAAGGCGCAGCCACTTCGGGAGTTCTAAAGGGTGCGGAGTTTAGCCCCGCACGTCGGAGATGCCGACGAAACGGCTGCCCACGCCGTCGAATTCGCTGCGGACGAACCCCGGAGCGGGCGGAGGAACGTCGGCCGGGCTGTGGTGACTGCAGCTTACGTAGGTGAAATCTGGCCACCACTTCTTAGGCCGGGCGGCTTCGGTGTATCCGCAGACCTCACAGCGCAGGTGAACCCAGACCGGCCTCTTCCCGGTACGGTTTGCCCGGGACTGCAGCAGCCACTGCGGGGGATTGTCCAGGATCTCGCCCAGTTCGGCTTCGGTCATCCGGCTGGGTATCCCGTGACGCTGGGCCATTTCCAAGGGTATGTCGAGGGCAATAGCCGCATCACGTCTGCTAATCATCACAGTCCACCATACGGTAAACGGCGTGCGGGAGCGCCCGCTGGCCGGCTCACCCGCCACTCACGGCGATCCCCGCCGCCGCGGCGCCGATGCCAGCCAGCAGGTTGACGCCGACATTGAGTGCCGCCGCGCCGTAACGGCCTTCGCTCACGAGGCGCACGGTGGCAGTGGTCCAGGAACTAAAGGTTGTAAGGCCGCCGGCCAGGCCGGTAGCGAGCGCTGCATGCCATTCCGCAGCGAGCATGCTGCTCAGGCCGATGGAAAGTCCGATGACAAAGGAACCAGCGACATTGACCACCAAGGTGGCCCACGGCCAATGGCGGCGGGGCGACGGCAGCCCGGCCAGCCAGCTGTCCACGGCAAACCGCAGGAGTGCACCGGCAGTGCCGAACAGGCCCACGAGCAGCGGAACCGTCAGAGAGGTCACGGCGTGCCCCCCTCGCCGGCAATCGCCTTGCCCGTTCTCCATCCCAACGCAGCCGCAGCAAGCCCGAGCAGGACTGACAGGACCAGGTAGGACATCCACACGGCGTGGAATCCGCCGCGCGCCAGCTGGTCAACCGAGGCCACCAGCGCGGAAAATGTGGTGAAGGAACCGAGCAGGCCGGGACCGATACCGGCCCTCAGCCAGAAGGAGGTGTGCGGCCGGGCAATCCATACGGTTGTTAGCATTCCAAGGACGAAGCTTCCGGCCACATTGATGGCGAGCGTTGTCCAGGGCACGCTGCCTGCCTGCTCCGGAAACAGGACGCCGAGCCCGTACCGCAGTTCGGTGCCGACAAGGCCTCCGGCAGCGACGGCGGCCCAGGCCTTCCAGCTGCGGCTGCCGGTTGTTTTCACCGCCGTGGCGCTGGTTTGCGGAGCTTTCATGCAGACGGAATTATCCGGCGTCGGCCATGAGGCAGCCCGGGTGCGCCGCATCGCTGTGGACCCACAGCGCGGACGCGACTTCGTCGGCCAGGTCAAAGCTGCGGCTGTTCCCGGTGGGGCCAATGCGCACCATCAGCGCACCCCCGAAGGGCTTGCGCCCCACGACTTCGACGTCGGAGTCCAAGTCAATCTCTTCGGAGGCAAGGTAGCGCAGCAGATCGGGATTCTCGTCGCTGATCCTGGTGATCCTGCCCGTGTGGCCGTCATCCAACTCGCTCATGCGGTGGGCAAGGGGCACCTGGACCGTGCCGTCGGCGGATGGAATCGGGTCCCCGTGAGGATCGCGGGTAGGATTCCCCAGCTTGGCGGCCATCCGCTCGATGAAGGTGTCGGAGACCGCATGCTCGAGGAGTTCGGCCTCATCGTGCACCTCATCCCAGCTGTAGCCGAGGTCCTGGACCAGGTAGGTTTCGATGAGGCGGTGCCGCCGGACCATGGAAAGCGCAAGACGCACGCCCTCAGGAGTCAGCGTGATGGCACTGTACGGCTTGTGCAGCACCAGCCCCTGGTCCTTGAGCTTGCGCACCATCTCCGAAACCGAGGAATTGGCCACGCCAAGGCGCTGGGCGAGCTGGGTGGAGGTAATGGGCTTGTCCTGCCACTCCGTAAAAGAGTAGATGACCTTGACGTAGTCCTCGATGGAGGAGGATGGCGTACTGGTCTTCACGGATCCAAGCCTACCCGGTGCGCGGTTGACGTCATGGCCTCAAGGCCCGCCATGTCTGGGTAAGGTACGGCAGCTGCAGCAGCTCGCCGTCGCTGTGGCCCAAATGTTCATGCAGGTACCAGTCAAGGTTGGCGGTGACCCTGGTGCGGGTGGCCTCGTTGGCTCTGAGATAGTAGCTCCGCGACTTGGCGAGCTCGACGATCTCGGCCGTGGTGACAGGATCCTCCCACCGGGTCAGATGGCTTTCCAGGCCGGTGAATTCCGGACCCAGCGGCGGGCGGAAGTGCGGCTTGTGGACGTCGCCGGCATGCATGATGCGTGAGAGCCGATGGACCCAAGGCGCTGAGGTGTCCAGCTGGTTCCAGACCAGGCCGAGAACGCCGCCGGGCCGCAGGATCCGGGCGATCTCGGTGCTGGCCAGCAGCGGGTCGCACCAGTGCCAGGCCTGGGCCACCGTGACGACGTCGAAGGCTGAGCCGGGAAGGCCCGTTTCCTCTGCTGTTCCCTCCAGCGTGTCCACGGCTGGGTACGAGCTGTGAAGCTGCTCAAGCATGTCAGATGACGGATCCACCGCGCTGACGCGCAGGCCGCGCTCCACCAGGAGGGCGGTGTACTTGCCCGTTCCCGCCCCGATGTCTGCGGCGGTGCGGGCGCCGGCGGGGATAAGCCAGTCGGCGGACTCGGCAGGGTAGCCGGGACGGACGCGGTGGTAGTGCTCGCCGCCGTCCTGGAAGCTTTGGCCCAGCTCCTGCCGGCGCCCGTGGTCGAGTTTGGGGCCACCCCGTGCCACGCGCAGTCTCCTTAGGGCAGGGCCGAAATTTTTACCCTTCGAATTTACCGCATCCGTGGCGGAGCCGCAGAACTCCGGAGCCGCAGAACCCCGGAGCCGCAGAACTCCAGCGCCGCAGAACTTTGCGGTTCAGTCCTGGTTGCAGGGCGCCGCGCCGGCGGTGCCGGGAGTGTTGGGTGCCCAGTGCGGGTAGGTCCGGGAGTCGTTGGCCGGAACCCAGCGCCCGGCATCCACCACGTAGTCCCAGCCGAGGCCGCTGCGGCGCAGCTGCTCGATGCCGGCGAGGAGGCGTTCTGCATCCTCCAGCCGCGAACCGACGCCAAAGCTGGCACGCAGCGAACCCGAGGGCAGGCCCAGGCGCTTCAGCAGCGGGTGGGCGCAGAAGCGGCCGTCGCGCAGCCCGACACCGTGCTCGGCGGAGAGGTAGGCGGCCACAAGTCCGGCGTCGTATCCCTCGACGGAGAAGTTGACTACCCCGATCGTGTCGTCCGGGTCGGTGTCGGAGAAGATCTGGTGGACCGTGACGCCTTCAATCTTCTGCAGGCCCACCACCAGGAAGGAACGGATGGCGGCCTCATGGGCGTGCCAGCTGTCCTGGTCAAGGGCAGCGATCACCTGGGTGGCGCGGGCGAGCGTGGCTGCACCCAGGACGTTGGGTGAGCCGCCTTCGTGGCGGGCGGGGCCGGTGGTCCAGCTGACGCCATCAATCCGGGCTTCGCTGACGGCGCCGCCGCCCGCAAGGTGCGGCGTTCCGGCGTCGAGCCAGTCAGGGCGTCCGACCAGAACGCCGGCGCCGAAGGGCGCGTAGAGCTTGTGGCCGGAGAAGGCGAGGTAGTCGACGTCGTCCGCGGCAATGTCGACGCGGCGGTGCGGCGCGAGCTGTGCCGCGTCCACCACGATCCGGGCGCCGAATTCGTGGGCCAGCGCCGCGAGGCGGCGGATCGGCAGGATCTCGCCGGTGACATTGGAGGCGCCGGTCACTGCGAGGAGGCTGACGTCGCCGTGCTGCAGTTCGGCCCGAAGGCTTTCAATTGTGGCCTCCAGGGAGTCTGAGGCCACCACGCTGCGGTGCGGAACACCCTGCCAGGGCAGCAGGTTGGCGTGGTGTTCGATGTCCAGATACAGGACTTCCCCGGTGTGGTGGTGGTCTTCCACGGGCAGGCAGCCGGCCAGCAGGTTCAGGGAATCCGTGGTGTTGCGCGTGAAGATCACGGAGTCGTCGGGGCGGCCGCCGACGAACTCGCGGACGATGTTCCGGGCGTTTTCATAAACGGACGTGCTGATCTGCGAGGCGTATCCGGCGCCGCGGTGCACGCTGGCGTAGAACGGCAGGATCTCGTTGAGGTAGGCGGAGACCACGGACAGCGCCGGGGCGGAGGCGCCGTAGTCGAGGTTGGCGTAGCGCACGTGGCCGCCCTGTATGAGCGGGGCCTGGATCTCGGCACCGGTCACTGCTGCCAGCGGCCGTCCGGCAGCGGCGAAGTGATCGTCGATCAGGCCTGCGACGGTGGAAGGGAAGGTTGCAATTGTCATGGGACCTCGCTGAGAAAGGGACCCCTGGTGACGGGGATCCGCGCTTGCCGTGTCCGTTCCGGATCGGCCTGGTCGTCACCCGGGGCACCCCACCGCGAATGGAGGGTTGCCGGCCAGCAAACCGGGGTTTTGCGCTGGCACTCGTGACCTGTAAAGAGCGTAGAACATCCTGCAGGCCGGTGAAAAAGACCGGCGCGAATGTTAAGCGGTTTGTTACGGAGTTCTTGTTTGTCGCCGATTGCCGAACTTACGACGGCGGGTGCGCACCTGAGGGGGCACCCGCCGTCGTAATATTCCGGTCAGACGGCTATTGCCGAACTAGAGCAGATCGTCCAGCTGCGGGTTGAGGCGCTTGAGGACCTCGGAATGAAGAATCGAGTTGGTGGCAAGCGCGTTGCCCCCAAAGGGTCCGTCCGTTCCCTCCAGCGAGGTGAAGCGGCCTCCGGCCTCGGTGACGATGGGCACCAGCGCAGCCATGTCGTACAGGTTCAGTTCGGGCTCGCATGCGATGTCCACGCAGCCTTCGGCCACCATGCAATAGGACCAGAAATCACCGAAGGCACGGGTGCGCCAGACCTCGTCGGTGAGCGCGAGGAAATCATCCAGGTTTCCACGCTCCTTCCAGCCGCCCAGGCTCGAGTAGGACAGCGATGCGTCGGAGAGCTTTGAAACGTTTGAGACCCTGAGCCGGGTGGCGGCCGCCAGGGAACGGCCCATGTACGCGCCCGCGCCCTTGGCTGCCCACCAACGCTTGCCAAGTGCCGGCGCGCTCACGACACCCACCACCGGTTCGCCCTCATCAACGAGGGCAATCAGGGTGGCCCAGACGGGCACTCCGCGGACGAAGTTCTTGGTCCCGTCGATGGGGTCGATGATCCAGCGCCGGGAGCCATGGCCCGAACTGCCGAACTCCTCGCCGAGCACGGCGTCGCGCGGCCGGGACCTGGACAGCTGGCCGCGGATCGACTCCTCTGCTGCTTTGTCGGCGTCCGTGACCGGCGTCAGATCCGGCTTGGTTTCGATCTGAAGGTCAAGGGCCTTGAACCGGCTCATGGTTTGGTCATCCACGGAATCCGCCAAGACATGGGCCAGGCGCAGATCATCGTTGTAGGTCGAAGCGGGTTGGGTCATGGTTCCAAACTACCGTCAAAGGACCGTGGGGGCGGGGATGTCAGGATGCCGGAGGCCCGGAGCGGGTCAGCCGACGGTGCCGAGTTCCTTCGTTTCCTGTGCCTCCGCGCGCGGATCGGTGCCCAGGAGCCGGCGCAGGGAGGCGAGCCGGGCGGGACCGGACGGTCCGGCATGACCGGCCTCGACCCAGGCGTCCACGCCGCAATTCACGGCAGTGGCATCGTGCTTGCAGCCCCGCTCACAGGTCTCGGTGCCGGGCTCAAGGTCGGGGAAGGAGTGCAGGATCCGGTCTGGATCCACGTGGGCCAGCCCGAAGGACCGGATGCCGGGGGTGTCGATGATCCAGCTTCCGGACGGCGCATCCGCCAGTTTCAGCGCAAGGGCCGACGACGACGTGTGCCGGCCGCGCCCGGTGACGGCGTTGACGCCGCCGGTCGCCCGCTCGGCGCCTGTCAGTGCGTTCACCATGGTCGACTTGCCCACCCCGGAGTGGCCCAGCATGACGGTGACCTTGCCGTCCAGATGCACGCGCAGCTGTGAGACCGCGTCCAGGTCGAGGCGGGCAGACAGCCCGTCGTCGGAGCGGGCGTCAATGCCCGACGCCGCCGAGTCAGCCGTGCGGCTGATGATGACGGGGAAATCGAGGTGCCGGTAGTTGTCCAGCAGCTCCGAGGGATCCTTGACGTCCGCCTTCGTGACGAGCAGCAGCGGCTCGATGCCGGCGTCGTATGCGGCCACCAGCGCACGGTCGATGAACCCGGTGCGGGGCTCCGGATTCGCCGCCGCAACAACCACCACCAGCTGGTCCGCATTGGCCACGACTGCCCGCTCGATGGGGTCGGTGTCGTCGGCGCTGCGGCGCAGCAGGGTCTTCCGTTCCTGGATCTTCACCAGTCGGGCCAGCGTGTCCGGGGCTCCCGAGACGTCGCCCACAAGGGACACGAAGTCGCCGGCAACCACGGGGGAGCGGCGGAGCTCCCGGGCGCGGGCCGCGATGACCGTCCGCTCATGTCCGGTGTCCTCGCCGACGACGGCCGTGTACCGCCCGCGGTCAACCGTGATGATGCGTCCGGTGACGGCATCCTCATGGCTGGGGCGGTCCTTGGTGCGCGGCCGCGACCCCTTCTTGTTCGGCCGGATCCGGACGTCCGATTCGTCCCAGGAGTCAGTCTTCCGTGCCACCGCTGGTCCCTGTGCCACTGCCGTCAGTGGCGTTGCCCGTTCCGGCGCTGCCCTGCGCGAGCATGTCCGCCCACAGCTGGGGGAAGTCAGGCATGGTCTTGGCCGTGGTGCCGATGTCCTGCACTTCGACGCCCCGCACTGCCAGTCCGAGAATCGCCCCGGCGGTGGCCATCCGGTGGTCCGCATAACTGCGCACCACGCCGCCGTGGAGCTTTGCGGGGCGGATGATCAGGCCGTCGTCGGTCTCCTCGGCGTCCCCGCCGAGCCGGTTGATCTCGGTGACCAGCGCTGCGAGCCGGTCGGTCTCGTGGCCGCGGAGATGGGCAATGCCGCTGAGCCGGGACGGCCCGCTGGCAAGCGCACAGAGTGCTGCCACTGTCGGTGCGAGTTCGCTGGTTTCAGCGAAGTCCGCCCCCCGGATCTCCCGGCCGCCGGAGACGGTGAGCGTGCCGCTGTCGAGGGTAACCGTGGCACCCATGTCCGGCAGGATAGTCCGCCAGAGGTCGCCCACCTGGGTGGTGCGTTCCGGCCAGTCCGGGATGCGCACTGTCCCGCCCGAGGCCAGGGCGGCCGCGAGGAAGGGGCCCGCGTTGGAGAGGTCCTGTTCGATCCGTTCATCGAAGGCCCTGATGGGTCCCGGACTCACGATCCAGTGGTTCGGGGTGGAGTCGTCCACGTCCACGCCGACCCCGCGGAGAACCGCCACTGTCATGTTGATGTGATCCAGGCTCGGCACGGAGGTGCCGGCGTGTTCCAGGTGCAGCCCGTCCGTAAAGCGTGCGCCCACCAGCAGCAGTGCCGAGACAAACTGCGATGATGCACTCGCGTCAATAACCAGATGCCCGCCCCGGACCTCCCCCGTCCCCTCAACGCGGAACGGCAGGGAGGACGGTGTCTCGCCGGGGGCGTTGGCTTCGCCATTGTCGCCGCGGACGGTGACGCCGAGCCCTGTCAGGGCCTCGATGATGGTTCCCATCGGGCGCTCCCGGGCATGGGGATCGCCGTCGAACACTGATACGCCCTTGCGCAGCGCGGCCAGAGGCGGCACAAAACGCATGACTGTTCCCGCCAGGCCGCAGTCGATGGCGGCGTCCGCTGCTTCCGCGGCAGCCGGGACCGGCGTCACTTCCAGGTCGGGGCCGAAGGCTCCGTCGCCGGGTACTTCGCGGACTTCGGCGCCGAGCCGGCGCAGTGCACCGATCATCAGGGCCGAATCCCGCGAGTGGAGCGGTGCCCTCAGACGGGATGGCCCGTCAGCCAGGGCGGCCAGCACGAGATACCTGTTGGTCAGTGACTTTGAGCCCGGGACGCGTACCGTGGCGTCGATGGGCTGCTCAGCGAACGGCGCGGGCCAGTGCGGAGCAGACCCGGCGTGGTCGGCGGAGCATTCCGTGATGGATCCGGTCATTCCTGCTTATGCCCCCACTGCATGGTCGACGGCCCTGCGGACTGCCTTGTCGGCCTTGTGCAGCTTCTTCCCGGTGGTCTTCCGCGCGTCGGCGGCCAGGTGGCTCGCGGTTTTCCGGGCGTCCGCGGCCAGGTGCTCGGCGCGCCAGGCCAGGCTCGGCTTGCCGGCCGTGTCGACGGAGGCCAGCAGCACGCCGCCGGTCAGGGTGACGTTCTTGAGCAGCTGGCTGCGGCGGGCTTCCCGGCCTTCCTTGCTGCTGATGTCCGCGCTGCGGTACTCCACGAACGCATTCAGGGCTGAGATGAGGGCCAGGAGGCTGGCCGACAGCCGGGCGAACTTGCCGGTAGCGAAAAGGACACCGGCGCCCACCTGGGTTCCGCCGATGACCCGGGCCAGGACCTTCTCATTGGTCTGAAAGGGAAGAGCATCGGCGGCGCGGCGCAGGAGGGGCGACAGCTGTTCCGCAGTGTCGTCACTATTCCTGAGCTTGTCCACGCCCGCGAGGACGAAACTTGAAGCCAGCATCGGCCGGGCGAGAAAACGGACAAAGGACATGAATTTCCTCCTGGATGGACGAGCCGCGGTGACTGCGGCGGAGTCGGTTCTAGTCTTGCACTTTTGCGGAATATTTGCCCGCCGGACGTCGTTGTGCAGTGCAGGTCGGGAGAGCCGTGGACATCAGTCCCCGGGCCGCCGCCGGGATTTAAGCACGGCTGGTGGCTATCGGGCAGCGCTGCCCCGCAGATGCGGGCTGTGGGCGCCCAGCCGGGGTCAGCCTTGGGCGCGTCCCGGGTAACGCCAGGGCGGGGGGCAGAGCCCGGCCGGGGCGGTGCCCGGAAAACGAAGTGGAGATGGAGCTTTGACATTGGTGAAAGACGCTGTGCAGCTGCAGGGCCCGATGGATATCGCGGTCCTGGGGCAGTTCGATGTGCCGCCGGAGGTATCAGCGCCCGTTAGCTTTGGTGCCGGCCCCGCTGCCGCTGCAGGAAAGTCCACTCCCAAGCCGGGGGCTGTTCCCCTCGTGACAGTAGACTTGAAAACAATGAGCACCGTGGATCCGGCCCTAGAGGCCACGCAACAGGACGCCGGCGACGGCACCGAAGACATCAGCACCTCGCAGGCCGCGGAGCAGGCGGAGGAGATTGATGTCGCCACCGAAAGCCCGGAAGCACGCCGGGCCCGGTTCGAGCGCGACGCCATGCAGTACGTGGACCAGCTCTATTCAGCGGCCATGCGCATGGCACGCAACCCGTCGGACGCGGAGGATCTCGTTCAGGAGGCCTATACCAAGGCTTTCTCGGCGTTCCACCAGTACAAGCCCGGGACCAACCTCAAGGCCTGGCTGTACCGCATCCTTACGAACACGTACATCAACCTCTACCGGAAGCGGCAGCGCGAGCCGCTGCAGTCCAATTCGGACACCATAGAGGACTGGCAGCTGGCCAGGGCCGAGTCGCACACTTCGAGCGGGCTTCGTTCGGCCGAGGTCGAGGCGCTCGACCACCTGCCCGACTCCGACGTGAAGCGGGCGCTGCAGGAGATCCCGGAGGAGTTCCGGCTGGCCGTTTACTTTGCAGACGTCGAGGGCTTCGCCTACAAGGAAATTTCAGACATCATGAACACCCCCATCGGCACGGTCATGTCGCGGCTCCACCGCGGCCGGAAGATGCTGCGGGACATGCTGGCGGATTACGCCGCCGAACGGGGATTCAAAGCTGCCGACCCCCAGGCGGCAGCAGAAAGCAACAAACAGGAGAACAGGAAATGAGCGACTGCCAGGGATTGGGCGATTGCGACGACGCCCGGATGCAACGCATCTACGAGTATCTGGATGGTGCGTTGACCCGCAGTGACATTGCGGAAATCAAGCATCATCTGGACGAGTGCCCGGAATGCACGGAGCAGTACGACCTTGAGTGCGTCATCCGCAACATGGTCAAGCGCTCCTGCACCGAAGCAGCTCCGGAAAACCTGAAGAACGCGATCCTGGACAGAATCCACAACATCCGGCCGGTTGACGCCTGATCCTCATTCCAAAGCGAAGTGCCCCCGAGACCGAATGGTCGCGGGGGCACTTCGTTTAAGCTTCGGTTCAAGCCGTGGCTTAGGTGTTGGGGCGCTTCCCGTGGTTAGCGCCGCCACGCTTACGGTCACGACGCTTACGTGCACGCTTGCTCATAGCTGGCCTCCTTAATATCGGTACTCGAAAGAGCTGCCCTCAAGTCTCCCACATCAGGGGACGCGCCGCGAAACCGGGGGAGCGCACCAGTGCTTTATTCCGGGGCATCCATTCCCAGCCACTGGAACCAGCCGCGGTGCAGCACCAGCCACGCCATCAGACCATATCCGGCCTGGCCCGGCGTGCCGCCGTTGGCCGCCAGATCCTGGCGCCACTGCTCGTGGTTGAGCAGGGGGGAGAAGGTGTCCACGTAGAAGTGCTTGCGGCGGGTGGTGACGTCGGCGAAGGCGGTGTTCAGTTCGCCCAGCCGGCGGTTCTGGGAGGGATCAAGCGTCGGAGGGGGTCCCACCACAAACACCTCGAGCCTCTTCTGGGTGGCGGAGTCAAGGATGTTGGCCAGGTTCAGCCTGCTGCGGGCGGTCGAGAGGCCGAATTCGACGTCCCGGCCCGAGAGCCCGATGACCAGCCGGTTTTCATGATGGTCGCTGAAGCGGCGGCCGGCTTCTTCCAGCCAGCGTGCGGCAAGGCCCTCGGTGCCTTCCTGGGGACAGGGAAGTGCGTAGCTCTCAACTGTCATGCCGTCCTGCGGTGTGCGGGCCAGGACGCGTCCCAGCCATCCCAGCGCCCGGGGATCTCCGAGACCGGCCAGCAGTTCATCTCCAACAGCTGCGATGCGCAGCTTCCTGTCTTCCACTACTACCTCTTCACTTATGTTGACGACGTGCCCTGGCTGCCGGAGCGCCCTGCAGAGGTTTCTCTCCACAGGCGCCTGCTCCGGCGGCCAGGGCGTCCCTGGCTCTGTCCATTAACTCATGCCGATTAAACAGAACTGCCCGGCGAAACGGTATGTCACCGTCCGGCCGGGCAGCTGCACTGCTACTTGCGCGCGAATGCCTGCTTCAGGAGCGTGTCCTGCTCGGCAGCGTGGCGCTTCATGGAGCCTGCCGCCGTGGAGGCCGAAGCCGGCCGCGACACGAGCCGGACCTTGCGGTCCAGCTCCTGCGGAAGGTTCAGGCCCATGTACGGCCAAGGGCCCTGGTTCGCCGGTTCGTCCTGCGCCCAGACCACTTCGGCGTTCGGGTACTTCGCCAGCTCCGCTGCGATCTCCTCGGCCGGCAGCGGGTAAAGCTGCTCGACGCGGATGATCGCCGTCGTCTTGTCGCCTGTCTTCTGCCGTGTGGACAGCAGGTCGTAGTACAGACGACCGGAGACGAGCAGGACGCGTTCGACGGCGTCCGCCTGCAGCTGCTCATGCTCACCGATCACGGGGCGGAAGCCGCCCGTCGTGAAGTCCTCCACGGCAGACGCGGCAGCCTTGAGGCGCAGCAGCTGCTTCGGGGTGAAGATGATGAGCGGCTTGCGCGGCCGGCTGTAGGCCTGGCGGCGCAGCAGGTGGAAGTGCGAAGCAGCCGTCGTGGGGTTGGCCACGATCATGTTCTCCTCGGCGCACATCTGCAGGAACCGCTCGATGCGTGCGGACGAGTGGTCCGGGCCCTGGCCTTCGTAGCCGTGCGGCAGCATCAGCACCAGCGACGAGCGCTGGCCCCACTTCTGCTCGGCGGAGGAGATGAACTCATCGATGATGGTCTGCGCACCGTTGACGAAGTCACCGAACTGGGCTTCCCACAGCACCAGCGCATCGGGACGCTCCACGGAGTAGCCATACTCGAAGCCCATGGCGGCGTATTCAGACAGCAGGGAGTCGTAGATCCACAGCTTCGCCTGGTTGTCGGAGAGGTTGCCCAGCGGCAGCCACTCGTGGCCGTTGGCGCGGTCGTGGAACACGGCGTGGCGCTGCACGAACGTACCGCGGCGCGAGTCCTGGCCGGCAAGGCGCACAGGTACGCCTTCCATGATGAGCGAGCCGAAGGCCGCGATCTCGCCGAAGCCCCAGTCGATGCCGCCTTCGCGGGACATCTGCTCACGCTTCTCGAGCAGTTGCTTGAGCTTGGCGTGGACCGTGAAGCCATCCGGGATTTCCAAGTGGGCCTTGCCGATGCGGGCGAGGGTGTCTGCCGAGATCGCCGTGGACACGGGGGCGTTGGTGCCGAAGTCAGACTGCTGGGCCTGCGGCCGTTCGATGTCCGACACTGCCGAGGAGTCAGCGGTGATGATCGGGATCGGGGAGGTCTGCGCCGCGTGCGTCTCAGCGAAGACACGCTCGAGGCGCTCCTGGTAGTCGCGGAGCAGCTGCTCTGCTTCTTCCTCGGTGATGTCACCGCGGCCGATCAGGGACTCGGTGTAGAGCTTGCGGACCGAGCGCTTCGCCTCGATGAGGTTGTACATGAGCGGCTGGGTCATCGAGGGGTCGTCGCCCTCGTTGTGGCCGCGGCGCCGGTAGCAGACCATGTCGATGACGACGTCCTTGTGGAACTTCTGGCGGAACTCGTAGGCGAGCTGGCCAACGCGGACCACTGCCTCGGGGTCATCGCCGTTCACGTGGAACACGGGCGCCTGGATCATCTTCGCAACGTCGGTCGAGTAGGTGCTGGACCGTGACGAGGACGGTGCGGTGGTGAAGCCAACCTGGTTGTTCACCACGACGTGGACGGTGCCTCCGGTGCGGTAACCGCGGAGCTGGGAGAGGTTGAGGGTTTCAGCCACAACGCCCTGCCCGGCGAAGGCTGCGTCACCGTGCACCATGATCGGCAGCACGGGGAATGCCTCACCCTGGTCCAAGCGGTCCTGCTTGGCGCGGACGATGCCTTCCAGCACCGAGTCCACAGCCTCGAGGTGCGAGGGGTTGGCCGCGAGGTAGACCTTGGTCTCGTTGCCGTTGTCCGAGGTGAACGTGCCCTCGGTGCCCAGGTGGTACTTGACGTCGCCCGAGCCCTGCACGGAGCGGGGGTCCTGGGTGCCTTCGAACTCGCGGAAGACCTGGGCGTAGGTTTTGCCGGCGATGTTGGTGAGCACGTTGAGGCGGCCGCGGTGGGCCATGCCGATGGCGACCTCGTCCAGGCCGTCGTCGGCTGCATCGGAAATGATCGAGTCCAGCAGCGGAATCAGGGATTCGCCGCCTTCAAGCGAGAAGCGCTTCTGGCCGACGAACTTGGTCTGCAGGAAGGTCTCGAACGCCTCTGCGGCGTTGAGCTTGGAGACGATGCGCAGCTGCTCTTCGCGGCTCGGCTTGGAGTACGGGTGCTCGAGCTGGTCCTGGAACCACTTGCGCTCTGCCGGCTCCTGAATGTGCATGTACTCGATGCCCGTGGTGCGGCAGTACGCGTCGCGGAGTACACCGAGGATGTCGCGGAATGCCAACTGGGGCTTGCCGCCGAAGCCGCCGGTGGGCCACTCACGGTCCAGGTCCCACAGCGTCAGGCCGTAGGTCAGGACGTCAAGGTCCGGGTGCTTGCGCTGCACGTACTCCAGCGGGTCGGTGTCCGCCATGAGGTGGCCGCGGACGCGGTAGGAGTGGATCAGCTGCTGGATCCGGGCGACCTTGTTGATCTGGTCCGACGGATCCACCTGCAGGTCCGCGCTCCAGCGCACCGGTTCGTAAGGGATGCGCAGGGATTCGAAGATCTCGTCGTAGAAGTTCTGGGCGCCGAGCAGGAGAGAGTGGACCAGCTTGAGGAACTCGCCGCTGCCCGCACCCTGGATGACCCGGTGGTCGTAGGTGGAGGTGAGGGTGAGGACCTTGCTGATGGCGTTGTGGGCGATGATCTTCTCGCTGGCACCCTGGAACTCGGCCGGGTAGTCCAGAGCACCGACGCCGATGATGGCGGCCTGGCCCTTGGAGAGACGGGGAACGGAATGAACAGTGCCGATGCCGCCGGGGTTGGTCAGGGACACGGTGGTGCCCTGGTGGTCCTCGGCTGTCAGCTTGCCGTTTCGGGCGCGCTTGATCAGGTCCTCGTATGTGTGCCAGAACTCGGAGAAGTTGAGGGTCTCGGCCTTCTTGATGTTCGGCACCATGAGCAGGCGGGTGCCGTCCGGCTTGGGCATGTCGATGGCGATGCCGAAGTTCACGTGGGCGGGCTGGACGGCGACCGGCTTGCCGTCCACCTCGTCGTAGTAGACGTTCATCGACGGGAACTGGGAAAGCGCCCGGATGACCGCGTAACCGATGAGGTGCGTGAAGGAGACCTTGCCGCCGCGTGCGCGGGCCAGGTTGGAGTTGATGACGACGCGGTTGTCGATCAGCAGTTTGGCCGGAATCGCACGGACGGACGTGGCCGTGGGGACCTCAAGGCTGGTGACCATGTTGGTCGCGATGGCTTTGGCCGGACCGCGGAGGACGGAGACGACGTCCTCCTCGGGCGCGGTGGGCGCCTTGACATTCTTGGGGAGCTGCGCCGGAATGGGCTGGGCGCCGGTGCCCGCCTCGGTCTTTTTGGCCCCGTCGCGGGCCACAGTTGCAGGTGCCTTCTTCGCCGGTGCGGCGGGAGCAGCCTGGGCAGGCGACGGTGCCTGCGGGGCTGCCGGGGCCTGGGCTGCGGAAGCAGGGGCTTTGGCAGGAGCCGGGGGTGCTACGACAGGCATTTCCCGCGTAGGCGGATGAGCCTGCGTGGTCGCCGTGCTCGGGGCACCGTTGGAAGATGGGCCGTTGCCGCTGTCAAAAGACTCAAACAGGGGCCACCATTTAGCATCAACCGTATTCTTGTCCTGCTGGTAACGCTCGTACAGTTCGTCAACGAGCCACTCGTTTCCGCCAAATTCCTCTGGTAGACGGTGGCTAGGCTGCTCTGGCACTTGAAATACGCCTCTTCCATGAGTTTGATTTCCCTCTGGTCGCCAAGGTGCCACGGCACAACAATCGAACCAGTTTCTGTGTCCTATGAACCCAGACCTTTGCCAGTCTAGTGACGTTCACGGGTTAACTGCCAATAAGGGTGATCCAAATCATGTAGCTACCGGATTGTGGCGAAAATCAGGTTAAAAGTCCGGTTCGAAGCGAGTGGAACCGACCTGTCCGGGTGCCCCGGAACGGCCCGGACGCGCTGCCTGCCGGGCCTCGCCTGCCGGCTCTGCGTACCGGCCTGCGCCGGTTGCAGGGGTACTCCTGTAAACTGCAATTCTTATGGACAGTAAATCTAGGTGCCGGCCTGGGGGCTGTCAGCGGGGCAGAATCAGCACCGCGGCACAGCCCGACCACAGCGCCGGCAAACCCCGTGCACGATCCCAACGTCCGTCTCTTCCCTTGACAGGGGCTTCCGGTGAGGCAGCGCCGCCAGCTGCCGACCAGCCTCCGCCTGGCCGCTCGCGAGCAAGCAGAGTCACCCGCATCCGCTGCGTCCTGCAGCTCAGGGCAGGTTGCTGAATGGAATGGCTTCTTGTCGGAGCAGGTTTGCTGCTCATTCTCGGCACCGGATTCTTCGTAGCTGTCGAGTTTTCACTGATTGCCCTTGACCAACCCACAGTGCAGCGCGCAGTGGACGACGGCGACACGGCTGCGG
Organism: Arthrobacter sp. NPDC093125; assembly: GCF_044754225.1. Classification (NCBI taxonomy): domain Bacteria; kingdom Bacillati; phylum Actinomycetota; class Actinomycetes; order Micrococcales; family Micrococcaceae; genus Arthrobacter; species Arthrobacter sp. NPDC093125. Next base: position 199,294 of record NZ_JBIVOQ010000002.1, on the reverse strand, counting down.
TTCCGCTGCTCAAATGCCTGAAGTCGCTGTCCACGCAACTGTCCAGCTGCCAGCTGGGCATCACGATGACAACCCTGCTGACCGGCTACGTGATGGAGCCATCGGTCGGTGCGCTGATCCATGCGCCGCTGACCGCAGTCGGGGTTCCCGAGGCCGTTGCGAAGTCTGTGTCGCTCATTCTCGCCATGGTGCTGGCCACGCTGCTGTCCATGCTGCTCGGCGAACTGGTCCCGAAAAACATGGCGATCGCGCTGTCCTTCCGCATTGGGCGGGCGCTGGCGCGTCCGCAGCTGATGTTCACGGCGATCTTCAAGCCCGCCATCATCCTCCTCAACGGCTTCTCGAACAAGGTGCTCAACGTCTTCGGCCTCGAAGCCAAGGAGGAGATTTCCGGAGCGCGGACCCCGGCGGAGCTGGCGTCCCTGGTACGCCGCTCCGCCGCCATGGGAACGCTTGATCCCGGCACGGCAAACTTCATCTCGCGGACGTTGAACTTCTCGGGGCGGACCGCGGCCGATGTCATGACACCGCGCATCCGCGTCGAGACCATTGACGCCGACCAGCCCGTTTCGGACATTCTCGACGCCGCCCGGCGCACCGGATATTCGCGCTTTCCCGTGATCGGCGACTCTGCCGATGACATCCGCGGCCTGGTCCATGTCAAGAAGGCGATTGCCGTGCCAGGGGAGCGGCGCCGCAACCTGGAGGCGGGGGCCATCATGACCGATGTTCTCCGTGTCCCGGAAACCATCCACCTCGACGCCCTGCTGGCAGAGCTCAGGGAAGGCAACCTGCAGCTGGCAGTAGTGCTTGACGAGTACGGCGGAACTGCCGGCATCGCCACCCTGGAGGACCTCGTTGAGGAGATCGTCGGAGAAGTGGCCGACGAGCACGACAGGGTGCGGCCGGGCCTGCTGCAAAGCGCCTCCGGCGACTGGTACTTCCCTGGCCTGCTGCGGCCCGATGAACTCTCAGAACAGATTCCCGGGCTGGCTGTGCCCGATGAGGCGGCCTACGAAACGGTGGGCGGCTACGTCATGAGCGAGCTGGGACGCATCCCCGCTGTGGGAGACACGGTGGACGTTGGCGGGGGGACGCTGAGCGTCACCCGGATGGACGGGCGCCGGGTCGACAGGATCTGCTACAAGCCGTACCCCGCGGGAGCGGACCATGCCTCCGCTCTCACCGGAACAGGAAGCGCCAGGACCCGAAGCGATAAGACCGGGAACGGGAAGCCCGCCAACGCGGCGTCCGGGAACGGCGCGATCAAGAATGGCGGGTCCAGGAGCAGTGTGTCGAGGAACAGTGTGTCCGGAAACGGAAAGCCGGGAAACAGCATGAAGCAGCGGAACGCAGCCCCGGCAAACCCGGGAGCCGGCTCTGCGGGGCCGGAAGCTGCAGGCTCCCGGAAGGCGGTGCCGCATGAGTGACTGGGCCGGACTTGTTTGGCTGGTGCTGCTGCTGCTGGGCAACGCCTTTTTCGTGGCGGCCGAGTTTGCCGTGATGTCGGCGCGGCGCAGCCAGATCGAACCCTTGGCTGAGGCAGGCTCCGGCCGTGCCCAGACCACGCTCCGGGCCATGGAAAACGTCTCGCTGATGCTGGCATGTGCCCAGCTGGGCATCACGGTCTGCTCGCTGCTGATCCTGCTCGTGGCCGAGCCGGCGATCCACCACCTGCTTGCCGTTCCGCTGGAAGCACTCGGCGTGCCCAAGGAGATTGCCGACGTCGGAGCTTTCGGCATCGCGCTGATGGCAGTGACGTTCCTGCACGTGACCTTCGGGGAGATGGTGCCGAAGAACATCTCGGTTTCCGTCGCTGACAAGGCGGCCCTGGTTCTGGCGCCGCCACTCATGTTCGTGGCGCGCATTGTGAATCCGGTGATCGTTACGCTGAACTGGTCCGCGAACCACATCCTCAAGCTGATGCGGATTGAGCCGAAGGACGAGGTGAACTCCTCCTTCACCCTCGAGGAAGTGCAGTCCATCGTGCAGGAGTCCACCCGGCACGGGCTCGTGGACGATGACGCCGGCCTTATCACCGGTGCGCTCGAGTTCTCGGAGTACACCGCCGCGGACGTCATGGTTCCTCTGGAGCGCCTGGTCTTGCTCAAAACCTCCGCGACACCGCTGGAGTTTGAAAAGGCGGTAAGCCGTACCGGTTTCTCCCGGTTCCCGATGGTGGACGATGACGGCATGCTGGCCGGCTACCTGCACATCAAGGATGTGCTCTCGATTCCGGAGTCAGGTTACGGGCATCCCATTGCCGAAAGCCGGATCAGGTCGCTGGCCAATCTGCCGCGGAACGCTGAGATAGAAAACGCCATGTCCGTCATGCAGCGCACCGGCTCGCACCTGGCGCGGGTCATTGGATCGGACGGCCAGACTGACGGCGTGCTGTTCCTGGAAGATGTGATCGAGCAGCTCGTCGGTGAAATCCGGGACGCAACCCAGGCCAAAGGTATCCGCCGGCTGGGTGCGCAAAACGGGGAGTAGCAAAGGCGCCGGGGAGTAGCAAGGCGCTGGGGGAAGCAAGACTCCCGGCGGCCTACTTCCCGGCGCCGGCCTTCCGGGCTGCACAGGCAGGGCACAGCCCATAAATCTCGACCGTGTGTGCCACCTCAGTGAAACCGTGCTCCTGGGCAGTCCGCGCGGCCCAGGTTTCCACGGCCGGGGCTTCAACTTCCACGGCTTTGCCGCAGCTGCGGCAGAGGAGGTGGTGGTGATGGCCGGTGACGGCGCAGCGGCGATAGACCGCCTCGCCGTCGCCGTTGCGCAGCACATCCACGAGGCCCTCGTCGGCAAGGGACTGCAGAATACGGTAGGCCGTGGCCAGGGAAACGGAGACTCCCTGGTTCTGCAGGATCCGGTACAGTTCCTGCGTGCTGACGAAGTCATGAAGCTCATCCAGGGCGGCGCTCACCGCAAGCCGCTGCTTCGTGACCCGTTGCTCTTTCCCGCCGGCCGCAACCAGAGGGGTCAGCGGCCTGCCGTCAGCGCTGGCGCCGTGTGGCATGAATGGACTCGCTTCGCTTAGGGGTACTTGCAGTGTCCAAGATTACCAGCCGACCGTCCGTGGCCATTGCCGTGGACACTGATTGGCGCCTTGCCTAGGCTGGCCGGATGAAGCTGACTAAATACACGCACGCCTGCGTCCGCCTCGAAAAGAACGGCGGCGTCCTGGTGATTGATCCCGGAACGTTCTCCGAAACGGCCGAGGCTTTGGACGGGGCGCGGGCAGTCCTGGTTACTCACGAACACAAGGACCACATCGACGTGGCGGCCGTGAAGTCTGCTCTGACGGAAAACCGAGAACTGGAGTTCTTCGCGCCGCTGGGAGTGGCCGACGCCCTGCGGATCGAAGCAGCCGATGCCTTGTCCCGCATCCACACCGTGGAGCCGGGAAAGTCGTTCGAAGCTGCCGGGTTTGATGTGAGGAGCTTCGGCGGGCAGCACGCCCTGATCCACCCGCAGATCCCTCTGGTTGCCAACATCGGCTACCTGGTGGACGGCAACGTTTACCACCCCGGCGACTCGTTCGTCATTCCGGACGGCATCAGCGTGCAAACCCTGCTGGTGCCCGTCCACGCGCCGTGGAACAAGGTCAGTGAAGTGGTGGATTTCGTCATTGGAGTGCGAGCGCCCCGGGCGTTCCCCATCCATGACGCGCTGCTCAACGGCACCGGCCTCGACCTGGTGGAAGGCCACGTCAAGCGGCTCGGCGCCAAGTACGGGACGGAGTACGCGCACCTGTCCGCACGGGAGTCCGTGGAGCTGTGAGCTACGGTTTCCAGTCGCCCGAATCGAAAAAGGCCCTGATGGTGTCCTCGTGCGGGCGGGGATCCAGCCCCTGCGCTGCCAGCCACTCCGGACTGTAATAGCTGCCCGCGTACCGGTCGCCGCCGTCGCACATCAGTGAAACGACGCTGCCCCGCTGGCCCTGGGCGATCATCTCCGCCACTAACTGCCAGACTCCCCACAGATTGGTGCCGGTGGAAGGGCCGGCGTGCAGGCCCGCCAGAGTGTGCAGGTGCCGCATGGCGGCAACGGACGCCGCGTCCGGCACCTGGATCATGCGGTCGATCACGGACGGCACGAAGCTGGGCTCCATGCGGGGCCGTCCGATCCCCTCGATCCGGGAAGGCCGGCCGGTGCTGAAGCTGGCCGCACCGCTCTGCCAGCCCGGATAGAAGGCCGAGTTTTCGGGGTCCACGACGGTCAGTTGCGTATCATGGCGGCGGTAGCGGAGGTACCGTCCGATCGTGGCGCTGGTTCCGCCCGTTCCCGCTCCCACCACAATCCACCGGGGGACCGGGTGTTCCTCCACAGCAAGCTGCCCGAAGATGGATTCGGCGATGTTGTTGTTGCCCCGCCAGTCCGTTGCCCGCTCGGCATAGGTGAACTGGTCCATGTAGTGGCCGTTGCTGGTCGCAGCCACCTCCGCTGCTGCCGCATAGACCTCGGATGCGTGGTCCACCAGCAGGCAGGCGCCGCCGAACTGCTCTATCAGCGCGATTTTTTCGGGGCTCGTGGTGCGGGCCATGACCGCGACAAAGGGAAGACCCAGCAGCTGGGCAAAGTAGGCTTCAGAAACTGCGGTGCTGCCGCTCGAGGCCTCCACAATCGTGGTGCCTTCCCTGATCCAGCCGTTGACCAGCCCAAACAGGAACAGCGAGCGGGCCAGGCGGTGCTTCAGGCTTCCGGAGCGGTGGGTGGACTCGTCCTTGAGGTACAGCTGGACGCCCCAGTGCTCCGGCAGCGGCACCGAATACAAATGGGTGTCCGCCGACCTGTTGTTCTCCGCGTCGATTTTGCGGATGGCTTCATCGGCCCACGCCCGGTCACTGCTGCCTGCTTTGCTCACCGGTTCAGCCTACCCGCGGACGGATCCGGCGCATGGATAGAGTTGGTGCTGACGGCCGGCGCCACGGACCGGCTGCAGCCCAGCCAAAGGAGACCGAGTGGATCCGCTCATGGACGTGCCCGCGCTGAACGCCCGGATGGAGTCCGGCCAGCGAACTGTGCTGCTGGACGTCCGCTGGGCGCTGGGCGACCCCGACGGCCGGCTGCACTACCTTGATGCGCATATTCCAGGCGCACTGTATGTTGACCTGCCCACTGAGCTGGCGGATCCGGCGGAACACGCCCGTGGCCGGCACCCCTTGCCGGCGCTGTCCAGGTTCCAGGCCGCCGCGCGTCGCTGGGGGATCTGTAATGGTGACACGGTGGTTGCCTACGACGACGCCGGAAACACATCGGCCGCCCGTGCCTGGTGGATGCTCCGTAACGCCGGCTTCGGCAACGTCTGCTTGCTCGACGGCGGCCTGGCCGCCTGGCGGCGGGCCGGGTTGCCGCTGCAGGGAGGCGCGGAGGAAGCGGCCCCCGGAGATGTGCTGCTCACGGGCAACGGCATGAGTACCATCACTGCGGCGCAGGCGGCGGTATGGGCAGAACATGGCGTGCTCCTCGACGCCCGCGCCGGCGAACGGTACCGGGGGGAGGTGGAACCGGTGGACCCCCGGGCCGGTCACATCCCCGGTGCCGTCAGCGCCCCCACCACAGAAAATCTCGACGGCGACGGGTGTTTTTTGCCCGCGCAGGAGCTGCGGCGCCGCTTCGCACGCCTGGGAGCAGATAGAGAAACCCCGACGGCGGTCTACTGCGGTTCAGGTGTCACAGCCGCCCACCAGATCGCGGCACTTGAAATAGCGGGAATCCCCGCGGCCCTTTTTCCCGGGTCCTTCTCAGAGTGGTCAAATGACCCGTCGCGGCCCGTCGTGACCGGCCCCGCACCGGATGGAGCCGAAGCCACGTAAGAGGCGTCCGGGTGGCACAGTTCCGGCTGCGGCAGGTAGCGTCGGAGTATGACTCCTGGACGACCCGTACCGCCGCCCCTTGCCCTCCGTATTCCGCCAGCCGACGACGCAGGGCAGGACTTGGCGCCGGAGCAGGCCGGACAGGAACTGCTCGCTGCCGCCCGCGGAGCCGTGTCCAGCACCAGCGGGCTGGTTCCGCTGACCGTTGCGCGTCGCGCGCCGAAGGCGGATGACGTGGAAATCGCCGTCGAATTTTGCGGCCTGTGCCACTCGGACGTGCACGCCACGCGTGGGGAATGGGGCACACAGAACTATCCGCTGGTCCCCGGACACGAAATCGTGGGCCGCGTCAGCCGTGTCGGTGCGGACGTGGATGACTTCGCCCCCGGTGACCTCGTGGGCGTCGGCTGCATCGTCGACTCCTGCCGGGAATGCGAGAGCTGCCTGGCCGGGTTCGAGCAGTACTGCGAGCAGGGCATGACAGGGACCTACGGCGCCAAGGACCGCAGGAACGGCGATGCCATTACCCAGGGCGGTTATGCATCGTCTGTTGTGGTGGACCGCCGCTACGTCCTGCACGTGCCCGAAACCCTCGATCCGGCTGCGGCGGCGCCGCTGCTGTGTGCGGGCATCACCACCTTTTCCCCGCTCCGCCACTTCGGCGTTGAAGAAGGGGATGTGGTTGGCGTGGTTGGGCTCGGCGGCCTGGGCCACATGGCCGTCAAGCTGGCCAAGGCGATGGGCGCGAAGGTCAAGGTCTTCACAACCTCGGAATCGAAGGTGTCAGCGGCACTGGAACTTGGCGCTGACGCCGTCGTACTCTCCCGCGACGAGGAGGCGATGGCCGCCGCGAACCGCAGCATCGACGTCATCATCGATACGGTGGCGGCGCCCCACGACCTCAACCCGTACTTCCGGACCCTGCGCCGTGACGGGGCGCTGTTCCAGTTGGGCCTGCCCTCCGAGGCCATGCCGCCCGTCAACCCCGGGTCATTGATCCGACGGCGGATCTCCTACGCCGGTTCCCTGATCGGCGGCATCGCGGAAACCCAGGAGATGCTCGATTTCTGCGCCGAGCACGGGGTGGTCTCCGACATCGAACTGGTCGGGGCCGAGCAGCTCGACGAGGCCTATGACCGGATGGTCGCGGGCGACGTGAAGTACCGTTTTGTCCTGGATACCACCACACTGCAGGCACCGTCGGAAAGGGCTGACGCATGAGCACGCTGTTCACCAAGATTCTCAACGGCGAGATACCCGGCCGGTTTGTCTGGCGGGAACCCGACGTCTCGGCGTTCCTGACCATGGGACCGCTGGCCGACGGGCACACGCTCGTCGTTCCCACCGAGGAAGTGGACCGCTGGACGGACGCCTCGCCGGAGACGCTGGCCAAGGTCATGGAGGTGGCCCGCCGCATCGGGGCAGTGCAGGTGGACACGTTCGGAGCTGCGCGCGCGGGCCTCATCGTGGCCGGCTACGAAATCAACCACATGCACGTGCACGTGTGGCCGTCCAACAGCATGGCGGAGTTCGATTTTTCCACCGCTGACCACAACCCGGATCCGGCCAGACTCGATGCGAACGCGGAAAAGCTCCGCGCCGGGCTCCGCGATGCAGGCTACGGTGAGTTCGTGCCGGAGGCATAATCGGCACAAACGGAAACCAGGTAGCAGCACAGGGCGTTCCCAGGCTTGGGAACGCCCTGTGCTGCTACCCAGTTGGGCAAGCTAGGCCGCCAGGGCCTTGTTCAGGGCGGTCCGGATCCGCTTCTCCGAGACGGAGTACGCGGTTCCGAGTTCGACGGCGAACAGGCTCACCCGGAGCTCTTCGATCATCCAGCGCACCTGGGTGAGTTCAGCACCGGCACGGCGTCCCGGCAGGAGAGCTGACACGGCGTCGTCGTACTCATCCTCCAGCCGCTGCACTGCTGCCATGCTGAGGGCGTCCCGCTGCACGTTGCCCGGCAGTTTCTCGAGGCGCTTCTCGATGGCTGCAAGGTACCGCGGCAGTTGGCTGAGCTGCGCGTAGCCCGTTTTGGCGACGAAGCCGGGGAACACCAGCTGCTCCAGCTGGCTCCGAATGTCGTTCAGGGCGCTGATGAGCGCAAGGCTCGTGGTGCCCTTCAGCTGTTTCTGGATCCGCCTGGTGCTGGCCAGGATCCGCTCCACCACGGCCGTCACGCTGAATACGGTGTCAATCAGTTCTGCGCGCACCTGCTCGTAAAGGGCGTCGAAGGATGCGCGGTCGCACGGCAGTTCCGCGGGAGTGAGCTTGTCGATCGCTGCAAGGGCGCAGTCGGCGATCAATGCAGAGACTGATCCGTGCGGGTTCTGGCTGAACGTCAGTTTCTCGGTGTTGTTGAGGTGCTCCAGGACGTAGCGGTCCGGGGACGGCACCCTGAGCGCCAGCAGGCGGATGACGCCGCCGCGCATGGCCTCCTGCTGCTCCGACGCCGTCTGGAAGACCCGCAGCGCAACGGACTTTCCTTCGTCAACGAGGCCCGGATAGCCGGTAACGGTGTGGCCCTTGACCGTAACGCTGACTTGGCGCTGGACGGTGTCAAAAGACCATTCGGTCAGGCCCGACTGTTCTGTGAACCCGTGGGATGCCGGGCTCCCGTTCTCAGGAACCGCTTTGGGGCCTGCACCCTTTTTGGCAGCGCGGGGCGCCGCAGTGGCCGGCGTCGCGCCCAGCGATTCCGCGATTGCCCTTCGGGTGGCAGGGGCAAGTCTTTCCTGGAGCGCCTCGAGGTCCTTGCCCTCATCCAGCACTTTGCCCCTGCTGTCCACCACTTTGAAGCTCATGCGCAGGTGCTGCGGAACAGCTTCCCAGTTCCAGGAGCCCGGCGGAATGATGTGCCCGCGCAGACGCCGCAGCACCAGTTCCAGGGACGACTCAAGATCGTCCTCGGCCGGGTCGAAGTCGGACTCCAGCGCTGCCACGGCCTGCCGGGCGACGTCCGGTGCGGGAACGAAGTTTTTCCGGATCTGTTTGGGCAGCGACTTGATCAGCGCAGTGACAAGTTCCACCCGCTGGCCTGGAATCAGCCAGCGGAAAGGGGCGTCCTCAAGCTGGTTCAGGAACAGGACCGGAACCTCGGCGGTGACGCCGTCGGACGGGTTTGGCGGCGAGCCGGGCGCCACCGGATGGAATTCGTAGGTCAGCGGCAGCTCGAAACCCTTGTGCAGCCAGGTCTTGGGATACGCGGACTCGTCGAGCGACTCCGCGTCCTCGCTCAGGAGCAGCGACTGGTCAAAGTCGAGCAGCGCTGGCTCCTGCTGCCGGGCTTCCTTCCACCATTTGTCGAAGTGCCGCTCGGAGACAACGTCCTTGCCCACACGGGCGTCGTAAAACTCAAAAAGGGTTTCATCGTCCACCAGCAGGCCGCGGCGGCGCACCCTCGCTTCGAGCTCCTCGACTTCCTCGAGCAGGGCCCGGTTGCGGTGGAAGAACTTGTGGTGCGTCTTCCATTCGCCCTCCACCAGCGCATGCCGGATGAACATTTCGCGGGCGAGGACCGGATCAACCTTGCCGTAGTTGATCCGGCGCTGGGCGATGACCGGCACGCCGTAGAGAGTGACCTTTTCGTAGGCCATCACTGCGCCCATTTTGCTGGACCAGTGCGGCTCGCTGTAGCTGCGCTTGATCAGGTGCGGCGCCACCTGTTCGGCCCAGGTCGGCTCGAACCTGGCGGCCACCCGCGCCCACAGCCGGCTGGTTTCCACGAGTTCGGCGGCCATGACGAACGTGGGGGACTTCTTGAACAGCGCCGACCCGGGGAAGATGGCAAAGCGGGTCCCGCGGGCTCCGGCGTATTCCCGCTTCCGCTCGTCCAGGATGCCGATGTGGCTCAGCAGCCCGGAGAGCAGGCTGATGTGCACGCCTTCATGGTTCCCCACGGGGTCGGCCTGCCGCTTGTTGTCCAGGCTGATACCCAGCGGCCGGGCCAGCTGCCGGAGCTGGGCGAAAAGGTCCTGCCATTCACGGACACGCAGGTAGTTGATGAATTCATTCCTGCAAAGGCGGCGGAACTGGGTGGAGGAGAGCTCCTGCTGCTTTTCGTGGATGTAGTTCCACAGGTTCAGATATCCGGTGAAGTCTGAATTCTCGTCGCGGAACCGGGCGTGCTTTTCCGCGGCCAGCTGCTGCTTGTCTGTTGGGCGTTCGCGAGGGTCCTGAATGGTGAGCGCCGCCGCCAGGATCATGACTTCACGGACACAGCCCCGCCTGCCGGCTTCCACGATCATGCGGCCGAGGCGCGGATCCACGGGCAGCTGGGCAAGCTTCTGTCCGACGGCGGTCAGCCCGCCGCCGTTGAGGCCGCCGCCTTTGCCGGCGGCCTCGGCAGCCCGCGGAGTGCCCAAGGCGCCCAGCTCCCTGAGGAGGGTCACGCCGTCGTTGATGGCCCGGGAGTCCGGCGGCTCCACGAACGGAAAGGTCTCGATGTCCTTGGGGCCGCGGGCCACGCCCATGGCCGTCATCTGCAGGATGACCGCCGCAAGATTGGTGCGCAGAATCTCCGGATCCGTGTACAGCGGCCGGGACTCGAAGTCCTCTTCCGAGTAGAGGCGGATGGCGATGCCGTCTGAAACACGGCCGCAGCGTCCCGAGCGCTGGTTGGCTGAGGCCTGGGACACCCGCTCGATGGGAAGCCGTTGGACTTTCGTGCGGTGTGAATAGCGCGAGATGCGTGCGGTTCCGGTATCGATGACGTACTTGATGCCCGGCACGGTCAGGGAGGTCTCGGCCACGTTGGTTGCCAGCACGATCCGTCGTTTGCCGCCCGGGTTGAAGACGCGGTGCTGTTCTTGCAGGCTGAGCCGTGCGAAGAGCGGCAGGACCTCGGTGCCGGCCAGCCGCCGGTTGGACTGGATCCGGGCGTTCAGGGCGTCCGCGGCGTCGCGGATTTCCCGCTCGCCGGAGAAGAAGATGAGGATGTCACCGGGCGCTTCGAGGGCGAGTTCGTCGACGGCGTCGCACACCGCGTCCAGAGGATCCCGGTCCTCCTCGAGTTCGTCGTCGGAGGCGTTGTCTTCGTCATCACCGGCAGACGCGGCGCCGCCCGCCGGCTGGGACAGCGGCCGGTAACGGATTTCCACCGGAAAGGTCCGCCCTGACACCTCAACGATCGGAGCCGGCTCGCCCTCCGCACCAAAGTGCTTCGCGAAGCGCTCCGGATCGATGGTGGCGGAGGTGATGATCACCTTCAGGTCCGGCCGCTGCGGCAGGATGCGTTTGAGGTACCCGAGGATGAAGTCGATGTTGAGGCTGCGCTCGTGGGCCTCGTCAATGATGATCGCGTTGTACCTGCGGAGCAGCTTGTCGCGCTGGATCTCTGCCAGCAGAATGCCGTCGGTCATAAGCTTGACCTTGGTGGACTTGCTCACTTCCCCGGTGAAGCGGACCTGGAAGCCGACTTCCTGGCCGATCTCCACGCCAAGCTCGGAGGCAATGCGCTCGGCCACCGTCCGGGCTGCCAAACGGCGCGGCTGCGTGTGGCCGATCAGGCCGTTGTCGCCGAGCCCCAGTTCCAGGCACATCTTAGGGATCTGCGTGGTTTTTCCGGAGCCGGTCTCGCCGGCAATGATGGTCACCTGGTTGGCCGCGATGGCGGCCATCAGGTCCTCGCGGCGCTCGGCTACCGGCAGCTCGGCGGGGTAGGAGATATGAAAAGTCATGGCTGGGACCAGTCTACTGTGGCCCGGGACTGCTCCCTGTAGCAGCGCCTGTGCCTGGCGTCTACGTTCCGGGGTAGATGGCTGCATCGCCCTCGGCTGATCCCCGCCACAGCGAAGGACCCGGCTCAGGCGAGCCGGGTTCTTTTGTTCGCGGTTGGGCTGTTGTTGAGGTCAGGCGGGTGGGTGGCCAGCGGGTAGCTGAGAAAGGGTGGGGGACAAGAGGAACAGCCGCCCATCCTAGAGAGCGCGCGTGGTGTGGTTCCTGCTGGGCAGGTCCAGTGCGGACCAGTCCCGGATCGAATATTCCGGCGGTGTGTGTCCGCGTCCGTCCCGTGCAACGGCAGTGAACGTGGCGGCCACGGAGATGAGGATCAGGACAACGAGGGCGATTCCGAAGATTTCCATAGCTCCATGGTTCTCCTGGGGAGGTAAGGAAAAAAGTGGCAGAAACGACTATAAAGAACAATTTTCTGCCATACTGGATTCATGCTCAAGTCAGTGGCAGTCATAGCCGTTCCCAACTTCTCAATCTTTGAGTTCAGTACCGCGTTTGAAGTGTTCGGCATCGACAGGTCCGACCGCGGCACCGGGGTACCCGAGTTCGATTTCAGAGTGTGCGCGCCGGTGCCGGGGGACATCCCCCTGAAGTCGGGCCTGAGCATGAAGATAAGCCTCGGGCTGGACGCGGCTGCCGATGCGGACCTGGTGATCATGGCGCCGTACGGCCGGGAGGATGACGTCCCGGAGGAAGTCCTTGACGTCCTTCGGGTGGCACACGGGCGAGGCGCCTGGGTCATGTCCATCTGCTCCGGCGCTTTTGCACTGGCCCGGGCCGGGCTCCTGGACGGGCGCCGCTGCACCACCCACTGGCATTACTCCGGCGAGTTGGCAGCGAAGTACCCCAAGGTTTTGGTCGATGAAAATGTCCTGTACGTCCAGGACGGCCGGATCATTTCCAGCGCCGGAACGGCGGCAGGCATAGACGCCTGTCTGCACCTGGTCCGCGTAGAGCTTGGCGCTGCGGTGGCAGCCGCCATAGCCCGGGACATGGTGGTGCCTCCGCACCGCGACGGCGGCCAGGCGCAGTTCATCGACCGGCCCATGCCCGCGTGCGGCTCACAGCCCATGGAGGACCTGCTGGAGTGGATGGTCCAGAATCTGGACGAGGAGCACTCTGTCCAGGAACTCGCCGCCAGAGTGCACATGTCCCCGAGGACCTTCGCCCGTCGCTTCCGCGCCGAGACGGGCGCCACGCCGGCGGCATGGCTCAATTCCCAACGGGTGCTGCGGGCCCAGGAGCTGCTGGAGTCGACTGATTTGAATATCGACGAAGTGGCACGGCAGTCGGGCTTCGGCCACCCGGTGCTGCTGCGCCATCACTTCGCGAAGGTACTGGATACCAGCCCGCAGTCGTACCGCAGGGCTTTCCGCGGTCAGCTCTCACCGGTCAGCTAGGGACCGCACGCTGACTCTCTAGGCGGCGGTGCATCGTACCCAGTCGGGGAATGGATCCACAGGCAATGGCTCCTCAGACAGTGGATCCTCAGGTAGTGGCTCTGATGGCAAGGGATGCACGGACACTGGAATTAGTGGCGGTTACGGGTCAAGGCACTCGAAGGTGGCCGGCCAGTCCGGTTCCTCGCTGTCCAGCCACTCTTTGCTGTCTGGTTCCTTGAGGCTGTCTGGTTCCTCGATGCTATCTGGTTCCTCGAGGCTGGCTGGCTCTAGATTCTCTGGCCAGTGGGGCGGTTCCCAGTCCTGTTGTTCACTGGGGTAGGACCGTCCCGTGGGTGAGATCCAGCCGGGCGGGCTGTCATGGTTCGCGGCGACCGGCCTCCAGGGACTGCGGTGTTTGAGGCGGTGGTGGCGGGGGCATGCCTGGCCGAGGTTGCTGATTCCGGTGGTCCCGCCGTCGGACCAGGCCAGGAGGTGGTCTGCTTCGTTGTCGAGGGACGGGTTGTTGCAGGCGGGGAACGTGCAGCGCGCGTCGCGGAGCCGCAGCCATTGGTGCATCGGGGTGGTCAGGCGGTAGCTGGTGCGGCCGATCTCCAGCGGCGCGCCGTCGCGCGGATCGACCAGCACGCGCAGGAAGGAGGTCGCCCCCTCTGCGACGAGCTTTCGTGCCATCGATGCCGGGATCGGGCCGTACCCGTCCAGGGTGGCCGGTTCCTCCCCGGCACCGATCAGCGAGAACACCGGGACGGTGACCAGCACCTGCGCCTTAGGGGACGGGATCCCGTCGACAACACCGCCCAGCAGCCAGCCTTCGGTGACGTCCGCGCGCAGCTGCGTCAACGTCCTTAACTCGCCTGGACCCTGCAGGGCGCGGGCGGCGTCGGTAATCCGGTTCCAGAAGGCGGCGGCGGTGTCGGCGGGCAGGTACGCCGATAACCAGGCCATCCCGTCCCGGTCCGGGGTGTACTCCACCCGGCGGTCCGCGGCGCTTCTGCGGTGCCGGGTTTCGATGCTGACCGGGTGGTGCCGTTCCCGCCAGGCGCGTACCTTGGCGCGGAACCTGCCCGGCACCAGGTCCCCGGCCGGGCAGCCGCGGGCGGCACCGGGCGCGTCCGGATCCAGGAAGTGGGCTTCCAGGGCCGCCGCGGCGGCCGGTTCCAGGTTGGCTGTTTCATCGCACAGGATCCGTGCGTGCGGCCAGGAAAGAGTCCCGGATCCCAGCGCGGCCAGCGCCAGCGGCCGCCCGGTGGTCAGGGTGCGGGCGTCGGACAGCAGCGCCCCCGCGGTGCGTTCACTCACCGTCAGCACACCGGCGACCTCGGCGGTCACCGCCATCTCCCGGGCGGTGCGCTCCTGCGCAGAACGAGCCTGCCCTGCCAGGGCCTCGGCAGCGGCGGCGTACGCGGCGATGAGCTGAACCTTCAACGCGGCCAGCCGGGCTTCCATCCCGGCCACCCCGGTCAGACCGTCCAGATACGCGTCCGCCTGATCCCGCAAAGGATCCTGGTCCGAAAGAGCGTCAGCACCGCTCAGGGGATCAGCATCCCGCGGAGCCGCATCGTCTCCGTCGCTGGCCCCGTCGTCGGCGCTGCCAACAAAACCAGCGGGGCGGAGAACAACAGCCAACGCCGCGACGGAGGACTCAATGCCCTTCAACGTCTCCGCAACCGCGCTGTCATCCATACCCACAGCATGCCAGTGACCACCGACAAAAAATGGCCGCCAGGGGAACACCTCCACGTTCAATCACGTGTAGGTGCTCATCCCGCGACCAATCAGGCTTCTACTGCTACGCGGCCATCACTCAACGGAGCAGTAAGGGTTCAAGCCCTAACTAGGACTGCCGGAGCCGGCCCCGTTGTGGGACTCTTCCTCTGCGGCGGCCCGGGTCCTGTCCACGAGGACGCGCCACGGACCGGTCACTGCTCTTTCAGGCAGGGTGGCACGGTGCTGGCCCGCCCGTATGGAATACATGAACCGGTCCGGCTGTCCGTCCGCCACGCGCCGGGAGTCAGAGACGGCGTCCCACGGGCAGGCTTCGACGATGGGCCTCCAGCGGCTCTTGTCGCTGTCTGTGGTGGCTTGAACTGTCCAGGTGCGCGTCAGCGCAGCGAACCCGCCGCTGCGCTCAACTGTGATTTTCATGGCAGGGTCCTGGTGGTCCTTGGGCTGCCGGACGCGCGGAGGATGCGGGCCGGCGGAAGGTCAGAGCTTTACTTTCACAGTTTCCCACGCCTGGCGCACGGCGTCATGCTCTGCGGAGTCCGCCCCGAACAGTTCCTTCGCGGAGGCTGCCGTGGCCCTGGCGAAGACGCTGAAGGTGGCAGTCGGCGGCAGGGAACCTCCGGTCAGCGTCTCGTACCAAATCTGGCCCGGTGCCTCCCATGCGTTGCCGCCGATCGATTGGGCGACCAGGCAGAAGGCCCGGTTGGGAATGCCGGAATTAATGTGGACGCCGCCGTTATCCGCACTTGTACGGACGTAGGAGTCCATTGAGTCCGGCTGCGGGTCCTTGCCCAGCACGTCGTCGTCGTACGCAGTTCCGGGCGCCTTCATCGAGCGGAGCGCCGAGCCTTCAACCTGGGGTGTGAAGAGGCCTTCACCGATGAGCCAGCTGGCCTCGGCCGTCGACTGCTTGCGGTGGTACTGCTCCACCAGGGCACCGAAGACGTCCGAGAACGACTCGTTGATGGCCCCGGCCTGGTTACGCTAGGCGAGGCCGGCCGAAAATTGCGTCACACCGTGGGCCAGCTCGTGGCCGATCACGCTGAGGGAACGGGTGAACCGTTCAAAAATCTCGCCGTCGCCGTCACCGAACACCATCTGATGGCCGTCCCAGAAAGCGTTGTCATACAGCCTGCCGAAGTGGACGGTGGCATTGAGCGGCATTCCCTGTCCGTCAATGGAGTTCCGGCCAAAAACGTCGGCGTACAGGCTGTGGGTGTGGCCCAGGCCGTCGTAAGCCTCGTCGGCAGCGGGGTCACCGACCGGGGCCTCGCCTTCCTTCCGGACGAGCACGCCGGGAAGGGATTCACCGCCCTTGGCGTCGAACACGGACCTGTTCGCAGGTGCAGGCTGCAGTTGCCGCAAACCCCGCGGCACCTCGGGAGCGGGAGCCGTCCTCGCCGCCTGCACGGTCTTTACATGCAGCAGTGCCTCTTTCGCGGCCCTGCGGACAGCGGAGAACCGGGGCGCATCCTGTGCGGCCAGTCGCTTGAGCATGTATGGGGGGATGATGGAACAGATCATGGAAATCAGCCTACGAGCGCCCACCGACATTCTCCCTCAGGCGCACGGCGGCACTGTTCAGAGGGGCACTGTTCAGAAGGCACAGGCGCTGTCCGGAGCAAGCAGAAAACCCCGCCGTTTCGCTGAAACGACGGGGTTCTTCTGTGCCCTCGATAGGATTCGAACCTACGGCCTTCTGCTCCGGAGGCAGACGCTCTATCCCCTGAGCTACGAGGGCATCCAAGGATCCTGCCGTTACCGGCTGGACGTCCTAGAGCTTAGCAGGAAGGTGGGCCCTAATGGAAAATCGGCGCCCGCAGCCTGCACGGTTTCAGCAGCGGCTCCGTGCCCAGCCCGGCACCCTGCTCAGTACCCCGCGAATGAGTCCACTTGAATCCGCCGTGCTCCCGCCTGCCGCACGGCACGCTTGAGCGATCCCACGCTGCCAGGGGAGCCTGAGATGAACACCCTGCGTCCGGCAATGTCCGGGACCAGGAGCTTCAGGGTGTGGCCGTCCAGCCGGGCGCCCGGTTCAAGGTGGGCTCCGGCATCCTCCATGAACTCCGGCGGGGTGGATCCGTCTGCCAGCCGCGCGATGATCCGCGCGCCGGAGTTTTCCAGCTCGTCCGCGTACGCGAGCTCCGCGGCGTTCCTGGCCAGATAGAGCAGGGCCGTATCCCGCTGGTCCGCCAACCCGCTGGAAAGGTGCGCGAGGTAGGGCGTAATGCCGATGCCTGCAGCGATGAGCAACACCGGCTCATTCGATCCTTTGGGCAGGACGAAGTCGCCGGCCACCGTGGTTGCCGTGAGTTCCTCTCCGGGCTTGAGGGCCAGGAGCTGGCGTTTGGCGGCGGAAACGGGACCGGCAATGCCGACGCCGATCTTTACGTGCTCCGCATCCGGGGAATTGGTCAGGCTGAACACCCGGCGCCTGCCCTTGCCGTCGGATTTCTCGTGCGGGAGATCCAGCTCCACGTATTGGCCAGGCTCATGCCGAAGAGGGCGGCGCGGCCGGAAGACGAATTCCGTGGCCGTGGGCGTCAGCCTGCGCGAATGGCTGAAGAGAAGCCGCACGCTGCCGCGCTGGCCGGCCAGGAAAGCCAGCAGGTTGCCGGCCAGCAGGGCCAGCTCCGGCGAGTTCGCCACCAAGCCGAAGTTGAAGGGCGTTGCAAAGAGAATTCCGACGACGGCGGCCAGCACCAGCTGCTGCCAGCGCCGCGGGGGCAGCGTCAACGGTTCGGTGAGCATGAACCCGGCGAAGAAGAGCACGGGGCTCTGTGCCAGCGGCTGCCACACCGCTGGGGCCAGGTCCACTCCCGGTTCGAGCAGGGTGGTGCCGGCGGCAATGGACGTGGCCACCACGGTGAACACCGAGGCCATGAGCATTTTCCTGGTCCGGTACAACACGCCCAGCACTCCGGGTACCAGCAGCAACAGCATGGCGGGGGTACCGGCCCACCACGTGGCGATGTTCAGTCCGGTCAGGCCAACGATAAAGGCTCCCGCAGCCGCGGGGTTGAAGACGTGGCGTCCCCGCCAGGCCAGGATGTATTTGGACGCCGATGCAAGGACACAGGCCAGAACCACGCCGGCGAGATCGGCGGGCGCGAAAGAAGGCCCGAGCTCGGTGGGCCAGAACAGGAAGTAGAGCAGGAGGCCGGTGATCAGTGACGACTCGGAATGCGGCCTGACCCGAAACACTGCCGCGACTGCCCTGTTGGAAGCGTAAGTCAGCCCCAGGCAGAGCGCGAGGTGGGCTGCCAGGTTGCCGATGCCGAACGTCAGCCACCCCAGGACATCGAGCACGAGACTGTAGGCGGCCAGCACGGCGAGGACCAGGAACACCAGCCGGTACATGGTGAACCGTCCGAGGAAGGCATCCAGCGCGGTGGCGGGCGGGGTCCGCGGTCTTGTGGTGGTGGAACTCATGTAAACAGCGCCCCTTCGAATTCCGCGGAGTATTCCGCACTGCCGTTGGAAAGAACCTTAAGCCACGAGAACCGGAAGCGGGACTCCAGCTCCGCGGCGGGGACGACGAACAGCGCGGTGGCGAGGGCATCCGCCTCCAGGGCCGTCTTTGCCTTCGCCCACGTCGCAACCACTGTGGTTACCGGCCTGCCGGTAGTCCCGTCCAGGACGTGGTGCAGTCCGTCACCCCAAGCCCGCCGGTTCGAAGCTGAGGCACACAGTGCACCCGCTCCCAGGGGGATGGTTCCGATCGCACGCCTGGAGTCATAGGGGTGTTCCAGTGCCACCGTCACAGGCGACTGTCCGCCGTTCAGGAGGTCGCCGCTGGCGTCGATGAAGAAGTCGGTGACGCCCTGGCCGCGCAGCACGCCAGCCAGCAGGTCCACGAGCTGGCCCTTCCCTGCAGCGCCGACGTCGAGCACCACGGGCGCCGTGGTGGTGACCGAGGTTCCCCGCCATTCCAGGACATCGTCCCAGGCGGGCGGCGCTGCCGCGGCGCCGCGCGGCAGCAGCGAGTAGCCCGCGTCGTAGCCCAGCTGTTCCAGGCTTTCGCCGATCAGCGGCGTCATGGCCCCGCCGCTGAGGGTGTACAGCTCGCGGTAGAGGTCTGCGAGGGCCTCGGATTCGGCGGGCAGCTCGTGCTGCCCCGCGCGCGCCGACATCTGGCTGACCAGGGAATCACGGCGGAACCGCGACCACGTTGCGTCGTACCGCTCCACCTCGGCCAGCACGCTGTGGCGCTGCGCGGAATCCAGCGGCGCGCGCGTGGAGATTTCCCACGCCGTGCCTATCCCGTCAAAGCGGAAGTCATGCCAGCCCGGGTGCGGCATGGGCTCTCCTTTGGCAGCATCGTTGGTTGCGGTCCGCCGGCGAGTCCATGCCGCGCCTGCCTACGCTGCCTGGGTCTTGATGTCTTCAACAGCCTGGTTGAAGCCGCCGCTGGTCAGGGACGAACCGGCAACCTTGGAAACCTTGATTTCGTCGAGGCTCTTGCCGACGATCTGTTCCGCAATCCCGCCGGCGAACTGCCCCTGGAACTTCTTCGTGTTCGGGTTGGACGGATGCGGGGTGACCTCCACGGCTGAGACGGTGCCATTGGCAAGCGTGAGCTGCACGCCCACAGTTTCCGTGCCGTTAGGGGACTTGTAATTGCCTTCCGCGGTGTAGGTACCGTCCTTGTAGCCGGCGCCGGACGATGCGAGCGCAGATGAACCGGGTGCTGCGGTCTCCGAGGCAGTGGAAGGGGCTTCCTGGGCTGCGGGCTGCTGGGCCGAAGGCGCGCAGCCGGCCACGGTACCGGCGAGGGACAGGCCGGCGATCCCGGCGAATACAGTTTTGCGGATTGAGGGCTGCACGGTGTCTCGTTTCGTTAGTACGGGCACTTACCGGGGATGACGACGTCAGCAACAGGTTAAAGGTTCAAACTGTGAATGTCCCTAGTTTTAGCTGTGACGGCGGGGCGGCCACTGGGGGGTCCGCGGGCCCCCCAGATTCCGCCACAGGGCAGGGGCCCCGGTAGGCTAGGAATGTGACTCCCGAAGAACTTTCCCTCGCCATATCCGCCTGCCTGAAAGATGCCGTTGCCGCGGGCGAAATCGCCCTGTCCGAGGAGGCCGTCCCCGAGGCCGTCCTGGTTGAGCGTCCCAAGAGCCGGGAGCACGGTGACTGGGCAACGAATATCGCCCTGCAGCTGGCCAAGAAGGCCGGCACCAACCCCCGCGAATTCGCCACCGTGCTCAGCGCGCGGCTGAAGGAGATCCACGGTGTGGCGGACGTCGAGATCGCGGGCCCGGGCTTCCTGAACATCACGGTGGACGCGGCCGCGGCCGGCGCACTCGCGAAAGCCATCGTGGAAGCGGGTCCGGAATACGGCACCAACTCGGCGCTCGCCGGCCACAAGGTCAACATGGAATTCGTGTCGGCCAATCCCACGGGGCCGCTCCACATCGGCCACACGCGCTGGGCTGCACTGGGAGATGCGATCGCGCGCGTGCTGCGGGCCTCCGGCGCGGACGTCACCGCGGAGTACTACATCAATGACGCCGGCTCGCAGATGAACGTGTTTGCCCATTCCGTGCTGGCCCGCCTGCATGGACGCGACGTGCCCGAAGGCGGCTACCCGGGCGAGTACATCCGCGACCTCGGCCACGACGTGCTGACCCAGCACCCGGACATCCGCGAGCTCACCGATGTGGCGGCGCTTCCCGTCATCCGGGCAGCGGCATACGAGGCGCAGATGAAGGACATTAAGGACACCCTCGCGGACTTCGGCGTTTCCTTCGACGTGTTCTTCTCCGAACAGGAACTGCACGACGCCGGTGCCATCGAGAGTGCCGTCGCCCGCCTGCGCGAACAGGGGCACGTGTTCGACGACGGCGGCGCCGTCTGGCTCCGGACCACCGACTTTGGCGACGACAAGGACCGCGTGATGATCCGCGCGAACGGCGAGCCCACGTACTTCGCCGCCGACGCTGCCTACTACCTGTCCAAGAAGGACCGCGGCTACACGGAAAAGATTTACCTGCTGGGCGCCGACCACCACGGTTACATCAACCGGCTCAAGGCCATAGCAGCCGCCGCCGGCGATGATCCCGAGGTCAACATCGAGGTGCTGATCGGCCAGCTCGTCTCGGTCAACGGTGCCAAGCTGTCCAAGCGTGCCGGCAACATCATTGAGCTCAAGGACCTGATCTCCTGGCTCGGCAAGGACGCCGTGCGGTACTCCCTGGCGCGGTTCCCCGCGGATTCCCCGCTCACGCTGGACCCCGAGCTGCTCAAGAAGCACAGCAACGAAAACCCGGTGTTCTACGTGCAGTACGCCCATGCCCGGTCCCGGGGCGCGGCGCGCAATGCCGTGGCGGCCGGTGTGGACCGCAGCGCCTTCGACGCCTCGCTGCTGCACCACGCAACCGAGAATGAGCTGCTGTCCCACCTGGGCAGCTACCCCTCCATCGTGGCCAAGGCTGCGGAGCTGCGGGAACCCCACCGGGTGGCCCGCCACCTCGAGGTCATTGCCGGGGCCTACCACCGCTGGTATGACGCTTGCCGCATCGCCCCGCTGGGCGAGGAAGCGGTCACCGACCTCAACCGCACCCGCCTGTGGCTGAACGACGCCACAAGCCAGGTGCTCGCCAACGGACTGGACCTGCTCGGCGTATCGGCGCCGGAACGGATGTGACCCAATGACCGCAGATGCACCCATGACCGCAAATGCTTCCCCGCTCGCGCCGGAATGGCTCGCCGTACCCGAGGACGTGAACGCGCTCCATAGTTCCCTGTGGGCCGGGGGCGTTGATCGGAACTCCGACGGCCAGCTGGCCCTGGACGGCATTTCCGTCAGCGAGCTGAAGGAACAGTTCGGCACGCCCTTGTTCGTGATGAGCGAGACCGATTTCCGGGCCCGTGCGCGCTCCTTCAAGGATGCCTTCGATGAGGCTTTTGCCGACATCTGCGGGGGAGTGGACGTCTACTATGCCGGCAAGTCCTTCCTCTGCACGGCTGTGGCCAGCTGGGTGGCCGAAGAGGGCCTGCGTTTGGACACCTGCTCCGGCGGTGAACTTGCGGTGGCTGCCCGGGCGGGCATCGACGGCGGCGACCTCAGCCTGCACGGCAACAACAAATCCGACGCCGAGATCAGCCGCGCGCTCGACATGAAGCTCGGCCGGATCGTGGTGGACAGCCTGGACGAGCTGGAGCGTGTGGCCAAAATCGCATCTGCTCGCGGCGAAGTGGCCAAGGTGATGCTGCGCCTGACGCCGGGCGTGCATGCCCATACGCACGAATTTATCGCTACGGCCCATGAAGACCAGAAGTTCGGACTCTCCATGGCCGGAGACTCCACGGACCAGGCCGGACTTTCGG
Organism: Arthrobacter sp. NPDC093125; assembly: GCF_044754225.1. Classification (NCBI taxonomy): domain Bacteria; kingdom Bacillati; phylum Actinomycetota; class Actinomycetes; order Micrococcales; family Micrococcaceae; genus Arthrobacter; species Arthrobacter sp. NPDC093125. The sequence continues at coordinate 177,291 of NZ_JBIVOQ010000002.1, read as the reverse complement.
CTGCCGAGGAAGCTGTTGCCGCCGCCACGAGCTATGCCAGCATCGAACTGCTTGGCCTGCACTGCCACATCGGCTCACAGATCTTCGAACCCGACGGCTTCGCCCTCGCCGCTGTGAAGCTTCTGGGCTTCCTGGCCGAGATGCAGACGAAATACTCGATCCGCCTTCCCGAACTCGACCTCGGCGGCGGGTACGGCATCGCGTACACGCTGGTGGACACCCCCCGCCCGCCGGCCGAGATCGCGCAGGCAATGGCCGCCGTCGTGCGTTCAAAGTGTGCCGAACTCGGCATTTCCGCGCCACGGATCTCTATCGAACCGGGGCGGGCGATTGTCGGCAGCAGCACGTTCACGCTCTACGAGGTGGGCACGCGGAAGACTGTCCGCGTGGACGCTCCGTCCGCCGGCGGCGCTGAAACAGGGGAAGAAGCAGAAACGGGCGGCGAAAACGTTACGCATTCCCGGCGCTATGTGTCGGTGGACGGCGGCATGAGCGACAACGCCCGTCCGGTGCTCTACGACGCGGATTATTCCGCCATTCTCGCCTCTCGAATCTCCGAAGCCGCGCCGCAGCTGTCCCGCGTAGTGGGCAAACATTGCGAGAGCGGCGACATAGTTGTTAGAGATGTATATCTGCCCGAGGACGTGGCAGCCGGTGATCTGCTCGCTGTACCGGGTACCGGCGCCTACTGCTGGGCCCTGTCAAGCAACTACAACTATCTGGCCCGGCCGGGCGTTGTCGCGGTGCGCGACGGATCTCCCCGGCTGATTGTCCGCGGGGAAACTGAAGAAGATTTGCTGAACCGCGACATGGGAGTCTGAATGACAGAATTGCGAACCCTGAAAGTAGCCCTGCTGGGCTGTGGCAACGTCGGGGCCCAGGTAGCGCGGATTCTCATGGACGACGCTGACACCCTGGCTCCGCGCACCGGTGCCCACCTGCAGCTCACGGGCATCGCCGTGCGCAACCTTGACGCCGAGCGTGAGGTGGACCTGCCGCGCGAACTGTTCACCACGGATGCCGAAACACTGGTCAAGGACGCCGACCTCGTCATCGAACTGATGGGCGGACTCGAGCCGGCCCGTTCGCTGATCCTCGCAGCCATCCAGAGCGGCGCGAGCGTCGTCACAGGCAACAAGGCACTGCTCGCCGCCGACGGCCCCACCCTCTACGAAGAGGCGGACAAGGCCGGCGTCGAACTGTCCTACGAAGCCGCCGTAGCGGGAGCCATTCCGATCTTGCGCCCCATCCGCGACAGCCTGTCCGGTGACCGCATCACCCGGGTGCTGGGAATCGTCAACGGCACCACCAACTTCATCCTTGACCAGATGGACAGCACCGGCGCCCAGTTCGCTGACGCCCTTGCCGAGGCCCAGCGGCTCGGCTACGCCGAGGCGGACCCCACCGCCGACGTCGAAGGGCTCGACGCCGCGGCCAAGGCTGCCATCCTCGCCTCGCTGTCCTTCCACACGCGGTTCGACCTGGCGAACGTCTACTGCGAGGGCATCACCGGTGTCACCGCTGCTGACATCGCCGCAGCCAAAGAGGCCGGCTTCGTCATCAAGCTGCTCGCCATCGCTGAACAGCTGACGGATGCCGACGGCGGCGACGGCGTGTCCGTCCGCGTGCACCCCACGCTCCTTCCGCGGGAACACCCGCTGGCTGCTGTCCGCGGCGCCTTCAACGCTGTCTTCGTCGAGGCCGAGAACGCCGGCGAACTGATGTTCTACGGCCAGGGCGCCGGCGGAACCCCCACCGCCTCCGCCGTGCTGGGTGACCTCGTCTCGGCCGCCCGCCGCATTGTCCTGGGCGGACCCGGACGCATCGAGTCCACCACCGGCCACGTCCCGGCGCTCCCGATCTCCGCTGCGACCACCAGCTACTACATCGGCCTGGACGTCGCGGACCAGCCCGGCGTCCTGGCGAAGATCGCCCAGCTGTTCGCCGAGCACGGCGTCTCCATTGAAATCATGCGCCAGACCATCCACCGCGATGCCGACTCCAACGTGGAATCGGCTGAACTGCGGATCGTCACGCACCGCGCAAGCGAAGCTGCACTGGCAGCGACCGTCGAAGCCGTCAAGGGCCTCGACGTGATCAATTCCGTTACATCCGTACTGCGGGTAGAAGGAGCTTAAGTGGCTCACCAATGGCGCGGGGTCATCCGCGAATACGCTGACCGTTTGCCCGTCACCGAAAAGACCAAGGTCATCACCCTCGGTGAGGGCGGCACGCCGCTGGTTCACGCGCAGAAGCTGTCGGAGCTCACCGGCTCCGAGGTATACCTCAAGGTCGAAGGCATGAACCCCACGGGATCCTTCAAGGACCGGGGCATGACCATGGCCATGACGGCAGCCGTGGAATCCGGGGCCAGGGCCGTGGTCTGCGCCTCCACCGGCAACACTTCCGCATCGGCTGCCGCCTACGCCACTGCCGCCGGCCTCAAATGCGCAGTGCTGGTGCCGGAAGGCAAGATCTCCATGGGCAAGCTCAGCCAGGCGATCGCCCACGGCGCCACGCTGCTGCAGGTGGACGGCAACTTCGACAACTGCCTGGACATCGCCCGCAAGCTCGGCGAGTCCTACCCGGTCTTCCTCGTGAACTCCGTCAACCCTGCCCGCATCCAGGGGCAGAAGACCGGCGCGTTCGAGATCGTCGACGCCCTGGGCGATGCGCCGGACATCCACGTGCTGCCGGTCGGCAACGCAGGCAACATCACCGCCTACTGGAAGGGCTACAAGGAGTATTCCGCGCCGTTCGAGTCCGCAACGGGCGGGACACTGCCTGCAGTTTCCACCCGGACCCCCAGGATGTGGGGCTTCCAGGCCGCGGGAGCCGCGCCCTTCGTGGCCGGCCACCCCATCACGGAGCCGGACACCATCGCCACCGCCATCCGCATCGGCAACCCCGCATCGTGGGACGGTGCCATCGCCGCCCGCGACGAGTCCGGCGGCTTCATCGATTCCGTGACGGACGACGAGATCCTGGCAGCCCACCGCTGGCTTTCCTCGAAGGAAGGCGTCTTCGTGGAGCCCGGCTCCGCGGCCGGCGTCGCGGGCCTGCTCAAGAAGCACGCTGCCGGTGAAGTGCCCTCGGGCAAGACCATCGTCATCACGGTCACCGGCCACGGCCTGAAGGATCCCCAGTGGGCCCTGCGGACCGAGGACGGCAGCGACGTTCAGCCCGTCAAGGTCTCCAACGACGTCGTCACGGTAGCCGCCGAGCTGGGACTGGAAGACAAATAACCGTGGAAACCGCGCTGCCGCAAACCACCCAGCTGCCCGCCATCCAGGCCGGGCAGCAGGTCACTGTCCGGGTTCCCGCCACGAGCGCCAACCTCGGGCCGGGCTACGACAGCCTTGGGCTGGCACTGACACTGCACGACACGCTCACTGTGGAGAGCCTGGACAGCGGGGAGCTTATCTTCGAGTTGAGCGGTGAAGGCGCCGACTCCCTGCCCCGGGATGCCAGCCATCTCGTGGTCCGGGCGATGAATGCGGCCTTCGGGCGCCTTGGTTACCGGCACAACGGATTGAAGATCATTGCGGCCAACGTCGCTCCGCATGGCCGCGGCCTGGGCTCTTCAGCCTCCGCGGTGGTGGCGGCGGTGACGGCGGCGAACGCCCTGCTTCCGGCGGCGGAGCAGCAGGACCGGGAGTGGATCCTGCAGCTGACCAGCGAGATGGAAGGGCACCCGGACAACGTCGCTCCGGCCATATTTGGCGGGCTGGCGCTGTCCTGGCAGGACAGTGACCAGTACAGCAGCACCTGTGCCACGGTTGATGCGGCGGTCATTCCCATTGTGGCAGTGCCCGATTACGAGCTGTCGACGGAAGCGGCGCGTGCGTTGCTGCCGGCATCCGTTGGCCACCACGCCGCCGCCATGAACTCCGGCCGCGCGGCTCTGCTGATTCACGCGCTGACGAACAACCCGGCGTTCCTGCTGCCCGGTACGGAGGACTTCCTTCACCAGAGCTACCGGGCAGAGGCCATGCTGCCCAGTGCGGGACTGATCCAGGGCCTGCGCAGCGCCGGGCATGCAGCCGTTGTGTCGGGGGCAGGGCCGACGGTTCTGGTGCTGGCGAACGGTGAAGCGGAAGCAGCCGCAGTGCTCGAATTCATCGGCACGTTTACGGCGGAAAGCACACCGGGCATCAACTGGCGTGTGATGAAGCTGGCAGTGGACGTCGAAGGTGCTAAAGTGGGAGTGCACCGGCGGTAAACCCGCATTCAGTCACCGCAGAGGCCCTGCAGCCAAGAGACCGTGCAGTCACAGAACCTGATGATTGGCTCCTTTGCCTATCCTGGTCCGGAACTGCGCAGATCTGTTGCTTCGTTCTCGTAATGCGCAGTATTTTCCGGTGCCGCCTCCTTGGCCTGATCCGGGGCCCACAGAAAGCTTTCTGTTCCCTGAACCGTCAGTCCGATGTTCCCGTACTGCGGGGCATTGAAGGTGATCAGTATCCGGCCCTGCCGCGAATTCCATCCGGCAAGGTCGACATCCCGGCTGCAGATCTGAACTGCAGCCCAGATCAAATCATCGCGTCCAGCTCCCAGTCTGGACGCCGTCGAGGGGGAAGGATCCTTCGTGACCGAAACCACTGAGCTGTTGCCAGCTGTGGATACATCATCTTCTGCTTCCGGATCGTTGACGGAAGCACCCGCCAAGAGCAGCGGCCTCGCCGGCCTGAAGCTCGCCCAGCTGCAGGCACTTGCCAGCCAGCTCGGGATCTCGGGCGGTTCGCGCATGCGCAAGGGAGACCTTGTCGCGGCCATTTCGGCCCATCGTGCAGGTACTACGGCCAGCAAGGCTCCGGCCCGCACCGCTGTAAAGGCCGCCGACACCAGTGCGGCTGCCGCCGACACATCGGCTCCGGCTGCCCCTGCAGAAACCACGGAGGCCCCGACACAGGAAGCCCCGCGGACCCGTGGCCGTGGCCGCAGCCGCCGCGCTGTCAGCGACGGCGTCATTTCCACTCCTGCCGCCGAGCCGGCCGCCGAGGCAGCTGCCCAGCCGGCCGCCGTCGAAGCCCCGCCTGCCGAAGTGGCAGCTGAAGTATCCGAGCCCGGTGCGGGCGAAGGCACCGGTGAACGCCGCCAGCCGCGTACCCGTAACCGCCGCCGCGGCGAGGCTGCCGCTACGGCCCCTGAAGCCGCTCCCGCCGAAGCCCCGGCCGAAGCTGCGGGCGTCGAAACCGCCGGTGCTGAGACCCGCGCTGCGGAAACCCGCGGTGCTGACGCCCGTGAACAGGGCGCCGACACTGCTGAAGCCGGGCAGCGCACCGACCGCCGTGAAGGCGGCCGCACCCGCGGCGGCCGTGACTCCGAAAGCGCCGGTGCCCGCGACAACCGCCGCGATGAGACCCGCCGCGATGACAGCCGCGACGACGACGCCGAGGGCGGCAGCCGCCGCAACCGCCGGAACCGCCGCGACCGCAACGACCGTTCTGATCGTTCTGACAGCCGCGACAGCCGGGACGGCAACTCCCGCAACGACCGCTTCCGCGACCGCAATGACCGCCGTCGCGGACGCAGCCAGGGACCGGATGTTGACGACATCGAGGTGACCGATGACGACGTGCTGCTGCCCGTCGCAGGCATCCTCGACGTTCTCGAGAACTACGCCTTCATCCGCACCTCCGGTTACCTCCCGGGCCCGAACGACGTCTACGTCTCCCTCGCCCAGGTAAAGAAGTACAACCTGCGCAAGGGCGACGCCGTCGTCGGCGCCATCCGCGCACCCCGTGACGGCGAGGACCGCGGCCAGCAGTCCGCGCGCCAGAAGTTCAACGCACTGGTCCGCGTCACCTCGGTGAACGGCAAGACCTCGGAAGAGCTCAAGGACCGCGTCGAGTTCGCCAAGCTCGTTCCGCTGTACCCGTCCGAGCGCCTGCGCCTCGAAACGGACCCCAAGAAGATCGGCCCCCGTGTCATCGACCTGGTTGCCCCTATCGGCAAGGGCCAGCGCGGCCTGATCGTCTCGCCGCCGAAGGCAGGCAAGACCCTCATCCTGCAGTCCATCGCGAACGCCATCACCACCAACAACCCTGAGGTCCACCTCATGATGGTGCTCGTTGACGAACGTCCCGAAGAAGTCACGGACATGCAGCGCACCGTCAAGGGCGAGGTCATTGCCTCCACCTTCGACCGTCCGGCCGACGACCACACCACCGTGGCCGAGCTCTCCATCGAACGCGCCAAGCGCCTCGTGGAGATGGGCATGGACGTCGTGGTTCTTCTGGACTCCATGACCCGCCTGGGCCGTGCCTACAACCTGGCAGCGCCGGCTTCCGGCCGCATCCTGTCCGGCGGTGTCGACTCCGCGGCCCTGTACCCGCCCAAGCGGTTCTTCGGTGCAGCCCGCAACATCGAAAACGGCGGCTCGCTGACCATCCTGGCCACCGCGCTCGTCGAGACCGGTTCCAAGATGGACGAGGTCATCTTCGAAGAGTTCAAGGGCACCGGCAACATGGAGCTCCGCCTGTCCCGCCAGCTCGCGGACAAGCGCATCTTCCCGGCTGTCGACGTCAACGCGTCCGGCACCCGCCGTGAAGAGAACCTCCTGTCGCCTGAAGAGGTCAAGATCATGTGGAAGCTGCGCCGCGTCCTCTCCGGACTCGAAACGCAGCAGAGCCTTGAACTGCTGACCAACAAGATCCGCGAAACGCAAAGCAACGTCGAGTTCCTCATGCAGGTTCAGAAGACGACGCTTGGCGCAAAGTCGGACAACGACAAGTAGCTGAGCTGGGGGTGGGGCCGTCGCATATTTTTGCCGGCCCCGCCCCTTCGCGACAGGCCCGATGCCACTCCCTGGCCGGCAAAAATATACGACGGCGGTCGCCCGTCACCTACCGCTGTGTGCGTCACTAAACTGATACCCAGAGCGTTGAAAGGTAATAACCAATGTTTGATTCCGTACAGGGCCTGCTTGATGAGCATGATGCTATTCAGGCGCAGTTGGGGGATCCTGCTGTTTATGCTGACCAGAAGCTGGCGCGGAAGCTGGGGCGGCGGTCGGCTCAGCTTAACGGCATCGTGGAGGCCTACCACAAGTGGGAGGGGCTTCGGGATGATCTGGCGGCTGCCAAGGAGATGGCGGCAGAGGACTCTGAGTTTGCTGCTGAGGTCCCTGAGCTGGAGGCTGCCCTTGAGACGGCGGCGGCCAAGTTGCGCCGGCTGCTCATTCCCCGCGACCCTGACGATGCCCGCAACGTGATCCTCGAGGTCAAGGGCGGTGAAGGCGGCGACGAGGCTGCGCTGTTCGCAGGTGACCTGCTGCGTATGTACACCCGCTACGCGGAGGCGCGCGGCTGGAAGACCGAAATCATCTCCGCCACCGAGTCGGACCTGGGTGGCTACAAGGATGTCCAGGTCGCCGTCAAGGGCAGCTCCAACGACCCGGCCGAAGGCGTCTACGCACGGCTGAAGTTCGAAGGCGGCGTGCACCGTGTTCAGCGTGTTCCCGTCACGGAATCGCAGGGCCGCATCCACACGTCGGCGGCCGGCGTGCTGGTCCTTCCCGAGGTGGACGAGCCGGAAGAGCTCGAGATCAACCAGAATGACCTCAAAATCGACGTGTACCGGTCATCGGGCCCCGGCGGCCAGTCCGTCAACACCACCGACTCCGCCGTCCGCATCACGCACCTTCCCACGGGCATCGTGGTGGCCATGCAGAACGAAAAGTCGCAGCTGCAGAACCGCGAAGCCGGCATGCGCGTTCTCCGGGCCCGCATCCTCGCGCACCAGCAGGAACAGATCGACGCCGCCAACTCCGAGCAGCGCAAGTCGCAGATCCGCACCATGGACCGCTCGGAGCGGATCCGCACGTACAACTACCCGGAAAACCGCATCGCGGACCACCGCACGGGCTACAAGGCGTACAACCTTGACCAGGTCATGAACGGCGACCTCGAGCCGGTCATCCAGTCCGCCATCGAGATGGACGAGCAGGCCCGCCTGGACGCCATCGGCGACTAGCCGGACGGCGAACCAGATGACGTCCGAGCATAAACCGGACCGGCGGGTCCAGTCTGCCGAACCGGTCCAGCCCCTTGACGGTGCCACGCTCAACGCCGCCCTTGACGGTGCCACCCTCGGTGACGCCGTCCGCGCGGCCGCCCAGATCCTGGCCGATGCCGGAGTGCCCAGTCCCAGGGTCGACGCCGAACTGCTCGCCGACCACCTGCTGGGTGTCGGGCTGGGCCGGCTGCGGGCCATGATGCTGGGGGACACCCCGGCGCCGGAGGGCTACGCGGAACTTGTGGCCGAGCGTGCCCGCCGCATTCCGCTGCAGCACATCACGGGCGTCGCGCACTTCCGCTACCTTCAGCTGGCAGTGGGCCCGGGGGTCTTCATTCCCCGGCCGGAAACCGAATCGGTGGTGCAGCTGGTCATCGACCGGCTCCAGGAACTTGTCGCCTCCGGGGTCCGCCGACCACGGGTAGTAGATCTGGGCACCGGCTCCGGCGCGATCGCAGGGTCCGTCGCGCACGAGGTGCCGGAAGCCGAGGTGCACGCCGTGGAGTTCAGCGAGTTCGCGCACGCCTGGGCAGCCAAAAACCTGCAGCCCCTCGGCGTCAGTCTGATACGGGGCGATCTGCGGGACGCGCTGCCGGAGTTTAACGGAACGGTCGACGTCGTCGTTTCCAATCCGCCCTACATCCCCGCCGAGGCCATACCGAACGAACCGGAAGTGGCGCTGCATGACCCGCCCGAGGCCCTTTACGGCGGAGGCGCGGACGGCATGGAACTCCCGACGGCGGCGGCGGCCTCTGCCGCGCGGCTGCTGGTTCCCGGGGGCTACTTCGTGATGGAACACGCCGAAGTCCAGGCGGCGTGGATCGCGTCGATGCTCGCCCGAACCGGCAGGTGGACGAACATCTCCGCCCATCTGGACCTTAACGGCAAGGAACGCGCAACCAGCGCCGTCCTCGCCGTTCCTCCCGCGGAGTGATGAAAGAATAAGGCAGTGACCACTACCTATAACTGCATGGCCGACGACGAGCGCACCGCAGGGCTGGCCCATGCGCACCGTGCCATCCTTGAAAAGAAATGCGTGGTGTTCCCTACGGACACCGTGTATGGAATCGCCGCAGACGCATTCTCGCCGCAGGCCGTCACGATGCTGCTCGTTTCCAAGGGCCGCAGCCGGGCCATGCCGCCGCCGGTCCTGATGCCCCGCCTGAACGCACTGGACGGCCTGGCCACGGATGTGTTCCCTGAGGCACGCCGGCTGGCCGAGGCATTCTGGCCCGGAGGCCTGACACTCATTCTGCACGCCCAGCCATCACTCGACTGGGACCTTGGTGATACCAAAGGGACGGTGGCGTTGCGGATTCCCGCCGATGAGATCGCCCAGGAGCTGTTGACCCTGACCGGCCCCCTGGCGGTTTCGTCTGCGAACAGGACGGGCCAGCCGGCGGCACAGACCGCGGCTGAAGCCCGTGACCAGCTCGCCGAGTCCGTTGAGGTGTACCTGGAAGACGGCTTCCGGCCGCTTGAAGGCGCCGATGCGGTGCCCTCGACGATTGTGGATGCCACGTCCCTGCCCCTGCGCGTTGTACGGCAGGGTGCGGTCAGCCTCGAGCGGCTCCGCGACGTGGTTCCGGGCCTGCTCGATGTCGACGGCAACGCCGCCGGGCCGGACGCTCCCCAAGAAGCGGCTCCCGCGGAAGAGGCGGCCGTCGAAGCGGCTCCCGCAGGGGCGCCCGCCGAGCCTGCAGCCGGTGAACCCGCGGGCGACAAAGCGCCCGGCGCCGAATGATGCTCCAGCGGCAGGCCGTGCCTGTGCTGGACGTGGACGCCACTCCGTTGGAGGTTTCGGGACTTACAGAAGTGCTTAGCTCCTTCGTCGCCGACGGAACCACGCGGACCGTCGTCGGACACAACCTTCACAGCGTCACCCTTTTTCATGCAGAACCGGAGTTCCGGAAGTTCTACGAGGACAGCGACGTGGTCCTGATCGACGGCGCACCTGTGCTGTGGCTGTGGGGGAGAGGCAAGGAGCACTCCGCGCCCGTCATGGACTACCGGCTGGGGTCCACGGACTGGATTCCCGCGCTGGGGCAGGTCAAAGGACTGGAGCGGATCGCGGTCCTGGGAGCAGGACCCGTGGCAAATGCGCGGGCTGTGGCAAAACTGGAGAGCATCGTGCCGGGGGCTACGGTTACCGGGATGCCCGGTGACGGCTGGAACGAGGACCTTGAAGAGGCAGCCGCAGCGTGGCTTGCTGAGCAGCGGCCGCAGTTGGTGCTCGTCGGGCTGGGCATGCCCCTGCAGGAAGAGGTGCTGCGCCGGCGGCTCGGCACGCTGCCCCCGGCCATTTACTGTGCCGTGGGCGGTGCCATAGAGCAGATCGCGGGCATTCAGAAGCTGGCCCCGCGCTGGCTCGGACGGCTTGGCCTGGAGTGGGCGTGGCGCCTGGTGCTGCACCCGCGGCGCGTGGCGTACCGCGTCCTGGGCGAGCCCTGGGTGCTGCTGGCGCTGCTGCTGCGGCGCCGCCTGCAGCACCGGCTGTCACAGTCCGGCGGCTAGAACTTTTGGTCCTTGAGAGGGCCGAAGCCCTTCCCGCGCAGGCCCGTTGAGAATGCCCTGAACCAGTCGGCCAGGCCGCGGAAGTCGCCCCGGCGTAGGAAATAGCCCAAGTAGCCGCCGACGTCGGCAGTCAGGGACTTCACGCGGAAATAGCGGCGGATCAAATAGCCGCGGTTGCGGTAGTAGTAATACCGCTTGAACGCGGATTCAGGAACGATGACGTGCCACCGGGCGCCGAAGACGTGCTGGGTTTCGGAGAACGCGTGCGGGTGGGTGATCGCCGCGGTGGTCACGGTGCCGAAACGGATGCCCGCCTTGCGCAGCCGGATGGTGAAGTCCACCTCGTCTCCGCGGATGAAGAGGCGCATGTCCGGCAGCCCCACCTTGAAGAAAACGTCCGAGCGGATCAGTGCGCCATTGAAGAAGTGTCCGTCCTGGGGAAGGAAACCCACCTTTTCCAGCGCAGCACGGTCGTGGGTCACCTTGCCGTCCAGCCGGAAGAAGAAGGACAACCTGTCCGGGTGGCCGGGCGCCACGACGAGCGGAACCACAGCATCAAGCCCACGAGACTCGGCCTCCCGGATAAGCGTGGCCAGGCATTCGGCGTCCGCGGGTTCCGCGTCGTCGTCCATCATCCAGATCCATTCGGCGCCGCTGGCCACGGCCTTGAGGACCGCCAGGGAAAAACCGCCCGCACCGCCGAGGTTTGCTTCCGAGCGGATGTAGTCCACATTTCCGTGCTGTTCCGCCACGTCCTTGGCCGGCGCGGTGCCGCTGTCCACAAGGCAAATCGACGCAACGGGAGCAGTTTGGCTGTTAATGGCGCGGAGCAGAACGGCCAGCTCACGGGGGCGGTCAAACGTCACGGCAGCAACGGCGACAGACACTGACATTGGGGGATCCTTTCAGCACGGCCGCCGGCAAGTTTCCCGCCGGCATGAGGCCGTGTGACGCGAAGCGATATACCCGTTGGCGTTAGTATCTTGACTAGAGTCCACTGTAATACAGCCCTGTCAGGCGGCTTTGCACTGCCTGCCTGCGCGCTTGGCGACGGAGAAGTTTCATTTATTGCACGTCAGATCCACAGCTTTCGATACCCCACGGTCCGCCCGGCCTGACCAAGAACCTGCGCAGTTGTGACACGCATCAGGTCCTGCTCAGGCGGCGTGGCCATGGCAGCGTGCTCCGCATCGGTGTGGCGGGGGAGACCCCATGATCATGTACCTGAGCATGATGCTGACAGCGGCCGTTGTTTCCTACGCAGCGACGTGGGGTGCGCGGCTCGTCGGCAACCGGCTTGAGCTGTTCGCCCCGATCCGGAGCCGCGATATGCATTCAAGCCCCGTTTCACGGCTCGGCGGGCTGGGGATTTTTGCCGGCGTGCTCGTGGCGCTGGTGGTGGCCAGCCAGTCCTTCTTTGTGAAGGACATCTTCCGGGGGAACTCCGCCCCCTGGGGAGTCCTGGCCGGTGCAGCAGTCATCGTGCTCGTCGGCGTGGCGGACGACCTGCTCGACCTCCGCTGGTGGGTCAAGCTAATTGGCCAGAGTGCTGCGGCCCTGGTCGTGGCGATTTGGGGCGTCCGGATGACCATCATTCCGTTCGTTCCGGAGCCCATCCGCTTCGACTCGGACCCCGTGAACGTCATCCTCACGGCGGTACTGATCGTGACCACGATGAACGCGTTCAACTTCATTGATGGGCTGGACGGACTTGCGGCGGGCGTAGCGATCATCGGCGGTGCGGCCTTCTTCCTCACCGCCTACTGGGTGCACCGGACGGCAGTGCTGCTGGACCGTTCGGACCTCGCGACGCTGCTCACCGCCATCCTGGTGGGCAGTTGCCTGGGTTTCCTGCCGCACAACTGGTTTCCCTCCAAAATCTTCATGGGTGATTCCGGCGCCATGCTGATTGGCCTGCTCATGGCCTCGGCCGGTGTGGTGTCCACCGGCCAGATCACCTCCGGGCTTTATGACCGGGTAAACGGTATTCCCACCATCATCCCCATCGTGCTGCCGTTTGCAGTCCTCTTTCTTCCGCTCCTGGATCTGTGCCTCGCGGTGGTGCGGCGCACCGCCGTCGGACGTTCTCCCTGGTCCGCCGACCGCGGCCACCTGCACCATAAGCTCATGGATATCGGCTACTCGCACCGCACGGCAGTGATGCTCATGTACATGTGGACGGCTGTATTGTCGTTCGGTGGCCTGGCCTTTGCCGTCTACCCCTGGCAGATCGTGCTCGCCGTCGACCTGGTGGCGACACTGGGCATGGGGCTCCTCACGGCATGGCCGTATTTGAGCCGCCGCAGTGCTGACACCCCAGGCCGCAGCGCTGACGCCGCAGGTTAAGCAGCGGTTTCCCGGAAATTTCTATCTCATGTAGAATTCAGGGGCAGGTGTGTCCTGCACCAAAATCCTCCGCCCCACCTTCCACGATTGGGATCGCATGAGCTCCGACGCCGACCCCGGACCTGCGTCCGGCAACGGAGCCGTTGGCGCATCCGGTCCCCGGCAGTCACTGTGGCTTGGCCTGCTGGGACTCAGTTCCGCAGCAGCCGCGGCAGCGCTGCTGCTGACGGGCATCGTAGCCCTGGTCCTGAACGGCTGGGCCGGAGCGTTCTCGACTGCTTTCGGCGGATTGCTGGTGATGGTGTTCTTTGCCATCAGCCTCCTGATCGGCCACTTCGTCGGCCGAAGCAACCCCTCCGGGGCCATTGGCCTTTTCGTAGCGACATATGTTGTCAAGGTGGTTGGCTTTGCAGTCGTGCTGTTTGTGCTGGGTGAACCGGCCTGGCTCCACGAACGCTGGTTCCTCATCGGGGCTGTTGTCTCCGTGGTGTTCTGGCAGGCTGCCGAAATCTACGGTTTCAGCAAAGCCCGTCTGCAGATCTATAACGACCCCGAATCCACCCCCCGGACCGAGAGGGGCACCACGGATGTCTGAGCGTAACGACTCCCAAAATACCCCTGGCGACGACGCCGCCAAATCCGCCGGAACGGCCGGCGATTCGGCCGTCCGAGGTGACGGCGGTTACAACGCCGGCATCGCCGTCTTTAGCTACATTATTGGCGGAATCATCGTCTGGAGTTTGATAGGGTGGGGACTGGATTACCTGTGGGGAACCCGCTGGATTGTGCTCGCAGGCGCTCTGCTTGGAGCTGCGGGAGGGTTCTATCTATCCCATATGCACGGCCTCACCAGTTCGCGAAAATCGGCTGACGGGAATGATGCAGCCAGCGGACCGTCCGAGGACGGAGACAGTAATGCCAAATAATTTCACGAGGGGGAGGGCGAGCATGAATCACGCCGGAACCCGACCAACGCCCAACGATGGACACTGCAGAGAGGAAACGCGTTGATCGCGCTTGCGCTCCCGGCCCAAAATTCAGGAGTCTTCACGCCTCCCGGAATTGAAGAAATGCACCTGCCGGCGATCCTGCCGTGGGGTGCGCATGACGGATTCTCCAAGCAGATGCTGCTGGTAATCCTGTCCGTCGTCATTATCGCTACATTCTTTATGCTAGCTGCGCGGAAGCAGCAGATGGTTCCTGGCAAGCTCCAGTTCGCCGGCGAAATGGCCTACGGCTTCGTCCGTAACAGCATCGCCAAGGACATCATCGGCGGCCGCGACTTCATGAAGTTCGTCCCGCTGCTGTTCACCCTGTTCTTCTTCATCCTGGTGAACAACATCTACGGTGCGATCCCGCTGATCCAGCTCCCGAGCTTCTCCCACGTCGGCGGCGCGTACGTGCTGGCTGCGATCGTGTACGTCACCTGGATCGGCATCGGCATCAAGAAGAACGGGCTGAAGTACTTCAAGCTCGCCACCGTGCCGTCCGGAGTTCCGGTCTACATCCTCCCGATCGTCATTCCGATCGAGATCATCTCCAACTTCCTGGTCCGTCCTGTCACGCACAGCCTCCGTCTGTTCGCCACCATGCTGGCAGGCCACCTGATTGTCATGATCGCCGGCTCGGGTATCGAGTTCCTTGTCATGCAGGAAAACGTCCTGCTGAAGGGCACCTCGGTCCTGGTCCTCGCAGGTGCGATCGCCATGTACATGCTCGAAGCGCTGATCATGGCGCTGCAGGCCTACGTCTTCACCCTGCTGACGGCTATCTACATTGAAGGCGCACTTCACGCCGACAGCCACTAGGCACCCCAAAACTTCCCCCTCGCGGGGATGAAGCAACCCAAACAACCTGCCACAGAGTTGGCATCTTGAAAGGAAGAAAAATGGAAGGCTCCATCAACGGCTCCCTCAACCTCATCGGCTACGGCCTCTCCGCCATCGGCGGTGGTATCGGTGTGGGTCTCGTGTTCGCTGCTTACATCAACGGCGTTGCACGTCAGCCGGAAGCCCAGCGCGTCCTGCAGCCGATCGCATTCCTCGGCCTTGCGCTGACTGAAGCCCTCGCCATCCTGGGTCTGGTCTTCGCCTTCGTTCTTAGCTAGTCCTTCGGAACTTAGCGAACATTCAGAACCGAGTAGATAAGGACGGGTGAAATATGAATCAGCTGATCATCTCAGCCGCCACCGAAGGCGCCGCGGCGACTAACCCGCTCGTTCCCAACGTTTGGGAAATGGGCGTCGTCCTCGCCGGCTTTGCTCTCCTCTTTTTCATCGTGGTCAAGTTCGTTGTCCCGATGTTCGAGAAGACGTTTGCAGAGCGTGCTGAGGCCATCGAAGGCGGCATCGCCAAGGCTGAGAAGGCCCAGGCCGAGGCCTCTGCAGCACTCGAGGAGTACAAGCAGCAGCTCACCGACGCACGTGCAGAGGCCAACCGCATCCGCGAGGAAGCCCGTGCCGAAGGCGCCCAGATCCTTGCGGAGCTGAAGGAGAAGGCTGCAGCCGAGTCTGCGCGCATCACGGCGCAGGCACACGCACAGATCGAGTCCGAGCGCCAGGCGGCCGTTGTGTCCCTGCGTTCCGAGGTGGGCACCCTTGCCACCACACTGGCTGGCCGCATCGTCGGCGAGTCGCTGGACGACGACCAGCGCGCGGCACGTGTTGTTGACCGCTTCCTGGCTGAGCTGGAGAACCAGAACGCGGGTGTAGCAAAGTAATGGCAGGTGTATCGAGCGAATCGCTGACCAAGGCGTTGACCGAGCTGGAAGCCAAGCTTCCCTTTGCATCGCTGCAGTTGGCAAAGGAACTCTTCGGAATCCTGGGAACGGTGGACAGCTCTGCTGGCCTGCGCCGCGCCCTGACGGACCCTTCCCGAAGCGGCGAGGAAAAGTCAGCGCTGATCAGGCAACTGTTCAGCGGAAAAGTCTCCACCGAGGCTGCGGAAATCGTAGCCGGACTGGCCAGCTCACGCTGGGCATCGGCGCGGGACATCGGCGATGCACTCGAGACGCTTGCCGCAACGGTGGTCATCGCTGTTGCTGAAAACAAGTCGGCCGTTTCTGCCTCCGGCATTACCGGACTGGAAGTACTCGAGAACGACCTGTTCTCATTCAACCAGACCGTAGCCTCCAGCCACGAGGTGCAGCGTGCTCTGTCCGAGCCGCAGGCCAGTGCTGCAGCAAAGATCAACCTGGCCGAGAGGCTGGTTCCTGGCGCAAGCGAGGAAGCCAAAGTCCTTATCGGGCAGGCCGTGGCACAGCCCCGCGGAATCAAGGCGACCCGGCTGGTCGCGCGTTTCGCCGAGCTTGCTGCGAAGCGCCAGCAGCGCTGGATTGCAACCGTCACTGTCGCACGTCCCCTGACGGACGCGCAGCTCAGCCGTTTGCAGTCCGGACTCAATTCCCTTTACGGGCGTGAGCTGAAGATCAACGTCAAACTTGATCCTCTGCTGATTGGCGGAATCCGCGTGCAGGTGGGTGACGAAGTGCTCGACGCTTCTGTGCTCACCCGCCTGGGCGAGCTGCAACGCCAACTGGCCGGCTAGCCGGACAAGCACAACCTAACTGATAGAAACCCCGGTCATCGTGAGCAACGATGATCACGAAAACAGGAGAGCAGGGACTGCAGATGGCCGAATTGACCATCAACGCCGACGACGTCCGTGATGCGTTGAACGAGTTCGCGGCGTCCTACGAACCCGGAAACGCAGAGCGCGTAGAGGTCGGCCGCGTTACCACCGCAAGTGACGGCATCGCCCGTGTTGAGGGCCTTCCCTCGGTCATGGCGAACGAGCTGCTTCGCTTCGAAGACGGCACCCTGGGCCTCGCCCAGAACCTAGACGTCCGCGAGATCGGTGTCATCGTCCTCGGTGACTTCACTGGAATCGAAGAAGGCCAGGAAGTCCACCGCACCGGACAGGTTCTGTCCGTGCCCGTCGGTGACGCCTTCCTCGGCCGCGTTGTGGACCCGCTGGGCGTGCCCATCGACGACCTCGGCGAGATCAAGGCAGAAACCACCCGTGCGCTGGAGCTGCAGGCTCCCGGCGTGACGCAGCGTAAGTCTGTGCACGAGCCGATGCAGACGGGCCTAAAGGCCATCGACGCCATGATTCCGATCGGCCGTGGCCAGCGTCAGCTGATCATTGGCGACCGCCAGACCGGCAAGTCTGCCATCGCCATCGACACCATCATCAACCAGAAGGCCAACTGGGCTTCCGGTGACGTGAGCAAGCAGGTTCGCTGCGTTTACGTGGCAATCGGCCAGAAGGCTTCCACCATCGCGGCCATCCGCCAGACGCTGGAAGACAACGGCGCACTGGAGTACACCACGATCGTGGCCTCCCCGGCTTCCGACCCCGCCGGCTTCAAGTACCTGGCACCCTACGCCGGATCCGCAATCGGCCAGCACTGGATGTACGGCGGCAAGCACGTCCTCATCGTGTTCGATGACCTCTCCAAGCAGGCTGAGGCCTACCGTGCAGTGTCCCTGCTGCTCCGCCGCCCGCCGGGACGTGAAGCCTACCCGGGCGACGTTTTCTACTTGCACTCCCGCCTCCTGGAGCGTTGTGCCAAGCTCTCCGACGAGCTCGGTGCCGGCTCGATGACCGGTTTGCCGCTGATCGAGACCAAGGCGAACGACGTTTCTGCCTACATCCCGACCAACGTCATCTCCATCACCGACGGCCAGATCTTCCTGCAGTCGGACCTCTTCAACGCCAACCAGCGTCCCGCTGTTGACGTGGGTGTCTCTGTGTCCCGCGTCGGCGGTGCCGCACAGGTGAAGTCCATGAAGAAGGTCTCCGGCACGTTGAAGCTGGACCTCGCACAGTACCGCGACATGCAGGCATTCGCGATGTTCGCCTCGGACCTCGACGCTGCATCCCGTCAGCAGCTGACCCGTGGTGCACGCCTGATGGAACTGCTCAAGCAGGGCCAGTACTCGCCGTTCCCGGTTGAGGACCAGGTCGTGTCCATCTGGGCAGGTACCCAGGGCCACTTGGACGATGTTCCCGTTGAGGACATCAGCCGCTTCGAGTCCGAGTTCCTGGAGCACCTGAAGCACAAGTCCTCCATCCTCACCACGCTGGCGCAGACCAACGTTCTGGATGATGACACCGCAGCAGCGCTGAAGAACGCGATCGTTGACTTCAAGAAGGGCTTCTTCGGCGAAGGCGACAACCACCTGGTAGGTGCCGGCCACGAGGAGCATGAAGCTATCTCTGAGGGCCAGGTCGACCAGGAAAAAATCGTCAGGCAGAAGCGCTAGTTTCGCTGGCAGGGACTGCCGGGACCCTACGGGGTTCCGGCAGTCCCGGCCATCGGGATCTTAGGAAAGGATAAGTATGGGAGCCCAGATTCGGGTCTACCGCCAGAAGATCGCCTCGACGACGTCGATGCGCAAGATCTTCAAGGCGATGGAACTGATCGCTACCTCGCGCATCGGCAAGGCCCGCGCACGCGTAGCGGCTTCACTGCCTTACGCGAACGCGATTACCCGCGCCGTTTCTGCTGTTGCTAGCCAGAGCGAAATCGACCACCCGCTGACCACCGAGCCGGAGCAGATCCGCCGGGCGGCAGTGCTGGTCATCACCTCGGACCGTGGACTGGCTGGTTCGTACTCGGCCAGCGTGCTCAAGCAGGCCGAAGGCCTCAACGAGCTGCTCCGCGCAGAAGGCAAGGAAGTCAAGACGTACCTGGTTGGCCGCAAGGCGCAGGCCTACTTCGACTTCCGGGGCCGGACTTACGGAGGGGTCTGGACCGGCGGAACCGACGCGCCGGAGTTCGCCACCGCTCAGGAAATCGGCCACAAGCTGCTTGAGGACTTCGCCACGGATTACGAAGAGGGCGGCGTGGATGAGATCCACGTTGTGTACACCCGCTTCAAGTCCATGGTGACCCAGGAGCCGACGGTCATCCGTCTTCTTCCGCTTGAAGTTGTGGACGAGCAGCCTGCTTCCGAATCGGAGCTGCTGCCCTTGTACGAGTTCGAGCCGGAGTCGGAGCAGGTTCTTGATGCTCTGCTGCCGCGGTACATCGAATCACGGATTTTCGCAGCCATGTTGCAGGCGGCAGCCTCGGAGCTTGCCGCTCGTCAGCGGGCGATGAAGTCCGCCGGAGACAACGCCACGGACCTCATCAAGAAATACACGCGTTTGCGCAACACCGCCCGCCAGGCGGAAATCACGCAGGAGCTGTCCGAAATCGTGGCCGGTGCCGACGCCCTCGCGTCGTAGCCCAGCGGTTCCGGATAAGCCAGACCTGCACCAGAACATAAACTTAACCACGCCATCTACTGAGTGAAGTGAGAGAGATGACTGCCACCGCTACCGAGCACGTAGCCGCAACGTCCGGTGCCACCGGCCGTATTGCACGTGTCATTGGCCCGGTTGTCGACGTCGAATTCCCGGCTGACGCAATCCCCTCGATTTACAACGCACTCACCACCGAGATCACTCTCAACGGTGAGACCAAGACCATCACGTTCGAGACCTCCCAGCACCTGGGTGACAACCTCGTACGCGCTATCTCCCTGCAGGCAACCGACGGCCTGGTCCGCGGCACGTCCGTAGTGGACAGCGGTTCGCCTATCACCGTGCCCGTTGGCGACGGCGTCAAGGGCCACATCTTCAACGTCCTCGGCAAGCCGCTGGACGTCGACGAGTCTGAAATCCAGGCTTCGGACTACTGGCCGATCCACCGCAAGGCTCCGTCCTTCGCGTCCCTCGAGGGTTCCACCGAGATGCTCGAAACGGGCATCAAGGTCATTGACCTTCTCACCCCGTACATCAAGGGTGGAAAGATCGGCCTGTTCGGCGGCGCCGGCGTGGGCAAGACGGTTCTGATCCAGGAAATGATCACCCGTGTGGCCCGTAACTTCGGTGGTACCTCCGTGTTCGCCGGTGTTGGCGAGCGTACGCGTGAGGGCAACGACCTCTGGGTTGAAATGGAAGAAGCCGGCGTTCTGAAGGACACCGCCCTTGTGTTCGGCCAGATGGACGAGCCGCCGGGAACGCGTCTTCGCGTCGCACTGTCCGCACTGACCATGGCGGAGTACTTCCGCGATGTCCAGAACCAGGACGTGCTGCTCTTCATCGACAACATCTTCCGCTTCACGCAGGCAGGTTCGGAAGTTTCCACGCTTCTCGGACGCATGCCGTCTGCTGTGGGTTACCAGCCGAACCTGGCCGACGAGATGGGTCTCCTCCAGGAGCGCATTACGTCCACCAAGGGCCACTCCATCACCTCGATGCAGGCCATCTACGTTCCCGCAGATGACTACACCGACCCGGCACCGGCCACGACCTTCGCACACCTCGACGCGACCACGGAACTCTCCCGTGAAATCGCCTCCCGTGGTCTGTACCCGGCCGTTGACCCGCTGACGTCTACCTCCCGAATCCTGGACCCCCAGTACATCGGCAAGGACCACTACACCACGGCTGTCCGTGTGAAGCAGATCCTGCAGAAGAACAAGGAACTCCAGGACATCATCGCCATCCTCGGTGTTGACGAACTTTCTGAAGAGGACAAGATCGTCGTGTCGCGTGCACGCCGCATCCAGCAGTTCCTGTCTCAGAACACCTACACTGCCAAGCAGTTCACCGGCGTCGAAGGTTCCACCGTCTCCATCAAGGACACCGTTGAGGGCTTCACGGCCATCTGCGACGGCGAGCTCGACCACATCGCAGAGCAGGCGTTCTTCAACGTCGGTGGCCTGGATGACGTTGAGCGCCAGTGGGCCAAGATCCAGGAACAGACCAAGTAATATGGCTGAGCTTGAGGTTGAGATTGTCGCAGCGGACCACTTCGTGTGGTCCGGAGCGGCCAAGATGGTCAAGGCCCGCACCAGCGATGGTGAAATCGGTATCCTGCCCGGCCACTCGCCCCTGCTGGCGATTCTGGCCGAAGGTGAAATGGCAATCGAGCCTGTTTCCGGTGACCGCATTGCTGTAGAGGTTGACGGCGGGTTCTTCTCCGTCGATAACAACCGGGTCGTTATTGTCGCTGACAACGCCCACCTGGGTGACGCAGCCACTGCGGGGATCCGCTAGCACCACCCTGATGGACGCTACTGCACTTCCGTTCATCGCCCTGGCAGCCGCCTTTGGCTTGCTGATTTTTACGCTGTGCCTTTTCGGGGTGCGCCGCTTCAACCTGCGGCGCGCCCTGGGCACGGTGGACGCCTCCATTTGCACGGCTGGAAACAGCTGGCAGATGGGGGTTTGTCGTTATCAGGACAATGAACTCGAGTGGTTCAAGCTGCTCTCGCTCAGTGTCCGGCCCAAGCACCGCTTCACCCGGAGTTCCCTGGAATTGATCGGGAGGCGGCAGCCCACCGAGGCGGAATTGGTCAAGGTGCAGCCGGACGTCGTCATCGTGGAACTCAAGTATGAGGGCCGGGATGTCCTGTTGGCGATGAAGTTTGATGCCTATACCGGTCTTTCCTCATGGCTTGAGGCCGGCCCGGTTATTGGCATCGGCACCTGGCGCTAGCCGACATGGACGCGATTGCCGATATCCGGCTCGTGGACGGGCCCCTTTTTTGGACCGCCTGGGCTGCGGGGGCCGCTGGTGTCATCTACCTTCTCTGGCGGCGCGGCAAGCGCTGGCCCCTGGTGCCCGTTCTTGCCACTGTCTCGGCGGCCGTCATCGTGGCAGCCGTTCACTGGCTGCTGATTTATGTCTTTTCGACGTTCCCTGAAGAGCTCCCCCGCGAGGTGCTTGGGTGGTTCGTGCCGGCTGTGGCCGGCATCCTGCTTTGGACCACCAGGCTTGTCCCCGCGGGCTGGAAAGCCAGGTGCGCAGCAACGGCGGCCATGCTCGGGGTCCTCCTGCTGTCCTCCGTCCAAGTAAATGCCTACTTCGGGCTGAACCGTACTGTCGGTGACCTTCTGGGGACAGCCGTTGCCCGCATTCCTCCGCTTGAGGAAAAGTTAACCCGCCAAGCCGGAAGTGCGGCGCCGGTTCCGCTCGCGGACTGGGCGAGGCCGGAAGGCCTGCCCTCGGAAGGGGTGCTCCGGAAGGCCGATATTCCGGGCACGAGTTCGGGTTTCGATGCCCGGGAGGCCTACATTTACCTGCCGCCCGCGTACCAGAGCCCGGAACGCCCGGCCCTGCCAGTGCTGGTGCTGTTTTCGGGTCAGCCGGGCGGACCTGCCGACTGGCTTACCGGGGGTGCCCTTCGCAGCCACATGGACAGGTTCGCCGCCCGGCACAATGGGGTGGCCCCCGTCGTAGTGGTGGTGGATGCCAACGGTTCTCCATCCGGAAACTCGCTCTGCATGGACAGCCGCATCGCCAAGGCAGACACTTACTTGTCCGTCGACGTGCCCGGCTGGATCAGTGCGACGCTCGACGTGGATGCGGAGCGTAGAAACTGGGGCGTCGGAGGGTTTTCGTTCGGTGGCACGTGCGCCATGCAGCTGGGCACCAGACATCCGGAGCTCTACGGTTCCATCCTCGCTTTTGCCAGTGAACAGGAACCAGCGCTGGCCAAGGAACGGGAGAAGACCGTGGAGGCCTCCTTCGGCGGAGACACGAATGCCTTCGAAGCGCAGACTCCTCTGCATCTGATGAAACACCACAGGTTCGAAAGCAGCGCAGTCTATTTCGCCGCCGGAGCCGCCGACCCCGAGTTTACGGGCTATATGGATGTGCTCTCGGCTGCCGCCCGCGAGGCCGGCTTCCAGGTTGAAGTGCGCCACATCGCCGACTCCGGCCACTCCTGGGAGACCGTGTCGAAGGGCATGCCGGATGCGCTCGATTTCCTTGCGTCGCGCTGGGGCATCAGGCCTTGACGGCAGTTTCCCATGCCGGCGCACGTGACACTCTCACCAAGGTGCTGCGGCAGGCTGCGAAGGCGAGCCTGCAACACTTCAGGACCACTCCATTCACACTTGCCGTACTGACTGCTTTCGTCGCGGCCGGTGCTGCGACCGGCAGCTTCCTGGCGGGGCCGCCCGAATCAATGCTTTCTTTTGCCGCAGTGAACGCGGAGGCCCTCAAAGCCGGTCGCTGGTGGTCGCTGTTCACCTCCATGTTCTTCGCAACCAACCCCGCGGCCTACCTCGCCGCCGCGGTCATGATCCTGCTGCTACTTGGGTTTGCCGAGAGAGAGCTTGGCCCGGTGCGAACGGCCGTGTTCTATTTCGGAGGACAGTTCGCCTCGGTGACACTCTTCCTCCTGATTACCCAGCTTGCCCAGCAGGCCGGAGACCCGTGGCTCGGGCCCATGGCGAATACCCTGCTGATGGGGCCGTATGCCCCTGTTCTCGCGGCGTCCCTCGCTGCCAGCGGACTTTTCCCGGCGCTATGGCAGCGGCGGCTGCGCACCGCAGCACTGTCAACCGCCCTGCTGCTGGTGCTGTACGTGGGGCATGTTGACGCCGTGGCAGGGCTGCTGGGGGCACTGTTGGGGCTGGCCGCAGGATGGTGGATCCAGACCGACAAGGGAACCCTGCACCGGCACCGTTCCACCGGACGGGAGACCCGCAACCTCCTCGCCTTGACGGTTGCCATTTTCGCCATCGGACCAATCCTCACCTCGGCAGCACGGAGCAGCGCCGGACCGCTCGCCCTTCTGCGCAACGTCGTCCTCAACCCGCTGCCCACCCTGAGCCAGCTGGAGGAGAACTGCGGCGGCACAATGGGTGCGGGCTGCTTGGAACTGGACAGGCAGGGACTCGGAGGGCCGCTGGGCCTGGCTCTCGCAGTCGTACCGGTGATCCTGCTGCTGATCTGCGCCGACGGGATGCGCCGCGGCCGCAATCTGGCGCTCTGGATTGCCATTGCCGTCCAGCTGAGCGTGGCGGCCCTCTCCGCTGTCTACTTGGCGCTATTCGCCCGGATTGCCGGTTCCGGGTCCGTCCAGGACACCGCGGTGCTGGAGTCGAAGTTCGTGCACGTTCTGCCGCTGGTCGCTGTTCCGGTACTGCTGATGGTGCTACTGGCGGCGCACCGCCGCCATTTCCGCATCCAAACCTCATCCCGGGCCCTGCGCGCCCTCGCGTTGACGGTGGGCGGGACCTGGCTGGTACTGGCCTCGCTATACACGGCATCCTGGTTTGCCGCCGGTGGCCCGAGGAGGGACGGAGGGCTGCTGGTCCTGGCCGGCGAAGTGGCACGGCAATACCTTCCGGTACCCTTGCCCGGTCTCTACCGGAGGGTTTTCGAAAACCGGAGTGCCCTGGAAACCGTGCTGTTTGCCTATTCGGGCGTCATCTTCTGGATTGTTGCACTCGCAGGTGTCTGGCTTGTCCTGCTGGGACGCCATGATCATTCCGACGCGGGGGCGGGCGACCGGGAGGTGGCACGGGAGCTGGTGCGCCAGGGAGGCGATTCCCTCTCATGGATGGCTCTGTGGGAACCTAACAAGTACTGGTTCCTGCCGGGCGGAAGTGCCGGGATCGCGTACCAACAGCACGGCAGCGTCGCGCTGACCCTTGCCGGGCCCTTTGGTGATCCCCTCCAACGTGAGGAGGCCGCTGAGGGCTTTCTGCGCTTCTGCGCCGAACATGCATTGATCCCGTGCTTCTACTCCTGCACCGACGGATTATGGCCCATGCTGAGCGACCGCGGCTTCTCCCGGCTTTCGGTTGCCCAGGAGACGAGGCTGTCGGTGCGCGAACTGGAGTTCAAGGGCAAAGAATGGCAAAACGTCCGCACCGCGCTCAACCGTGCCAAGAAGCTCGGGGTGGAGGCCCGCTGGGGCAACTACAGCAGCTTCCCGCAGTCCCTGCGGACACAGCTGAGCGAAGTCTCCGAGGAGTGGGCAGCACAGAAGACCGTTCCGGAAATGGGCTTCACCCTGGGCGGCGTCGACGAGCTGATGGACGACGACGTCCTGTGCTGCCTCGCGGTCGACGGTGAGGGTCTGGTGCACGGGGTGACGAGCTGGCTCCCGGCGTATGAACACGGGCACGTGGTGAGCTGGACGCTGGATTTTATGCGTCGGCGCGGCGAAGGGTTCCCTGGAGCGATGGAGTTCCTGATCGCATCCGCCGTTCTGGAATTACGGAAATCCGTAGAGACCATCTCGCTCTCCGGTTCCCCGCTGGCCCGGGATTCCACGGTTCCCGGGGGCGGCGGACGGGAGCAGGAGGCCGAGGTGCTTTCCGGCATCCTGGACGTGGTGGGCCGGGCATTGGAACCGATCTATGGATTCAGGTCTCTGGCGACGTTCAAGTCACGCTTCAAGCCCCAGTACAGAACCCTGTATCTTTACTACCAGGATCCGCTGCAGTTGCCCGCCATAGGCCGCGCCCTGAGCCGCGCTTATCTGCCGGGACTTTCACTTCGGCAAAGCGCGCGCCTGCTGAGGACGCTCGTGCGCTAGCAAAAGGAATGCCGACCCCTTGTGCGCCATTTGTGACAATGACGTGGCGGCGTCTGCAATTGCTGAGCAGCGCAATAAATGATCCCCGGTATTGAATACCGGGGATCATTTACTAATTGGTGCTGCCAGCGGCAGCGATGCGCTTAAAGGCTTACTAAACCAGCGTTACACCGGTGGCCTGCGGGCCCTTGGCGCCCTGACCGATTTCGAACTGAACGCGCTGGTTCTCGTCGAGGGTCTTGAAGCCGCCGGTCTGGATCTCGGAGTAGTGAACGAAGACATCGCCATCGGAGTCGTCCGGGGTGATGAAGCCGAAGCCCTTTTCAGCGTTGAACCACTTGACGGTTCCCTGTGCCATTTATTTCTCCTCATAATGGAACTTTTTAAGGCCAGCACACCTCGTACTGGTCTTGGTTACTCCGCGAGAAGATTCCTGGCTAGCACCCCGGTTTGACCGGAAAAGCATTGCAGGAGCTTCGCGCTCGCAACATGTCTTGCGAGCATGAAAAACACCTACACAAAGACTGGTCTAAGAATTTCATGACGTCACGGTCTGGTCAACGGTCAAAACGGAGATTCAGGCAAAATTTGCCCAAATCCAAAGTAAACAGCAGATCACCGGGCGTTACTGCCTGTGTCCGCAGCCGGCGGCGTGCGTCAGAAGAGCCGCGACTCGATGTCGTCCACTCCGCGCATGGCGTCATAGTCGAGGGTGATGCAGTCGATTCCCCGGTCGGCGGCAAGAACCCGCGCCTGCGGTTTGATCTGCTGGGCGGCGAAGATCCCGCGGACCGGCGCCAGCAGCGGATCGCGGTTCAACAGCTCCAGATACCTGGTCAGCTGTTCCACGCCGTCGATGTCTCCGCGGCGCTTCAGTTCGATGGCAACGGTGGAGCCGTCGGCATCCCTGGCCAGGATGTCGACGGGGCCGATGGCGGTGAAGTACTCGCGTCGGATGAGGGAGAATCCTTCGCCGAGCGTCTCGATCTGCTCCGCCAGCAGCCGCTGCAGGTCGGCCTCAACGCCGTCCTTGATCAGTCCCGGGTCCTGGCCGAGCTCATGTGACGTATCGTGAAGCTGCTCGTGGATGTTGATGATCAGCCTGTCGTCAGTCTTGGCAGACTGCACCGTCCACTGTTCGACCACGCCGACCTCGATGTCTGCCTCCTCCGGTGTGGAAACACGCAGGGTGGCAGGCGGGCTCATCCAGTTCAGCGGTTTGTAGGAGCCGCCGTCGGAATGCACGAGCACCGAGCCGTCCGCCTTCACCAGGAGGAGCCTGGTGGCGAGGGGCAGATGGGCTTTGAGCCGGCCAACATAATCAACGGAGCAACGGGCTATGACAAGACGCACGCCGTACACACTACCCCGTCCGCATTACCTCTCCGGCTCCTCGTCCGTCCGGGCCTGGCAGGGGAGGGGCCGAGCAGGGGGAGGGGCCGAGCAGGGGAGCCCGCTGGGGCAGAATGGAAGCATGCCGCGTTCGAACCGTCCCCGCCGTTCCTCAGCAGGGCGGCCGCCGTCCGGAAAAGCCGGCGGCAAGCATGGCTCGGGACCTGTCCCTGAACTCGACCTCGAGAGGGCCCGCGCCGGGGTGGCGAGGCGTGAGAGCGCACCGGACGGCGACTGGATTGTCCGCTCCATGACTGCCCGCAAGGCCGAGAAAGCGTATATCTGCCCCGGCTGCTCCACCGCCGTGCTGCCGGGAGTCGCCCACCTCGTGGTCTGGGCCGATGACCACCTGTTCGGCGCTGCTGCCGGACTGGCCGAGCGCCGCCACTGGCACACCAACTGCTGGACGTCGCGCAACTTCCGCTACCGCTGACGTGCGGGAGCCTTGCACATCCCGTGGGCTCCTCAGGTGATCCCGAGCGGGAGTCCGGCAGGGGCTTCGGGAGTCCGGCGGAAGCTAAGCTGTTACGCATGACTTTTGACCCGTCGTCGTACGTTTTCAACCAGCCGCCAGAGGCAACTGCCATCCGTGCGTCCACTGTCCTTCCGGCCCGCCGCGAGAACATCGAGCTCCGTACCGAGGATGGCCACACCCTGGTGGGCGAGCTCGCCCTGCCGGAGTCAGGGGAAATCAGCGCCACCCTGATTACGCTGCATCCGCTGCCGACTCACGGCGGTTTCATGGATTCCCATGTTTACCGGAAGGCCTCATACCGGTTGCCGGCCCTGGCCGGCGTTGCAGTGCTGCGCTTCAATACCCGAGGGACGTCGTCGCCGCGGGGCACCAGCGACGGCGCCTTCGAAGAGGGCATCGGCGAGCGGTACGACGTCGAGGCAGCAGTGCGCTTCGCCGTCGAGCGGGGACTTCCCAACAGGTGGCTGGTCGGCTGGTCGTTCGGCACGGAACTCGCCCTTATGTACGGTGCCGTTGACCCCGTCGCTTCCCAGGTGGAGGGCGCCGTCCTGCTGTCACCCCCGCTGCACCGCGCCACGGATGACCACCTGCGCCAGTGGGCCGCCTCGGGCAAGCCGCTCACTGTCCTTGTTCCGGAACACGACGACTACCTTCGGCCGGCTGCCGCAGCGGAACGCTTCAGCCTCGTGCCGCAGGCGCGGGTGGTGGGGGTCGACGGCGCCAAGCACCTTTGGGTGGGGGAGAAGCAGGCCGCGCGGGTGCTGAACGAAATCGTCGACGACGTGACGCGCCAGGGTTCAGGCGCTGCAGGGCTTGCCCAGGAGTGGAAGGGGCCGGTGGCCTCGGCCACCGCCTGACGGGCACCGGCAGCGTCGCTTTGGTGCGCTCTCCGCGCCGAAGCCCGTTCTAGCCGAAGCCCGTTCTAGTGGTTGTCCTGCCGGACGATCTAGTGGTTGTCCTGCCGGACGATGTAGATCTCCTTGACCAGGAGCAGAATGGCAGCCGCCGTGGGGATGGCGATCAATGCTCCCAGGACACCCAGAAGGCTGCCGCCGGCAATCACCGAGATCACGGCCACAGCACCCGGCACCGCGACGGCCTTCTGCATGATGCGGGGCGAGATGAAGTACGCCTCGAACTGCAGGTAGGCGAAGTAGCAGATGGCATAGGCAACAGCCGGCTGCCAGCCCAGGGTGAGGGTGATCAGGATGACCACGACACCGGCAATCAGTCCGCCGACCAGGGGGATGAAGGCCAGAAGGGCCACGACAAAGGCGAGCAGGACGGCGAACGGCACGCCGATGATGGTCATGACAATGAAGGCGAAGGTGGCGTTCAGGAGTGCCACAACGGCCTGGCCGATCACGTAGTTACCCACGGAACGGCTGATTTCCTCGGACAGGGCCTCGACACGGGCGCGGCGGGAGCGCGGGGCAAGCCGGTACCCCCACTTCTTCATTGCCGGCAGTGCGGCCAGGAAGTACAGGCTGAGCACCAGGACGATCAGTGTGCCGAAGAGGCCATTGGCGACTGTGGAGCCGAAGCCCACCACACCGCCGAAGATGCCGCCCAGGGCCTCCGGGTTCTTGACGAACTTGTCCAGCTCCTCATTGATGCGCTCGCGGACTCCGAACTGGCTGTCCAGGCTGCGGAAGAACTCCGAGTCAATGAAGTCCCGGACCCACACGGGGGCCTGCTTAACAAGCTCCGTAACCTGCTCCACAATCGTGGGAATGAGGGTGGCAAAGAAGCCGACGACGGCGGTGACCAGCACCGATACGGACACGAGGATTCCGGCCGGCCTGGGAATTTTGCGGGTTTCCAGCCACCGCACGACAGGATCGAGCCCCAGTGCTATGAACAGTGCCGCGACAATCCAGAGGAGAAGCTGGGTGTTGTTGGAACCGATCCAGTACACCAGGAGGGCAAGGCCTACGCCGACAGTGAGCATGAAGCCGAGGTACAAGGGGTGCTGGGCGGAAATCCGGGGGCCGGGTGCACCGAATCGCTCTGCCTCAACCGCGTCCTGGCTTTCGGCTTCGAACCTGTCCAGCTGCTCCGGCGGCATTTCGAACCGCAGCCGTGGCTGCGCCCCGGGAAGCGGCTGGCGCAGCCGCTTCAGCACGGACCCAAGCGCGGCGGCGCGGACGTTCCGCGGGAGCTGTTGCGCGGCGTGGTGCTGCGGAGCCTCGTCGGGTGCCCCAGTCTTCGGGGCGGCCGGAGGGTGCTGGGCCGCTGGAGACTGCCGGGCTTCGCGCGAGTCGTCCGGGGAGGTGGCGTCGGGCAGGTTTTCCGGGCCGCGAGTGGACGGATCCCTGTGTTCAGTCACTGCTTTTGATGCCTTTTCCGTCAGTGGTGCCGCGGCTTCTGGCCGCATGTGATCATCATCGCAAACACTATCAGCAGCCCTGTGGATAAGCCGGATATGCACCCCCTGAAAGGGCCTCGCGGGCCCCACTTCCGCGACCCGAACTGAGGGATTGGTAACGAAACGGTTACTATTGAATGCAAACCCCCGCTGATGATAGGACTCCTTTGCGTTTCAAGACTGCAGTTGCACTCGTGCTGCTCGGCCTCCTGACACTGCTTGCCGGGATCGGACAGAAGACGGTGTGGGCTCCTGCCGAGACCGTGACGGCTACCGCTCCCTCGAATGCTGAAGCCGCGCCCCTGACCGTTATCGACCAGAAGCTCCGGACCGTCGAAGGCGGAACCGTGACCCTCAAGGTCAAGGGTGAGGGGAACTTCGTCCTCGCCGCAGGCCGCCCGGACGACGTTACCGCCTGGGTGGGCAAGACCGCGCACAACACCGTTTCCGGTCTGTCCGAGGACAAGAAGTCCCTGCAGGTGGAACGCACTGACGGCGAAGCCACCGCGCCGTCGCCCGCCGGATCCGACCTGTGGGTGTCGAGTGAAAACGCCAGCGGGGAATTGGACTACACCTGGACGGCGCCGGCTGACGGCGAATGGTCGCTCCTGCTGGCCTCCGACGGCACCAAGCCCGCGCCGTCGTCGATCGAAATGACCTTCCCGAACGACACCTCCACGCCGTGGGCTGTTCCGCTCATGGTGATCGGCGCGCTGCTCATGCTTGCCGGCCTGGCGCTGCTGGTCCTCAAGCCCGGACGTGGGAAGTCCGGTCGCGGAACCCCAGGGTCAGGTGGCCAGGGCGGCACCAAGGCGGCACTCGGCAGCCTTTTCGCCAAGCGGGCCGCTGCCCCAGCGAAGTCCGGAACCCCTGCGAAATCCGGAAGTGGTTCCTCCCGCCTCAGTATCCTCGTGGCCGCCTCGACCGCCGCGCTTCTTGCCGGAACCGGTGCTGCAGCGAACGCCAGCCAGTCTCCTGAGCCTGCTGCCACCGGCGGTGCGGCGTCGCCCGCTGCTGCCACCGGTGATTCCCCTGTCCTCCTGGACGCCCAGTTCCGCCGGATCCTCGAACAGGTAGCCAGCGCCACTGCCGCCGGTGACGCCGCAAAGGATGCCAAGAAGCTGGCTACCCGGGTTGCCGGAACGGAACTACAGGTACGCACGCAGAACTACAAAATCCGCTCCCGCGTGGCTTCCTACGATGCACGCATGCCGGTCCGTGCCACCAAGCTGCTCACAACGGTCGTCACGGACAAGCGCGAATGGCCGCGCCAGGTCCTGGCCGTCACGCAGGGTGAGGGCAACGTGGTGCCCCAGCTGCTGACCCTGACCCAGAAGTCGCCGCGGGAAAACTACAAGCTCGTTGGCACCAGCCCGCTCCAGCCGGGCACTACGTTCCCCTCCATCGCCCGGAACGGCACCGAGTCCCTGGCTCCCGGCGACAAGTCGGGTCTGCTGTACAGCGGCCAGGAAGCCCTTGCCGGCCTCGCCGACCGCCTGTCCAAGGAGAATTCGACCTTCAAGAGCAAGCTGGTCGAGGGAGCGTCCTCGCCCTACATCGCCGACACGCTGTCCTACCAGGCCGACGTGGTGAAGTCCGGTGTTAACGGCAAGTTCGTGTTCGCCCACAAGGTGCAGCCGGACAGCACCGTGGTCTTCCGAACCTCCGATGGCGGTGCCCTGGTGCTCGGCCGCCTGACGTTCAACTTCGACGGCACGCCCAAGTCCGAAGGTGACAAGCTGACCATCGGAAATGACGCTGCGGTCCTCGCAGGCGGCAAGGAGACCACCACGGGCATGGTGCTGAACTTCGCCGAATCCGTGGCCGTCTACGTACCGCCGACTGGCTCGAAGGACCCGATGAAGCTCGTGGCCGCCACCCGCGGACTCGTAGGAGCCAGCTTCAAGTAACCGATCCACGCTGAGAGCACCCCGCCGCGGCGGGGTGCTCTCTGCGTTAACGGCTCCTCCTGCGGCAGCGGGAGTGGCTAGAGTGGAGGCTATGAGTTCGCCAGCTTCCCGACCTGTCCCTCCAGCCGCCGCAAGCCAGCTCAACCTCCGCGGCGCCGTCGACCTTTCCGCCCTGAAGCAGCGCCAGGCGCCGCCCGCTCCGCCTGCAGGAGGCCCTGCCGGCGCAGGGCAGTCCGGTACCGTGTCTTCGGCGGGTGCGCCGGATTCAGCGGCAGGACCCGAGGCCCCTGCCCTCCGTGTGGAGGTCACCGAGGCCAATTTCCAGGACCTCGTCCAGCTGTCGGCGCAGGTGCCGGTGGTGTTCGCGCTCTGGGCGCCGTACTCGCCTGAATCGGCGGGGGTGCTCGACGCACTGGAACGGATGGTGCAAAGTTACGCCGGCCGGCTGGTGCTCGGCACAGTGGACATCGACGTCTTCCCCCAGCTCGCCCAGGCGTTCCAGGTCCAGGCCGTGCCCACCGCGGTGGCGGTGCTGAAGGGCCAGCCGGTGCCGCTCTTCCAGGGCGGGGCCGACGAACAGCAGATCCGCGCACTGCTCGATGAACTGCTCAAGGTTGCCGCCGCCAACGGCGTGGCCGGCAACGTCGGGGGAGCAGCCCCGGCCGAGACCGGTCCCGCGCCGATGCCCCCGCTGCACCAGGCCGCCTTCGACGCCATCGAGGCGGGCGATTATGCTGCAGCCGCCCAGGCTTACCGCCAGGCCCTGGCTGAGATGCCCACTGATGCCGAGGCCAAGGCAGGCCTGGCCCAGGTCGAGCTGATGGGCCGGCTGCAGAAGCTCTCGGGGCCGGACGGTGAGGCCCTCCGGCAGGTCGCGGCGAACGAGCCGGACAACCTGGATGCCCAGCTGGGGGTCGCCGACCTTGACGTTGCCGGCGGCCACGTGGAGGACGCCCTCAACCGTGTTGTCGCCTTCATCGGACGGAACTTCGGACCCGAGCGCGAGACCGCCCGGGTGCGGCTGCTCGAGTTGTTCGAGATCGTGGGAACCACTGATCCGCGCGTAGCGAAGGCCCGCCAGGCCCTGGCAAGGGTGCTCTTCTAGTGGCGGTGCCGGCCCTTTTCGCGCCGCTGTCCCTCCGCTCACTGCAGCTGCAGCACCGTGGCTGGGTTTCCCCCATGTGCCAGTACAGCTGCGATCCCGACGCCGCGCCGGGTGTGCCGAACGACTGGCACCTGATGCACCTGGGCTCCTTCGCCACAGGGGGAGCCGCACTGATCCTCACGGAAGCGGCAGCCGTGAACGCGGCTGGGCGGATCAGTCCGCGCGATGCCGGGCTCTACAACGGGGAGCAGGCAGAGGCCTGGGAGCGGATCGTCAGCTTCGTGCACCGGCACGGGGTGGCGGACGCCAAGATCGGCGTCCAGCTTGCCCACGCGGGCAGGAAGGCTTCCACGTACTGGCCTTTCGCCGGGATGAAGGGGTCCGTTCCCGCTTCCGACGGCGGCTGGAACACCGTGGGGCCGGGTACCTCCGCTTTTGAGGGCTACGCTGCACCGTCCGCCATGACGGAGGACGACATCCAGGGCGTCATCCGTGATTTTGCCGTTGCCGCCGCCAGGGCGGTTGAGGCCGGCTTCGACACGGTGGAGATCCACGGTGCCCACGGCTACCTGCTGAACCAGTTTCAAAGCCCTCTGGTTAATAACCGCACCGATGGGTGGGGAGGCGATGCCGCGGGCAGGAACCGGCTGATGCTCGCCGTGATCGACGCCGTGCGTGCAGTGATCCCTGATGGCATGCCGCTGCTCCTGAGGATTTCCGCCACGGACTGGGCTGAGGGCGGAATCGGCATCGAGGACTCCGTACATCTTGCCGCGCTGGCCGCCGCACACGGCGTTGACCTCGTCGACGTCTCCAGCGGCGGAGCGGTGGCACACCAGCAGATCCAGCCGGGCCCCGGGTACCAGACGGAGTTCGCCGCCCGCATCCGCCGTGAAGCGGGCATCGCCACCGGCACGGTCGGACTGCTGACCTCCCCCGGGCAGGCGGAGCACGTGGTGGCCACCGGACAGGCCGACGGCGTCTTCATTGCCAGGGCGGCCCTGCGGGACCCGCACTGGTGGCTGCGGGCAGCCTTCGAACTGGGCTACGACCTGAAGTGGGCTCCCCAGTACGAGCGGGCAGTGCCCCGGCGCACCTTCTGACGTACCTTAATAATCCGGGGATGCCGCATCGGCAGCGGCGCGGCTAGGGTTGGTTCATGAGTGTTCCTGCCGCGGCCCTGTCCATCAGGGGGCTTGCCAAGCGCTTCGGCGGCAAGATCGCCGTCGACGGCATCAGCTTGGAAGTTCCCGCGGGCTCCTTCTTTGGAATTGTCGGGCCGAATGGTGCCGGCAAGACGACCACGCTGTCCATGGCGACAGGCCTGCTGCGGCCTGATTTCGGCACAGCCGTGGTGCACGGCGTGGACGTCTGGGCCCGTCCCCTGGACGCGAAGAAGCTGCTGGGCATCCTGCCGGACGGAGTCCGGCTCTTCGACCGGCTTACCGGCGAACAGCTCGTCACCTACGCAGGGCTGCTCCGGGGTATGGACAGGGCAGTGGTCGCTTCCCGCGTGACCGAGCTGCTGGCTGCCCTGGACCTGAGCCCGGACGCCGGAACGCTGGTGGTCGACTATTCCGCGGGCATGACCAAGAAAATCGCCCTGGCGTCTGCGCTGATCCACGCGCCGAAAGTGCTGGTGCTGGACGAGCCCTTCGAATCGGTGGACCCGGTGTCGGCCGCGAATATCCGCGACATCCTCGTCCGCTACGTTGCGACCGGCGGGACCGTGATCGTGTCCAGCCACGTCATGGACCTGGTGCAGCGGATGTGTGACCACGTGGCCGTGGTCGCCAGCGGAAGGCTCCTCGCCGCAGGAACAGTGGCGGAGGTCCGTGGCGGCGTCAGCCTTGAAGAACGCTTTGTGCAGCTGGTGGGCGGAAGGGTTCAGACCGAGGGGCTTGAGTGGTTGCGCACCTTCTGAGGCTGAAGCTCACCCTGCTGCGGAACGGCCTCCGGCGAAGTCCCCTGCAGTTGATCGGCCTCGCAATCGGGGGGCTGTACGCGCTGGGCATCGTGGGAACCTGCGCGGCGGCGCTGTTGTTTCTCCGGCAGGGAGACCCTCTCTTTGCCCAGACGGTTGTGGTGCTTGGTGGCGCCGCGACCCTGCTTGGCTGGGGGCTTGTGCCTGTGGTTGCGGCCGCGGCGGACATGACACTGGACCCTGCCCGGTTCACCACGTCCGCCATCCCCATGCCGCAGCTGCTGGCAGGTCTCGCGCTCGGCGGGCTGATCGGCATTCCCGGACTGGCCACGGCCCTGGTGGCCCTGGCCACCGTGGGCACCTGGTGGAGGGGCGTGCTGCCTGCCGCAGGAGCCCTGGTTGGAGCCATTGTGGCAGTGCTGAGCTGCATCGTGCTGTCCAAAGTGGTCACCACAGCGACAGCCAGCCTTGCTGCGTCGCGGCGTTTCAAGGATGCCAGCGGTCTGGCCTTCATGGTGCCCCTCGTCCTGATGGGGCCCATCGTGGCAGGAATCGGCCAGGGCGTTTCAGAGTCAGTCGGCTTCCTCACCGAACTTGCCCGCGCTCTCTCATGGACACCGTTGGGGGCGGCCTGGTCGCTCGGCGGCGACCTTGCCGCGGGCCGGTCCCTGGATGCACTCCTGAAGCTCCTCATTGCCGCCGCCACGCTTGCCGGCCTTACCTGGTGCTGGAAGCTGCTGCTCGAGCGCGCACTCGTTACCCCGCCCTACTCCGGGAGCGGCCGCAGGTCAGGAGGCCGGATCGGGCTCTTCGCACTGTTCCCTGCCACGCCGACCGGTGCCATTGCTGCCCGTTCACTGACGTACTGGTTCAGGGATCCGCGGTACTCAGGATCGCTTGTGGCCGTTCCGCTCCTGCCGGCGTTGCTCGTGTTCCAGGGAAGCCAGACCGGAGACTTCAGCGTCGTCGTGATCGCCGGACCGCTGACCGCTTTTCTGCTCGCCTGGTCCATCTCTGCGGACGTGTCCTACGACAACACCGCCTTCGCCCTGCATCTCGCCGCAGGAGTCCGCGGAGTGCATGACCGGCTGGGCCGGGCCATGGCCTGCCTCATTTTTGCGCTGCCAACCGTGCTGATCCTGGCCGCGGGGCCGTTCTTCCTGACAGGGGATTGGGCCTGGCTTCCGTCCGTCCTGGGGCTGTCCCTCGGAATCCTGTTCACCGGCCTTGGGCTCGCCTCAGTGGTTTCGGCCCGCTACACCACCGCAGTGCCCCTTCCCGGTGACAGCCCCTTCAAGAAACCGCCGGGCAACGTGGCCCAGACGCTCGCCGTGCAATTCGGCGGCATGGCCGTTCTGGCCGTGCTGACCTTGCCGGAAGCCGGCCTGGTCATCGCCCAGGCAGTCACCGACGACCCTGTCTTCGGCTGGGCCAACCTTGCCCTCGGGCCGCTGCTCGGAGCCGCCCTTCTCACCGGCGGCGTGCGGCTCGGCGGCCGGTGGCTCGATGCCCGCGCCCCGGAGCTGCTGGCGCAGCTCACAGTCAACCGGTAGCCTGCACTTCATGAGAGGCGGCGCACCGTGGAAGTCGTGATCCTTCCTGGCGGCAGGCAGATCGCCTCCGTGGCGGCCGACGCCATCCAGGCGCTCCTGAAGCGCAAAGCAGATGCGGTCCTGGGTCTGGCAACAGGATCCTCGCCCCTGCCCATCTACGACGAACTGGTGCAGCGGTACGAGCAGGGCCTGCTGGATTTCAGCCGCGTGCAGGGTTTCCTGCTGGACGAATACGTAGGACTGGAACCAGGCCATCCCGAGTCCTACCGCGAGGTCATCCGCAGGGATTTCACCGGCCGGGTCAACTTCGCCCCGGAAAATGTCCACGGCCCGGACGGCAGCGCTTCTGATATTCCCGCTGCATGCCGGGCTTACGAGGATGCCATCCGGGACGGCGGCGGGGTGGACCTGCAGCTCCTGGGTCTGGGGACAGACGGGCATATCGGATTCAACGAACCGGGCTCCTCCCTCGCGTCGCGAACGCGCATCAAAACCCTCATCGAACAGACGCGCCGGGACAATGCCCGCTTTTTCCACGGGCTGGCCGACGTGCCCCACCACGTGCTGACCCAGGGGCTGGGCACCATCCTTGAATCGCGCCACGCCATCCTGGTGGCGACAGGGGCGCAGAAAGCCCAGGCCGTCCACGACCTCGTCGAAGGGCCGCTGGCCGCCGTGTGCCCAGCATCCGTCCTGCAGCTGCACCCGCACGCCTCCATCCTGATCGACGAGGCGGCGGCGTCGTCACTGAAGCTCGCGGACTACTACCGGCATTCCTACGACCACAAGCCCGCCTGGCAGGAGCTGTAGGGCCGGTTGCGGCTGGCCGCCCAGATGCATGACCCGTACGCTCCGCCTCCGCAACCACCGCTCCGGAACGGGCTAAGATGGATGGCATGACTAGCATGACGGATCCTCTCGACAACGACCCCATGCGTGAGCTCTCCGGAACCGGATCGTCCACAGCCACCATTGAGCGCGAGGAACTGCGCCAGGAAGTGGAACCGGGCGACCGTGAGCGCTTTTCGCACTACGTCCGCAAGGAAAAGATCATGGAGTCCGCGATGACCGGCGAGCCCGTCATCGCGCTGTGCGGCAAGGTCTGGACGCCCGGCCGAGACCCGCAGAAATTCCCGGTCTGCCCGATGTGCAAAGAGGTCTACGACGGCCTTCGCCCGGGAAATGACGGCGGCAAGGGGTCCGGCGGGGACTCAGGCAACAACAAGTAGTGACGGAGACACTCTTCGGCGGACCCACCCTGCCTCCGGCCTATCCGGAACGTGCAGCCTGGGGAACCGCCCCGAAGCTCCGTGCCTGGCAGCAGGAAGCCCTGGACCGCTATTTCAGCACCCAACCGCGGGACTTTCTGGCAGTGGCCACCCCCGGCGCCGGTAAGACGACCTTCGCCCTCCGCGTCGCTTCCATGCTCATCGACTCCGGCGCCGTCAACCGGGTGACCATTGTTGCCCCCACAGACCACCTGAAGAGGCAGTGGGCGGATGCCGCGGCGCGCGTGGGAATCGCCATCGATCCGAACTTCAAAAACTCCGACGGCCAGCACGGCCGCGGCTTCATCGGCGTCGCGGTGACCTACGCGCAGGTGGCCAGCAAGCCGATGCTGCACCGGGCCAAAACCGAGGCAGCCCGGACGCTGGTGATCCTGGATGAGATCCACCACGGCGGTGAGGCCCTGTCCTGGGGTGACGGCCTGCGCGAGGCCTTTGATCCCGCTGTGCGGCGCCTGTCCCTGACGGGTACGCCCTTCCGCTCGGACACCTCGCCCATTCCGTTCGTGGAGTACGCGGAGGACCGCGACGGCATCAGGCGGTCGAAGGCGGACTACACCTACGGTTACGGCAACGCGCTGCGCGACCACGTGGTGCGGCCCGTCATCTTCATGGCGTACTCGGGCCAGATGCGCTGGCGGACCAGTGCAGGCGAGGAAATGGCGGCTTCGCTGGGCGAGGCGGCCGTGACCAAGGACATCACGTCGCAGGCGTGGCGCACGGCCCTCAACCCGGCCGGCGAGTGGATACCTGCTGTGCTGGCCGGAGCGGACAAGCGGCTCAGCGAGGTACGCCGGTCGGTGCCCGACGCGGGCGGCCTGGTCATTGCGACGGACCACGAGGACGCGAGGGCGTACGCGGGCCAGCTGAAGAGGATCACCGGCGAGTCGCCCACCGTCATCCTTTCCGACGACGCGAAGGCGTCGAGCAAGATCGAAGAATTCTCGGAGAACGACAAGCGCTGGATGGTGGCCGTGCGCATGGTGTCCGAAGGTGTGGACGTGCCGCGTCTTTCCGTGGGCGTCTATGCAACGTCGACCTCCACGCCGCTGTTCTTTGCCCAGGCCGTGGGGCGTTTTGTCCGTGCCCGGAAACGCGGCGAGACGGCATCGGTGTTCCTGCCGTCGGTGCCGCAGCTGATGGCACTGGCCAACAGCATGGAAGCGGAACGGGACCACGCGCTGGACCGGCCGGAGAAAGAGGACGGCGACGGCCTCTTCAATCCGGAGGATTCGCTCATGGACGAGGCGAACCGCGAGGACAAGGCCTCGGACAGCCTGACTAAGGGCAAATTCGAGGCACTGGATTCCCAGGCTTCCTTCGACCGCGTGCTGTTCGACGGCGGCGAGTTCGGCACCGGCGGCGATATCGGTTCCGAGGACGAGCTCGACTTCCTGGGCATCCCGGGCCTGCTGGACGCCGAACAGGTGGGGATGCTGCTACGCCAGCGCCAGCACGAGCAACAGAGCCGGAAAAAGCGGCAAGCACCCGCAGCGGCCCCGGCCGAGCAGGCGGTTCCGGACCACCGGATGCTGATGGACCTGCGGAACGAGCTCGCCAAGAACGTGGCCGCCTGGTCCGCCCGGACGGGAACACCCCACGGCGTGGTCCACACGAAGCTGCGCACTGTCTGCGGCGGCCCGCCCGTGGCCCAGGCCAACGAGCAACAGCTCCAGTCCCGGCTCAAGAAGCTGCAGGACTGGTTCGTAGGGCGCAAGTAGCGCCAAGCAGCGCAAGCCAAAAGAGTTCAAAGCGAAGGGGCTGGGCCAACATGCGGCCCCGCCCCTTCGTTTACTGCCCTGCCGCTACTCGAGGTCCACGCCGCCCAGTTCCATCTCCGCGTAGGTATCGTCCAGATCATCGGCAATTCCGGCGGTCAGGCGCTTGATCACGGTGACGGCATAGCCGGCCTGCACGGCGTCCAAGGACGTGGCCATGACGCAGTGGTCAGTGGCGAGGCCCACCACCACCACATCCTCCACGTCGTGGCTTTGCAGCCAGTCGTCCAGGCCGATCGAGTCTTCCTCGGGGGCATAGTCCTCGTCGCCCGGAGAGGGGTCCACGGGGGTAGGCAGGGCGCCGGGCTTCCGTTCCCCGGTGGGTACGGCATCCTCGGGCGCAAGCAGGCCCTCGAAGCCGGAGTAGGCGGCGGCGTACAGCCCCTTGTGGAAGTACGCCTGGATGTGTTCGGTGTCGAGGTCCGGATGAAGTTCGGCTCCGGGCGATCCTGCGATGCAGTGCGGCGGCCAGCTGTCCTTGAAGTCAGGTGACTCCGAAAAGTGCGCGCCGGGATCGATGTGCCAGTCCTGCGTGGCAACGATGTGGTCGAACTGGCCATGGTGCGTTTCGACGTACTCGCTGATGGCTCCCGCCACCGCGGCCCCGCCCTCGACCGCCAGCGCGCCGCCCTCGCAGAAGTCGTTCTGGACGTCGACAATAATCAGTGCCCGTGACATCTGGTTTCCTCAGCTTTCCTCGTAAATCGTGGGAAGTGCCGGTTCGCCGCGGTGGAGCCGGTGGACGACGGGCGGCAGTTCGCCCATGGAGTCGGCGTGGCGCTGTCGGGCCCGAAGCACGCCTTCGTGCCCCGTCCAGCCCGGCAGCAGCTCCCCGTTCTTAACGAACTGGTGCAGGAGCGGCCGGTCGTTGCCGTCGTCCGCAGGGCGGTGGCCTACACCGATGATCTCCTGCGTAGCCACACCGTGCTCGTTGAGCCTGCGCAGGGCGTACTTTCGCCCGCCCTTGCTTGCCTTGTTCTTGGCGGCTTTGGCTACGGACACGAACTCGCCGCTCCCGTCCGTGCGGCTGACCAGCTTGTAGACCATACTGGCTGTCGGAGCCCCGGAGCCCGTGACGAGGGAGGTACCAACCCCGTAGGCATCCACCGGCGCAGACTGCAGCGCCGCTATGGCGTATTCGTCGAGGTCGGACGTGACCACGATGCGGGTGTTCACATTGCCAAGCTCGTCCAGCAGCTGCCGGACCCATTGGGCCTGCTCCACCAGGTCGCCCGAGTCCAGGCGGACGGCTCCCAGCCCATTCCCAGCGATCTCCACGGCCGTACGGACGGCGGTTTCGACGTCGTACGTATCCACGAGCAGCGAGGTTCCGGTCCCCAGCGAGGCGACCTGCGCCTCGAACGCCTCGCGTTCGCTGTCGTGCAGCAGCGTAAAGGAGTGGGCGGCGGTGCCCACTGTCTTGATGCCGTAGCGCAGTCCCGCTTCCAGGTTTGAGGTGCTGTCAAAGCCGGCGATGACCGCGGCGCGGGCCGCAGCGGTGGCCGATTCCTCCTGGGTGCGCCTGGACCCCATTTCGATGCAGGGCCGGTTGCCGGCAGCCGTGACCATCCGCGAGGCCGCGGAGGCAATGGCGCTGTCGTGGTTCAGCACGGACAGGATGTAGGTCTCCAGGATGCAGGCCTCGGCGAACGTCGCTTCCACGATCAGGATGGGGGAGTTGGGGAAGTAAGCCTCGCCTTCGGCGTAACCCCAGATGTCCCCCGTGAAACGGAAATCCGCGAGGTAGTCGAGGGTTTCCCGGTTGACCACTCCCGACCGGCCCAGGAATTCCAGTTCCGCCTCGCCGAAGCGGAAGGCGGCGATACCCTCCAGAAGACGGCCCGTGCCGCCGACAATCCCGTAGCGCCGGCCGTCGGGGAGCCTGCGGGCGAAAGCCTCAAAGACCGATTTACGGTGCGCGGCGCCGGAATGGAGCGCGGCCTGCAGCATGGTCAGTTCGTAGTGATCAGTGAACAGGGACGTGCGGGGCTGGGTCCAGCCGGCATTGGTACTCACGAAATCACTCTAGTCCCCACCGGCTCCCACGTCTCGCTTCGCTTCGCCGCGGGGCCCTCGCCGGCGTGGGCCCACCACCGGCTCCCACGTCTCGCTTCGCTTCGCCGCGGGGCCCTCGCCGGCGTGGGCCCAGCATCGCCATAGAATGGACAGATGACCCTAAGCGTTGCGCTCGGCCCTGACACCCAGGAGGGCACCCAGACCGGAACAGCGGTGTCCACCGACGCCCTGACTGCCCCGGACATCCCCTGGAACCTCGTGATCTGGAACGATCCCGTCAATCTGATGAGCTACGTCAGCTATGTTTTCCAGAGTTATTTCGGGTATTCGGAAACCAAAGCGAACAAGCTGATGATGGAGGTCCACAAGAAGGGGCGGTCCATTGTTGCCCACGGCAGCAAGGAACAGGTGGAGCAGCATGCCGTCGCCATGCACGGCTACGGCCTCTGGGCAACGGTTGAGAAGGCCGCCGGCGGAGACAACGGGGGCGGCAAGAGCGGCCCGGGCAAGGGCAAGGGAAAACGTGGCTAAGGCTTTCAAATACGGCATCAAGGGCATTACCGGATTCCTGGAACCTGCAGAGCGGGAGCTCCTGCGCGGACTCTTCAACGACGTCATCTCCATGTTGGAGCCGGCTGACCGCGGAAAGCAGGATCCGCTCTCCGTCATGATCGGGCTCGACATGGACGTCCAGGAGCCGACGGACCGCGCGCTGCGCAGGCTGCTGCCGAACGCCGTTAAGGACGACGGCGCCGCGTCCCTTGAGTTCCGCCAGCTCACCGAGCGCTCGTTGCGGGAAAGCAAAATCGGCGCGCTGCGCGCCGCCTCCATGGACCTTGACAGGGACGAGCTGGTGCTGACCGCCGCGGATGCGCGGCACTGGTCCACCGCCCTGAATGATGTCCGCCTTGTCCTGGCCGAACGGCTCGACATCCGCGATGAGGCCGACGCCGACCACGTCCACCAGATGCAGGACTGGTCCCAGGCCGAGGACGTCGAAAGCTACCTGGCCCTCGTCTACAACTTCACCACGTGGCTGCAGGAGTCGCTCGTCCAGGCGATGCTGCAGGCCATGGATCCCCGTCCCTGAACGCATCTTTCGGGCACTCCGTTCGCCGGGTTCCTCCACGTGTGAGCCCGCGCCCGGGTTCCCAAATGTGACAAATTCGACATGAGGCGGACACCACAAGTGATGGCCGCGCCTACCGGGAAGACCTATCCTCGAATAATCATGACTTCAGCATCGAGCACGGATTCGGCAGCAGGACCTGCGGCGGATTCCGCAACGACCATTGACGGCGATCTGGGATCACTGCCGATCGGGGTCTTTGATTCGGGCGTCGGCGGACTGACGGTGGCGCGGTCCATCATCGACCAGCTTCCCAACGAATCGATTCTCTACGTCGGGGACACCGCGCACGGGCCGTACGGTCCGCTCCCCATTGCCGAGGTGCGCGCCAACGCCCTGGGCGTCATGGATGAACTGGTGGATTCCGGCGTCAAGCTCCTGACCATCGCCTGCAACTCGGCCTCGGCCGCCGTGCTGCGCGATGCCCGGGAGCGGTACACGGCCCGCTACGGAATTCCCGTGATTGAAGTGATCCAGCCCGCGGTCCGGCGCGCGGTGGCAGCCACCCGCACCGGCCGGATCGGAGTCATCGGCACGTCCGCCACCGTCGGTTCCCGTGCCTACGAGGACACCTTTGCCGCTGCTCCGGACCTGGCGATCACCTCCGTGGCCTGCCCCGCCTTCGTGAGCTACGTGGAGGCCGGCATCACCACCGGTCCTGAACTGTTGGCCGTGGCGGGGGAGTACCTCGAACCGCTGAAGGACGCGGGGGTAGACACCGTGGTGCTCGGCTGCACCCACTACCCCCTGCTGACCGGCGTTATTTCCTACGTCATGGGCGAGGATGTCACTCTCGTCTCCAGCGCGGAGGAAACGGCCAAGGACGTGTACCGCGCCCTCGCAAGCCGCGGCCTGGAGCGCACTGCCGCCGCCCCGCCGGAGCACAGCTTCATCGCCACCGGCGACGCCGGCCAGTTCGAGGCCCTGGCCCGCAGGTTCCTAGGGCCCGAGGTCCTCAGCGTCAAGCATGTGGACCACGTGGCTGCGCAGTACCCCACGGGGAGTCTGGCCCGCATCACCCCTGAAATGATTGCCGCGGCGCAGCGCGCAGCCACCCGGCCGCGCATCTCGAACTTTGTCGGGCAAGGCGCCTCCGCCGGCCAGTCGCCCGGGGGCTCCCTCCTGTGAAACTCACCATCGTCGGCTGCACCGGTTCCTTCCCGGGCCCGGGTTCGCCTGCGTCCTGCTATTTGCTGACCGCCCATGACGGCGAACGCACCTGGAAAGTTGTCATGGACCTTGGCAGCGGCGCCCTCGGTGCCATCCAGCGGTACACGGACCTCGAGGACATAGACGCGATCTTCCTCACCCACCTGCACCCGGACCACTGCATGGACCTGTGCGGCCTGCACGTGGCCGTGCGCTGGAAGCCCGGCGGCTGGGACCGCGGCAGGATCCCGGTCTGGGGCCCGGCCGCGACGGCCGACAGGATGGCCACCGCCTACGGCCTCGACCTCGATCCTGGCATGCACGAGGAATTCGACTTCA
Source organism: Arthrobacter sp. NPDC093125 (assembly GCF_044754225.1). Taxonomy (NCBI): domain Bacteria; kingdom Bacillati; phylum Actinomycetota; class Actinomycetes; order Micrococcales; family Micrococcaceae; genus Arthrobacter; species Arthrobacter sp. NPDC093125. The sequence goes on along the minus strand of NZ_JBIVOQ010000002.1, from coordinate 133,654 downwards.
CCAACTGGACCGAGCGCCAGTCCGTGACGGTGGGGCCATACACCGTGACCCCGTTCGCCGTGAACCATCCCGTGGAGGAGGCCTACGCGCTGCGCGTGGAGGTGACGGAGCCGGGCCCGGGCGGAGCGGCCGTGACACGGGTACTGACCTACTCCGGTGACACTGACTCATGCCGCGGCCTGGAAGAGGCCGCGAAGGACGCTGACCTGTTCCTCTGCGAGGCAGCGTTCGAGGAGGGCCGGGACGACGGCATCAAGGATGTCCACCTGACCGGAAAGAGGGCAGGCGAAGCGGCAGCGGTGGCCGGTGCCCGCCGCCTGCTGCTCACCCACATCCCCGTGTGGACCTCCCCGACAAAGGTGATGGCCGAGGCACGTCCCGCTTTCGGCGGAGACGTCGCCGTCGCGGTGGCAGGGGTGCACTACACCGTCTGAGGCGGGCCAGCCGCCGTCGTGGAAGTCGATAAGCTTGAGGCATGACTTCCGAAGCAACAACAACCCCCGTCATCCGTGCCGACGGCCGCACTCCCGACCAGCTCCGGCCCATCAGCATCACCCGGGGCTGGTCCAAGCAGGCCGAAGGGTCCGCCCTGATTGAGTTCGGCAACACGCGGGTGCTGTGCACGGCGTCCCTGACCGAGGGTGTGCCGCGCTGGCTGAAGGGCGAGGGCCGCGGCTGGGTCACCGCCGAGTACGCCATGCTGCCGCGCGCCACCAACACGCGCTCGGACCGCGAATCCGTCAAGGGCAAGATCGGCGGCCGCACGCACGAAATTTCACGACTCATCGGCAGGTCCCTGCGCTCGATCATCGACACCAAGGCGCTGGGCGAGAACACGATCGTGCTGGACTGCGACGTCCTGCAGGCCGACGGCGGAACCCGGACTGCCGCGATCACCGGCGCCTACGTGGCGCTCGCCGAAGCGATCCGCTTCGCCCGGGAGAACAAGATGATCGCCCGGAACGCCCAGCCCCTGATCGACACCATCGCTGCCGTGTCCGTGGGTATCATCGACGGCGTCCCCATGCTGGACCTGCCGTACATCGAGGACGTCCGGGCCGAAACGGACATGAACGTTGTGGTGACAGGCTCGGGCAAATTCGTGGAGGTTCAGGGGACCGCCGAGGGGGCCCCCTTCGACCGCGATGAGCTCAACAAGCTGCTTGACCTGGCCCTCCTGGGCACCGAGCAGCTCGCGGCCATCCAGCGCGAAACCCTGGCCGAAGCGCCGTGAGCGAAAACGGTGCACCGGCTCCCCGCCTGGTGCTCGCCACGCACAACAAGGGAAAGCTGCGGGAGCTGCGCGAACTGCTGCGCGGACAGGTCCCCGGGCTCGACGTCGACACCCAGGTGGTGGACGCCGCCGCCGTCGGAGGTCCCGACGTCGTCGAAACCGGTGTGACCTTTGCCGAGAATTCGCTGCTCAAGGCCCGGGCGGTGGCCGAAGCCACCGGGCTGGTGGCCATTGCCGACGACTCGGGGCTCTCGGTGGACGTGCTGGGCGGCGCTCCGGGCATCTTTTCCGCCCGTTGGGCAGGGCAGCACGGTGACGATGCCGCGAACCTCCGGCTGCTGCTGGCCCAGCTCGCGGACGTGCCGGATGCGCACCGCGGCGCCGCATTCGTGTGCGCAGCCGCGCTGGCAGCGCCCGGTCCCGCGTCCGCCTCTGGATCCGGGAACGGGGCCCGCGAGGTGGTGGAATACGGCCAGCTTGCCGGTACGCTGCTGCGGGAGCCGCGGGGCGAGGGCGGTTTCGGCTACGACCCCATACTGCAGCCGCTCGGGCTGGACCGCAGCTGCGCGGAACTGAGCGCCGAGGAGAAGAACGCCATCAGCCACCGGGGCCAGGCGTTCCGTGCCCTGCTGCCGGCGATCGTGGACGCCCTCGCCGAACAATAAGTCGCGTTCCACCCTTACGGCAAGCACGTCCCGAGGGAGCCATCAAAAAGGAACGGGTTGTCGCCCCGGTGCGCTTGTGGCTGAGCCGTGCCCGAACCAGGCGGTCGTCGCCGGCTCCGGCGAGGCCTGTAAGTGCGTGGAGTAGCGTGACAAAATAGGCGTGTTGCATCACCGCATTTACGCTTGCGCTTGCACTGAGGATCAGCAATGAAGAAAGAGCTGAAGGACGCCGCGAATGCGGTCGAGGATGCATCGAACTCCAGGGCTTTCGTGATTGCGGCCAGGGCAGGTTTTGCCGTCAGCGGCCTGCTGCACCTTCTGATCGGGTCCGTCGCCATCCAGCTGGCATTGGTCAAGGCAGGACCGGCCGGGCCGGCGGATCAGGCCGGTGCGGTCGCCCAGCTCGCCCGCCAGCCCGAGGGGCTGCTGCTGCTGTGGGCCGGCTTTGCCGCCTGCGTGGCTCTGGCTCTCTGGCAAACCAGTAACGCCGTGTTCGACTACGGTCACTTGGAGGCCAAGAAGAAGGTGGCAAAGAAGCTGTCCGCAGCCGGCAAGGCTGTGGTGTTCGCAGTCATCGCGCTGACGTTCGCTGCCTCTGCTAGCGGAAACAGCCAGACCGGCGGAAAAACGACCAGCGACTTCACAGTCTCGATCATCAAAGCACCCGGGGGTGCGTTCCTGCTGATCATCATCGGAGCCGCAATCGCCGGTGCCGGCCTTGTCTTCGTGGTCCTCGGACTCAAAGGATCGTTCAAGAAGGATCTGAGCCTGCCGCCCTCGGGCACCGCACGGTCCGTCGTGACCGGCTTGGGCATGGTCGGCTACATAGCAGAGGGTGTCGCACTGTTTCTGGTGGGCTTGCTGTTCATCTTAGCCACCGTCAATGCACGCCCCCAGGAGTCCACCGGCCTGGATGGCGGGCTGAAGGCGCTGCGCGAGCAGCCGTACGGGGTTTACATGCTGACGGCTGTCGGCGCCGGGCTCATCTGCTACGGCCTTTACCTGATGGTGAAGGCCAAATTCGCTCGGATGTAAGCTCCCCATCGAGGCGGCGTGTTTAGGGCAGAAGAGGAAGACTGGTGCGTTTTCACTGCAATGGGCAGCCCATCACGGAGGCGTCTCTGCCAGTTCCCGAAGTCGTCGGTATCCACTCCGGAGGACCTTGGTCTGAGTCTGGTAACCCAAATCGATGCCGGAGGCCTTCGTCCTCTGCATCAACGTCAACGTTGGGGGATCACGCCATGGGCCTGCGCTAAACAAGAAGGCGCCCCACGCATGTGGGGCGCGTTCTTGTGCGCACTTCGAGGCTCTTGGCCGGGAATGGGCGCTACGGAGTCTTGCGTTCCTCTTCGGGCTCGTGCTCCTCGATGAACTCCTCCACCACGTCGGTCCCGTACTTGGCGGCCTGGCGCTTGGCCACGAATCCGCGCGCCACTTCGATGAAAATCGGAATGACCGACAGCAGCACGATCACGATGAAGATGATGTCCAGGTTGTCGCGGACCCACGGAACCCGGTCGCCCAGCAGGTAGCCGAGGAGCGTCACGCCGCCACCCCATAGGAGCGCACCGATGACGTTGAAGAGGAAGAACTTCCGCTTGTCCATCTGCGCGACGCCCACGATGACCGGAACAAAGGTCCGGATGATGGGAACGAAGCGGGCCAGAATCAGGGCCTTGCCGCCGTGCTTTTCGAAGAATTTGTGGGCGCTTTCCACGTTCTCGTGCTTGAACAGCCTGGAGTCCGGCTTGTTGAAAATTGCCGGACCGGCCTTGGAACCAATGAGATAGCCCGTCTGGTTTCCGATGATTGCCGCCACGATGATGAGCGCTGCGAAGAGCCAGATGTTGAACTTAATGGTGTCGGTTGCGACCAGCAGGCCGGCGGTGAACAGCAGGGAGTCACCGGGAAGGAAGAACCCGACCAGCAGACCGGTCTCGGCGAAGATGATCCCGCAGACCAGCAGCACCACCCACGGTGCAAGGGCGGGATCCGCGAGGAATACCTGGGGGTTAAGCCAGTCGGGAAGGAACGAGGCCAGCTGCGGCTGGACCGGTCCGGCTCCTCCCAACATGGGCACGGCAAAGTCGCTGATGGCATTAAGGTTCACCACTCAAGGGTACTTGAACGTCCCGCCGCTCCTGCGGCGCTACAGTTGACCCCGTGGGTTTGGACTTTACGGCGATCGACTTCGAGACCGCCAACGGATTTCGCGGGTCACCGTGCTCCGTTGGCCTCACCAAGGTCCGCGGGGGTGCGATCGTCGAGGAGGCATCGTGGCTCATGCGCCCGCCGGAAAACCACGACACGTTCGACTATCACAACGTGCGGATCCACGGCATCCGCGCGGAGCACGTGGCGGCCCGGCCCCGCTTCGGGGAACTGTTCCCCGAGATCGGCGCCTTCATTGGCGACGACATTCTGGCGGCGCACAATGCCGCTTTCGACTTGGGTGTCATCCGTTCAGGACTGGAGGTCTCGGGCCTTCCCGGGCCCGCCTACGACTATGTCTGCACTGTGATGCTGTCCCGGCGCTGCTACTCGCTGGTCTCCAACTCGCTGCCCTTTGCCGCTGAAGAGGCCGGCGTGCCCCTGGTCAACCACCACGACGCCGCCGAGGACGCGCGGGCCTGTGCCGGCATTCTGATCGACATCGCCGCCCGCAACCGGGCCAACAGCATCGCGGAGCTGTACCTTTCGCTGGGGCTGGCGATACCCCGTCAGCAGGCGTTTCATCCGGCCCGCGATGAAATGTCCAAGCCAACCCTCACTGCCCTGGCCGCCGTTGGCGGGACCCGCATTGCACAGCCCTTTCGAAGCGGATGGCCGGAGGAGGGGGAGAACCCCGCACCCAGCCTGGACGCCGAGCCGGGACATCCCCTGTACGGGCAGACCGTGGTATTCACCGGCCAGCTGGGTATTCCGCGCCCGGAGGCAAAGATCCGTTCCGCTGAGATGGGAGCACGTCCGGAAAGCCGCGTCACGGCCCGGACCAGCGTGCTCGTGGTGGGTGACGGGTTCGACGCCCGCGACCTGCGGTCCGGCCGCCTGACGGGCAAGGCCAAGCGGGTGCTTGAGCTGCACGAGCGGGGCCAGTCGATCGAAGTCCTTTCCGAAGGCGAATTCCTGCAGATGATCGGCGGGACGGCCTCCGGCGGACTTCATCCGGGGAAACAAAGCTTCCCAGCGGCGGTCCTGCACTCCTAGCCTTGCTGCATGAGCAGCCCGCACGAGTCACCCCTGCCCGCATCGACGCAACAGCGCGGGATCGACTGGCGCGCAGTGTTCGCCTTTCCGAATCCCGTGAACGAATACGCTGCCCGGCTCACGGCCGGCCTCGTAGTGCTGCTCGCCGCAGCGACGTTCCTGGCCGACTCCGGCCTAGGCCTGGCGGTGATCGCTGCAGGTTTCTGGCTCCGGGTGCTTTTCGGCCCCAGGATCTCCCCGCTGGCTCTGCTCTCGGTGAAGGTTCTGGCCCCCCGCCTCGGCCGGGCCAAACTCGTCCCCGGACCGCCCAAGCGGTTCGCCCAGGGGATCGGAGCCGCGGTCTCGACTGCGGCGGCCGTGCTGTTCTTCGCCGGCCTGGCCACGGCAGCATGGGGACTGCTGGCCGTGCTGGTGGCGGCAGCGTCCCTGGAAGCCTTCGCCGGCTTCTGCCTTGGCTGCACTATTTTCGGCTTCCTGCAGCGCCGGGGCATGATCCCGGAGGACGTCTGCGAGGCCTGCAACAACATTTCCCTTAGGCAGTTGTAACGGACACCAGCTGGTCCGCCATGCCGCGGATCACCTCAGGCGCTTCCAGGGCTTCGAGCCAGTCCGCCGGCAGGCAGGCTTCGCCGTAGTAGGCGCCGAGGATATTGCCGGCGATGGAGCCGGTGGAGTCGCTGTCTCCGCTGTGGTTGACCGCCACGGCGACGGCCGCTTTGAAATGCTCCACCGGCGGCAGCGGTCCGTGGTCCCCTTTTGCTGTCGCAAGAACCGCGTAAAGCCCGACGGCGAGCGCCTCCTCAGCGACCCAGCCCTCACCCAGTTCACGGACCAGATCTTCAGGGCTAAGCAGGGCAGCCGGTCCCGGTGCAGCAGCCCAGTCCGCAGCATTCTTGTCCACAGCACTCCCGTTCGCAGGAGTTGCTCCCGCCAAGCGGAGGGCGGCGTCGAGACGCTCCTGGAGCTCCGGCACTGCCTCGGGATCGGACCGGACGTGTTCGGCGGCCGTGCGGGCGGCCGCCTGCAGCGTCCCGCCCTGCACCAGGGTGTGGATCAGGAGGCTGAAGATCGCTGCGCTCTGTCGTGCCGAAGGGTGCCCGTGGGTCAGGGCAGCGGCGTCTGCGCTCAGCTTGTAGACCGCCTCGGCAGGGATGTGGGGTATCAGTCCGAACGGGGCCGACCGCATCACGGTTCCGCAGCCCTTGGAGTCCGGATTGACGGGGCGGTACACCGTTCCCATCTCACCGGTGGCGAGCCCGCTGAGGCAGGCTTTGCCGGGGGAGCGGCGGTGCCGGAGCACGGGCTGCCGGTCTATCCAGCGCGCCTGGGGTCTGGGCGCCGGATCCGGGACTGTAATGCCCTGGGTCTCGAGCCAGCGCAGGTAGGCCAGCCAAAGGCAGGCGTTGGCGTCGGCCCCTACGCCCGCGTTGGCCCACTCGAGTGCTTCCACGAGTCCGTCCACCGTGTATAGCGTCATCTGGGTGTCATCTGAAAAGTGGGTACCGCCGTCGAGCGCTGCGAAGTCACGGAGGCCGGCAGCGCCGAAACGGTCACGGATGGCGGTGATGGAATCGAACTCGACGGCGTAGCCGAGGGAATCGCCGAGAGCGCCGCCCAACAGGCAACCGTGGATGCGGGACTTAGGGCTCGGCACGGCCGCGGGCACTACGGGAGAATTGCTCATGCACGTAAATTTACCCGTCCGGCGGGGCGGCGGTATCGCGAGGGTCAGACGCCGCAGTGCTGTGTGTTTTTCCTCACCGGAGCAGTGTTCTTCCTCACCGGCCTAATGGCTCTTCCCAGCGGAACGCCGCCTTTCCGCCCCGGGGCAGCGCCTGTTGTCACCGTAACGGCTCACGGAACGGGATGCGCATAGAGGCTAAGCTCGAATTCAGCAAGCGTCCAGATTCCACTGACAGTATGCAGAGGCCGACCCCGGCACGTGCAGGTGTTCCCGGCCCGCCACCTTAAGCCCACGAACGGCGCGTCGCGAAACATGGGCCGGCTCACCCGCCAGAGGCCGGCCCGTCAAACAAAGGATTGTCCCATCATGACTGCCCGAGTGCCAGTGTCCCCGTCCACCGCCGAACCTTACCGGGCTGACGCCGGCTTCCGGCACGGGATGGTTTCCCGGCTCGCGGCAGAAGCGTTTGGCACTTTGTTCCTGGTCGTCGCAGGCCTGGGCGTTCCGCTGTTCACTCTTCCGCAGTCCAACCCGCTGCCGGCAGCGCTCGCCGGGGGACTGGCGGTGACCGCCTCGATGCTGGCCTTCGCCCACGTTTCCGGGGGCCATTTCAACCCCGCCATCACCCTGGGCCATCTTGTCGCCGGGCGCCTGAGGACGGGCTACGCCGCGGCTTACGTCGTCGCGCAGCTGGCAGGTGCCGCTGCCGGTGCCCTGGCGCTGTACGGCATCCTTCGCACTGTACCCAGCATCCCTGACACCAAGGCAGCCTTTGATACTGTCACGGCGGGCTTTGGCGAACACTCCGTCGTTCAGACGTCGATGGCCGGAGTCCTCCTCGCCGAAGTCCTCGGCGCTGCCCTGCTGGTCGCCGTCTTCCTCGGCGCCACGGCCCGCGGCAATGTTCACGCTGCAGCGGCACCGTTCGCGGTCGGCCTGTCACTTGCTGTGCTGCTCCAGTTCGGCCAAGCCATCGGCAACGCCCCGTACAACCCTGCCCGTGCCACCGCCTCGGCCCTGTTCAGCAACAGCTGGTCGGTGGGGCAGCTGTGGCTGTTCTGGGTGGCTCCGCTGGTGGGTGCGGCCATCGCCGGCCTCGTATTCCGTGCCGCCTCCGCCGTCGGCGACGGCGAGGTGGCGGCCGGAAATGCGGCCGGTGTGAGTCCGGCCGGGGGCTCCGACCGCGGCGGCCTCGACGATGACGGCGGCAGCGACGCCAACCACATTAAGGGAGGCAGCGACGCCAATGCCGGCGGCAGCGACGACGATCACGTTAAGGGCGGCAGCGACGGCCCGGACAGTGACGCCAGCGGCAGTCATGCAGCTGCCAAAACGCGGCCGGCTGTTCCCGGTGACGAGGCCCGCGACTTCTTCGACGGCTCCGGCGACAAGTAGCTGCCTGACCGCACTTCGGCAGGCATAGCTTTGGCAGATCGGCTGGACCAGCACCGCGGCCGCCACGTACGGAGCTGCCAGGCCTGTGCCGGCTTCGGACGCGCCCGGGCACGTTCGCTAAAACTGTCAGTCCCTACGGATAGCTTAAAAACATGCGGTTACTCCACACTTCCGATTGGCATCTTGGCCGGTCCTTCCACGGCGTTGGCATGCTTGATGCCCAGCGCGCTTTCGTCGACCAGCTGGTCGCACGGGTCAAGGAATTGTCCGTCGACGTGGTCCTCATTGCGGGCGATGTGTATGATCGTGCCCTGCCGGGAGTTGACGTCGTGGGCCTTTTGGACGAGGCACTTGTCCGGCTGACGGGGGCCGGCGCCCGGGTGGTGCTCACCAGTGGAAACCATGACTCCGCCATCAGGCTCGGCTTTGCCTCGCGGCTCCTGGAGCGCGGCGGGGTGCATCTGCGCACCCGTCTCGCGGAACTGGACACGCCGCTCATGATTCCGCTGGGCGCCACTGACGGCGACGGCGGGGATGACCGTCGCCCCGCCCTGGCCATCTACGGCATCCCGTGGCTCGAACCGCGTCTCGTCGCCGACCAGCTGGGCGTGGATTCGGCCAGCCACTTCGACGTCACGCGCGCCGCAACGAACCGCATCCGGGAGGACCTGGCCAGACGCAGCGCCTCGCGGACTGTCCACTCCGTGGTGCTGGCACATACGTTCGCCAGCGGTGGTATCAGCTCGGACAGCGAGAGGGACCTCAGCATCGGAGGAGTCGGAGCCGTTCCGCTGGATCTGTTCGCTGGCTTCAGCTACACCGCCCTGGGTCACCTTCACGGCCGCCAGACGCTGTCTCCCGCGGTGAGGTATTCCGGCTCCCCGCTTGCCTATTCCTTCTCTGAGGCAAAGCATCAAAAAGGCGGCTGGATCATCGACGTCGATGAGTCCGGCGTGACCAGGGTGGAGCCGGTGCAGTGGGACGCGCCAAGGAAACTGGCCGTCCTTCGGGGAACTATCGACGAACTGCTCGAGTCCGCCGAGCATTCGTGGGCGGAGGAAGCGTACTGCCAGGTGATCCTGACGGATCCGCAGCGGCCCGCCCAGGCAATGGAGCGGCTGCGGGCTAGATTCCCGGACACCCTCGTGCTGGGCTTTGATCCCCAGGGCGCGGCGCCGTCCGTAAAGGTCAGCTACAGCAGCAGGCTCGCGGAGGCGGAGGATGACCTCTCGGTCTGCTGCGGATTTCTCGAGCATGTCCGCGGCCGGGAGGCGAACGAAGCCGAGAAGGCTGTCCTTGCCGAAGCCTTGGAAACCGTCCGACTGCAGGGAGTGTCGCTGTGAGGATCCATCGGCTGGAGATCTGCGCCTTCGGCCCCTTTGCCGGTACGGAAAAAATCGACTTTGACAGGCTCAGCGCGCACGGGTTGTTTCTTCTCAACGGAGCCACTGGCGCCGGCAAGACCAGCGTGCTGGATGCCATTTGCTATGCGCTGTACGGCTCAGTCCCCGGTGCCCGCCAAGACGGCAAGAGGCTGCGCAGTGACCATGCCGCGGCAGCCACAGAACCCAGCGTTACGTGCGAGTTCACCGCCCGTGGCCGGCGCTTCGAGGTCTCGCGCTTTCCGGCGTGGGACAAGCCGAGCGCCCGTGGACGGAACGGCTTCACCACGCAAAAAGCCAAGACACTCCTGCGGGAGCGGGTCGGTGGGGAGTGGGTCGAGAAGTCCGGCCGGAATGACGAGGCCGGGGGTGAGATCGCAGCTCTGCTCGGTATGGACAGGGAACAGTTCACCCGCGTCGTGATGCTCCCGCAGGGTGATTTCGCGGCCTTTCTTAGGTCCAAGGCATCGGACCGGCTGGATCTTTTGCAGAAGCTCTTCGGCACGGAACGGTTTGAGGCCGTTGAACGTGAACTTGCGGTCAGAGCCGCTGAAGCGGCCAAGGAGATCGGCGGGCTCAACAGCCAGCTCGCCATGCTGGTGGAGAGGGCCCGCAGTGAAGGCGAGGCCTTGGGGCTGGACCTGGCAGCCGTGCCCGGGCCAGGCCATGACACGGAGATGCTGGCCTGGCTGGAGAGCTCCGCCTCGCTTCGTGCCGCCGAGCTGGGAGCGGAGGCTGAATCCTGCGAGGCTGTATGCCACGAGCATACCGCCCGGCTTGACGCGGAAATCGCACGCGAGGCGCGGCACCAGAAGCTCGCCGCCGCCCTGGGCAGGAAAGCAGCGGCCAGCGAAGCCGCTCCTGTATTGAAACGGGAAGCTGACCGGCTCGCCCTTCACCGGAACGCCTCAACGCTCAGCGGACAGTTGCAGGCCCTCGATGCTGCGGAAACCGCCTTGGAACGGTCAGCCGCAGCACTGACGCGCGCCAACTGTGACTTTCTTGCGTTTGCCCGAACGGACGCGGAACTGGCGCACCAGGACCCCGCGCACATCACCATCGACGCCGAGCTCGGACGGCTTCACTCCGTGCTGGCCGTAGTGAAGGAGCGCGTGGCTGACGAGGACAGGCTGACGGCACTGCTGGCCCGGAAGTCCGCCCTCACGGCGGAGCGCCAGGAGCTGCTGGGCTCCAATCAGGACCTCGCCGAAACCCTCGTAGCCCTCCGTTCAGAAAGGGACCGGCTTCGGGAGGGGATGCTGCCGCTGGAACAGCTGGCAGGAGAGGCAGTGCTCCGCACGAAGGAGGCGCTGGCGGCCGAAGAGCTCGTGGATGTCGTGAGGCGCTACGGTGCCACCGCAGAGAGATGCGCGGCGGCAACAGAACGGCAGGTCGAGGCTAAGGAAACACACCTCGAGTCCCGGCAGCGGTGGCTCGATGTGCGGGAACAGCGCCTGGCGAATGCGGCGGCGGAACTGGCCGCCCGTCTGCAGGCCGGGGAACCATGCCCCGTATGCGGCGGCACGGAGCATCCGGCGCCGGTGCCCGTGGCCGGATCGGTCCTGAGCCTGGCCGAGCAGGAGGAAAGGGCCAAGGAAGTCTGCGACGCCGCAGAGATCGCCCTGTCCGCAAGGGACGAGGAGCTGGCCGGAATCCGGCAGGAGCTTGCAGTGTTGGCGGGGCAGGACGGGGACACGGATCCTGCCGAGGCGAAAGAAGCAGCCAGGCTGGCGAGAGAAGCTGCCGAAGCGGCGGAAACGGCGCAGGTGCAACTGGCCGAGGCCAAAGCACGGCAGGAGGACCTGGAAGACCGCGTCACCGCCGGTGAGCAGGCACGGACCGAATGCCTCTCACGCATAGCCCAGCTGGAATCCACGGTGGCTGAACTGGACGAGCAGTCCACCGCCCTGGAATCTGCTCTTGCCGCCCTGCGCGCTGGATATCCCAGCCTGGGCCAGCGCTGCACCGCCATCACCAAGACCATCGCGATCCTGGAGAGGGCAGCCGCTGCCCGCTCCGCCGTCGACGTCGCGCAGGGGCGCCTGGACGAAGCACGGTCCCGGCTGGAGCTCGCCCTTCCGGAGGCCGGCTTCGAGTCGGCTGCCGCAGCGGGCGCGGCAATGCTGGCCGCCGGCGATGCTGCACGTCTGGAAGCGGCGGTTCAGGCCGGAAGAGACGAACAGGCCAGGATCGAGGAGCTGTTCGCGAGTGAAGAGCTCATCCTGGCGCAAAAGGAGCAGGAAGCCGGCGCCGCCCCTGTGGCCGGGGAAGTGGAACGCCTGAAGGCTGAAGCCGAGCAGGCAACGCAGCAGTCGAGGGACACGGCGCTTGCGGCCGCCATGGCAGCCCAGAAGTGCAAGGCCCTTGGACGACTGCGGGTTCAGTACGCTGAACTGGCGGAGACGGGGCGTTCCGCCCGGGAACGGGGAGAACTCCTGACGGCCCTCGCGGAGTCTGCCCGGGGCGGCGGCGACAACAGCTACCGCATGAGTCTCAACAGCTATGTGCTGGCTGCCCGGCTGGAGCAGGTTGCTATTGCCGCCTCTGAGAGGCTCGTCGCGATGAGCGAGGGAAGGTACACCCTGCAGCACACGGACGCGAAAGCTGCACGGGGAGCAAAATCCGGGCTCGGCCTCGAAGTCGTGGATGAGTGGACCGGCCAGCGGCGTGATACCTCCACCCTCTCGGGAGGGGAGTCATTCATGGCGTCGCTGTCGCTCGCCCTGGGGCTGGCGGACGTCGTTCAGCAGGAGGCCGGGGGCGTGGACATTGAGACGCTGTTCGTTGACGAAGGATTCGGGAGCCTCGACGAACAGGCCCTGGAACAGGTCATGGATGCACTCGAGGGACTGCGCGACGGCGGCCGGGTTGTGGGCCTGGTCAGCCACGTAGGGGAGATGAAGCAGCGCATCGCTGCCCAGCTCCAGGTCGTCAAGGGACGCAACGGCTCCACCCTGCATATTTCGGACGCGGTGCCGGCGGCCTGACCCGCACATCTCAGCCGGGCGACTTTCAGGACAAACAGGCCATTCCAGTACAATCGGAGCGTTACCGGGTCGGGCGCGTCGGGAGGAGGGACGATGCGCAGAACTGAACGAGCCCGGATTCATGACCACCACTTCACAACCGCCTGCCCCCTCCACCTCACGGTTCGCGCGGCTGCCGCAGCTGGCCGGCAGCACCTTCATTCCCCTTGGTCTGTTCGCACGCCTGCCTCTTGCCATGCTGACCGTCGGAACCCTGACGCTTGTGACCTCCGTGAGTGGCTCATATGCGATCGGCGGAACAGCAGCCGGGGCGGTGGGGATCGGGTCTGCCCTCGGTGCACCTGTCCTGGGTGCTCTGGCGGACCGCCGGGGCCAGCGGGGAATCCTGCTGGTTTCCGCCCTGCTGAATGCGGCCGCGGTCCTCGCCCTGATTGCCCTGGCCTACTCCCTCCCAAGCAGCGGTAGCTTCGCCGCCGCCGCGGATGAAGGATTCGCCGCAGCAGCCCCCGTCCTTGCCGCGGCCTTCCTCGCAGGCGTCAGCTGTCCCCAAGTCGGCCCCCTCGCGCGCGTGCGGTGGATGGCGCTGACCTCGGGGGCCGGACACGGCAGCAGCGCCGGACAGGACAGCAGCACAGGACAAAACACCGGCACGGACCTGGACACGGCGCTCTCCTATGAAAGCACCGCAGACGAACTCACGTTCGTGCTGGGTCCGGCCCTCGTTGGCCTGCTGGCCAGTTTCGTGGCACCGTGGCTGCCGCTGGCCCTTGCCGCGGCACTCACCCTCACACTCGTGCCTGCTTTCGCGGTACACCCGACGCATCGTGCGGTTCCCCGAAGCGGCAAACAGCGGAGCGGTAGGCACCACAGAGCCGCCGCGAAGAGCCCGGCGCAACGAGGATCAACGGCTGCCGCCGTACCCGCCCGGCGGCGGATTGCCGCCTCGGCCGCCGTCGCCGTCCCGGTGCTGGCGATGGTCTGCATGGGCACCTTCTTCGGCTCCACGCAGACGGCCCTGATTTCCTTCTCCGCCACCTACGCGGCGCCGGAGGCGGCCGGGCTGCTCTATTCCGTGATGGGCCTCAGTTCCGCAGCCGCGGCCTTTTCCGTGGCATATTGGCCGGCACAGTTCACGGCCGCTGCCCGGTGGCTGGCGTGCGCCGCGGCCATGGCAGGGCTGTCCGCACTGCTGCTCCTGCCCGAGACGGTGGAGTCTATGGTGCTGACCTTGCTGCTCCTCGGTCTCCCGGTGGGCCCGGTCATGGTGACCGCCTTTGCGGTCGGCGGGATGGTGGCACCTGCCGGCCGTCTCAGCACCGTCATGACGGCGTTGGCCGGCGGGATCGTGGCCGGCACGGCCGCAGGATCATCGATAGCCGGCCAGCTGGCCCAAGGCCAGGGGTACACGGCGGCGTTCATCGTGGCGATAGCCGCCGCAGTGGCGCTGTTCGTACTCGGCCTGGCCGCCGCCGTCGTCATCCGCTCCAGCCGGCGGAAGCAACAACTGGTGGCCTGCACTCCGGCGCCCTGAGCCCGTGCCTGCCGCGCGCCGTCCTTTCTTCCTTGGCCAGCGGCGGGGGAGCGTCAGGCCAGCTGCGACTCAATCCGCGCCGCGCTTCGCGTCAGCGCCGCGGCGATGTCGGACGGATCCTGGGACGAGCGGATATAGACGACGGCGACGGCGGCCGGCCGCCCGCCCGGCACCCGGACCGGGGCTGCCAGCGAGGAAACGCCCGCGATGACTTCGTCATGGCTGGCCGCGAAACCCCGTTTGCGGGCCTCGGCGGCCTCGGGCCGGTACGGCACCGTTGGGGCCAGCCGGTTCCAGTCCTCTTCCGAGAGTGCCGACTGGATGGCGATGCCCGGAGCGCCGCTGCTGATGGGGTGGCGTGAGCCGGGGTGCTGTACCACCATCGGCGCCGAGTGGCGGGGCTCCACCGTGACGAGGGTGACGCAGTCCTGATGGTCCCAGACGGCGATAAAGGCGGTCATGTTGAGGGAATTGGCGAGCTGGGTGAGTTCAGGCAGGGCAGCCGTCTGCAGGTTGCGGGAAACGCCCCTCGCGAGCACGGCCAGGCCCGGCCCCGGCTGAACGCGCCCGGCATCGTCCCTGACCAGCAGGGAGTGGTCCTCCAGTGTCCGGAGGATCCTGTAGGCGACGGAGCGGTGGACACCCATGGCATCGGCCAGCTCAGCGATCGTGAGGGGGTTCTCGGACTCTGCCATGATTTCCAAGGCGCGGATGCCCCTGGAAAGAGTCTGCGACGGGGAGGCCTGGGCGGGGGCCACCTGTGCTCCGGCGCTGCCAATTGGGTTCATGGTGTCCATCCTAGGCGGGAGAAGGTGCCGGTTCGTCCGGGGCCTTGTGCCCGGCACTACATTCAGCTAGCGTTCCATATAGGAATTCTAAGTTCAACTATAGAATATCCTCCTCCTGCAGGTCAGTACGCACACCCGAAAAGGGCGCCGTGACGGAAGGGGACCGGCGATGACAGCGAAGCCAGAGGCGCCTGCGGTCGTCCCCGGCAGGACCTCGGTCCCCCGGGCGCACAGGTTCCGCGGAAGCCTTGGCAGGTTCGCCACCGGCGTCGCCATCGTCACCTTCGACGGCGCAACCAAGCGCCACGGGATCACCGTCAACTCCTTTACCTCGGTCTCCCTGGAGCCGCCTCTGGTACTGGTCAGCATCGCCCGCAACACCAGGGCGCATGATGAGCTCGCCGGCCGTCCCTTCACCGTGAACATCCTGGGCGCAGAACAGCGCCAGCTGGCCGTGCACTTTGCCGGCCGCCCCGGCTCCGAACCCCTGTGGGTGGAAAGCGCGACGGCGCCGCGCCTCTCGAACGTCCTGGCCTGGTTTGAGTGCAAGCCCTGGGCGGCATACGACGGCGGTGACCACACCCTGTATCTCGGTGAGGTTATCGACTTCAACTACCGCAGCGGAGACGCCCTGGCCTTCGCCAACAGTGCCTTCACCACCATTCCGGAGAGCCAGCTCGGCATGGAAGACCTTCTCTAGGAACGCCTCACAGGCCACCGCATAATCACCTGCAGTTCAACGATGACTGGAGAGAACAATGGGAATCCGTACCGGCCAGCACTACCTGGACAAGCTCAACGGCATGAGGACGCATGTCGTGATCGAAGGGGAGGTGGTCAGGGAGAAGGTTGCCGAGCACCCCGCCTTCCGCAATGTGGCGGCGACCTACGCGAAGCTGTTCGACATGCAGCATGACAAGAGGCACCAGCAGGCGCTGACGTACCAATCACCATCGACCGGAGACCTGGTGAACGCGTCCTTCCTGGTACCCCGGACCGAAGAAGACCTGCGGCGCCGGAGGGCGGCGATCTCAACCTGGGCCGAAGCCTCCAACGGGTTCCTGGGACGCACCGGGGACTACATGAACTCCGCCCTCACTGCACTGGGCACCGCGGAGACATGGTTCGCCCAGGCGGATCCCAAATTTGCGGACAACATCCGCAACTACTATGAATGGGCGCGGGAAAATGACACGCTCGCCACCCATACGCTGATCCCGCCTCAGGTCAACCGGTCCGTGTCCGGTTCCGAGCAGCTCGGGGGCCAGCTGTCCGCGCACGTCGTGGACGAGCGGAGCGACGGCATTGTGGTCCGCGGCGCCCGCATGCTCGCCACCATCGCGCCTATCGCGGACGAGCTCCTGGTCTTCCCGTCCACCGTGCTGCGCGGCGGCCCGGAAGACGCTCCCTACTCCTATGCCTTCGCCATTCCGAACGACACCCCGGGGCTGCGGTACCTGTGCCGAACGTCCCTCTACAACGGCGGAAGCACCCACGACGAGCCGCTGGCGTCGCGCTATGAGGAAATGGATGCCGTAGCCATTTTCGACGACGTCTTCGTTCCGAACGAGCGTATCTTCATGCTCGGCAACCCGCAGCTCTGCAACGCCTTCTATACCGAGACCGGCGCCGGTGCGCTCATGACCCACCAAGTGGTCACCCGGACGATCGCCAAGAGCGAGTTCTTCCTTGGGCTGGCTTCCGAACTGGCCGATTCGATCGGCATCGACGGGTTCCAGCACATCCAGGAGGACATCGCGGAACTCATTATCGACGTCGAAATCGGCAAGGCGCTAATCCGCGCGTCCGAGGCTGACGCCGCACCCAACGAGGCCGGTGTCCTGCTGCCCAAGTGGACCACCCTAAACGCTGCCCGGAACTGGTACCCCAAGATCGCGCAACGCTTCCCGCAGATTATCCGGAAGTTCTCGGCCTCCGGCCTTATGGCCCTTCCTGGTGAAGCGGACGTCAACAGCGAGGCGAGGGCGGACATCGACCTCTACCTGCAGGGCAAGACCCTCACCGGCCCGGAACGCGTGCGGCTCTTCAAGCTGGCCTTTGACGCGTCCATTTCGGGTTTCTCGGGGCGCCAGTCCCTCTACGAATACTTCTTCTTCGGGGACCCCGTGAGGATGGCAGGAGCACTCGTCAACACCTACGACCGGGAGCCGGTGAGGGCCAGGCTCCGGGAGCTCCTGCACCGACAGGACTGAGGCTTCGGAGGGTCCTGCGGGGTTTCCGGGAAATTAAGTGTGCTTTGTCACATATCCATAGTATCCTCGTACCTAACTGACCGTTCGATCAGTAAATGATGATCGGGACTCAAGGTCAGAAAGCAATGCCAGGCACCCAACCAGGCACTTCGCCTGCCCAGCTACGGAGTTTCAATGTCGCCAACTTCCACCGTCGATTCAGAGGCGGGTCCCAGCACCAAACGCGAGGAACGGAAAGTCCTCGCCGGGACGCTGGTCGGCACCACCATCGAGTGGTACGACTTCTTCATCTTTGCCCAGCTCACAGGAACGCTGCTGTCACCGCTGTTCCTCACGCCGCTGCAGGCCTCGAATCCCGGCCTGGCGCAGATTCTTTCGTTCGCCCTGATCGGGATCAGCTTCCTGTTCCGCCCGCTCGGCGCCGTGATCGCCGGCCACCTCGGCGACCGGCTGGGACGCAAGGCCATGCTGGTCTTCACCCTCATCATGATGGGTGCCGCCACGGCCCTCATCGGCATGCTTCCCACCTATGCCCAAATCGGTTTCTGGGCCCCGGTCCTGCTGATCACCCTCCGCATCGTCCAGGGCTTCTCGGCCGGCGGGGAGTGGGGCGGCGCGGCGCTGATGGCCGTGGAGCACGCCCCGAGGAGCAAGCGCGGAGTGTTCGGCGCCTACCCGCAGATCGGCGTTCCCGTCGGCATGATCCTCGCCACCGGCCTGCTGTTCTTCCTCAACTCGAGCATGTCGCGGGAAGACTTCGCTGCCTGGGGCTGGCGTGTGCCGTTCCTGCTGTCCATCGTGCTGGTTGTCGTCGGGTACCTGATCCGCCGGGCCGTGGCTGAAAGCCCCGTGTTCAAGGAGATGGCCGCACGGAAGGCGGAGAGCAAGGCGCCGCTGGGCGAGCTGATCCGCCACCACAAGAAGCCGGTCCTGTACTCCACCATGATCTTCATCGGCAACAACGCGGCCGGCTACCTGCTGATCGCCTTCTTCATCTCTTATGCCACCAGGGTCCTGAAAATGCCTGCCCCGCCGGTGCTGCTGGCCACCACCCTCGCATCCTTCGGCTGGCTGATTTTCACGCTGGTCGGCGGCTGGCTGTCCGACAAGATCGGACGCGTCAAGACCTTCCTTATTGGGTACGGCATCGTCTTCGCGTGGATGATTCCGATGTTCGCCCTCATCGACACCAAGGACATCCTGCTGTACGGCATCGCGCTGTTCGTCCTGACGGTGGGCCTGGGCCTGTCCTACGGGCCGATGTCCGCCATGTACGCCGAGATGTTCCCCGCCAACGTGCGCTACTCGGGCATCTCCATCGGCTACGCGTTCGGCGCCATCCTCGGTGGTGCCTTCGCCGCGACGATCGCGGAGTCGCTGCTGCTGAGCACCAACTGGACCGGATCCATCGGCATCTACATCATGATCCTCTGCGTGATCTCGGCCGTGGGTGTGCTGCTGGCCAAGGAAACCAGGGGTAATCCGCTGGGGATCAGCCACCACTGACAGTTCCCGCGCAGACACCCTCATACATACCTGAAGTTCGCAGGATGCGGGCCCGGGCAGCTGCCCGGGCCCGCCGTCGTGGGCCTGCAGTGGTGGTCCCGCGGTCGTGGGTCTGGCACCCTGGCCTGCCGTCTCTTGGAGCCGGCAGGGGCCGACTACGCGTGCGCGCCGTGCAGCAGTCCGATGGCGTCGTCGTCAGTCAGCTGCTCGAAATGCCTGTAGAAGCTCCCCACCGCCCGGAACCTCCCCGGCAGATGCAGGCACAGGACGTCGCAGACCCGTGACAGGGACCTTTCGGCCTCGATGGACCCCACGGGCGCGGCCGCCACCACCCGCGAGGCGCCGGCTGCGCGGACTGCCTCGACGGCTGCGCGCATGGTGGCCCCGGTGGCGAGGCCGTCGTCGACCAGCAGGGCTGTCTTGCCGCGCAGTTCCAGGCCGGCGCCCGGGTACGCTTCCACCCGGCGCAGCAGCTCGCCACGCTCGCGGCGCTCCACCTGGTCGAGCCATTCCTGCCGCGCCCCGTTGGCCATGAGCCGCTCGACCAGCGGCCTGTTGAGCAGACGGACTATCCTGCGGGCCTCCGGGAGGGACGCCGCCGGTCCCGAGGCATCGGCGTCCGGCGGGGAGGATCCGACACCTTCAGCCGGATCGGCGGCGATGGCACCCGCGTACGCCAGGGCTCCGAAAGCCGTCTCATCGTGGCCGGGGATGCCGAGCTTGCGCACCAGGACGGTGCCGTAGGGAAGATGGAGGACTTCGGCTGCAGCGGACGCCACCGGAATACCGCCGCGCGCAAGCCCGAGCAGCACCGTATCCGGCTGTTTGCGGAACTGCGGCAGTGCCGCGGCCAGGCGCCTGCCGGCCTCCTCCCGGTTTTCAAAAACCATGCCCATTGGTCCACTTCCGGTCTTCCCGCCCCCCTCAGTTCCAGCCTACCGCCGCTGCCTGTCGGGAGACCGCAGAGTTTGCCGAGGAGACCGGACTGATTCGGCAAAGGGCGCCTCAGCTGCCCAGAGCCGTCAGCTGGCCTGTGCCCTCAGCTCGCGAGGAACTGGATCGCAGCCTGCTTGAAGGCCCTGCTGGTCACGGCGTTGGTATGGTTCCGCCCCGGCAGGATCAGCTGCTCTGCCGTGGACCCGGCCTTGGCGGCCAGTTCGGCGAGCTGCGGCATGGACGCGGCGCGCTCGTCGATTTCGCCGGCTATGAGCAGCATGGGCATGTGCGGCACCGCCTCGGAGGGGTCGTAGGGCTCGGTTTTGATGGCCTCAATGAGGGACAGCAGCGCGAAGATGTTGTTGCTCGGCAGGGCCTGGGCCATCCTCAGCAGCCCGGCAGTGGATTCATCGGCGATGGGCGTGCCGTCGGCCAGGTAATGCTGGGCGGCAATGAGGTCGAAGTCGGCCAGCGGGTCGGCCATGTTCGGCCCGCCCAGAACCAGCTTGTGCACGAGCTCCGGCTGGGTGGCGCCGAATTCCCAGGCGAGCCGGGAACCGAGGGAATAGCCGATCACGTCAAGCCCGCTGGAAGGGTTGCCGGGCTCCAAAGGCCGGGCTCCGGCGTCGAACGCTAGCTGCAGAAGGTCGGCGCGGATGCGGCTGGGGGAATAGGAGTCCATGTCCTCGGGGGCGCCGCTGCGGCCGTGGCCCGGCAGATCCACCGCGATCACACGGCGGCCGGCGTCCAGGAGCGCGGCGACCCAGCCGGTGTCCTCCCAGTTCAGCCTGCTTGAGGACGAGAAACCGTGGATCAGCAGAATCGGCCGCAGGCCGGCGTCCGTCTTGGGCTCATGCACCGCGACATACAGCTGGGGATCGGTGCCCTCCACGGTGTGGGAGTGCTGTTCGCCTGTGTGTCTGCCGCTCATCATGTCAGTCCTCATCAAGTACGGCGCTCAGGCGGACCCGGCGCTTTGGTGCATCTTCCTTCGGGACGGTGCCCACGATGCCGGCGGTGGTGTCCGGCACCTCAAACACGATCAGGGGCTCGCCGACATTGATCTTGTCGCCGGGCCCGCCGTGGATACGCACCACCTTACCCGCCTGCGGGCTTGGCAATTCAACAGCGGATTTCGCGGTTTCCACCTCGACGAGCGGCTGGTTGCGCTCGACCTGGTCGCCGGGGGAGACCAGCCATTCCAGGACGGTCGCCTCGATGAGGCCTTCCCCGAGGTCGGGCAGCGGGAAGGAAACTTCAGCCACGTCGGTACTCCAATACTCGCTGGACGCCGAAAAGAATCCGGTCGATGTTGGGAATGTATTCGTCCTCAAGGTCCCCTGCCGGGTACGGGACGTCGAAGCCCGTCACGCGTTCCACCGGGGCCTTCAGGGTGTCGAAGCAGCCCTGCGTGATCAGCTGTGCCACTTCGGCTCCAAGCCCGGACGTCAAAGGCGCTTCATGGACGACGACGGCGCGCCGCGTCTTTTGCACGGACGTCACCAGTGCCGCGGCGTCGATGGGTTTGATCCAGCGCAAATCCAGTACTTCGACGTCGATGCCGTCCTCGGCCGCCAGATCGGCCACCTGCAGGCATCGGAAGACCATCGCTCCCCAGGCCACGAGAGTGAGGTGCCGCCCCTCCCGCATGACCTTGGCCCCGGTGGGGGCGCTGCCGCCGGCGTCGGCGGTCTTGAGGTCGACGGCGCCCTTCTGCCAGTAGCGCGACTTCGGTTCCATGAAGATCACCGGATCCGGGCGCGCCGCGGCGTATTTGAGCAGGTGGTACGCCTCGTGCGGGGTGGACGGCGAGACGACCTTGAGCCCCGGCACATGCGCGAAGAGGGCTTCGAGGCTTTCGCCGTGGTGTTCAGGGGCGCGGATGCCGCCGAAACTCGGCACCCGCAGTGTCACGGGCATCGGCAGCGAGCCCCGGCTGCGGTAGTTCATCCGGGCGATCTGGCAGACAATCTGGTTGATGGCGGGATAGGCGAAGCCGTCGAACTGCACCTCCGGAAGGGGGTGGAACCCTGCCATGGCGAGGCCGGCCGCCAGACCCAGGATGCCGGACTCCGCCAGCGGCGTGTCGAACACCCGGTCTGCGCCGTGCTTCGCCTGCAGCCCGTCGGTGACGCGGAAGACGCCGCCCAGCTGTCCGCAGTCCTCGCCGAAAATGACGGCCTTGGGGTTCTCCGCAAGAATCTCGTCGAGGGCGCGGTTCAGGGCCTGCTGCATGGACAGGGTGACGCCGACTCCGGTCTTAGCCGCCCCGTCCTCAAGAATGGCGTTAGACATGTTCTGACTCCTCGCGCCACTTGGCAGCTTGGGACTGCAGCGCGGGTGTTGGTTCCTGGAAGACCAGATCAAACATTTCGCTGCCCGGCCGGGGCCCCAGCGCTTCGAGGCCTTCGCGGACTGTGTCTGCCTCGGCGACAGCGGCGGCGTGTGCCTGTGGGAAGAACCCGTCGTCGGCACCGCCGTCGGCGAGTAACTGCCGCCGGAGCCGCTCCAGCGGGTCCTCTCCGGCGCCGTCGCGTTCCTCGCTGAGCGAGCGGTAGCGCCCGGGGTCGTCGGAGGTGGAGTGCGGGCCGCGGCGGTAGGTCATGGCCTCGATCAGTACGGGGCCGTTGCCGGAGCGGCAGTGGGCGAAGGCGCGCTGCGTGGCCTGGAGGACGGCGACGACGTCGTTGCCGTCCACCTGCAGCGCGGGAATGCCGTAACCGGCTGCACGGGCGGCCACGGAGCCGCCGGCAACCTGCCGCTCGGTGGGAACCGAGATCGCCCAGCCGTTGTTCTGGACGAAGAACACAACGGGCGCCTTCAGCACTGCTGCAAAGTTCATCGCCTCGTGGACGTCGCCCTGCGAGGACGCCCCGTCACCGAAGTAGGTCATCGCGACGGCGAGCCTGCCGCCGGCGGTGCGGGCCAGCGTCTGGCCGTGGGCCCAGCCCACTGCGTGCAGTACGGAGCCGGCAACGACAGCCTGGATGGGAGCCAGACGCGATATTTGCGGATCGTAAAGCCCGCCGTGCCAGCTGGCCTTGTGGGTGGACATGTACTTCACCATGTCCACACCCAGGGCGCGGGCCACGCCCGTCTCCCGGTACGTGGGGAAGACGAAGTCCCGCGAGGTGTCCACGGCGTACGCGCTGCCCACCTGGGCAGCTTCCTGGCCAAGCTCCGGGGCGTAGCCGGGAATGATGCCCTGGCGCTGCCAGGCAACGGCCGCGACGTCGAGCTGGCGGACCGCAGCCATGAGCGAATACAGCTCACGCAGCGTGTCCGGTGTGGGCGGGGCGGCAGCGCTGCCGCCATCCGGAAGGGGCAAGGTGTCCATGCCTGTGACCCTAATCACCGTGCGGGTGCTGGGCAATCAGCGAAGAGCAGGCCGCTCAGACTGTCATGACTGCACCGCAAAAGGCCGGCCCGGCTGCACAGTTTGTGCAGTCAGGCCGGCCTTCTCACATTCCTGCCGCTTGCGGTTGCTGCGGTTGCGCCCCCAACTGGGTAGCAGTTCAGGCCGTTCCCAGCGCTGGGAACGGCCTGTGCTGCTACTTACTTGGGTAGCCGGGCTGTCTCGCCCGGTGCAGCCTCGCCCTGTTCCGGGTCATCCTGCGCGGGCACGCCCGGCTGCGGCTCTCCTGCTGCGGGCCTGACTGCAAGCCGTGCTCCGAGGCGGCACGCGGCGGCGATGCCTGCAATGAGCACAAGAGTGCTGACCAGTTGAACGCGGCTGCTCTCGGCGCTGAAGCCCACGGCGAAGACGAGCCCCAGCAGCACCAGTCCGAACACCGTGAGGGCCGGGAAGCCCTTCATCCGCAGGGGCAGGGGAGTGCCGTCGCGGTCCGCCCGGCGGCGCAGGATCAGCTGGGTAACGAGCGCCGAGCCCCACACCACCAGGCACGTCGAACCGACCAGCTGGAACAGCGCAGGCAGGATCCGTTCGGGAAACAGCAGCTCCAGGACGGTGGCGATAAAGCCGAACGCCACGGAGACGCCCACGGCGACCATCGGGACTTTCGCGCCGCTCAGTGCCGACAGGAAGCGGGGTGCCTCGCGGCGCTGGGACAGGGAGTACACCATGCGGGAAGCGCCGTACAGGTTGGCGTTGAGTGCCGAAAGAAGTGCGACGACGGCCACCAGGGTTATCGCCGTCGCGGCACCGGGGATGCGGGCGGCGTCCAGAACGCCGGCGAAGGGCGATGCGAGTGCCTCGGAGCTGGCCGGCAGCACCGCGGCGATGACGAACACGGATCCGATGTAGAAGACCAGGATGCGCCAGACCACTGTGCGGATGGCCTGGGCCACGCTGCGCTCAGGGTTCTCGGTCTCTGCGGCGGCGACGCTGACGATTTCTGTGCCGCCGAAGGCAAAAATCACCACAAACAGGGCGGTGGCAATGCCGCCGAGGCCGGCAGGAGCGAAATCGCCGGTGATGTTGGCCAGGCCAGGGGAGGTTACGCCAGGCAGGACTCCAAGGAGCAGAGCGGCGCCGATGGCCAGGAACGCCACGATGGCGGCGACTTTGAGGATGGCGAACCAGAACTCAAATTCACCGAAGTTCTTCACGCCCGCGAGGTTGATGGCGGTAAACACCACCATGAACGTGAGGGCAAGGGCCCAGACCGGAACCATCGGCCAGACCGAGAACAGCAGCCCCGCCGCACCGAGGGCTTCCGCCGCGATGACCACCACGAGCTGCAGCCACCAGAGCCAGCCCACGGTGGCGCCCGCGGTCTTGCCCATGGCCTTCTCGGCGTAAACGGAGAACGCTCCGCTGGTGGGGTTGGCAGCGGCCATCTCGCCGAGGGCCCACATGACCAGGATGATCAGCGTTCCGGCCACGAGGTAGGAAAGGAGGACCGCCGGGCCGGCGGACTGGACGCCGGCTCCTGAGCCGAGGAAGAGCCCGGCGCCGATGGCACTGCCCAGGCCCATCATGGTCAGCTGCCTGGGTTTCATGCTGTGGCCGAGTTCTGCTGGCGGACGCTCTGCCGTGGACTTCATTGTCATGCCTGCGTACCTTCTTGGGGTCGGTGGAATCACGAGTCCTTTTGGGACCTTACGAATTTACCGTCTTGTGTCCGCCGCCACTGCATCCGGCTGTGAGAACATGGGAGCACATTGTGCACAGCAACTGGGGATGGACTTGCAGACTGCTGTGCTGTTTCCCCAATGGCGAGGAAGAGTGATGGCAGTCGACGGTCTGGACGCCAAAATTGTCCGATTCTTTACGGATTCCCCGAGATCCTCTGTGCTGGAGGCTTCGCGGGTGCTGAAAATCGCCCGCGCCACAGTGCAGGCCCGGCTGGACCGGATGACCGGGGACGGCGTCATCGGATCGTGGGTCCCACAGCCGGACCCTTCCGGGTTTGGCTTTCCTGTTGTCGCCTTCTGCTCGTTCACCATCAATCAGGACCTGGGGCACGATGCGGTGGTCGAGGCGCTCGCGGGTATTCCCGAGCTGATCGAGATCCACACAGTTTCCGGCGGCTTTGACCTGATGGCACGCATTGCCGCGCGCTCCAATTCGGACCTGCAGCGTGTGCTCGATGCCATGATCGCGACCAGGACCGTGCTCCGCTCGTCGTCGGTGATCGTACTCAATACGCACTTCCAGGGCAGGACGCTGCCCTTGCTGGAGGCAGTGGCAGCCCAGGCCCGTCCGTAGCGGCAGGGCCTACACCAGCAGAGCCGACGGAATAGCATCCCCTCCTGAAACATTTTGTTCTGCGCCCTCCCACCCGTAGAATCAGTTTTAGTCACTTTGACTATAACTAACGGGACGGCCGTCAAGGCCTCCCGGCGACGCAGCGAAGCGGGTGAATACCGTGTACACCACATCAGCCAACGTGGCCGAGCGGCAGACCGCGCCGCCGTCGCTCGCCATCTCCACCGTGATCTTCGCGCTCCGGCCCAGCGAGGCGTCCGGCCGCCCCACGCTGTGGCTCCCGCTGGTGCGCCGCATCCGCGAGCCGTATAAAGGCCTGTGGGCGCTTCCCGGCGGACCGCTCACCCACTCTGAATCGCTGCAGGACGCCGCCTCGCGGAATCTGCGCGAAACCACGGGCCTGACGCCCAGCTACCTTGAACAGCTGTACGCCTTCGGCGGCCTCCACCGTTCACCCACCCAGCGGGTGGTTTCGATTGTGTATTGGGCGCTGGTCCAGCCCACCGAGGCCGCGCTGACCACGGAATCCGAAAATGTCAGGTGGTTCCGGGCGGACAAGCTGGGAGATCTGGCCTTCGACCACAACGCCATTGTTGACTATGCCCTCTGGCGGCTCCGCAACAAGCTCGCTTACGGCTCCATCGCGTACCACTTCCTCGGCGAGTACTTCACGCTCGCCCAGGTCCGGGAGGTCTATGAGGCCGTCCTGGACACTCACTTGGATCCGGCCAACTTCCGCCGCCAGATCAAAGCCACACCGGACATCGAGGAAACCGGTGAATACCTTCAGGGCGGCAAGCACCGCCCACCCCGCCTCTACCGATACACCGGCCGCCCCGGCCTCGACCCAGATAACAGGAGCACCCCATGAGCAGCGTCAACACGGCAATCCAGCTGATTACGCGCGAGCAGGCCGAGAAAGGCGCCGCCGCCGCCGGCAGCACGTGCAGCTCAGCGCTCGCCAAGGGGCCATGGGACTACGACCTCGCTGAAGCCCTCGCCGGCGTGCCCGCGTACGGCCCTGGCGCATCCAGCGCTGACGTCGCCCCTCCGTCCACGCCCCGGCAGGGCCAGCTCCCGGAGGAGTACAAGCTCGCCAGCGATGGCGAGCTCGATGCCCGGATCCGCGCAGCCAAGGCCACACTCGGGGACCGCGCCGTCATCCTGGGACACTTCTACCAGCGCGACGAGGTGGTGCAGTACGCCGACTTCGTAGGCGATTCCTTCCAGCTGGCCAACGCCGCCCTCACCCGTCCCGACGCCGAGGCCATCGTCTTCTGCGGCGTGCACTTCATGGCGGAGACCGCCGACACCCTCTCCAAGCCGGAGCAGGCAGTCATCCTGCCGAACCTCGCCGCGGGGTGCTCGATGGCCGATATGGCGGACGAGGAGTCAGTGGAGGAGTGCTGGGAGCAGCTGGAAGAGATCTTCGGCACCGAACCCGACGCCGACGGCCGGGTTCCGGTCATTCCTGTCACCTACATGAACTCCTCCGCCGCACTGAAAGCCTTCTGCGGCAAGCACGGCGGCATCGTGTGCACGTCCTCCAACGCCAAGACGGTCCTTGAATGGGCCTTCGAACGGGGGCAGCGCGTGCTGTTCTTCCCTGACCAGCACCTGGGCCGCAACACCGCCAAAGCGCTGGGCGTGCCCCTTGAGCAGATGCCCATGTGGAACCCGCGCAAGGAGCTCGGCGGCAATGATGAGCAGGCGCTGCTCGATTCCCGTGTGATCCTGTGGCACGGTTTCTGCTCGGTCCACAAGCGCTTCAGCGTGGCGCAGATTGAGAAGGCCCGCGCTGATTTCCCCGGCGTCAACGTGATCGTCCACCCCGAATGCCCCATGGAAGTGGTGGACGCAGCCGACTCCGCCGGGTCCACGGACTTCATCCAGAAGGCAATAGCCGCTGCAGAAGAACCGACCGTGTTCGCCATCGGCACGGAGATCAACATGGTCAACAGGCTCGCGGCGCAGTACCCGCAGCACACCATCTTCTGCCTCGACCCCGTGATCTGCCCATGCTCCACCATGTACCGGATCCACCCCGGCTACCTGGCCTGGGTGCTGGAGGAGCTCGTCGCCGGCCGCGTTGTCAACCGCATCACCGTTGATGACGCCGTGCAGCAGAACGCCAGGATCGCTCTCGAGCGCATGCTGGCCGCGAAGCCCCAGTAACGCTGCACACCGCAATGACACGCAAGCCCCAATGACACGGGAAAGTGAGGCTCGGATGGCCCAGCCCAACGGAAGCGACGTCTCCGGCGGCCGGCGGCTCATCGTCGTCGGCAGCGGCATCGCCGGTCTGTACGCCGCGCTGCTCGCCTCCGAGGCCGGGGCCGACGTCGTGCTGCTGACCAAGGGCGCGCTCGCCGACAGCAACACGTATTACGCCCAGGGCGGCATTTCGGCTGTCCTCGACGAACCGGCACCGGGTGACACCGTGGCGGCGCACATCGCGGACACGCTGAAGGCGGGCGGCGGCCACTGCAACCCGGACGCCGTCCAGGTGCTTTGCAGCGAAGCGCGCCGGGACATCGCCGGGCTGGAACGCTTCGGCGTGCGCTTTGACGTGGACGACGACGGCGATCCTGCCCTGGGCCTGGAAGCCGCCCACTCAGCACCGCGCATCCTGCATGCCGGCGGTGACGCCACCGGCGCGGGGATCGCCAACGCCTTGATCTGCGCCGTGCTTGCGGCCCAGGCTTCCGGAACGATCCGGCTGCTGGGACATGCCCGCACCACGGCACTGATCCAGTCGGACGGGCGGGTGACGGGCGTGGAGTACCTGCACGACGGCCAGCTGAAAAGCATGCACGCGGACGCTGTGCTGCTTGCCACCGGCGGTGCCGGGCAGCTCTTTGCCCAGACTACGAATCCTTCCGTGGCGACCGCGGATGGCCTGGCGCTGGCCTGGCGCGCCGGGGCTGCCGTCGCGGACCTCGAGTTCTTCCAGTTCCATCCCACATGCATGGTCCGCACCGCTGAAGCGGCAGAGTCCGAGGGCAACCAGGACCCGCTGCTGATTTCCGAAGCGGTCCGGGGCGAGGGGGCCATCCTGGTGGATGCCCGCGGACACCGCTTCATGCCGGGTTACCACGCGGACGCCGAACTCGCCCCGCGGGACGTCGTTTCCCGCTGCATTGCCCTCCACCTCGCGGCACTGGGCGACCCCAACGGCCACGTATACCTCGACGCCCGCGTGATCGAGGACGCCAGGGGAGCCGGATTCCTGGCGAGGCGCTTCCCCACGATCACCCGCCGGACAGGCGAGGCCGGCGTCGACTGGACCAAGGACCTCGTCCCCGTCGCACCGGCGGCACACTACTGGATGGGCGGCGTCTCCACCGACCTGCACGGCCGCACCACCGTCCCGGGTCTCTATGCAGCCGGCGAAGTCGCCTGCACCGGGGTCCAGGGCGCCAACAGGCTGGCTAGCAACTCCCTCCTCGAAGGGCTTGTTTTCGGCCGGCGCGCCGTCGAATCAGTATTGAGCGATTCGCCCGCTGGCCGGTTCACAAAGCCGGGCTGGGAGTTTGACCGCACGCCCGGTCCGGGGCCTCGAGAGACTGCCTTTGCCGGGCCGGGGGAGTTCTCACGCAGTGCGCTGCGGCGGCTGATGACTGCCAAGGTCGGGGTGCTTCGTACCGGGACGCAGCTGCGAGAGGCCGGTGCCGCGCTCGCGGCGTGGGCCGCCGGCGTCCGTCCGGAGAGCGTGCCAGAGGTGGAGGATCCGCGCGAGCACGAGGATGCCAACCTCCTGCTGGCCGCCCAGCTTCTGGTCCATGCCGCCCGCGGGCGCCACACGTCACTGGGCGCACATTACCGCGGGGACGGCGTGCCGGAGGCACACACGGCTGGTGCAGTGGCCGTTGAAAACATTGACACGCAATACACCATGAGCCGGAAAGCGAGCCTCGTCCATGACTAGCCTGACCCTCCCCGCAGCACCCGTCCGGGACATCCTGGAACGGGCGTTCGCCGAGGACGCCCCGAGCGGCGACATCACGTCGCAGCTGCTGATTCCCGCGGAGGCACGTGCCACGGCCGTGCTGAACGCCCGCGTTGCCGGCGTCTTCAGCGGCGGCACTGTCTTCCGCGACGCCATGCTGCTGATCGATCCGGACACCGAGGTGGAACTCCTGGTGACAGACGGTGAAGCGTTCGACGCCGGGACCAGCCTCGCACGGGTCAGCGGACGGGCCCGCAGCGTGCTGCTTGCGGAACGTGTCGGCCTGAACCTGGCGCAGCGCATGAGCGCCATCGCCACCCGCACCGCCGAATTCGTCCGGCTCGTGGACGGGACCAAGGCCCGCATCGCGGACACCCGGAAGACAACTCCCGGCCTGCGTGTTTTGGAGCGCTACGCGGTGCGCTGCGGAGGCGGCACCAACCACCGCTACAGCCTCTCGGACGCCGTGCTCGCCAAAGACAACCACCTCGCCGTGATGACCGGGGGCGATCCGGAAAAGCTCACCACCCTGCTGGCCGCCGCGAAGGCGCAGCTCGGGCACACCACACACTTCGAGGTGGAGGTGGACAGCGCCGACCAGATCGAACCCGTCCTGGCGGCCGGTGTGGACACGATCATGCTGGACAACTTCTCCCTGGAGGAGTTGCAGGCCGGAGTGCGCCAGGTGGGAGGCCGGGCGGTGGTGGAGGCCAGCGGCAACGTCAACCTCCGCACTGTGGCTGGCATTGCGGCGGCGGGCGTGGACGTCATCTCCGTCGGCGCCCTGACGCACACCGTCACCGCCCTGGACCTCGGCCTGGACGTCGAGCTGGCGGTGGGCTGAGCCAGCCATGATCTTCCTTGACGCAGCAGCCACCACGCCCGTGCGGCGTGAGGTGCTGGAGGCCATGTGGCCCTTCCTCACCGGCGAATTCGGCAACCCTTCCAGCCACCACTCGCTGGGCGGTTCAGCCGCCACGGCGCTCGCCGACGCCCGCAAGACCGTTGCCAAGGTGCTGGGCTGCAGACCCGGCGAGGTGACGTTCACCTCCGGTGGCACGGAGGCCGACAACCTTGCCGTCAAGGGCATGGCGCTGGCCCGGCAGGCTGCGGACACGGCGCTGAACCGCGTGGTGATCAGCGCCGTCGAGCATCCTGCCGTGGAGGAATCCGCCCGCTACCTCGAGCGCTTTCACGGCTTCGCTGTCGACGTGGTGCCGGTGGACCGTGCCGGGCGGGTGACCCCGGAGGCACTGGCCGCTGTGCTGCGCCCTGAAACGGCAGTGGTCAGCATCATGTACGCCAACAACGAGGTGGGAACCGTCCAGCCGGTGGCTGACCTGGCGGCTGTGGCCCGGGAGCAGGGCGTGCCGTTCCACACTGACGCCGTGCAGGCCGCCGGCTGGCTGCCGCTGGATGTGAAGGTCCTCGGCGTCGACGCCCTGAGCATCTCAGGGCACAAGCTCGGCGCGCCGAAGGGCTGCGGTGTGCTGTTCGTCCGTGGCCGGACCCGTGTGGAACCGCTGATGCACGGCGGCGGCCAGGAACGCGGCCGCCGGTCCGGCACGGAGAATGTGGCCGGGGCCGTGGGCCTCGCCACCGCGCTCACACTGGCCCACGCGGACCAGGCACGTCGCGCCGGGACGGTGGTCCGGCTGCGGGACGCCTTCATCACGGCCGTCCTGGAAGGGGTTCCGGGCGCGGTGCTGACAGGCCATCCGGTGGACCGGCTGCCATCTATCGCTTCCTTCTGCTTTCCGGGCACCAGCGGTGAATCGGTACTGCTCGAACTGGAACGCCAGGGCGTGGTGTGCTCGAGCGGGTCGGCCTGTGCCGCGGGATCGGATGCACCGTCAGCCGTGCTGCTCGCCCTGGGCATCGAGGGTGAGGTTGCGCAGACCGCCGTCCGATTCAGCTTCGATGCCTCGGTGACCGCGGCGGATCTTGAGGCAGCAGCGTCTGCCGTCCAGGCCGCCGTCGGAAGTGTCCGGACGCTGGGCCACATGCCCGGTTAGCGGCTACTTCCGGCCGGCAGCGGTGACCGGATTGGTGAGTTCTCCGATGCCGCCCACCCGGCACGTGACGATGTCGCCCAGCCGGAGCGGGGCAGTGGAGGCCGGGAATCCGGTGAGGACCAGGTCGCCAGGGTGCAGGGTCATAAAGGACGTCAGGTAGACCAGGATCTCGTCCAGTTTCCAGCCAAGGTCCGCGGTGCTGGCCGGGGCAAGTGCGGTTCCGTTGTGGACGATGCCGATGGGCAGCTCCGTCTCGTCGATGCCGGTGACGATCCACGGGCCGGCCGGCGTGAAGGTGTCCTGGCTCTTGGCACTGATCCACAGGTCATCCGATTTCTGCAGGTCGCGGGCGGTCACGTCGTTGCCGATCGTGAAGCCGAGGACGGCGCTGCGGGCGTTGTCCAGCGTCAGGCCCTTGGCCATGCGTCCGATGACAGCCGCCAGTTCCGCCTCCGGCTCCACGAGGCCCAGACCCGCGGCAAGCTCAATGGCCTCGCCCGGCCCGATCACACTCGTGGCCGCCTTGTGGAAGGCCTGGGGCGGGAGGTCGCGGCCGGCTTGCCCGGTGTTATGGGCCATCCCGAGCACGTTCGCGGGAACGCTTGGCGCAAGGAATGTGAACGACTCCTGCCGGACTGTGTCGCCCGGCTTCCACCCCGAACGAGGCGCGCTGCCCGTGTTCGCATGCGAGCCGGGGAACGGGCTGTCGATGACCGTCCACAGAGTCCGGTCCCCGGACGAGAAGCCGGCGTCATCGTTGGCGACAAAGAACTGCTCACCACCAGGAACGGGCGGGTAGTCCGCCCGCGTGTTCTCCACGGAACTGGTGTCGGCGGCAGTGTTGTCAGCGGCAGTGTTGTGACGTGCAGGGGAGAGCGGGCGGACGCGTGCAATCCGCCGGGGAGGAACTGGAGTCATTCAGCTATCGTAAGCAGGTCCCGGCACGGCGTCCCGCGAGGCGGGTTGGGCAGTATGCGTTGGGCGTGGTGCGCCGGGCAGGCTTTCAGTAGAGTTCGCCGACCGGGATCTCGACGGCGAGGCGGTTCTCGGGGCCGGCCAGAGGGCACGCCCATGCTTCGTTGTAGGCGCACGACGGGTTGTAGGCAAAGTTGAAGTCCAGCACAAAGGGCGCGTCAGGGCCCGACCCGCGGACGCCGTGGAACGCCCCCTTGATGGTGTCCAGCAGGTACCGGCCTGCTCCATAGCTGCCGCCGGGCGTGCCGGCGGTGGCATCGCGGAAAGGAACGAAGATGCCGCCGCCGTAGCCCAGCAGCTTCCACACTGCGAGCTGGCCCATCTCCGGCAGGTCGAACGTTCCCAGCCTGACGAATCTGACCGCGCCGTCCGTGCCGGTTTCGATTGTCATCTCACGCCCGGCACCTTCCTTGGTCAGCGGCACCTCGAAGCGGTAGATCGGATCGTAGTCGGCGGTCTTAAGGCCGGCGAAGCTGGCTTTCGCTTCCGGGGTAAGGGCGGATGCCGGATGTGTGGCGAACATGCGGTCCCGTTCCTGCCGCCAGTAGGAGTGCGCTTCGGCGGGGCTGTCCGCGGCGATTTTGCGGACATGGTCGTACAGGGCGAAGGTCCGCAGCCGCCAGTCAGCGATGTCGACGGCGGACATGCCCGCCAGGGTTTTCTCTGCCGCGTCCTGCTCGTATTCCGCCATGTCCCCAGCCTAGCCCCCTGCCCGGCGGGCGCCTTGACTCCGGCAACACGGCGGCGAAAGCCGCGAGCCGGCGCGGAGGCGCGGACTACGCTGGAGGCATGACAGGGATGACAGTTTCCCGCGTGGCCGGCGCGACTGCTGCGGCGCTGCTCGCTGCAACGCTCCTGGCCGGGTGCGGCAGTGACGGCAGGGGTGCCCCGGTATGGACCGTGGAGCCAAGCGGGGGTACAGCGAGTCCGGGGACGACCCCGGGCGCAACTCCGGGAACCGCCGCTCCGTCAGCCACCGCCTCCGGCGATCCCTCCTCGTCACCCGGGGCAACGGCGTCGGACTGGAAGGTCTTTACCGACCCCGCCAAGAAGGTCAGTTTCGAACTGCCGCGGGAGTGGATAGCCCAGTCCGTCGAGCCGGACAAGGGGACGCTTCCCGGCGCTGTGAAAGTGGAGGTCAAGGACGGGGAGGGAACCTATCTGGCCACACTCCAGACCGGGCTGCCGGAGGTCACCCCTCCCGCATGTGCAGCGTCCGCCAAGAAGTCCTACGTGGTGGTCAGCAGCGTCCCGGTGGAGCTGCCGCACAGCGGAGGCGAGGGCACCATCTCTCCCCACGTCGTGTTCAGGGTGATGCAGGGCTACAGGTTCTTTGGCTCCTACGGAATCACCAACATCGTGGGCGGCGCCGACTCCAAGGCCTGCCAGCTGCAGAATGTGGTCCGTGGACTGGAAGGCACGGGCAACTATTCCTTCAGCGACGTCTCCTCCCTGAAGTCCTTCGCTCCCGATGAGAAGGTGGCGCCGGCGAAGGCGTTTGACACGCTGGATCAGGCCGCCGACTACGTGAACAAGGGCCCGGAGTTCGCCAATGTCCAGCGGATGCTAATGTCTCTGGAGATCAAGAACTAGTCCGCTGCTTTCAGGCCCACCCTGCCGTCCGCAGCCGCGGCTTTTATTTCCGCTTTCCTCACACCCCGGAGAATCATGGAACGCACGGTGGCTGCCCACCTGGTATTCAAGACCGTAGCCGAAACCAAGGTGGCACTGGCCATTGCCGTCGCCCGCAATCCGGGCTACACGTCGTTCGACGAGACACTGTCCGTCACGACAGGCGGGGAACAGATCCCGCTGACTGAGTTGTCCGACCACCACGGCGGCAGGTTCCACTACATGGAGTTTGCAGAGCCCACCGAAGTCACGGTTGACTATGCAGCAACGGTCAGGGGCTTCGCGGAACCGGATGAGACCTCGCTGATGGAGCTGATCCGGTACGTCCGGCCCAGCCGCTATGCCGAGTCGGACCGGCTGCTTCCCACGTCCTACGCGGAGTTCGGCGGCCTGCAGGGGGAGGAACTGCTCTTCGCCGTGCGCAGATGGGTCAACGGCGAACTCCGCTACGTCAGCGGGTCGTCCCGCGGCACCGACGGTGCAGTGGAAACCCTCCTGAACCGGCGGGGAGTCTGCCGGGACTATGCCCACCTTGCCATCTCCCTGCTGCGGGCGAAGAACGTGCCGGCCCGGCTCGCCGCGGTGTATGCGCCCGGGCTCTCGCCCATGGACTTCCACGCGGTGGCCGAGGCGCACATCGATGGTGCCTGGCACGTCATCGACCCCACCGGGCTGGCTCCCCGGGACTCAATGCTCCGGATCACAGCGGGCCGGGACTCCTCCGACACCGCCTTCCTGTCCACAGTGGGCGGCAGCCTGTCGCTGAAGGAAATGAAGGTTATCGCAACGGTCAACGGCGAGCTGCCGGCCGAGGACCCGGACAAGCTCGCCGTCATACGCTAGCGGCAGTGTTCGGCCAGACGGCGGAAACAGGCAGCTGGCGGTGACCCGCCGGCTGCCGGGGCCCTGCTAGCGCGGCAGCGAGGTGCGCAGCTTTTCCGTCAGCCTCAGCAGCTCGCGCTGTTCTGCTGCAGTCAAAGCAGGGGAGACCAAAGCCGCGATGTCCCGGACGTGCTCGCGTCCGATCTGCTTTTGCAGCTCCGCCCCTTCGTCCGTCAGCTTCACCAGGACGCCCCGGCCGTCATCCGGTGCCGGCATCCGCTCCACCAGTCCGCGCTTTGCGAGCCGCTCCACGAGCCTGCTCAGACTGGACTGGCTCAGCAGCACGTTGTCGTTCAGCTCGTTCAGGCGCAGCCACCCGGAGGGGCAGCGGGACAGGGTGAACAGCACGTCGTACTCATTCACGGCCAGGTCCTTGAAGGCCGGCCCGGACTGCAGCCGGCGCATCACGGCCACCTGCGCGCGGAACAGCGATTCCCACGTTTCGGCCGCGAGGCGCACCGGCGAGTCCGCCGGGGCGGTGCGGGCGGCCATCACGCCTCCCTTGCGGTGGACGCCGTCGCGGTTTCCTCCGACCCTGCAGTTTCTGCCGCAGCGGCGGTGGCCAGCTTCGCGGCGACGCGTCCGGCATGGGTGGGCGGTTCCGGAACATGGGCCGGTTTGCGTGCCGCATACTCCTTGCGCAGCACCGGCAGGACTTCCTCACCGAAAAGGTCAAGCTGCTCAAGTACGGTCTTCAGGGGCAGGCCGGCGTGGTCGATCAGGAACAGCTGGCGCTGGTAGTCACCGAAGAACTCGCGGAAGGTGAGGGTCTTCTCGATGACTTCCTGCGGGCTGCCCACGGTCAGCGGTGTCTGTGAGGTGAAGTCCTCCAAAGACGGTCCGTGGCCGTAGACCGGAGCGTTGTCGAAGTACGGCCGGAACTCCCGTACCGCGTCCTGGGAGTTCTTCCGCATGAAGAACTGTCCGCCGAGGCCCACGATCGCCTGGTCGGCCTTGCCGTGGCCGTAGTGCTCGTAGCGCTCGCGGTAGAGGCCGATGAGCTGCTGGTAGTGCTCCTTGGGCCAGAAGATGTTGTTGGCGAAGAAGCCGTCTCCGAAGTAGGCCGCCACCTCGGCGATCTGCGGCGTGCGGATGGAGCCGTGCCACACAAAGGGGGCGACGCCGTCGAGCGGGCGAGGGGTTGAGGTGAAGTTCTGCAGCGGGGTGCGGAACTTGCCGGACCAGTTCACGGTGTCCTCGTCCCAGAGGCGGCGCAGCAGGCTGTAGTTTTCGATGGCCAGCTCCACGCCGTCCTGGATGTTCTTGCCGAACCACGGGTAGACGGGCGCCGTGTTGCCCCGGCCCAGGACCAGGTCCACCCGGCCGTCGGCCAGGTGCTGCAGCATGGCGAAGTCCTCTGCGATCTTCACAGGGTCGTTGGTGGTGATCAGTGTGGTCGCGGTGGAGAGGATGATGCCCTCGGTCTGTGCCGCGATGTACGCGAGTGTGGTGGTGGGGGATGAGGAGAAGAACGGCCGGTTGTGGTGCTCGCCGAGGGCGTAGACGTCCATGCCGATCTCTTCGACCTTCTTGGCGATCGCTACGGAAGCCTTGATGCGCTCGTTCTCCGTGGGTGTCCGGCCTGTGGTGGGGTCGGTGGTGATGTCGCTGACGCTGAATACGCCGATCTGCATGGTGTGCCTTCCGTTGTCCGAACTGTTCCGGGCCCGTTACTAGAATAGCCCATTTAGATGCATTTGCATCTATCGCCAGATGTAACGTCCTGCACGGAAAGTTATTCCCACCCCAACTGGGTAGCACTTCAGGTCGCTCCCGGCGCTGGGAACGGCCTGAACTGCTACCCAGTTGGGCGCCATCCACGCGCCAGCAGGGCCAGCCGGACTTTGCGGACAGCAGCCCTGGCGTCGTTTTCCATGTGGGTCCTGGCGATGCGCACCAGAATCCAGTCCCCGGAGGCGAAATCCTCGTCCCGGCTTATATCCCTCAGCACCTGTGCTGGATCGGAATGGCCTTCTCCGTCATACTCCACAGCCACTCGGTATTCGGGGTAGGAGATGTCGGGTTGGCGGACGATCCCCGTCACCAGCACGACCGGCATGTTGAGTTCAGCATCGGGAAGGCCACCGTAGCCCCATCGTTCCAAAAACGCGGGGGCAGGATTGGGTTATCCACAGGCCCGCCGGCATCCATTCCATCTGGATAGCAGCACAGGCCGTTCTCAGGGGTGGGAACGGCCTGTGCTGCTACCTAGTTGGGTTGGGAGGGGTGGGGCGCCAGGGGAAGGGTGGGGCGGGGCGCCAGGGGAAGGGTGGGGCGGGGCGCTGGTGCCCGCGGGGACCGGTTACTCCGGGGCGCCGGGGGCGGCGCGGCGGCCGCTGACCTTGGGGATCATGCCGGTGGTCCAGTCGGCGAACTCGGCATCGACGTCGTCGGCGGGAGCGAAGCCGGGGCGCTCCTTCAGCTCCCGGAGCAGTGTCTTCTTCTCCCGGCGCCCCTCCACGAGGCGGTACAGCACGGGGACGAGCACCAGCGTCAGGGCGGTGGAGGACACCAGGCCGCCAATCACCACGATGGCCAGCGGCTGCGAGATGAACCCGCCCCCGCCCGTGAACCCGAGCGCCATGGGAGTCAGCGCAAACACGGTCGCCAGGGCCGTCATCAGGATGGGGCGGAGGCGCTGCCGGGCGCCGTGGGTGATGGCATCGGCAACGCTCATGCCCGGCTGGCCCGCCCGGGGTTTCCGGTACTGGTTGATTAGGTCGATCAGCACGATGGCGTTGGTGACCACGATGCCCACGAGCATCAGCATGCCGATCAGCGACGGCAGCCCCAGCGGGACCCTGGAGACGAGGAGCAGGGCAACGGCGCCGGTGGCCGCAAACGGAACGGAGACCAGGAGGATCAGCGGCTGGATGAGGGACTTGAACGTGGCCACCATGATGACGTACACAATGGCAATGGCGGCCAGCAGCGCCAGCCCGAGCTGCCGGAACGACTCCGCCTGCTGTGCGGTGGCACCGCCGATGTCAGCCGTGACTCCGGCCGGAAGGTCGACCGAGGCGAGCCGTTTCTGCACCTCGGCGCTTACGGCACCGAGGTTGGATCCCGACGGCGTGACAGAGACCTGCGCTGTGCGCTGGCCGTTGCTGGAGGTGATGGAGATCGGCACGTCCACCTGCTCGACGGCGGCGATGCCGCCCAGCGGCACCGGGCCTGACGCGGTCGGCAGGGGAATGGCACGCACGGCGGCTACGCTCTTGAAGCGCGTGCCTTCACCGATCCGGACGGGGAAATCGTCCGCTTCGATGCGCACGGTGCCCGCCGGGACGGGGCTGATGGTGGAAGCCAGGACGCCAGCCACCTGCTCCTCATTGAGCCCGGCCGCGACGGCCTTGGCCCGGTCCACCTTGACCTGGACCACCGGCTGGCTGGCAGCAAGGTTGGTGGAGACCTCCGTGCTCCCCGGCACTCCGGTCATGGCGTCCACTATGGTGTCACTGGCCGTCCTGAGGTCCGCCGAGTTGGCTGCCCGGAGCGTGATGTCCACAGTGGATGACGTGCCGAAGCCGCCCTGCTGGGCACCCACGGAAACCTTGCCCGCCCCGCTGACCTTGGACAGCTCCGAGCGCACCGACTCCTGCAGCTTCGCCTGGCTGGCCTTCTCCTCGGTGACCACGGTGAAGGTGGAGTTCGAGGCGCCGGAGGAGGTGAGCGCGGTGAAGCCGGCCTGCGCGTTGCCCGAGGTCACCTGGACGTCCTTGATGCCGTCGATCCCGAGCAGGACCTCTTCAAGCTTCTGTGCCGCGACGCTGGTGTTCTGCAGGCTCGTTCCGGCTGGAAGCTCCTGCTTGACGGTCATGCTGTTCTCCCCGGAGCGGCCCAGCAGGTCAGTGGCCAGCAGCGGGGTCATGGCCGCGGTGCCGCCCAGGACCAGCACGGCGGCGACCAGCGTCAGCGCCGGACGCTTCTGCGTGGCGGCCAGGACTGGCACGTAAGCGCGCTGCAGGACGCTGCGTTGCTCCCGTTCATGCGCCTTGGCCTCAATTTCACGGGCCGGCACCGGGGCTTCCCCTGAGCGGCGGGTTTCGGCCGGGGACCTGAGGAACCAGTAGGCCAGGACCGGGACGATCGTCAGGGACACCAGCAGCGAGGAGAGCAGGGCGATGGTGACTGTCAGTGCGAAGGGGCGGAAGAGCTCGCCGGCGAGGTCGCCCACGAAGGCAATGGGCAGGAAGACGGCCACTGTGGTGAGAGTCGAGGCGGTGATGGCCCCGGCCACCTCGCGGATCGACGTCAGAATGGCGGTGAGTTTGGGCTCGCCGTAGCTGAGGTGCCGTTTGATGTTCTCGATCACCACGATGGAGTCATCCACCACGCGGCCGATGGCGATCGTGAGTGCACCCAACGTGAGGATGTTCAATGAATAGCCGGTGGCAGAGAGACCTATGAAGGTGATCAGCAGCGACAGCGGAATGGATACGGCCGTGACGAGCGTGGACCGGACCGACATCAGGAACACAAGGATGACCGCGACGGCGAAGCCCAGTCCCAGCAGGCCTTCGGTGGTGAGGTCCTTGATCGATTTCTCGATGAAGGGCGCCTGGTCGAAGACGGGCGTGAACTTCGCATTCGAGCCCAGCTCCGCCTCCAGCTGCGGAAGGGAATCCTTGACGGCGTGGGAGATGGCGACGGTGTCGCCCTCGGGCTTTTTCGTGACCGAGACGGCCAGGGTTTCCTTGCCGTTGGTCCGGGTGATGGAGGTCCTGACGTCGTCCTTGATGCTGACGTCAGCCACGGATTCGATCGTGGCGCCGTCCTTGGCGCCGCCGAGCGGCAGCGCCTT
The DNA here is from genome assembly GCF_044754225.1 of Arthrobacter sp. NPDC093125. Lineage (NCBI taxonomy): Bacteria > Bacillati > Actinomycetota > Actinomycetes > Micrococcales > Micrococcaceae > Arthrobacter > Arthrobacter sp. NPDC093125. The sequence goes on along the minus strand of NZ_JBIVOQ010000002.1, from coordinate 94,198 downwards.
CACGGCCGCGACGGAATCAACGGGGCTGCCGATTTGAAGGGACAGGCTCTTGCCTTTCTCCTCAACGGTTCCGGCCGGGACAAGGCCGCCATTGTTGGCCAGCGCGTTGCGGATCGACTGGATGCCCGCCCCGCTGGAGGCCATCTTGGCCGCATCCGGCAGGATCAGGATGTGCTGGCCGGCGCCGCCCGTCACTTCGGCGCCGCGGACGCCGTCGAGCTTCTGGAGCGCGGGCACGGTCAGCCGCTGCAGGTCGGTGTTCAGCTCGCTGAGCGGCTTGTCCGAGGAGACAGCCAGGAACACGATGGGGAAGTCGCTGATGCTGCCTGCGATGGCCTGCGGCTGCACGTCCTCGGGGAGCGCCCGCTTGGCGTTGGAGATGGCACGGTCGATCTGGTTGCGGGCACGGTCAAGATCGGCCCCGTACGTGAAGACCATGCTGATCTGGGACACGCCGTTGCGCGAGGTCGACGACGTCGATTCGAGGCCCTCAACGCTGTTCAGCGCCGTCTCCAGCGGGCGGCCGACCTGCTTGTCCACGACTTCCGGCGATGCCCCCGGCATCGACGTGATCACCGTGATCCGCGGGAACTCAACGGAAGGGATGAGTTCCTGCTTCAGCGAAGACATGGTGATCACGCCGAACACCGAGGCGAAGACCGTTATCAGCGCGATCAGCGCGCGGTTGCCGAGGGAAAGACTGGCCAGCCGGAACATCGCTTGGTCTCCTGGAGGGTTGACGGAGTGTTTCCTGGGGTGGAGCCTGCCGCAACCCGGCCGGGGGCTTTAGCGCTGCACGGCGGGTGCCACGTCGAGCTGCAGCGCCTTGGCGGTGGCCTTTTCGAGTTCCGCGGCGAGGTCCGGGTTGTCGTTGAGCTTGACGCCGTAGCCCGGCATCATTTCCTTGAGCTTGGACTGCCAGCCCTTGAAGTTCTTCGGGAAGGACTTCTGCAGGAGCTCAATCATGATGGGCACGGCTGTGGACGCGCCCGGCGAAGCGCCGAGCAAGGCACCGATGGAGCCGTCGCGGGCGGCGATCACCTCGGTGCCGAACTGCAGCACCCCGCCCTTCTTCGGATCCTTCTTGATGATCTGCACACGCTGGCCGGCGGTGATAAGTTCCCAGTCACCGTCCTTGGCTTCGGGGTAGTACTCGCGCAGTGCGTCAACCTTAGCCCCGTGGCGCTTGGCGACCTCCTTGACGAGGTAGGCCGTAAGGTCCATGTTGTCCTTCGCGACGGCGAGCATCGGGATGATGTTGCCGGGACGGATGGACAGCGGAAGGTCCAGCCAGGTGCTGTTCTTCAGGAAGTTGGTGGAGAACCCGGCATACGGGCCGAACAGCAGGGAACGCTTGCCGCCGACGTAGCGGGTGTCCAGGTGCGGAACGGACATGGGCGGCGCCCCGACGGAGGCCTGGCCGTAGACTTTCGCGTTGTGCTGGGACGCGAGTGACTGGTCGGTGCACCGGAAGAACTGGCCGGAGACGGGGAATCCGCCGTAGCCCTTGCTCTCCGGGATGCCGGAGGCCTGCAGCAGGTGCAGCGCACCGCCGCCGGCGCCGACAAACACGAACTTGGCGTGGATGCTGCCGCGTTCCCCGGAAGCCGGGTGCTTGAGCGAAAGGTCCCAGCCGCCGTCGGACGCCTTTTTGACGTCCGTGACGTCGTGGCCGTAGTTGATCTCCACACCGTTGTTGCCCAAGTAGGTGGTCAGCTCACGGGTCAGCGCGCCGAAGTCGACGTCGGTGCCCTCCGCCGCGCGCGTCGCGGCGATGCGCTGGTTGCGGTCACGGCCCTTGACGATGAGCGGGGCCCACTTGCCGATCTGGGCGTAGTCCTCGGAGTACTCCATGCTGCGGAACAGCGGGTGCTGCTTGAGCGCCTCATACCGGGTCTTGAGGAAGTTGGTATTGTCGTCGCCGATCACGAAGCTCATGTGCGGGACGGTGTTGATGAAGCTCTTGGGGGATCCGATCAGGGAGTTGGTCACGAGGTGGGACCAGAACTGGCGGGACAGCTGGAACTGCTCATTGATGTGCAGTGCCTTGGCGGGGTTGACCGAGCCGTCTTTGGCTGCGGGCGAGTAATTAAGCTCACACAGGGCCGCGTGTCCGGTGCCGGCGTTGTTCCAGGGCCCCGAGCTCTCAAGGCCTGCTTCATCGAGGCGCTCGAACAGGGAAATGGTCCAGTTGGGTTCGAGCTGCTTGATGAACGCACCGAGCGTTGCGCTCATGATGCCGCCGCCAATCAGGACGACGTCGGCATGTTGGGTCTTGGAAATGAAGGTCACAATCAGTCTCCGATAGCAGCGGCTCTGGCTGTCACAGAATATCCCGCACCGCTTACTAACTGAAATTGCGCCCTTGCGTCAAGGCCTCAGTTGGACGTTCGTGAAAACTTCGTTTAAGACCGGTGAGGCGGGGTAGCTGATGACGCGGTCCGAAAGAGCCAGGGCCGAGATCGGGAACGCGATGGGGACAGCCGGCACGCTCTCGGCGATCTGGGCATTGATGGTCTGGTACTGGGCGTTGCGTTCATCGCCCACCGGCAGGCCGCGGGCGCGGTCGATCTTGGAAAACACCTGCGGGTCCTGGTACCCGAACTCCCCGTTCTTCTCGCCGAACAGCGGGCCGAGGAAGTTGTCGGCGTCGGAATAGGAGCCGTTCCAGCCCAGCAGGTGGAGGGCGTGGTCTCCCGGGGACTGGACCTTCTGCAGGTAGCCGTCGGCCCAGTCGACGGGGACCGGCTTGATGATCAGGCCCACGGCCGTGAGCTGCCTGCTGATCTCTGCGTAGACCTTTTCGGGTGTGGGGAGGTACGGGCGGGTGACATTCATGGGGTAGTAGAACCTGAGGGCCTCGCCCTTGTATCCGGCCTCGGCGAGCAGTTCCTTGGCCTTGGCGGGATCGTAGCCGAGTGCCGGGGCGTTGTTGTTGAATCCGCTGAGCTTCGGCGGGACGAACTGGGACGCCTGGGCCGTGTTGTCGATGAAGAAGCGGCGGATCAGCGTGTCCTTGTCGATGGCCATTTCGATGGCCTGCCGCACCTTCAGGTCTTCCAGCACCGGCACGGCCTGGTTCATGCCCAGGTACATCACCGAGAAGGGGTCCCGCTGGATGATTTGCATGCCGCGCTTCACGAGCGGATCGAAGTTCCCGACCGTCACGGCGTCGTAGCCGTCGATCTTGCTGTCGAGCAGCGCCTGGAGCCGGGTCTGGGGATGGCTGTACGTGATGAAGTTGATAGTGGCGATCTCGCCGCGGTCACCCCAGTAGGTCTGGTTGGTCACCAGCCTGACGCCGGTGCTGTTCCAGGCAGAAAAACGGTAGGGTCCGGTGCCCACCGGATGGCTGGCGTAGGCGGACAGCGCCTGGCTGCCTCGGCGCTGGCTCAGGACATCGGCCCGGCCTGCGGCCAAGGCCTTGGGGGAGGAGAAGGCGAATGCCGGCAGTGTAAGGGCCTGGAGGAATCCGGTGAACCGCTCCGTGAGGTCGATCCTCACCCGCAGCGGCGAGAGTGCGGTGCAGGCTTTGAAGACCGAAAGGCCGGGTTCGTCCGAGTGTTCCTTGAAGACGGCCTTGAAAGTGGTGCCCGGCGCCTGCTGCCGGAGCGCCGCGGGGAAGTTGAACCATCGCCTGAAGTTGGTGCAGACGGCGTCCGCGTTGAACGGGGTGCCGTCATGGAACTTCACCCCGGGACGGAGGGAGAAGGTATAGGAGCGGCCATCCGGGGAGGCGGTCCATTCGGTGGCGAGCAGCGGCGTCGGCTCACCCGTTGTCCGGTTAACGCCGACCAGCCCTTCGAGGATCTGCCGGGTGACGCGCTGGGATTCGATATCGCTGGCCAGAGCCGGGTCAAGGCCCAGGGGGTGCGCGGCGGTGCCGAAGTTGAACGTCGCTGTGGGCCTGCGGGCGGCAGCCGTGGTGGTGGCGGGGGCCGCGGACGACGGCGGCGGGGCGGCTTCTCCCGTGCAGGAGGTGACCGTCAGGCCCAGGAGGGCGGCGCCGGACTTGATGGCCGTGCGTCGCGTCATACTGCTGGGCACTCGTTTATCACCTCTGGGCTGGACTGCGGCGTGGGAGGCTGCGGTCAGCTGGCCCCGCCTTCCAGTCTAAATGACGGGCGCCCCGCGCCCGGCGCTGCAAAGCCGTGGCCCGCCCCCTGAAGGTGCGGGCCACGGTATCTCCGTGCCGGACGTGTCCCAGAAACCTCCGGCGGGAGCTCGCAGCGGTGGCTACTTCGGCATCAGCACCGAGTCCACCAGGTAGACGGTGGCGTTGGCCGTCTGGACGCCGCCGCAGATCACGTTGGCGCCGTCGACCTTCAGCGCATCCTTGGTGCCCGTCACGGTGACCGATCCCCCCTGGACCGTCTTGTGGGTGCCGACGATCTTGTCCGGGGTGACCTGGCCGGGAACAACGTGGTAAGTGAGGATCTTGCTCAGCAGGGCATCGTCCTTCTTGAGCGTTTCGATCGTGGCGGCGGGCACCTTTGCGAAGGCGTCATCCACGGGGGCGAAGACGGTGAACTCGCTGCCGTTGAGGGTGTCCACCAGATTGACCTTCGGGTTGAGCTTGCCCGAAACGGCCGCGGTGAGCGTCTTCAAGAGCGGGTTGTTCGAAGCAGCAACCGCGACGGGGTCAAGTGCCATGCCCGAGACGGATCCTGCACCGCTGGGGACCTGCTCGGCGTAGGCTGCGCAGCCGGGGCCGGCGAGGTTCGCCGCCGGATCCATTGCCGCCGAGGAGCTTGCCGCCGCGGAGGGAGCCGCGCTGGAAGCGGAAGGCTCGGCCGCTGCCGAGGAGGCGGGGGCCGTCGTCGCCGAGCCGCCGCATGCGGTGAGGCTGAGCAGGGCCGCCGCTGCAACGCCTGCGACGCTGAAAGTGGTGCGCTTGAATGACTGCATTGTGATTCTCCTTGTTTGTGCCGATTGCTGCCCGGAGAGGATCGATCCTCTTCCCGTGTCTGGACCTTTTGCGACTGTGGGCACCGACCCTTGGTTGGTGTCTCACTGGTCATTCGCCCGCAAGGCCGGGACGGATGGGTGAGAATCCGAAAAAGTTTTTTGGGAGGTGTCGGGACTCCCTGCACGCGCTGCATCAGCAGGATGCCGCCACGGCGTCCCGGACAGGCGGCAGGTTAAAACAGGGAAAGTCCCGGACCGATTGGTCCGGGACTTTCCCTGTTGCCTGGAGCTGTCATCCTGGCCGCGGCGGCCTCGCCGTCATCTGGTGCGCAAGGGGGGACTTGAACCCCCACGCCCGAAGGCACAGGAACCTAAATCCTGCGTGTCTGCCAATTTCACCACTCGCGCGCGGTGCCGCCTTTTGGTTACTGGAACCTGTGGTTTCTGCAAGCAGAAACGCACGACGGCGGCAGCCAGCAACCATTGTACCGTCAGCAGGCCATTCCATCAGTCAGCCGTGCCTCCCGGCGCTGCGCGTCCGGTCGGCAGCTTTCGGCGCACATGCTGTGGCTTACTGGCCGCTTTGGCTTAGCTGGCGGCCTGGTCCAGCTTCAGGTCACGGCGCAGTTTGGCGACGTGACCTGTGGCGCGGACGTTGTATTGCGCCAGCGCAACCTTGCCGTCGGGATCCACGACGACTGTGGACCGGATCAGGCCCTCATAGGTGCGCCCATAGTTCTTCTTCTCGCCCCAGGCGGCGTAGGCCTCGGCAACAGCGTGCGTTTCGTCGGACAGCAGGGGAAAGGTCAGGCCCTCCTTTTCGGCGAAGGATGCAAGTTTCCCGGCGGGATCGGGTGAGATCCCCAGCACTTCATAACCCGCGCCTTGCAGGGACGAAAGGCTGTCCCGGAAGTCGCATGCCTGCGTGGTGCACCCGGGTGTGGCGGCGGCCGGATAGAAGTAGACGATGGTGTTTCGGCCACGGTAGTCGCTGAGGCTGACATCTGCTCCTGCGGAATTCTTCAATGTGAAGTCCGGGGCCACGTCGCCCGGGTTGAGTCGTTCAGCCAAAGTATTCTCCTTGTTTTCATGGGGGTAATTTCAGCTTAGTAAGCCCGCTGCACAGTGACGAATCCACACTTGGCTATACTTGGTGCTATGCCTGATATGGATCGCTGGCCCACTGGGCGCCTCTTGTCCACGGCGGCACGTCTCGTTGAACACTCCTGGAATGAAAAGCTGGGGGCCATTGGCCTGACCCATGCCGGTGTCATCGCCATTGAGGTTCTCTACAACAACGGCCCCATGACGCAGGCTCAATTGGCGCAGCTGGTTCGTGTCCAGGCCCAAACCATGGGCAAGACCCTCAGCCGCCTTGAGGCCCATGGCCACATTGTGCGCCAGCGGAGCACTTCTGACCGCCGCAGCCATGTTGTCTCGTTGACCGAGCGCGGCACTGAGGCCGTCACAGCTGCCGCAGACATGGAGCGGTCTGTGCTTGCCGCTGCCTCCATTGATCCGGACGTCCTCCGCCAGGAGCTGCAGGCCGTTGTCCGGGAACTGGCCACGCGGTTTGCCTCGCCGGAAACCAGCGCGATTGTGTCCAGTGTCGACTCAGGCCTTGCCGTCGAGGCCCGCTCATTCGAGTAGGGGCCCTGTGGACCGGGCCTGTCTTGGCGCCGCCTACTGGTTGCGTTCCATTACTGACCACGCTGCATGTTAGAGGCCGGGCAACGTGGGCGGCTCATCTGTAATGGATGAAGCATCATCCGGAACCACCAGATCCATCATGCTGACCACCGGCTCTTCGCCCATGGCTATGAGCAGCTCATTGATCGATATCTGCCCGGTCAACTCTCCGGTGTGTTCCTCACCCATCTTAAGAAGATATGCGTTGCCGGCTCCCCAGACCGGGAAGGACACGCAGCAGCCGGATTCGGCCCTGGCGGAGCACGGGTTTGCCGGCACCGGGTCCTGACACACTGATGAAGGCTGTCCGCCGGATCCGGGGCGCCTCGGAGGGAATGCGTTCCGGACCCGGCACTTCTGAAGTGACGGTTCGCGGCTACCATCAGCTTCAGGGACTCCATCAGTCTGCAACCCGCACACTGTGAAACGCCCGGGCTACCTGATGGCCGGCCGGGGATGCCACCCCTTGAATGAGGGGCAGGCACTGGCGTATCCATGGTTTTTACAAGGTTCGGCCTCTGCGCCGCGGCCAAGGGGCCATCCGCCAGGGAATTGGCGCAGCTTGGACTCGTGCCGAAAGCAGCCGGTCCGGGAGGACGGAGCCGGGGCCTCCCTGCCCGCTTTCCTGTAACGAAGGTCTCCCGTCGGGGGAGCGGTAGATGGATTCGGGTATGGCAGGACGCACATATCGGGGTTCTCCCGGCGCAGACCGAACCGGTCCCGCTCCCTCACCGTCTGCCCCACCCCCATGCCGCCATTCTAGTTCTGGGCCACGTCTTGGGGCTGCCGGAGCAGCTCATCTCCTATGGTGGGTGGCATGACGGGGAAAAGTGCTGACATGAGTTGCGGTTGGGCAGAAGTACCGGGCGCACGTATCTACTGGGAGGCCTCAGGTAACCGGTCAGGGGTGCCTGTGCTGTTCCTTCACGGGGGCCCCGGTGCATCGCTCGGCAAGGGAGGCTACCGCAAGCGACATGACCCTTCCCGTTATTGGACCATCGGTCTCGACCAGCGGGGTTGCGGCCGGAGCACCCCCGCTGTACAGGACGACCTGAGCCGCCTGTCTGCGAATACCACGCAGGCACTGATTGCAGATATTGAAGCCGTGCGCCGGCACCTCGGCATAGAGAAGTGGATCGTCACGGGCGCCTCCTGGGGCAGCACACTAGCACTGGCATATTCGCTGCAATATCCTCACAGGGTTCTGGGCATTGCCTTGGTGGCGGTCACAACATCCAGTCGTGAAGAGGTCCGGTGGATCACAGAGGACGTGGGGAGGATCTTCCCGGAAGCATGGGATGACTTCGCGAAAGCAGCCAACTGCAAGCCCGGTGAACGCCTGATTGATGCTTATGCCCGCCGCCTGGCTGGCGACGACCGGGATGACGCCCGAACAGCAGCTCTGGACTGGGACCGATGGGAATCATCGCATGTTTCGCTTGACCCTTTATGGCAGCCAGGTCCCCTGTTCGATGACGAACGGGAGCGGATGACGTTTGCAATTTTGGTGACGCACTACTGGTCCAACGACGGTTTTCTCCGGAATGGACTGGAAATCATGCCCCGCGCGCACGAACTCAATGGGATTCCGGGATATCTCATCCATGGACGCAGAGACATCAGCAGCCCGTCCGTTACGCCGTGGAAGCTGCATCGACGCTGGAGCAGCAGCCGCCTCATCATCATCGAGAACGAAGGGCACGGTGGACCCGAATCCATGGCCGCCCTCACCCGCTCTGTGGCGGAGATAGCCGCTCGACTATAGGAACGGGATACGGCGCCCCGTCAGCCAGGACGGGAGGCGATGGAAACAGCTGCCGCAATAAAGCCCGGAAGAACTGCGGCGGATACGGCTGTGATGGCTGCCGCGCCCGCCCAGGTAGGGAGGCGGCGACGGCGTGCGGGTGCCCGGGCGGGAAAGACGGTCATCCAGATGAGGATCAGCAGGGCGCCCAGACCCACGGCAACGGCCGCCGGCGGAAAGAGGACGGAGCCGAGCAACAGAGGCAGGTAATACCGGGCCGCCTTATCGGACCACAGCGGGAGCCGGTTGCTAAACCAACCCGCGGCGGCAACCGTTAGGGCGCCATGCAGGACCGAGAGGCCGGCGAAAAGTGCGACCGAGAGCCAGCCAGGCCCCACGATGTTGAAATCGATGTTGTCCGGCCGCAGGGGGTCAAGTACGGCGCCGAGCCAGAGCAGCAGGATGACACCGAAGACAGGACCGCCGAGCCGCCCCGCCGGCAGCCAGCGGTGGAGTGTGGCGTACAGGATCGCCGCAAGGTACCCCGCGGGCAATCCGCCAAACAGCAGCAGGGCCATCGAGCCCTCAAGAGTTGGAAATCCAACGTTAGCCTGAGCTTCTGTCAGCCTGCCCTGTGCCGAGTCCGGCGACGTGAAGGCGAGCACCCGCATGGCCAGCCGGCCGCCGGGCCACCCGGCCAGCAAAGCGGAGACGAGGGCAGCGAAACTGGCCACGTTCGCCCACCAGAAGTAGCGGTGAAGCGCGCGCAGCTTGGCCTCGTTTCGGGCCTCGGAATCGTCCAAGCCGTTTCCGGAACGCTGTGTCCCCGACGTCGCGGGAGCTTTCAACCGCCATGAACCCCAGCGGGCCACCAGGAAGAGTCCGAGCAGCAATAGTACGGAGCAGCCAACCACAATCGCTAAGGCCATCATTCACCACCAAGAGAAGGATGAAGTCCATTGTGCGCGTGGTTCCCGGCAGGGGCTAGGAGCCCCTTTTCGCAGGGCCGCGGCGGAGGACAGCAAAAAGGCCCTGACCGAACGTTTCCGTTGGTCAGGGCCTTCTTTGTGGTGCACCCCCCGGGACTTGAACCCGGAACCCATTGATTAAGAGTCAATTGCTCTGCCAATTGAGCTAGAGGTGCAGCTGCTGTTTCGTTCAACCGTGGGCTTTTGTTTCCCGCGTTGACCTCCGCAACGACATGAAACTCTACACGAACTTTTCGCCGGTGTGAAATCGGGGGCAGCCGCGGTGGGTGAGTTCAGCCGGACAGGCTCAAAATCAGCACAGAATCAGGGTTTTGGTTGTTGGTAAGGGTCCAAAGTTCCCCGTTTGGAGCCAGGGAAACGCTCCGGATCCGGCCATGCTGCCCTGTGAAATAGCCCACAGGAGTGCCGGCATTTTCGCCATCAAGCGGCACGCTCCAGACCCGCCGCCCGCGGAGGGCGCCGAGGAAGGCTGTGGAACCAACGATCTCCATGCCGCTCGGTGATGATTCTGCGGTTGAAGGCCACACCACTTTGGCGTCGATGAACCCCCCGCGGCCGGGTGCGCCGGTGACTTCGGGCCAGCCGTAGTTCCCGCCAGCCTGGATCAGGTTGAGTTCGTCGTTGACCTCCGGGCCGAATTCGCTGGCCCAGAGGCGGCCGGCGCTGTCCCACGCAAGGCCTTGGACGTTGCGGTGGCCCAGGCTGTAGACGGGATTGCCGGGGAAAGGATTGCCCGGTGCGGGCTTCCCGTCCTTGGTTAGCCGGAGGATCTTGCCGCCCAGGGCGTTCCGGTCCTGGGGCTGTTCGCGGCGCTGCGAATCCCCGGTCCCCACGTAGAGGAAGCCGTCCGGGCCGAAGCGGATCCTGCCGCCGTTGTGTGTGGAGGCCTTGGAGATCCCGGGGAAGATGACCTCGGGCGTCCCCAGCCGGAGGCCGCTCTCGGATTCTGTTCCGGCTTCCTCCAGCCGAAGGCGCGCGATCCTGTTGTCCTCGGCCGCCGTGTAGTAGGCGTACAGGAATCTGTCGGTGGCAAAGTCGGGGGACAGGGCCAGGCCCATGAGTCCCCCTTCCCCGCCGGGAACAACGTCCGGAACGCTGCCGATGGTGCTGATCCTGCCGTTCCGCACGGACTTGAGGAGGGCGCTGTCCCGTTCGCTGATCACGGCGGTGCCGTCCGGAAGGAACACTGTTGACCACGGCAGCTGCAGCCCTTCAATGGTCGTGCGGACCTTGGGCTCACCTGCAGCAACAGGAGCACTGGGGGACGTTTGGCGCGGGCTTCCAGTAGTCGCGGGGGTCGAAACGGAAGGTGCGGCCGTGCTGGGGCGGGCGCTCGTCACCCCGGTTTCACCGCCGGTTACGGCAGTCGGGCCGGCGTTGCCGTTGGTGGCGGTGCAGCCAGCCAGCACAAGTACCAGCGTCAGGCCCGCTGCGCACGTACGCGCGATTGCAGGACCCCGCCGGGGAGTCCGCCAGAAATCAACGCTTCCGTTGGTGGACCCGTTTCCCATGCTCCTGCTCCATCCTTGCTCCGCCCGGGACTGGCTGCTGCCCGTCAGCCGTGAGTCTCAGCGCCTGGTGCGGCGTGGAGCGCGGAAACCCGCAGCTTCCGCGTGCGCAGGGGAGAGGAACCAGACTTCCGCGCGGGCATCGGCATAACCCGGATTGTCCTCGTCGTAGTAGGTCATTGACCCTGCGTCAGCCTTGACCGTATAGCCGTCGGGGCCACTGCCATCGGCTGCCGGGGCAGCGGAACCGTCACCGTAGGGCTGGCCGGCCATTGCGTCAACGGCCGGCTGGCTGCCGTCATGGCCGCCGAAAGCCGGCCGATCACCTCCGCCAGCGGTCTCCTGGTGGCCGACCGGCTCTGCGTCGTGACTTGCCCCTTCCTCGGTGGCCGCGGACGACTGCATTCGCTGCCGGGTTTCTGCGTCAGCGTCAAGAGCCTCAGCCGCAGCGGACTCGGCGCCGGGCAAAGTGGGGGCATGAGGGTCGGTGTACTCGGCGTGGTGCACGGGCGTCGCAGGCGCGGTCCGGGCGGCCGGAGGAGCGGCCGTGGCGGCGGCGGACGGGAAGGGCTCGGCCGGCCGGTTCGCGGCAGCCGGTCCCGTCCCGGTGTGGTGGTCAGCTTCGGTCTCGGACCACTGCGTCTCCCACTCGGCTTTGTCTTCCTCGTCGTCCCAGTCGTCGACGTCGCCGGCCGAGGGGCCCTGTGTGCCGGCAACGGGACGCGGGGTGGCGGCGTCCCATGATTCGATGTCCGGCTCCTGATCCTCCGGGTTAATCTGGCCGGCTGCGGACGACCCTTGCCGGGCCGGGGCTTCGCCGGACAGGGGCGCGGGCTGCCGATCAGTCGTGCCTGCTCCGGAGGGGAAAGCTGCGCTTGGTCCCGACACGGCAGCTGCCTCTGGCTGGGAGGGGGCAGCTGATTCTGTTTCCGATGGGGAAGTGGAGGTTACCTGGTCCGTTCCGGCCGCATCGCGGGTTCCGGCTGTATCGCCCGAATTGCGATTTAAGAGCCACCAAACGACCGCAATGATAACTACGATGACGATGACCCAGATGATCCACTCCATAGCAAAGCCCTTCTGTCGAAAACGCGAGGTTGCCGTTGCTTGACGTTACGTCGCTGTCAATAGGGCTGTCTAGGCTCGTCAATGGGGTGCAGTTTCACTATATGAGACGAAAGTCCAGCATTTGAGCAAGTTTTTGCACGAATTGGGCCAAAAGGGCCGGTGCCGGTCGTTGGCAGCCTTTCAGGAGTCATAGACTTTGATCCATGAGTGAGGACACCCTGATCGCAACCGACAACAAGCCTGACATCAAGCCCCGGAGCCGGATTGTCACCGACGGCATTCACGCGGCTCCGGCGCGTGGAATGTTCCGGGCCGTCGGCATGGGCGATGATGACTTCGCCAAGCCGCAGATCGGCGTCGCGAGCTCATGGAACGAAATCACCCCCTGCAACCTTTCGTTGAACCGGCTTGCACAGGGGGCCAAGGAAGGCGTGCACGCAGGCGGCGGCTTTCCGATGCAGTTCGGCACCATCTCCGTCTCTGACGGCATTTCCATGGGCCACGAGGGCATGCACTTCTCCCTCGTCTCGCGCGAAGTCATCGCCGACTCCGTCGAAACCGTCATGCAGGCCGAGCGCATCGACGGCTCCGTGCTGCTGGCCGGCTGCGACAAGTCGCTCCCGGGCATGCTTATGGCCGCCGCGCGCCTGGACCTCGCCAGTGTGTTCCTGTACGCCGGGTCTATCATGCCCGGCTGGGTCAAGCTGGAGGACGGCTCCGAAAAGGAAGTCACCCTCATCGACGCCTTCGAGGCCGTGGGCGCCTGCGCCGCAGGCAGGATGAGCATGGAAGACCTCACCCGCATCGAGAAGGCCATCTGTCCCGGCGAAGGCGCCTGTGGCGGCATGTACACCGCCAACACCATGGCCTGCATCGGCGAGGCCATGGGCATGTCCCTGCCCGGCTCCGCGGCTCCGCCCTCGGCAGACCGCCGTCGTGACGAATTTGCGCGCAAGTCCGGCGAAGCGGTGGTCAACCTGCTGCGCGAGGGCATTACGGCCCGCGACATCATGACCAAGAAGGCCTTCGAGAACGCGATCGCCGTCACCATGGCTTTCGGCGGCTCCACCAACGCCGTCCTGCACCTGCTGGCAATCGCCCGCGAGGCAGAGGTCGAACTTACCCTGGATGACTTCAACCGCATCGGCGACAAGATCCCGCACCTGGGCGACCTGAAGCCGTTCGGCCGTTACGTCATGACCGACGTCGACAAGATCGGCGGCGTGCCGGTGATCATGAAGGCGCTGCTCGACGCCGGCCTGCTGCACGGCGACTGCCTCACCGTCACGGGCAAGACGGTTGCGGAAAACCTCGAGGCCATCAATCCGCCGGACGTCGACGGCAAGATCCTGCGCGCGCTGGACAACCCGATCCATAAGACCGGCGGCATCACCATCCTGCACGGCTCCATGGCTCCGGAAGGTGCCGTCGTGAAGACCGCCGGCTTCGACGCCGAGGTCTTCGAGGGCACTGCGCGCGTGTTCGAGCGCGAGCAGGGCGCCCTGGACGCGCTGGACAATGGCCAAATCCAGAAGGGCGACGTCGTGGTCATCCGCTACGAAGGCCCCAAGGGTGGACCGGGCATGCGCGAGATGCTCGCCATCACCGGCGCCATCAAGGGTGCCGGCCTGGGTAAGGATGTCCTGTTGCTCACCGATGGTCGCTTCTCCGGCGGCACTACCGGGCTGTGCATCGGCCACGTCGCCCCCGAAGCGGTCGACGGCGGCCCCATCGCCTTCGTCAAGGACGGCGACCGCATCCGCGTGGACATCGCCGCCCGCAGCTTCGACCTGCTCGTTGATGAAGCAGAACTCGAAGCCCGCAAGGAAGGCTGGGCACCGCTCCCGGCCAAGTTCACCAAGGGCGTGCTGGCCAAGTACGCCAAGTTGGTGCACAGCGCCTCCACCGGCGCGTACTGCGGGTAACACACTCCCTATGGTCTACCGCTCAGGCGGCAGGGCATAACAAGGAAGCTCCGAGGTGCCCCGAGCGAACGGCGTCCGCGCCACTCTCTCGGGGCAGGAGCCTTCCTGCCGCCTATAGCGGGCGGGTTCGGTTCGATCCCTTAGGGAGGGATCAATTCGTGGACAATGAAGTCCACAGTGTGAGACGCGGGCCGTGCTCGTTGACACGTATCTCACTTAGAGGGAACACTGAACGCATGATCGCACTCGTTACCAGCCGCGCCGCTGCAAATGCAGTCGTCGTACTTACCAAGCGCGTGGCTCCATAGCCCGACTGGTAACGAACTGTCACGCGCAACCCCTCGAAAAGCCGCCAGGCTGAGGGGTTTTTTTATTTTCCGGCGAGGCAGCACGTTCAGTTAGATTTAGCACCGCCCAATTCAAGATCCAATAAGGAAGAGTTCGATGAGCAAAGGATCGCCCATCAGCCCCTCGCTGATGGCTACAAAGTCCGCTGGAGCCAAGGCTCCGGAACGCGTCGACAAGCCGGCGGAAACTGGCGTCGACACTGCTGCGACCGCCTCTCCTGTCCTTGGGCCGAACAACGTTGTACCCCCAACGGTGATGACCGGCTCGCAAGCTATTGTCCGCTCGCTCGAAGAACTCGGCGTCGACGATATTTTCGGTTTGCCCGGTGGCGCGATCCTGCCCACCTATGACCCCTTGATGGCCTCCAAAATGAACCACGTTCTGGTCCGTCACGAACAGGGAGCCGGCCACGCCGCGCAAGGCTACGCCATGGTTACCGGGCGGGTGGGCGTCTGCATCGCCACCTCGGGCCCCGGCGCCACCAATCTCGTTACCGCCATCATGGATGCCCACATGGACTCCGTCCCGCTCGTGGCCATCACGGGCCAGGTGTCCAGCGGAGTCATCGGCACCGACGCCTTCCAGGAGGCGGACATCGTCGGCATCACCATGCCGATCACCAAGCACTCGTTCCTGGTGACCGACCCCAACGACATTCCCCACGTCATGGCAGAGGCCTTCCACCTCGCTTCCACCGGCCGGCCCGGTCCTGTCCTGGTGGACGTGGCAAAGGACGCCCAGCAGGGCCAGATGACCTTCTCCTGGCCGCCGAAGATCGACCTGCCCGGCTACCGGCCCGTGGTCCGCGGCCATAACAAGCAGGTGCGCGAAGCCGCGAAGCTGATCGCCGCAGCCAGCAAGCCGGTGCTGTACGTCGGCGGCGGTGTGGTCAAGGCCCACGCGTCCGCTGAACTGCGTGAACTGGCCGAACTGACGGGCGCCCCCGTGGTGACCACCCTCATGGCCCGCGGCGTCTTCCCGGACTCCCACCCCCAGCACGTCGGCATGCCCGGCATGCATGGCACCGTCTCGGCCGTGACGGCCCTGCAGCAGTCGGACCTCCTCATCACGCTGGGCGCCCGCTTCGATGACCGGGTCACCGGCGTCCTGAGCACCTTCGCCCCCAACGCCAAGGTGATCCACGCCGACATCGACCCGGCCGAGATCTCCAAGAACCGCACGGCCGATGTCCCGATCGTCGGCTCGGTCAAGGAAATCATTCCGGAACTGACCGACGCCGTCCGCACCCAGTTCGGCGCGTCGGGCACGCCGGACCTGGCCAACTGGTGGGCTTTCCTGAACAACCTCAAGGACACCTACCCCCTGGGCTGGACCGAGCCGGAGGACGGGCTTACAGCCCCGCAGCGCGTCATCGAGCGCATCGGTGCTCTCACCGGGCCCGAGGGCGTGTACGTCGCCGGCGTCGGCCAGCACCAGATGTGGGCAGCGCAGTTCATCAAGTACGAGCGCCCCCACGCCTGGCTGAACTCCGGCGGCGCCGGCACCATGGGCTACGCGGTTCCCGCCGCCATGGGCGCCAAGGTGGGGGAGCCGGACCGCGTGGTCTGGGCCATCGACGGTGACGGCTGCTTCCAGATGACCAACCAGGAACTGGCCACCTGCGCCATCAACAACATCCCGATCAAGGTTGCTGTCATCAACAACTCCTCGCTCGGCATGGTGCGGCAGTGGCAGACCCTGTTCTACGAGGGGCGCTACTCGAACACTGACCTGAACACCGGCCACGAGACCATCCGGATCCCGGACTTCGTGAAACTGGGTGAGGCCTACGGCTGCGCGTCCTTCCGCTGCGACCGCGTGGAAGACATCGATGCCACCATCCAGAAGGCACTGGAGATCAATGACCGGCCTGTGGTCATCGACTTCGTGGTCAGCCCCGACTCCATGGTGTGGCCGATGGTGCCCGCCGGGGTCAGCAACGACCAGATCCAGGTTGCCCGCAATATGACCCCGGAATGGGAAGAGGAGGACTGATCATGAGCCGCCATACACTGTCCGTTCTGGTCGAAGACAAACCCGGTGTGCTGACCCGCGTGGCGAGCCTTTTCGCCCGCCGTGCCTTCAACATCAACTCCCTGGCCGTAGGCCCGACGGAAGTTCCGGGCATGTCCCGGATGACCGTCGTCGTCGACGCCGACGGCGACCTGATTGAACAGGTCACCAAACAGTTGAACAAGCTGGTCAACGTGATCAAGATTGTTGAACTGACTTCCGAATCTTCCGTGCAGCGCGACCACATCCTGGTCAAGGTACGCGCGGATGCCGCAACTCGTCTGCAGGTGACCCAGGCTGCAGACCTGTTCCGCGCTTCAGTGGTTGACGTCTCCACAGATTCCGTCGTCATCGAAGCAACCGGCCACCCGGAAAAGCTCACGGCGCTGCTGTCAGTGCTGGAGCCTTTCGGGATCCGCGAAATTGTGCAGTCCGGCACCCTGGCCGTTGGACGGGGATCCCGCTCCATGAGTGATCGGGCTTTGCGTTCCGCCTAGCGGACGCTCCGCCCTAACCGCAGCACCACAGACACCTATCTACAAGAAATCCACTCAAGAGGAGTTACGCAAGTGACTGAAATGTTCTACGACGACGACGCAGACCTGTCGATCATCCAGGGCCGCAAGGTTGCCATTGTGGGCTACGGCTCCCAGGGCCACGCCCACGCGCTGAACCTGCGCGATTCCGGCGTCGAGGTTGTCATCGCCCTCAAGGAAGGCTCGCCCTCCACCGCCAAGGCGCAGGACGCAGGCTTCACGGTCAAGAACGTTGCCGACGCCGCCGAATGGGCCGACGTCATCATGATCCTTGCGCCGGACCAGTACCAGCGCTCGATCTTCAACGACTCCATCAAGGACAAGCTGACCCCCGGCAAGGCCCTGGCCTTCGCCCACGGCTTCAACATCCGTTTCGGCTACATCGAGGCACCGGAAGGCGTTGACGTCATCTTGGTCGCCCCGAAGGCCCCCGGCCACACCGTGCGCCGCGAGTTCGAAGCGGGCCGCGGCATCCCCGACATCATCGCCGTTGAGCAGGACGCCACCGGCTCCGCCTGGGAGCTGGCCAAGTCCTACGCCAAGGCCATCGGCGGCACCCGCGCCGGTGTCATCAAGACCACCTTCACCGAAGAGACCGAAACCGACCTCTTCGGCGAGCAGGCTGTCCTGTGCGGCGGTGTTTCCCAGCTGGTCCAGTACGGCTTCGAGACCCTGACCGAGGCCGGCTACCAGCCGCAGATTGCCTACTTCGAGGTGCTGCACGAGCTCAAGCTCATCGTTGACCTCATGTGGGAAGGCGGCATCGCCAAGCAGCGCTGGAGCGTTTCCGACACCGCTGAATACGGCGACTACGTCTCCGGCCCGCGCGTCATCACCCCCGAGGTGAAGGAAAACATGAAGGCCGTCCTCGCCGACGTCCAGTCCGGTGCCTTCGCCAAGCGCTTCATCGAGGACCAGGACAACGGCGGCGTCGAGTTCAAGGAGCTGCGTGCCAAGGCTGAGCAGCACCCGATCGAGGGTGTCGGCCGCGAACTGCGCTCCCTGTTCTCCTGGCAGCAGCAGGACGAGGACTACGTAGAGGGCTCGGCAGCCCGCTAAGGCTCCGCGCCGTTCGAGCGCAACAGCGTTCAAGCGCGACAGTGAGGCCGGGTTCACACTTAACAATGTGAGCCCGGCCTTTCCGTCAGCCTAGACTTTATTCATCCCCAGGACTGCAACGCAGAGGATCAGCCGTGTCAAAACCCGTAGTATTGCTCGCCGAAGAACTTTCGCCCGCCACCATCGAGGCCCTTGGCCCGGACTTTGAAATCCGCCAGACCGACGGCGCCGATCGTTCGCAGCTGCTTTCTGCCATCGAGGACGTTGACGCGATCCTGGTCCGCTCCGCAACCAAGGTTGATGCCGAGGCCATCGCTGCCGCGAAAAACCTTAAGGTGATCGCCCGTGCCGGCGTCGGCCTGGACAACGTGGACATCAAGGCCGCCACCCAGGCCGGTGTCATGGTGGTCAACGCCCCGACGTCGAACATCGTC
Organism: Arthrobacter sp. NPDC093125; assembly: GCF_044754225.1. Lineage (NCBI taxonomy): Bacteria > Bacillati > Actinomycetota > Actinomycetes > Micrococcales > Micrococcaceae > Arthrobacter > Arthrobacter sp. NPDC093125. The sequence continues at coordinate 75,977 of NZ_JBIVOQ010000002.1, read as the reverse complement.
TCCGCTGCGGAGCTGACCGTGGGCCACATCCTCAGCCTTGCACGCCACATTCCGCAGGCGAGCGCTGCGCTCAAGGACGGCGAGTGGAAGCGCTCCAAGTACACGGGCATCGAACTGTTCGAAAAGAAGATCGGCATCATCGGCCTTGGCCGCATCGGTGCGCTGGTCGCCGCCCGCCTCCAGGGCTTCGACACGGAGATCCTCGCCTACGACCCCTACATCACTTCCGCCCGCGCTGCCCAGCTCGGCGTGAAGCTGGTGACCCTCGATGAGCTGCTCGCGCAGTCGGACTTCATCACGATCCACATGCCCAAGACCCCCGAGACTGTCGGCCTGCTCGGCGCGGACGCCTTCACCAAGATGAAGTCCACCGCCTACGTCATCAACGTTGCCCGCGGTGGGCTCGTTGATGAGGAAGCTCTCTACGCCGCCCTGCAGGACGGCCAGATCGCCGGCGCCGGCGTGGATGTCTTCGTGCAGGAGCCCGCCACCGACCTCCCGTTCTTCAAGCTGGACAACGTGGTGGTCACACCCCACCTCGGTGCCTCCACGGATGAAGCCCAGGAAAAGGCCGGCGTCTCTGTCGCCAGGTCCGTCCGCCTGGCGCTGGCCGGCGAGCTGGTTCCGGATGCCGTCAACGTGGCCGGCGGCGTGATCGCCCCCGACGTCCGCCCCGGAATCCCGCTCATCGAGAAGCTGGGCCGCATCTTCACCGCCCTGACCCACGACTCACTGACCCAGATCGACGTCGAGGTTGCCGGTGAAATCGCCGCCCTTGATGTGAAGGTGCTGGAGCTCGCAGCACTGAAGGGCATCTTCGCCGACGTCGTCACCGAGCAGGTCTCCTACGTCAACGCCCCGGTTATCGCTGAACAGCGCGGCATCAACGCCCGGCTGATCACCACCCCGGAGGCCGAGGACTACCGCAACGTCCTGACCCTGCGCGGCGCCCTGAGCGACGGCACCCAGATCTCGGTGGCAGGTACCCTCACCGGCCCGAAGCAGGTGCAGAAGCTGGTGGGGGTGAACGGATACGACGTCGAGATCCCCATCAGCGAACACCTGGTCGTCGTGTCCTACGCCGACCGTCCCGGCGTGATCGGCACCATCGGCCACATCCTGGGCATGAACAACATCAACATCGGCGGCATGCAGGTGGCCCGGAACGCGGAAGGCGGCCAGGTTTTGGCGCTGCTGACGATCGACAGCTCCGTCCCGCAGCAGGTCCTGGATGCCATCAAGGCCGGCATCGGTGCCGAGATGGTGCGTGAAGTGGATCTCGAAGACTAGGAAGATGAACACGGGGTGAACTCCGCACCGCCGAGGTGTCACCCCTGCCAGATTTGATTGGCCGGTCTGCGTACAATGGCTAGGTCCGTTTTCGGATCCTGCCGGCAGGCCGGCCAATTACTTTTTTTGCACACCCGCAAGGGCAATCCTCCACCTCCCCGGTGCTGAGGCGTGCGCACGCAATCCAGGTTTCAGGGAGCCCAATGAACGCCGTCCAGAGGTTCATCAGAAGCAGAGTGCTGCTGCTGACCGCTGCCATTTTGACCGCCGCCATGTGCCTGTCCGTCCTGGTCCAGACGCAGTCCCAGGCTGCGTTGACCAGGACCGTGGACGAAAACTCGCGGGGTCTCTACGACATCCTGGTGCAGGCCAAGGCAGGTTCCGGAGGCGCCCTGATGCAGCCGGAAATTGCCACCGGCCAGGGCGGTATCAGCTTCGACCAGCTGCAGAGCATCAGGGACCTGTCCGGCACCTCCGTGGCCGCTCCCATCAGCCTGGTGTCCCGCGTGACCCAGAACCTCGAGGCCCCCAGGCTCGAGGCCATGGACTACCTCGGCTACAACTCCGGGCTTGTCGGCACAGCCACCGCCGGAGACCCGAGCGCCACCGATCCGGGCAAATGGCCGGCAGCTGAGTCCGTGCTGAGCGAAACACCCAAAAAGTACCGCCTCACCGCCAGTGCCAGGAGCTCCGACGGGTCAAAGGAGCGGACGCTCTTCAAGTCCACGGCCGAAGGGACCCTGGGCAAGGCCCGCCTCGTCGAGGAGGACACCCCCGGCGGCAAGAGCACGCGCATCGCGGGGCCGGAGGGGGAGACGGGCATCAAGTTCCCCGCACCCGCCGGAGGTTCCGAACACAACCTTTTCAACCTCACTGTTGCCCTGCCCATGGCGCCTGAGGTCACCGAGTCCGTGGTCGCCGTCGACCCCGTCGCGGAGCGGGCGCTGCTCGGCTCCGCCGGAGACTTCCTGGCCCCGCTGGAGAAGGCCCCACCCGCTGACGCCCGCAACGCCGAGGCTGTTGGCCGCCACTTTGAAAGCCTCTTCACCGGCGGCATCGGGATGAAGGAACTGGAGGAGGGCCCGGACTTCCTGGGCGTCAAGCTCAAGTACTGGGCGCCGCTGATGACCCAGTACCAGCAGGCGAAGATGAACGGGCAGCTGACCGAGGACTCGAAGGCGATTCCGCTGATCGTCCGCTCGGGTACGTCCCTTGACCTGAAGTACTCGGTGAAGATCGAGGAAATCGACGACGCCGGAAACGTGGTCAAGGATGTCGGAACCGTTGACCGCTCCCTCGGCAGCGACTACCTGCCGTTCGTGTCCAAGTCGCCCTTCGCCCTGGCCTGGCCCGGATCCACCGACCACTCCAAGCTGCTGGGCAATCCCGAAAGCTTCGGCCGCGGCCTCTACACGCCTGCCACCTGGAGCACGGACTTCGCCTCCGCGCCTAAGTACAAGGACGGTTCGACGGCGGGCAACGGCGCCGTCGACAAGACCGCAACGCCCGGCGAATGGGTCACGGTCAACAGGCTTCCGGAGAAGTCGGCCGCCGGCGACCCCGTGGACCAGACACAGCGCAATCCCGTGGACGAACGCGCCTACCGGGAGAGCCTTGAGACGGGGGAGAAGCTGGCTGCGCCGCTCGCCATGGTCTATGGCACGTTCGATCCTGCGGAGGTCCAGAAGGCAGCCGGCGACGTGAACCGGCTTCCGCTGGGCGGCTATGACCCCACCCCGCTGACCCTGACCAAGGACGCCAAGGGCAAAGACGTCGAGGACACCACGCTCAAGCCGTCGCTCAGCGCCACGGGACTGGCCAGCCAGTCGGCCGGTGCCATTACTGACTACTACGGCCTTGCGGCCGCCCGCGGATACGAGAAGAACGCCTCCGTCATCGACGCCGTGCGCGTCCGCGCGGGCGTCCCGGGCAGCTGGAAGCAGGCACAGCCGGAGGTTGAAAAGCTCGCCAACGAGATCCGGGACATGGGCCTGGAGGCCACTGTCGTGGCCGGCTCGGCCCGGGAGGATGCCAACATCTTTGTCCCCGGCTACTCGAAGGACGACGCCGGCAAGGAATCCGCGCTGGGCACCGTCCAGCAGTCGTGGGTCAGGCAGGACGCCGCCGACGCCGTTACCGGCTCGCTGACCGCCACCAACCTCACGCTGCTCTTCCTGACCCTCTGCGGCGCCGCGCTGCTGACCGGGGCATCGACCGTAAGCTACGTGCGCCAGCGCCGCCGCGAGGCCGGCACCCTGCGCGCCATGGGCTGGACCCAGCGCCGCATCCGGTCATGGGTGCTGGAGGAGTTCGCCGTGGGCGCCGCACTGCTGGCCGTGGCCGGCGTCGTGCTGAGCCTGCTGAGCTGGAACCTCGCGACGGTGATTGTTTCTGCGTCCGTGCTGGTGCTGTACGCAGCAGCCGCGCTTTTCGCAGCGCAGCAGCTGCGGCACCGCGAGGAAGTCGACCAGGAACCGCAGCACGATGAGCGGCTCATTGCCGTGGACTCCCCGCTGACCTTCGCCAACCGGCAGCTGACCACCAACCGCTTCAACGCCATCTCGCTTGCGGTGGCAGTCGGCGTGTTCGGCGCTGCTGTCGGCGGTCTCATCGCCCTGCTCATCGACATTCCGCGAGCAGCCGGGGCCAGTGCGCTGAGCGGGCTGGCCGCCACCAGCATCGCCCTGCCCAGCCTTGTTCTGGGGCTGTCCGGTGTTGCCGTGGCGCTCCTGCTCACCCTCGTGACCGGGCGTTTCGAGCTGCAGGCCAAGCGCCAGTACCTCGGTACCCTGGAAGCGATGGGCTGGAACCCCGACATGCTCGGCCAGGTCCGCCTGTTCGAAAATGCCCTCGTGGGAGCGGTGGCTGTGCCGCTGGGCGTCCTGGGCGCCCTCGGTGTCGGGCTGCTCCTTGCTCCCTACGCTGCGCTCTGGGCCGCCGTGGCCGGGCTCGTGGCCGTCCTTTGCTGGATTCCGATTGCAACGAAAGTAGTCCAATGAGCAACGACCGTAACCTTCGCCGCGAGCGCGGGAGCGACGACGGCGAAAGCGCACTCCAGACGCGCGCCAGCACCATCGTCAAGGCCTCCGATCACGGTACACCGCTGGAACTGAGCAACATCACCATCCGCTACGGCGGCGGCAAGGGCGGAGCCGACGCCGTCAGCGTCGTGGAGGGCTTCGACCTGACCCTGCACGCCGGCGAGATGCACTGCGTGGCCGGCCGCAGCGGCTCCGGCAAGACCAGCATCCTGACGGTTGGAGCAGGACTTACGCTGCCGACGTCGGGCCGGGTGCTGTGGGAGGGCGAGTCGCTCGAAAGCATGAGCGACGACGAGATCGCCGACCGCCGCCGTGCCCTCATCGGGTACGTCGACCAGGGCGGTGCGCTGATCGACGGCATGAGCGCGCTCGAGAACGTCCTGCTGCCGGCCGTGCCGGACGGCGAAGTGGAAAAGCGCCGCGACATGGCCAAGGACCTGCTGGACCTGGTGGGCCTGGGCCGGAGGATGCGGCACCGCCCCGCGCAGCTCTCCGGCGGTGAGCGCCAGCGCGTCGCCATTGCCCGGGCCCTCATCCTGGGTACGCGCGTGCTCGTGGTCGACGAACCCACTGCAAGCCTGGACAGGGCCTCGGCGAACCGCATCATCAGTATCCTGAAGGACACGACGTCTGACGGCATAGCAGTCCTCGTTGCTTCACACGATCACGAACTGGTCCGGCTGAGCGATACGCTGACCGAACTGATCTAGCTCCGTCCCTCCGCACCAAAGGTAACTTTCCGCCCGTGACTTCCTCAGACAAGAGCCCGTTCTACATCACCACGGCCATCACCTACCCCAACGGTGTGCCGCACATCGGCCACGCGTACGAATACATCGCCACCGACGCAATGGCACGGTTCAAGCGGCTGGATGGCTATGACGTGATGTTCCTGACCGGCACTGACGAGCACGGGCTGAAGATCGCCCAGACAGCGGAAAAGGAAGGCATCACGCCCAAGGAGCTCGTGGACCGCAACGCGGAAATCTACAAGGCGGCCCATGCCGCCCTCGGCATTTCCTACGACCGGTTCATCCGCACCACGGATGCTGACCACTACGCCGCGTCACAGGCCATCTGGAAGAAGATGGAAGCCAACGGGGACATCTACCTCTCCAAGTACGAGGGCTGGTACTCCGTCCGCGACGAGGCCTACTACGGGGAAGACGACACCGTGGTCAAGGAGGACGGCGCCCGGTACACCAAGGAGACCGACACCCCGGTGACCTGGACCGCCGAGGAAAGCTACTTCTTCCGCCTCTCCAACTACCAGGACAAGCTGCTGGCGCTCTACGAGGCCCAGCCGGAATTCGGCGCCCCGCAGTACCGCTTCAACGAGGTCATCAGCTTCGTGCGCCGCGGGCTTGAGGACCTATCCATCAGCCGCACCACCTTTGACTGGGGCGTGCCCGTGCCCGGCAACGACAAGCACGTCATGTACGTCTGGGTCGACGCCCTGACCAACTACCTGACAGGTGCGGGGTACCCGGATACCGAGGCCGAGTCCTTCAAGAAGTACTGGCCCGCGGACGTCCACGTGATCGGCAAGGACATCTCGCGCTTCCATGCAATTTACTGGCCCGCCTTCCTGATGAGCGCCGGGCTGGAACTGCCCAAGCGCATCATGATCCATGGCTTCCTGAACAACAACGGGGTCAAGATGTCCAAGTCCCTGGGCAACGTCGTGGCCCCTGAGGACTTCGTGGCCCAGTACGGCCTTGATCAGGTCCGGTTCTTCTTCCTGCGGGAGGTTCCCTTCGGCGCCGACGGCAGTTACAACCATGAAGCAATTGTCGGCAGGATGAACGCGGACCTCGCCAACAACTTCGGCAACCTCGCCCAGCGGTCGCTCTCGATGGTCGCGAAGAACTGTGAGGGTAAGGTTCCGGTTCCCGGCGCCTTCACGGCAGCGGACGAGGCCATCCTGGCCCAGGCAAACGCCCTGCTTGACCAGGCACGCGCCGCCTTCGACAAGCAGGAATTCAGCCGCGCCCTTGAGGTCATCTGGGGTGTTCTGGGCGACACGAACGCATACTTTGCGGAGCAGGCCCCCTGGGTGCTGCGGAAGACCGACGTCGAACGCATGCAGACGGTGCTTTACGTGACCCTCGAGGTACTGCGCATTGTGGCGATCCTGGCCCAGCCGGTAATGCCGTCCGCGATGGCCAAGCTGCTGGGCTCGCTCGGCCAGCCTGAAGGTGAGGCACGGCAGTTCACCGCGGTCCCGATGCCCATTGCTGCCGGCACCGATCTGCCCGCACCCGTTCCGGTCTTTCCGAAGTACGAAGAGCCGGCAGAAGCCTAGGCCTGTGCTCCTGCCGGCTCCTCTGCCGGCAGCCGAAACGCCCCCTTGCCCCGGTTTCCCCCTGGGCAAGGGGGCGTTTTTGCCTGAAGTGGGTCAGCACGGGGGCCCCAAGTAGTACCGAGTACACCGGGGTCCGTGAACCCGCCGCCGCCAAGTAGCAGGCCCAAAAGAAGGCGTACAAGCTACTCGGGACTGCCGCAAAGGCGGGATCCTACCCTGAAGCTGCAAGCAGACTGACGACGACTTGGGAGCAACCATGGTCCCCACCTCCACCGTTTGATGTTCAGGCAGTGGTGGCATGACAACGGAATGCCGCCCGAGTCCCGTCAGTCCGATCCAGCGGTATGGAGGGACAAGAAATGAGACGAACAATCGCGGCAGCCGGAATTCTGGGTTTAGGACTCCTGGGGACGACGCTTCCGGCAAGTGCGACGCCCGACAACGGGCATGGCAATAACGTCAGTATCTGCCATGAAACGGGTTCTGAGACCAACCCGATCGTTGAGATCGACGTCAACGAAAACGCCGTCAACGGCCATGGACCCGGTGAGAACAGCGGCCACGGTGAGAACAGTGGCCAGGGCGGACACAACGACGACGAGTGCTACGAGGAGCCGGGAGGCAACGAGGAACCCAACGTGCCGCCGGTAGTGGAACCACCTGCGCAGCCTCCGGTTGTCGCACCGCCCGTGGTGGCACCCCCGGTGGTCGCCCCGCCGGTTGTGGCGCCCCCGGTTGCGGCACCGCCGGCTGTTGTGCCCGAAGCCCCCGCGGCTCCGGTGGTGAAGCCGGTCGTGAAGCCGGTGGTGAAGCCAGCGGCCAAGCCCGTGGCTGTGCCGGCCGCAGCAGCGCCTGCGGCTGCAGCTCCTGTCGCCGCGGTGCCTGTCGCCGCTGTGCCGGTCGCCGCGCCGGCGTCCAACGCCGGGTACAACGTCCAGACGGCCGCGGGCGGTGATGCCGGAACAGGGATTCCGTCGTGGCTCGCCACGCTGACGGGCGCGCTGGCCGGCCTGTCGGGCCTGGTGCTCCTGCGCGGCGGGATGCGGGCCAGGAAGCTCGAGGGCTGAGCAACAGGGATTGGCGGGTGTCACGGGCTGGACGTGGCACCCGCTCTTCCTGATTCCGTTCGAAGGAGAATGACATGCCCAGACACCTCGGGACCAGGCCGTCCCGGTCCGCCGGCGGCCGCAGGCTGCTGCTGGGCTATGCCGATCTTCTGATCCTGTCATTTTGCTGCCTGGGGATTCTGGCAGCGTGGCTCATCTACGGTGCCGCTGGTGCCGGGCACAGCACCGCCGGGAGCGGCCCGGGAGTCCGGTACTCCCCGGCCGCCCCCACCACCCAGTTCCCGCACCCCCTCCAACCGATACAACCGGCCGGGGGACAGCCAGGAGCAACCTCGCCCGCCGCCGGCAAGGCGCCCGGAGCTGTTAAGGTGCCTGCCGCAGGCACGGCGGCCGCTGCCAAAACCGCCCCACCCAAACCGGTGCAGATCACTGCCGCACCGCCGCAACGGATTATCTATCCCGCCGCCGGCATGGATGTGGTGGTGCACCCCCTGAGGCCGGACGGCGACGACACCGCGAGCAGGTCGATCGTGCCCCCTGAAACAATGGACGGCTACTGGCTCACGCCCTTCGGCCGGCCGGGGGTCGGATCGGTGAACACGACGTACGTCATCGGGCACAGTTGGGAAGGTCAGGACGCGCCGTTCAATCACTTGAGCTCATCCGCCGCGCCTGGCGACGTTTTTACCGTCGTCACCTCAAAGGCCAAGCTCCTGTATAAGGTGAACTCCGTCACCACATATACGAAGTCAAGCCTGAAGGACAGCTCCATCTGGGACGTGGTTCCAAACCGGCTGGTCCTCATCAGCTGCTACACGGAGGACCTGTGGGGCAAGAACGTGGCCCTCGTGGCGTCACCCGTCATGGGGAAGTAGCCCACGCCGGACCAGGAGCCGAAGCTGTAGCGTTCGGATTGTGAGACGGTTTGCCCAGAATGTGGATTGCTTGGCTACCCTGAAAAACATGAGCGCATCCACGATTAATCTTGCTGTTATTCCGGGCGACGGCATCGGCCCCGAGGTCACCGCCGAGGCCATCAAGGTCCTCGAGAAGGTCGTCGCTGCCGAGGGCGTCACGCTCGAACAGACCCATTACAAGCTTGGCGCGCAGCACTGGCTCGAGACCGGCGAGACGCTCCCGGACGAGGTTCTGGAAGACCTGCGGACCCGCGACGCCATCCTGTTCGGTGCCGTCGGTGCAGCGCCGGGCGACACGCGGATTCCTTCCGGCATCATCGAGCGGGAAATGCTTCTGAAGCTGCGGTTCAGCCTTGACCACTACGTGAACCTGCGCCCGTCAAGGCTCTACGGCACGGTGGGCAGCCCGCTTTCCAACCCCGGAGACATCGACTTTGTCGTGGTCCGTGAAGGCACCGAGGGTCCCTATGTGGGCAACGGCGGTACGCTGCGTGGCGGAACGCCGCACGAAGTGGCCACGGAGGTGTCGCTGAACACCGCCCACGGCGTGGAGAGGGTGGTCCGGGATGCCTTCCGGCGTGCCAGCGAGCGGCCGCGCAAAAAGGTGACGCTGGTCCACAAGCACAACGTGCTCGTCTACGCCGGCCACCTGTGGAAGCGCACGGTGGAGGCTGTGGCACAGGAGTTCCCCGAGGTCACCCACGACTACCTGCACATCGACGCCGCCACCATTTTCATGGTCACCGACCCGGCGCGCTTTGATGTGATCGTCACCGACAACCTCTTCGGCGACATCATCACGGACCTTGCCGCGGCCATCACCGGCGGCATTGGACTCGCCGCCTCCGGCAACATCAACATGGACCGCACCGCCCCGTCCATGTTTGAGCCGGTCCACGGTTCGGCGCCGGACATCGCGGGGCAGCAGAAGGCGGACCCCACGGCTGCCATCCTCTCGGCGGCGCTGCTGCTGGACCACCTGGGCTATGCAGGCGCGGCACGGAAGATCGAGGCAGCGGTTGCGGCCGACATTGAAAGCCGCAGCGGCGAAGTACGGAGCACCAGCGCCGTTGGCGACGCCATCGCCGCGGCGGTTTAGCCCCGCACAGCAGGCGTAAGCTTGTCCTGAATCACCAATTTGCTGCCGTGGTCCGATGCTGAACCACGTTCACCTGCCAGGCAGCCGACCGTGGAGGAACCATGACTCAGACTGCCCATGGCGTCGAATTCACCCAGCAGCCCTCGGCAACCCCGAAGTCCGCTGAAGAGCGTGCAGCCATCCTGGCGAACCCGGGATTTGGCAACTACTTCACCGACCACACCGCGGTCGTTGACTACAAGGTGGACGAGCACGGGAACGGCGGCTGGCACAGTGCCCGGATCGAGGCCTACGGGCCCATCATGCTGGACCCTTCTGCTGCTGTGCTGCACTACGGCCAGGAGATCTTCGAGGGCCTGAAGGCCTACCGCCATGCTGACGGCACCGTCTGGACATTCCGTCCGGAAGCCAACGCGGCGCGCCTGAACCAGTCGGCCCGCCGTCTGGCCCTTCCGGAGCTGCCAGCCGAATACTTCCTCGGCGCGATCCGCGAGCTCGTCAGCATGGACAAAGACTGGGTCCCGTCGGGGGACGGTGAAGCGCTCTACCTGCGTCCGTTCATGATCGCCACGGAGGCGTTCCTGGGGGTCCGGGCTGCCCGCGAGGTGTCCTTCCGGGTCATCGCCTCGCCGGTCGGCAATTACTTCGGCGGCGAGGTCAAGCCGGTTTCGATTTGGATCTCCCGCAACTATGCCCGGGCAGGCCGTGGCGGCACCGGCGCGGCCAAGTGCGGTGGCAACTACGCGGCATCGCTGATCGCCCAGCAGGAGGCCGAGGCCAACGGCTGCAAGCAGGTTCTGTTCCTCGACCAGTTCAACGACAACGCCGTTGAGGAACTCGGCGGCATGAACGTCTTCTTCGTGATGAAGGACGGCTCGCTCGTTACTCCAGCCCTCACCGGCACCATCCTGGAGGGCGTCACCCGCTCGTCCGTCATCCAGGTAGCCAAGGACATGGGCCGGGAGGTCGCCGAGCGCAAAATCACGCTCGACGAATGGCGCGACGGCGTTGCCTCAGGCGACATCACCGAGGTCTTCGCATGCGGTACGGCCGCCGTGATCACGCCGATCGGAGTCCTCAGGGACGAGACCGAGTTCATCGGCGCGGAGGACGCGAAGGCGGGCGAAACCACCATGGCCATCCGCGAACAGCTGCTGGGGATCCAGACCGGCAAGGTCGCGGACAAGCACGGCTGGCTCACCCGGCTAGCCTAGCCACCGCCCCATCCAGCGCGAACGGACACTTGAGGCCCCGGCCAGAGAGCTTACGACGGCGGCCCCGCACCTTGTGCGGGGCCGTTTCGCATGTGTTGGCCATCGTTCCACTGCCCGGCGGGGGAGTGGTGCGAAGATGGAACGGTGACAGCTGAAAATTCCTCCGCCCTGGTCCGCTGCACCGATCTGACCCGCTTCAGGCTTGCGCCCAATCCGGGGCCCATGAGCCTGGACGGCACCAACTCCTACCTGATAGCTGCGGCAGGCCATCCGGGAGCAGCCGTGGTGGATCCAGGCCCGCTTGACGAGAAGCACCTCCAAGAGCTGGCCGCCGGCTCCGTCGAGCTGATCCTGATCACGCACCGCCACGCCGACCATACGGCCGGAGCAGCGCGGCTCCACGAACTGACGGGGGCGCCGGTCCGTGCCGCCGATCCCCGCCACTCCATCGGAGAACCACCGCTCCAGCCCGGGGAGGTCATCTCCGCCGCCGGAACGGAGGTCAGGGTGGTCGCCACACCGGGACACACGTCCGATTCCGTCTGCTTCCACCTGCCCCTCGACGGCCCCGGAGGGTCTGTGCTCACCGGCGACACCATCCTGGGCCGCGGAACCACTGTGCTGGACCACCCGGACGGCCGCCTCGGCGATTACCTGGCCTCTCTGGACCGGCTTGAAATACTGGGGCCTGCCACTGTGCTTCCTGCCCACGGCCCCGTCCTGCCCGCGCTGGACGCCGTGGTCCGCGCCTACCGTAGCCACCGCCTGGACCGCCTCTCGCAGATCCGCGCCGCCCTCGCGCAGCTTGGACCTGACGCCGGCGTGCCGCAGGTCACCGATGTCGTTTATGCCGACGTCGACACGTCTGTGCGCCGCGCGGCAGAGAACTCCGTGGCAGCCCAGCTGGACTACCTCCGCTCCCTCCGGGAACCGGCCTGACCGGGAGCGGGCTGCACCAGGCTGCCGGCCTTGCGCCCAGCTGGATCAGGCGCGGGAACGGACGGAAGCCCCGGAGCGGGACTGTAGGCTTGGGACCATGCGTATTGCCCGGTTTGTTGTCGATTCTGATCCCCTCTACGGCGTCGTTGAAGGCGAGCCAGGCAGTGAGGAAATCACTGTCATCAACGGCGACCCGTTCTTCAATGGCGTGGAGCGTACCCATGTCCGCCACAAGCTGGAGGACGTCCGCCTGCTCGCGCCCATCATTCCCCGCAGCAAGGTGATCGGAGTGGGGCGGAACTTCACCGAGCACGCGCGTGAACTTGGCAACGAGGTGCCCCAGCACCCGCTGCTGTTCCTGAAGCCCAACACATCCGTCATCGGACCCAACGATCCCATCGTGCTTCCGGAGTTCTCCGAGGAGATCTCCTACGAGGCCGAGCTGTGTGTTGTGATCGGCAGGATCTGCAAGGACGTGCCGGAAGAGCGCGCGGACGACGTCATTTTCGGCTACACCTGCGGCAACGACCTCACCGCCCGCGACGTCCAGAAGACGGACCTGCAGTGGGCGCGGGCCAAGGGGTTCGACACATCAGCCCCGCTGGGACCCTGGATTGAAACTGACCTTGACCCCGAGGACCTTGCCATCAAGGGCCGGCTGAACGGCGAACTCCGCCAGGACGGCAGCACCAACCAGATGATCCGCGGCGTCCGGGAACTCGTGTCCATCGTGTCCAGCGCATTCACGCTGCTGCCCGGTGACGTCATTATGACCGGCACCCCTGCCGGCGTCGACCTCGTGCAGGCCGGCGACCGGTTCGAGGTGGAAATCGAAGGCATCGGCCGGCTCTCCAACCCGGTCGTCCGCCGCTAGCGGTCCGCTTCAGCGGAGATTCCACAGCCCAGCCCACCAGGAAAGCCGCCGCGTGGAATCCCGTGGCGGCCTTCCTGTCTCCGGCCGCGCCGGCGGAGGAACCGCCGTCGAAACCGGTGAACGTGCAGGCGGTAAAGTTGGAGTCACTATGACTACTCCTTCTGCGTCGAACGCCGTCTCCAGCTCTGCCCTCCGTGAAGTCACCGCCGACACTCCCGTGCGTGTCCGGTTCTGCCCTTCGCCTACAGGCACCCCGCACGTCGGTCTGATCCGCACGGCCCTCTTCAACTGGGCCCACGCCCGGCACACCAAGGGCACTTTCGTGTTCCGCATTGAGGACACGGACGCCGCGCGCGACTCGGAGGAGAGCTACCAGCAACTGCTCGAGGCGCTGAAGTGGCTTGGCATCACCTGGGAGGAAGGCGTGGAAGTCGGCGGCCCGCACGAGCCGTACCGCCAGTCACGGCGCCTGGACCTCTACAAGGACGTCGTCGCCAAACTCATCGAGGCCGGCTACGCCTACGAGTGCTACTCCTCGCCGGAGGAAGTGGAGGCACGCCACCGCGCGGCCGGTCGCGACCCCAAGCTGGGCTACGACAATTTCGACCGCGACCTGTCCGACGAGCAGGTGGCAGCGTTCAAGGCGGAGGGCCGCGAGCCCGTGCTGCGCGTTCGCATGCCCGACGAGGACGTCACCTTCACGGACCTGGTGCGCGGCGAGATCACCTTCAAGGCGGGCAGCATCCCGGACTACGTCATCGTCCGCGCAGACGGCTCCCCGCTGTACACGCTGGTCAACCCCGTTGACGACGCCCTGATGGGCATCACGCACGTCCTCCGCGGTGAGGACCTGCTCTCGTCCACGCCCCGCCAGGTGGTGCTGATCCGGGCACTCATGGATATCGGCGTGGCGAGCTACATGCCCGTTTTCGGCCACCTGCCCTATGTCATGGGCGAGGGAAACAAGAAGCTTTCCAAGCGTGATCCGCAGTCCAACCTCTTTTTGCTCCGTGACCGCGGTTTCATCCGCGAGGGTCTGCTCAATTACCTTTCGCTGCTGGGCTGGAGCCTGTCCGCGGACGAGGACATCTTCACCGTGGACCAGCTGATTGAGAACTTCGACGTCAAGGATGTCCTGGCCAACCCGGCGCGCTTCGACATCAAGAAGGCCGAAGCCATCAACGGCACCCACATCCGCATGCTCGATCCGGAGGATTTCCGCGGCCGGCTGGTTCCGTACCTCAAGGCTGCAGGATTCGTGGGGGAGAGCCTGACCCCGCGCCAGGAAGAGATCCTCGCCGAGGCGGCCCCGCTGATCCAGGAGCGCATCTCCCTGCTGGGTGAGGCACCGGAAATGCTCGCCTTCCTGTTCAAGAACGACGACGGGATCGACATTGCGGACGACGCCCGCAAGGGGCTGCCCCAGAACCTGGACGAGGTGCTCGACGCCGCGCTGGCAGCGCTGGAGCCCCTTGAGGACTGGAGCGCAGAGAACATCCAGACGGCCCTGAAGCAGGCACTTGTGGAGGATCTGGGCATCAAGCCGCGGCTGGCGTTCGGACCTGTCCGCACGGCTGTCTCCGGCCGCCGCATCTCCCCGCCCCTGTTCGAGTCCATGGTGATCCTGGGCAAGGAATCGTCCCTGGCGCGCTTGCGCGCTTTCCGCGGCTGATGCAGGGGCAGGCGGGCGTGGAAGCCGGCGTCGTCCTTGACCACCGCTTCGGCGCGGTGGGCGGGGTCCTTTTCGATATTGACGACACACTGGTTGATTTGGCCTTCTCCATGACCACGGCCCTGCGCGACGTCAGTGAACACCTCCTGCCCGGCCTGGACCAAGCCGGGTGGGAGAGGTTCGGCAGGATCTTCACGCACGAAACCACGCATTACTACGACCGTTATTTGGCGGGCGAACTGACCTTTAACGAACAGCGGCTGCTGCGGGGGCGTGCGGCACTGGGGCATTTCGGCGTCGACCTCGGCGAAGGCGACGAAGCCCATATCTGGCTCACGTCCTATGCCCGCCTGCAGCCGAGCTACGTCAGGGCCTTCGAGGACGTTCCGCCGCTGCTGGATGCGCTCGACGCCGCCGGCATACCTTACGGTGCCGTGAGCAACAACGTGCATGACTACCAGCGCGCCAAGCTCGACAGCGCCGGGCTGGAACGGATCCGCCGGCTCGTGGGCACGGACACTGTTGGAGTGCCGAAGCCCGATCCTGCCATCTACCTGGAAGGCGTGCGCCTGCTGGGCAGTTCCGCGGGCAGCACGCTTTACGTCGGCGACAACCTCCTGCTCGACGCAGAGGGCTCGACGGCGGCCGGCCTGGTGGGCGTCTGGCTGAACCGTACGGGGGAGTCAGCTCCGGACTACCAGGGGTACGAGGTCGGAAGTCTGCTCGAGCTGCTGGTCCAGCCGTAGCAGGGGTTGCATGAGCGGAAGGCTGGCTGGAGGCATGCTGCCGGCCCGGCGGTCGGTTCGTGGTCAGGCCGTGGGCCTGCCTGCCGGTCTGGCCGCCGTGGGGAGACCGCCGGTAGTCTTGGTTGATGAGTACCGCAACCCCATCAACGGTCACGTTTGACGGGCGCTTCGCCCGGGAGCTCGCCGAAATGGCCATCCCGTGGCAGGCGGCGGAAGTGCCGGAGCCGCGGCTGCTCGTGCTCAACGAGCCGCTGGCCGCCGAGCTCGGCTTTGATCCCGCTGCCCTGAGGAGCCCAGAGGGTCTGCATCTCCTCACCGGCAACCGTCTTCCTGAGGGAACCACCCCTGTGGCGCAGGCGTACGCCGGGCACCAGTTCGGCTGGTTCACGCCCCGCCTTGGTGACGGCCGGGCCGTCCTGCTCGGTGAGGTTGCCGACGCTGCCGGGCGACTGCGGGACATCCACCTCAAGGGCTCCGGGCGCACGCCGTTCGCCCGGGGAGGCGACGGCCTCGCCGCCGTCGGACCGATGCTGCGTGAGTACATCGTGAGCGAAGCCATGCACGCCTTGGGCATCCCCACGACCCGCTCTCTTGCCGTCGTGGCGACCGGTCAGCCGGTGTACCGGGAGACAGAGCTGCCGGGGGCAGTGCTGGCAAGGGTCGCCAGCAGCCACCTGAGGGTCGGCAGCTTCCAGTACGCGCGGGCGACGGGCGACGTCGACCTCCTGCGCCGACTCGCCGACCACGCCATCACCCGGCATTACCCGGCCGCCGCAGACGCAGACAACCCTTATCTAGGCCTCTTCGAGGCGGTCATAACCGCCCAGGCGTCGCTCGTGGCTAAGTGGATGCTCGTGGGATTCATCCACGGGGTCATGAACACCGACAACATGACGATTTCGGGGGAGACCATCGACTACGGACCATGTGCCTTCATGGAGGGTTTCGACCCCGCCACGGTCTACAGCTCGATCGACGAGGGCGGCCGCTACGCCTACGCCAACCAGCCCGTGGTGGCCGAGTGGAACCTGGCCAGGCTTGCCGAGGTTCTCCTGCCCCTGATCCACGAGGACCAGGAACAGGCGGTTGCGCTGGCGATGGAGTCCCTCGGTGCGTTCCGCCCCCAATACAGTGCCAACTGGTCGGCCGGTATGGTGGCGAAGCTCGGCCTGCAAGCGCGCGACGACGCCGAGAGCTCACCTGTGGTGGACGGCGTGGTGACAGTCCTTCAGCAAGGGCGCGTCGACTACACAACGTTTTTCCGAACGCTTGGCGTTGCGGCGCGGGGCACGGCTGAACCCGTTCGGAGCCTGTTCTCCGATCCGGCCGGTTTTGATGCGTGGGCGGAGAGCTGGCTCGCACTGGATCCGGACGCAGCCTCGATGGACCGCGTCAATCCCGTGTACATTCCCCGCAACCACCTTGTTGAAGAGGCCCTCTCCTCCGCTGTCGGGGGCGATCTCGGTCCGTTCGAACGGCTGGTGGAAGTGGTAAGCGCTCCCTACGGCGAGCGTCCGGGACTTGAGCGATACGCCGCTGCCGCCCCCGGGAGCTTCGGACCATACCGCACCTTCTGCGGAACCTGAAGACACGGGGCCGGGCGTTCCCAGTGGACCAGGTCTTTCTAGCGCATCAGCGCGTTCTTTTGCCGGCCGCTGATTTTGGAGCGGCGCCCGCAGTCTGAGCAGGTTATCTGATACGACCGGGACGTGGTGAAGACGGGAATGAAGAACAGCGTGAATCTGGTGGCGCGCTCTTCCAGGTAGTGCTGGGCAAAGGCGCCGCAGTATTGGCAGGTCGCCGCCCGCGAAGGCAGTTCGGTTACTTTGGTGCTGAATCCGAAGAGGATGAACATCATGTGCCTTTCAGCTGTCCGTTACCGGCGATCACCGTTGTTCTGCCCGGTTGATGACCTTGCGTGGCCAGCAAGGCGATTGCGCGCGCGATTTTTGCGCCGCCCAGGGAAGACGGCTCGATGGGGTTCGCATAGTCGCTGTCCTCGCCGCACAGGAGGCGCAGGTCGATCAGGGAGATGCCCAGGGAGAAGGCGGCCCGGGTGATGCAGTCATTGAAAACCGCAAGGGCAGTTTTGATGGTCCTGTAGCCGGGGCCGCTGGAAGGAGTGTCGTAGATGGTGCACACGGCGGAGGGCAGGCCTGTTGACGCCACTGCCTTGGCCATGGCGTGATACCCGGCGGCGAAGTCATCCTGGGCAGCGGCGAGAATGTTCAACGCACCCGTGACATCTCCGGCGGGCATTTGCAGGACGTCGGCGAAACCGAGGGCGTCATTGCCGCCGACGCTGACCACAAGATGCGATGCGTCGTCCGGCAGGAGGCGCAGCTGCCGGTCCACACCGGCCATGACGTCGCCGTCGAGAGCCAGCAACGTGGCCTGCCACCCGGGCGGGAGTTCCTGGCGGAGCTGCGTGATGACATCCGGGTCTTCGCCCACGTACGCCTTGTTATCGAAAATAGAATCGCCCAGCAGCACCACGTGGCCGGACGCGGGCGGCGCGCCAGCTAGTGTCATCGCGTCTCCCCGCCCGTCACTTGGCGTCCCCGTCAATGGCTGTCGTGTTCCAGCCATAGGGGTTAGCACCGGACCCGCCGCTGCGGCAACGGTCATAGCCCTGCTGCCATGCATCCCGGACGGCGGCCACCAGGCCGGCCAGCAACGGGTAATAGGGGTGGTCGGGCCCGATAAAAATCATCTCTTCGCGGGCCGTGTCGATGATCCTGCCGATATCGCTCACCGTACTCATGCCGCATACTGACACGAAATTTTTCCCGTGGCGAGGGCAGGCGCCTCGGCGGTGCCGCCGGGTGACGCACCTAACAGCGGAGAAGGCCGCTGCCGATTTGTGCAGGGCCAGACTCTCGGGTAAAGTAATTACTCGTGCTGAGGCGCTCGGAGCGCAGGATTGATCCTGCGGGACCGGCCCGAAAGCTACATTGGGATATGGTGTAATTGGCAACACTACGGTTTCTGGTACCGTCATTCTAGGTTCGAGTCCTGGTATCCCAGCTCAGAAATACCGGTGCTATTGCGCAGGTTTTCTGGAATTTCAAAGCGAATTAGCGATTTGAAATTCACGCTGAATGTGTGAAACAATTATTCAGCCCGAACGGCAGAAATGCTAATCGGAAAAGTACAGGGCCCCATCGTATAGCGGCCTAGTACGCCGCCCTCTCACGGCGGTAACGCGGGTTCGAATCCCGCTGGGGTCACAAAAAATCCCCCGGAGCCTCGCTCCGGGGGATTTCTTTTTGTCACTCGTGTGGTTGCGCGGACACGGGCCTGAGCCCAACTGGCATGATGAAGCTGTGACCTCATCCAACGAGCCGGCACCGTCTTCCGACAACACGCTGCCCAGCGGCCAACCATCCGTCGAGCAGTCAGCCGGGGCTGTAGGGCTGCTTGAGGCGGTACACCACGACCTGCACGCCGTCTCCCTCCCGCTGGCCCTGCCCGGAGTCGAGGAAGCCAGACTGGAGATCCGCAGATCCGTGGCCCAGCTCGAGGACTACATCCTGCCGCGCTACCGCAGCCTGGATGCCCCGCTGCTGGCCGTCGTCGGCGGTTCCACCGGAGCGGGCAAATCGACGCTCGTCAACGCCCTCGTCGGCCACCCGGTTACACGGGCGGGAGCAATCCGCCCCACAACGCGGCAGCCCATCCTGCTGCACCACCCTGCAGAAGGGGAATGGTTTGAGGACCAGCGCGTCCTGCCCAACCTCAGCCGCATCCGGGGTGCCGTCGTCTCGACCCAGGTCCCGGCCACCCAGGCCGGGCCGGCTCCGGACCCGGCCTCCATCTCTTCGCTCGTTCTGGTGGCAGACACCGCCGTTCCTGCAGGAATAGCCCTTCTTGACGCGCCGGACGTTGATTCCATCTCAGACGACAACCGCAGGCTGGCAGGACAGCTGCTGGCAGCAGCCGACCTCTGGGTCTTTGTGACCACCGCCAACCGCTATGCGGACGCCGTCCCGTGGAAGCTGCTGCTGGACGCGGCTGCCCGGGACATCACGGTTGCCGTGGTGCTTGACCGGGTTCCTGCCGCCGCAGAGGAGGAAGTCAGCACCGATCTGCGGGCCATGCTGTCCCGTGAGGGGCTCGGCGGCGCCCAGCTTTTCATCGTTCCGGAAGTCGCCCTTGACTCCCTGGGCATGCTGCCGGCTGCCGCCGTCGAACCGCTGAAGACCTGGCTGGGAAATCTCGCCGCCGACGCCGCGGCGCGGGCCGACATTGCCCTGCGAACTCTCAACGGGACCGTGAAAGCACTAGGGCAGCGTGTGTGGTCCGCTGCTGAAGCCGCCAGCGGGCAGAGACGGGCCGCCGCGCTGCTTGCCGGTGATGCCCGGAGCGCATATGAGGACGCAGTGTCCCGGATTCTCGATGCCACCAGGGACGGCGCACTCCTGAGGGGCGAAGTGCTGGCCCGCTGGCAGGACTTCGTGGGCACCGGCGAATTCTACCGCAGCGTCGAACAGAACATCGGCCGGTTCAGGGACCGGATGGGCGCGTTTTTCCGGGGAGAGCCCGCCCCCGCCGTCAAGGTGGAAACGGCGATCGAAACGGGGCTGCAGGCGGTCATCATGGACGAAGCGGCGAACGCCGCCGAGGACACAGACCAGCGCTGGCGATCCAACCCGGCCGGTAGGCAGCTGCTCGGCACCGATGATCTCTCCGGAACAGCCCCGGGGTTTGCCGATGACGTTGCCGCCGAAATCCGGGCGTGGCAGGGGAGCCTGATGGAACTGATCCGTACCGAAGGGCAGGGCAAGCGCACCCAGGCCAGATTGCTGTCCTTCGGCATCAACGGTTTGGGCGCGGCCCTCATGATTGTGGTGTTTTCTGCGACGGCGGGCCTGACCGGACTGGAGATCGGCGTGGCAGGCGGCACCGCCGTCGTTGGTCAGAGGCTGCTTGAAGCCTTCTTTGGCGAGGACGCTGTGCGGCGGCTCGCGCAGACCGCCCGTGAGGACCTCCATGCCCGGTGCCAGAAACTGCTGCAGGGCGAGCAGGAGCGGTTCCTGGAACGGCTGGACTTTGATGAAGGCCCGTCGCCCGACGCGCTGGCGGACCATGCGAGGTCGCTGGCCCGGCTGGCGGACGCCGCATGAGCCGCCACAGCCTGGCCCGGGCAGCAACCCGACTGGGAACCAGGCTCGAGGCGCTTAACTCAGCCCGGGAGCTGGCCGAAGGCGTGCTGCCGGGAGAGGCTCTGGACCAGGTCTTCCAGGTCCTGGACCGGGCGAGTGCACGGAGGTCACTGTCCGCGGACCACACTGTGGTGGGTTTTTTCGGTGCCACAGGCAGCGGCAAGTCAACGCTCTTCAACGCGGTCAACGGAGCCGAAATAGCGACGGCGGCGGCGCGGCGGCCCACGACGTCGGAACCCCTGGCCAGCGTCTGGGGAGCAGAGGGCAGCGAGGCACTCCTTGACTGGCTGGAGGTGCGCCAGCGGCACCATGCCGATCCCGTGCCTGGATTCGCAGACGAATCCAGCGGGCTGATCCTGCTGGACCTGCCGGACTTCGATTCGACCAGGTTGGCCAACCGGGAGACGGTGCAGCGGCTCGTTGGGATGGTGGACGTCCTTGTCTGGGTGCTGGATCCGCAGAAGTACGCTGACGCAGCCGTGCACCAGGACTTCCTGGCCCCGCTGGCCTCCCATGGCGCGGTCACGCTGGTGGTACTGAACCAGATTGACAGGCTGCCCGCGGCCGATGTGCCGCTCGTCCTGGAGTCACTGAAGGGAATCCTCGCGCAGGACGGCCTGGGCAAAGTCCAGGTCATCGGCGCTTCGGCGCTTACCGGTACGGGCGTTGACGCTGTCCGCGCTGCAATCCGCCAGGTGGTCGCGCAGCGGGCGGCCCTTTCCTTGCGCCTCTCCGCGGATGTCTCCAGGGCTGCGGCCCTGCTGCATGAGGTCTCCGGTGACGGGGAGGCTGCGGGGGTGAAAGGAAACGCCCGGTCCCGCCTTGCTGAAGAGTTGGCCGTCGCTGCCAATGTTCCTCTGGTGGTGGATGCTGTGGGCCGGTCCTACCGGCAGGAGTCCACGCGCCGTACCGGCTGGCCGGTGACGCGGTGGCTGGTACGGTTCAGGCCGGACCCGCTCAGGCGGCTGAACCTGCGCAGCAGCGCCAGCCCGGAGGTGAACAGAACCTCCCTGCCCGCGGCGGGGGCGCCGGAACGTGCCCGTACGGACGCCGCCGTCCGGGACTTTGCAGACACCGCGAGCGACGGCGCGCCCGGGCCGTGGCGGGCGTCGATCCGCAGTGCCGCCCGGCAGGGCCGGGACCGGCTCCCGGACGCCCTGGACCAGGCCATCGCGGGCACAGACCTGAAGGCCGGAAGGAAATCCTGGTGGTGGGGGCTGTTCAACGTGGTCCAGTGGCTGGCGCTGCTGACCGCGGTGGGCGGCCTGGTGTGGCTCGGCGTGCTCGCCGTCCTCGGTTACCTGCAGCTGCCGGTCCCGGAGGTGCCCCAGGTGGAGGGCTGGCCCATTCCCACACTCATGGTTGCCGGAGGGGCGCTGCTCGGGATACTGCTCGCCATAACCGCGAAGTTCATCACGGCGGGGGTTGCGCATGCACGCGCCACTGCCGCCCGTAAACGGCTCAAGGCGGCCGTCAGCCAGGTCGCGGGGAAACACGTCATTGAGCCCGTGGAAGCGGAAATCGGCCGGATGAAGGCCTTCAGCGAGGCATTGAAGACTGCACGCAAGTAGCAGGTGTGACGCCGTCGGTGAGGCCCCCTGGAGGCTGCTACTTGCCGGCGGGTTCGGCGACCGCGGCATCCCGGACCTTGATCATGGTGCGGAGGTTCCGCGTGGTCGTCGAGGCCTTGTACTTGGGCTTGGCGGAGAGTTTGCTGAAGGGGCTTTCCAGCGTTCCTCCAGCCGGAGCCAGCCATGCTGTCGCTTCAGGCCCCAGCCTTGTCTGCTCGACACCGTCAAGCGCCGCGGCGGCGTCGAAAAGTTCGTCAAGTGCCGCCGGGTCCGAGGCCAGGGTGAGGTACGTGTGGGTGGACTTGTCGTCGGCAGGGTACGGGCATGCGTTCACGAGCTCTGCCACGCGGTCTGCTGTCAGCACCACCACCCAGGCGTCGTAGCCGAAGGAGTCCCGAAGGCAGGCTTCGAACACGTCCTTGACGGCTGCAGGCTCCAGCTCGCTGGCCAGCACGACGTTGCCGCTGGCCAGCAGGGTCTTGACACCCGTGAAGGGGCAGTCCTGGAGGGCCTGCCTGAGGTCGGCCATCTTGATGTTGATGCCGCCGACGTTAATGCCGCGGAGGAACACTGCGTAGCTGGTCATCGGCCCAGAATACTGTGAAGGCCTGGTTTAAGAGGCGCAGGGCAGACGGCAAACGCCCTGGCCGCGGTCCTGCTAGTCGCGGTCCTGCTAGTCGTTGTTCTTGCGCAGCGCCTCTGTCAGGGCCCTGGCGGCGTTGCAGACGACTTCTGCGTGCAGGCGGCCGGGCTGGCGGGTGAGCCGCTCGATGGGGCCGGAGATCGAAACGGCCGCGATAACACGTCCGGAGGGTCCGCGGACCGGCGCGGAAACTGAGGCGACCCCAGGCTCGCGTTCGCCGAGGCTCTGACCCCAGCCCCGCCGTCGTACTCCTGCCAGGACGGTGGGTGTGAAGCGGGCGGCCTGCAGCCCCTCCAGCAGGCGGTCGTGGTCCTCCCAGGCGAGCAGGACCTGGGCCGCGGAACCGGCCTTCATGGACAGTTGGGTGCCGACAGGAATCGTGTCGCGGAGTCCGATGGGCCGTTCCGCTGAGGCAACGCAGACGCGCCAGTCGCCCTGGCGGCGGAAGATCTGGGCGCTCTCGCCGGTGGCATCGCGCAGCTGCATCAGAACCGGACCGGCGGAGGCAATGAGGCGGTCCTCGCCGGCAGCGGAGGCGAGCTCCACCAAGCGGCTGCCGAGCACGAACCTGCCCTGGATGTCGCGGCTGACCAGGCGGTGGTGAACAAGCGCCAGCGCGAGCCGGTGCACTGTGGGTCGTGCCAGCCCTGTTGCCGCAACCAGCTGTGCAAGAGTCGTGGGTCCGGCCTCAAGTGCGTCGAGCACCTGGGCGGCTTTATCAATGACACCGACTCCACTAGAATTGTCCATGTAATGATATTGCCGTCTCATTATCTGAGATGCAAATCTTTGGACTGGCTTATGACAGCAGTCTGCTGTTTCAGTGGAAACCAACAATCGACAGCAGTGAAGGGAGATGGCCATGGCGAACACATTGGCCGAGAAAGTCTGGGACGCGCACGTGGTGCGCAAGGGCGACGGCGACGGTGCCAGCGCTCAGCCTGACCTTCTCTACATCGACCTTCACCTCGTCCACGAGGTGACTTCCCCGCAGGCCTTCGAGGGCCTCCGCCTGGCCGGCCGCAAGCTGCGCCGCCCGGACCTCACCATCGCCACCGAGGACCACAACACTCCCACGCTGGACATCGACAAGCCAATTGCCGACCTGACCAGCCGCACGCAGATTCAGACCCTGCGCAACAACTGCGCCGAATTCGGTGTCCGGCTGCACTCGCTCGGCGACGCCGAGCAGGGCATCGTGCACGTGGTCGGTCCCCAGCTCGGCCTGACCCAGCCCGGCATGACCGTCGTCTGCGGCGACTCCCACACCTCCACCCATGGTGCCTTCGGTGCGCTGGCGATGGGTATCGGCACGTCCGAGGTTGAGCACGTCATGGCCACCCAGACGCTGTCGCTGAAGCCGTTCAAGACGATGGCCATCAACGTTGAGGGAACGCTGCGCCCCGGCGTCACAGCCAAGGACATTATCCTGGCCGTCATTGCCAAGATCGGCACCGGCGGTGGCCAGGGCTACGTCCTCGAGTACCGCGGCTCCGCCATCCGGGCACTGTCCATGGAAGCGCGGATGACCATCTGCAACATGTCCATCGAGGCGGGCGCCCGCGCCGGCCTGGTTGCTCCGGACGAGACCACCTACGCGTACATGAAGGGCCGCCCGCACGCGCCCGAGGGCGCCGAGTGGGATGCCGCCGTCGAGTACTGGAACACGCTGCGCAGCGACGACGACGCCGTCTTCGACGCCCAGGTGGACCTCGACGCCGACACCCTCGAGCCGTTCGTCACGTGGGGCACCAACCCCGGCCAGGGCGTCTCGCTCTCCGCCCAGGTCCCGTCGCCCAATGACTTCGGCGACGAGAACGCCAAGGCCGCCGCCGAACGCGCCCTGCAGTACATGGGGCTTGAGGCCGGCACACCGATGAAGGACATCCGGGTGGACACCGTCTTCCTGGGCTCCTGCACCAACTCCCGCATTGAGGACCTGCGTGCCGCCGCGGACATCATCCGCGGACGCGAGAAGGACCCCAAGGTCCGCATGCTCGTGGTGCCCGGCTCTGCCAGGGTCCGGCTGGAGGCCGAGGCCGAGGGTCTGGACAAGGTGTTCAAGGACTTCGGCGCGGAATGGCGCTTTGCAGGCTGCTCCATGTGCCTGGGGATGAACCCGGACCAGCTCGAGCCGGGGGAGCGCTGCGCCTCCACGTCAAACCGCAACTTCGAAGGACGCCAGGGCAAGGGCGGCCGCACCCACCTGGTATCGCCGGTGGTGGCAGCAGCGACGGCCGTGCGCGGCACGCTGAGCTCGCCGTCGGATCTTGATCCGGCACCGGAATCCGCAGCACTCCAGACCGACGCAGCCTAGGAAGACCTCATGGAAAAGTTCACCACGCACACCGGAATCGGCGTCCCGCTGCGCCAGAGCAACGTCGACACCGACCAGATCATCCCCGCTGTCTACCTCAAACGGATCACCCGCACGGGCTTTGAGGACGCGCTGTTCTCGGCCTGGCGCAAGGACCCCGCCTTCATCCTGAACCAGGAACCGTTCACCGCCGGCTCTGTCCTCGTGGCAGGCCCTGACTTCGGTACCGGCTCCTCCCGGGAACACGCGGTGTGGGCGCTGAAGGACTATGGCTTCAAAACCGTCCTGTCATCCCGGTTCGCCGATATTTTCCGCGGCAACTCCGGCAAGCAGGGACTGCTGGCCGCCGAGGTCGCCCAGGATGACATCGAGCTCATCTGGAAGACCTTGGAGAACGCTCCCGGCACCGAGGTGACCGTCGATCTCGTGTCCAAGACTGTCACGTGCGGCAACGTCGTAGCCCCGTTCTCAATTGACGACTACACGCGCTGGCGCCTGCTCGAAGGCCTGGATGACATCGGGCTGACCCTGCAGCACGAGGGAGACATCACCACCTACGAGGCCACGCGCCCGGTCTTCAAGCCGAAGACGCTGCCGGCCAAACTCTCCTAGGCTCTCCTGGGACATAGGGCGACGGCGCGCCCGGCTAAACCGGCACTAACACGGCCGGCTTAACCGGCACTGAAAGGCGCCGAAAGGCCCGCCACGGGTACAGTTAAAGCCACCGGGGCGGGCCTTTCGCATGCCCCGGCGCCGCCCGTTGCGCCGCTGGCGGAAGAGGCCGTATTTCGGTTCGGTAACGCAAGCTCATATGCTTAGCTGGTGCCTTTGTAAGGATTTGGGGGCGAGTAGTCGTGAGGAAACCGGTAAATGAGTAGTGTTCTGACAATCCGCGGAGGCGTCCCGCTAACAGGCCGAGTAACGGTCCGCGGTGCCAAGAACCTGGTGCCTAAGGCCATGGTGGCCGCACTGCTGGGCAATGAACCCTCAGTGCTCCGGAACGTTCCGGAAATCAAGGACGTCGAGGTAGTCACCAGCCTGCTTCAGCTGCACGGCGTCACTGTCGTCAAAGATCCTGTCAGCGGTGACCTCACCCTGGACCCGAAGGACGCCAAGACGGCCCCCAGCACGGCGATCGACGCCCACGCCGGCGATTCCCGCATCCCGATCCTGCTTTGCGGACCGCTGATCCACGCCATCGGCGAGGCCTTCATTCCGGACCTCGGCGGCTGCAAGATCGGCGACCGCCCCATCGACTACCACCTGGACGTGCTGCGCCAGTTCGGTGCCGTCGTGGAAAAGCGTCCCGGCGGCATCCACATCTCTGCGCCCCGGGGACTGCACGGAGCCAAGATCTCCCTGCCCTACCCGTCGGTCGGCGCCACGGAGCAGGTCCTGCTGAGCGCAACCCGCGCCGAAGGCATCACCGAACTCTCCGGCGCAGCGACCGAGCCCGAGATTGTCGACCTGATCGCCGTGCTGCAGAAGATGGGCGCCATCATCAGCGTCCAGACCGACCGCACCATCCGCATCGAGGGTGTGCGCGATCTTGGCGGCTACAACCACCGTGCACTGTCGGACCGCAATGAGTCCGCTTCATGGGCTTCGGCTGCCCTCGTGACCCGCGGCGACATCTTCGTCGAGGGCGCCTCGCAGCGCGACATGATGACCTTCCTGAACACCTTCCGCAAGGTGGGCGGCGGCATGGACATCGGCGACGACGGCATCCGGTTCTACCACCGCGGGGGCAAGCTCTCCCCGCTGGTGCTTGAGACGGACGTCCACCCCGGCTTCATGACCGACTGGCAGCAGCCGCTCGTCGTCGCGCTCACCCAGGCGGAGGGCGTGTCGATCGTGCACGAGACCGTCTACGAGAACCGCTTCGGGTTCACCGACGCCCTGATCCGCATGGGTGCTTCCATCCAGGTCCACCGCGAATGCCTGGGCAGCGTCCCGTGCCGTTTTGGCCAGCGTAACTTCCTGCACTCGGCCGTCATTTCGGGACCGATGCAGCTCAAGGGAACGGATATCGACGTCCCGGACCTGCGGGGCGGCTTCAGCCACCTCATCGCAGCCCTCGCCGCCACCGGCACTTCGCGGGTGACGGGCATCGACATCATAAACCGCGGCTATGAGCGCTTCACTGAAAAGCTGGCCGGGCTCGGCGCCGACTTCGACATCACTTCTGCGAAGTAGCGTGTCCCTGTGAAGGAATCGGCCAAGAGCCACATCACGTTTGTGATGATCGCCGCAATCGCCCGGCCCCTGCTGAACCTGATGATGAATAAAAAGTGGGCAGGGACCGAAAAGCTCCCTGCCGGCGGATTCATCGCCGCCCCCAACCACTGCACCGAGATCGACCCCATCGTGATCGGGCACCTGCTCTACAACCAGAAGCGGGCTCCGCACTTCCTCGCCAAGGCGGGCCTCTTCAAAGTGCCCGTCCTGGGCAGCGTGCTCCGCGCCGTCAAGCAGATTCCGGTGGAACGCTCGACGGCGGGGGCGAACCGCTCGCTGCAGCTCGCCAAAGAGATCGTGGCAGAGGGCGGGGCGATTGTGATCTACCCGGAGGGAACGCTGACGCGCGATCCCGACCTGTGGCCGATGAAGGGCCACACGGGCGCCGCAAGGCTCGCCCTTGAAGGCGGCATCCCGGTGGTGCCCATGGCCCACTGGGGCGCGCACGAGGTCTTCCCGCGCTACGCAAAGCGCTTCCACCTGTTCCCGCGAAAGACCTCCCGCATCCTGGTCGGTGACCCGGTGGACCTGTCCCGTTTCGAAGGCCGACCCCGGGACAAGGCCACGCTCATCGAGGCGACTGAGGTCATCATGGACGCTGTCACTGCCCTGCTGGCCGAGCTTCGCGGCGAGCAGCCGCCCGCTGCACGCTGGGACCCGACGGCGCACAACCAGACAAAGCACGGCCGCGACGTCAAGCGGGGCGGGAAATGACGCCTGGGCAGCGCCGGACCGGCTCTGCCGTGTCGGTGGCAGTCCTCGGGGCCGGATCCTGGGGGACCACGTTCGCGAAAATCCTCGCCGACGCCGCCACCGCCTCAGACGTTGACCGGCGCATCCGGATCTGGGGCCGGCGCCCGGAGGTCGTGGAGCAGGTCAACAGCCTTCACCGGAACCCCCAGTACCTGGCCGATGTCGATCTGCCTCCGAGCATTTCGGCGTCCACCGACGTCGCCGAGGTACTCTCAGGGGCCGACCTCGTGGTGCTTGCCGTACCGGCACAGTCCCTGCGGCTGCAATTGCGTGAGTGGAAAAACCTGATCGCCGGGGATGCCCTTGTGGTGTCCCTGATGAAGGGCCTCGAGCTGAGTACCGACGCGCGCATGAGCGAAGTGATCCGGGAGGAGCTGGACATCCCGGTCGGGCGCATCGCCGTCGTTTCCGGCCCCAACCTGGCGATGGAAATCGCGAGGGAGGAACCCACGGCTTCCGTTGTAGCGTGCGCCGACCCGGCGGCCGCCGGTTGGCTTGCGCGCAGCTGCACTGCCCCGTATTTCCGCCCGTACACCACCTCCGACGTCGTCGGCGTAGAAATAGGCGGCATCGTCAAGAACGTCATTGCGCTGGCCGTGGGAATCTGCGAGGGAAAGCAGATGGGGGACAACACCAAGGCTTCCGTTATCACGCGGGGCCTCGCCGAAACGTCCCGGCTGGCTCTTGCTTTGGGCGGCGAGGCGCAGACCATGGCCGGGCTGGCCGGCCTCGGGGACCTCGTTGCCACGTGTTCCTCGCCGCTGTCGCGGAACCACACCGCCGGGCGCCTCCTTGGTCAGGGCCTGACCCTGGACGAAGTGGCGGAAAAGATGACCCAAACCGCCGAAGGCATCAAGTCGGGGCACGCCGTGCACGAACTTGCCGGTAAGCTCGGAGTCGAAATGCCCATTACCGCGGCCGTGGTCGCAGTGCTGGCCGGAAAATTGCACGTTGACCAACTGGGGCCGCTACTGCTGGCCCGGGATCTGAAACCCGAAGGCGATAACTGACAGTGTCGGAAGAAAACTTGACCGCAGCGGCCAATGCCACCACGCGCAAGCCCCGCGTTGCGGTGCTTTTCGGGGGCCGTTCCAGCGAACACGCTGTCAGCTGCGTGACTGCAGCCGGCGTGCTCGGGGCGATTGACCGGACGAAGTACGACGTCATTCCCATCGGTATCGCCAAGTCCGGCCAGTGGGTCCTTGCCGGGGAGGACACGGCCCAGTGGTCGCTCTCGGCATCCTCGCTGCCCGAGGTGCCGCCGTCGGCCCAGACGGTCACGCTTGCCGAGATCGGCGGCGAGCACCAGCTCATCGTCGCCTCGCCCAACGAGGTGCCGCACGAACTCGGCACGGTTGACGTGGTCTTTCCCCTGCTGCACGGGCCGTTCGGTGAGGACGGCACCATCCAGGGGCTCCTGGAGCTTTCGGATACGCGGTACGTCGGCGCCGGTGTGCTCGCCTCGGCCGTGGGCATGGACAAACACTTCATGAAAGTGGTTTTCGAGGCGGCCGGTCTGCGGGTGGGACCGTACGTCGCAGTGACCGACCGTCAGTGGCGCAATGACCCCGAATCGGTCCGCAAGCGCGTTGACCTCCTAGGCTTCCCCGTGTTCGTCAAGCCCGCACGCGCCGGCTCATCCATGGGCATCTCCAAGGTCGATTCCCTCGATGACCTTGACGCCGCCATTGAAGCCGCCCGCGAACACGACCCCAAGCTCGTGATCGAGGCCGGCATCGTGGGCCGCGAAATTGAGTGCGCGGTACTTGAAGGCCGCGGTTCCGATGCGCCGCGGACCTCCTTGCCCGGCGAAATCACCGTCGCCGAGGGCGACCACGAGTTCTATGACTTCAACGCCAAGTACGTTGACGACGCCGCTGCGCTGAGCTGTCCGGCCGACATGCCCGAGGAAGCCATCGCCCGGGTCCGCGAGCTCGCCGCCGTGGCATTCGACGCTGTGGGTGCCGAGGGCCTGAGCCGGGTCGACTTTTTCTACACACCCGACGGCGCAGTCATCATCAACGAGATCAACACGATGCCCGGCTTCACCCCGAAGAGCATGTACCCGCAGATGTGGGCGGCCTCTGGCCTGAGCTACCCGGACCTGATCGACGAACTGATCCAGCTGGCACTGACCCGCAAGACCGGCCTGCGCTAGGGACCCTGCCGGCACCCTAACCTCGCTCCGCTTCGGCCAGGGAACCCTGCCGGCGTGGGCCAGCGGGACGTGCCTACTTGCTGGTCGGCAGGTCCTGAAGCTCCTCCTGGCCCACGCAGTTGCGGCTCGCGGGGATTTTCGCGGCCGCCGCTGAAAGGTCGGCCAACACCGTGGCAGAGCTGATCTTTTCCGGGTCCATCAGGATTTCCGTGGCCGGCTCCCGCCCGTAGGTGGTCAGGGTCCAGACCGGATTGCCCTCCTTGATCACCCAGTCGACGTCGTTGACGGTGACGCAGCGGTCTGTGGTGGGTCCAGGCACGTTCACCCCGCAGCGCAGGATCACCCGGGACGGATCTCCCCACGCCGCCGTTGCCTGGCTGTTCGTCTTGCGCAGGCGGGCATCGCCGATGGCATCCGGGAGCGCCACCATCATCGGGGCGCAGTCCGGGTTTGCCGCATCTGCAGCGGGGGCAACATCGACGGCGGGGGAGCAGCCGCCGAGCGCAAACGCGGCGGCCACCACGGCAAGTACAGACCCGGCCCGCCGCCTGTTTCCGGCAGCTGAGGTGTTGCCGGCTGTTTCGTGGGTGGCTAATGGGGAGGCGGAGCGGCAGGGCATGGATTAACCCTATCCCGCAGCCGCAGGGGGTAATGCCCGGACCGTAACCGGCGCATGTTTGCAGACAGGAAGCGCAGACACGAAACAATGTCGGTCCGCCGCGGTAGCGTAGTGGCGTGCCTCAAACTCCACTGACTGTCGCCGAACTTTCCGAAGCCGAACTGCTCACGCGGATCTTCCCCCGGCTGGAGTTGGGTGCTGCGCACAACGCTGCCGTACTCCTCGGACCCGGCGACGATGCTGCCGTCGTCGCCGCGCCGGACGGGCGGACGGTGGTCAGTATCGACACGCAGGTGCAGGACCAAGACTTCCGCCTCCAGTGGCGCAACGGATACCGGACTGCCGGCTATGACGTGGGGTGGAAGGCCGCGGCGCAGAATCTCAGCGACATCAATGCCATGGGCGCCGTCGCCACCTCGCTGATCGTCAGCCTGACCATGCCGTCCGGCACGCCGGTGGAGTGGGTCGAAGACCTCGCCGACGGACTCGCTGCCGCCATCGGAAAACTGGGTGCCGGATCATGTTCCGTGGCGGGCGGAGACATAGGCCGGGGCGGTGAACTTTCCATCACGGCCGCGGTCCTCGGCACCCTCGCGGGAGGACAGCCGGTGCTCCGGTCCGGGGCGGGTGCCGGGGACACCTTGGCCATTGCGGGCAACGCCGGGCAGGCGGCAGCAGGTCTTGCCCTCCTTGAGTCTGAGCGGCATCCACTGGAGTCGCTGACTCCCGAACTGCGGCTGCTGCTGGACCTTCAGTGCCGGCCGGAGCCGCCGCTGGAAGCCGGGCCCCTGGCCAGGCTGTCAGGAGCCACGGCGATGATGGACATCTCGGACGGCCTCGTCAGGGACGGTGCCAGGCTCGCCCGCGCCAGCGGCGTGGTGCTCGACCTGGACGTCCCCGCACTCAGGCTGCTGGCAGCTCCTCTGCAGGCTGCCGCGCAGTTACTGGGCGCCGATCCCCTTGCCTGGGTACTGGGCGGCGGTGAAGACCACGGCCTCCTTGCCACATTCCCTGCGGGAGTCCAGCTGCCGCCGGGGTTCACTGGGATAGGCTCAGTACAGGCCCGCGGCACGACTGAAGCGGCGGGCGTAACCGTAGCGGGACGGCCCGCTGACTCCGTGGGATGGGATCACTTTGCAGACTAAGATTGCCGCCAACGCGCCAGCGATGAAGCGGTGGTTGGGCAAGGCCGAAACGGCGCTGGGCAACCACAGCGACCGCCTCAACGCGATCAACATCTTTCCGGTGGCCGACGGCGACACCGGCACCAACCTCTATCTCACTGTCCGCGCAGCAACGCGCTCCCTTCAGGAGTCCCTGCCGGACGAGGCTGCCCAGAACGACGTCGGCGCAGTCCTCGCCAAGGCGGGCCAGGCCGCAATGGAGCAGGCCCGGGGCAACTCCGGCACCCTGTTTTCGGTCTTTCTCTGTGCGGCCGCCGAACCCTTGACCGGCCAGCCGCGGCTCACCGCCAGCCTGCTTGCCACCGCCCTGAACAGGGCCCAGATCCGGGCATGGTCCGCGCTGAGCGATCCCGTGCCCGGCACCATGCTGTCCGTCATGGAGGCGGCGTCGCGCGCGGCGGCCGCCGTTGATGCTGCCCAGAAGGGGAACGACAGCAACCACGCCCTGGGATTGGTGCTGGACGCCGCCGTCGGTGCAGCCCTGGAGGCGGTAGTGCACACCGAAGAGCAGCTGGATGCCCTCCAGGCTGCGCACGTGGTGGACGCTGGCGGTGTGGGGATGCTGCTCATCCTCGACTGCCTGAGGTCCGCGGTGCTGGGCGAGGAGCTGCAGAGCGAACTGCTCGACGGCCTGCACGGCTACGATGTGCAGGATCCGCATATCCATGCCGACCTGCCGGACGATGACGGTGTGGAGGTCATGTGCACCGTCAGCCTGTCGCCGCTTGACGCCGCCACCCTCAGGCAGCGTCTCGACGAACTCGGCGATTCTGTGATCATGAGCCAAGTGGAGCGTTCACCTGACCCCGAGGGACGGTACCGCTGGCGCGTCCATGCCCATGTCCTCGACGCCGTCCCCGCCTTGGAGCTGATCCGTTCCCTCGGTGAACCCACCGATGTGGCCGTCAGTGAGCTTGCCCGGCCGCGTGACCCCGCCCCGGTGGAGGCTGATGCCGGGAGCAGGGTTGAGGGAAGATGAGCAGGTGCGCAGATGAGCAGGCCGATGGACACGGCAGGCTGGCGAATGCGGAGGAACCATGAACGCCGAGCTTGACCTGGGCCTGGAACGCCGGATCGGCAAGCGCTCTGCTGCTGTGATTGAAAAGCACCTGGGCATCACCACAGTCGGCGGCCTCCTCAACTACTTCCCCCGGCGCTACCTCAACAGGGGTGAGCTCACGCCCATCAGCGAGTTGCCCGTAGACGAAGAAGTAACGATCATCGCGCGGGTCATTTCGAACAGTACCCGGCAAATGCGCGCCCGCCGCGGTTCCCTGACCGACGTCGTGATTTCCGATGACACCGGCGCTTCCGGCGTGCAAGGTGCCGGGCTGCCCGGCACAGGCTCACAGGGGTCCGCGCGCCCTGGGACCCTGAAGATCAGTTTTTTCAACGGTTACCGCGCCAAAGCGGAGCTCCAGCCAGGCCGCCGCGCCCTGTTCTCCGGCAAGGTCACCCGGTACGGCGGCTCCCTGGGGCTGACCAACCCGGATTTTCAGCTGCTTGATGACGACCCCGACACCCCTGGCATGGACCCGGAGAAGCTTGCGGCGATGCCCATCCCGGTCTATCCCGCCACGGCGAAACTGACCAGCTGGTCCATCCAGAAAGTCATCTCCACGCTGCTGGACACCGTGGACCTCGGCGAGCTGGCGGACCCGCTGCCCGCCGCCATTTCCGCCCGTGGGAAGTTCCTGCCGCTGCCGGAAGCCTACAAACTGATCCATACACCTCAGACGCCCCGGGACTGGCGCCGGGCACAGGACCGGTTCCGGTACCAGGAGGCCCTGGTCCTGCAGTCGGCCCTCGCACGCCGCCGTGCCCAGCTGGCTGCGGAGGAAGCGACGGCGCGCCGGCCCGTCGCCGACGGGCTGCTGGCAGCCTTCGACCGGCAGCTTCCCTTCACGCTGACCTCCGGCCAGGCGGCGGTGGGCAAGACGCTCTCGACTGAACTGTCGCAGGATGTCCCCATGAACCGGCTGCTGCAGGGCGAAGTTGGGTCCGGCAAGACCATCGTGGCGCTCCGCGGCATGCTCCAGGTGGTGGATGCGGGGGGACAGGCCGCCCTGCTGGCACCCACCGAAGTCCTGGCGGCGCAGCACTTCGACTCCATCAGGCGGACGCTGGGACCGCTGGCAAGCGACGGCCTGCTGGGCGGGATGGGGGACCACACCGTCCAGGTCAGCCTGCTCACCGGATCCATGCCCACAGCCGCCCGCAAGCAGGCCTTGCTGGACGCCGCTTCAGGCACAGCCGGCATCATCGTCGGCACCCACGCCCTGCTCAGCGACAACGTCTCCTTCTACGACCTCGGCCTCATTGTGGTGGACGAGCAGCACCGCTTTGGTGTTGAACAGCGCGATGCCCTGCGCGCCAAGGCCAGCAGACCGCCGCACCTGCTGGTCATGACCGCCACACCCATTCCCCGCACTGTGGCGATGACGGTGTTCGGCGACCTGGAGACGTCTGTTCTCGACGAGCTTCCGGCCGGCCGGGCGCCCATCACCACACACGTGGTGGGCCTGGCAGAGAACCCCGCCTGGGTTTCCCGGATCTGGTCCCGGTCACGCGAAGAGATAGATGCCGGCCACCAGGTCTATGTCGTGTGCCCGAAGATCGGAACGGACGACGACGGCGACTTCAGTCCGGGGGAAGCGGAACCGGTCCCCGGGGAACCGGAGGGCGACGGTTCCGCCCGCGAGCTGGCTTCGGTGACCGCCGTCGTCGAGCACCTCCGCGAGGAGCCGTCCCTGGCCGGAGTGCCCCTGGCACCGCTGCACGGGCGCCAGGATCCCCTTGTGAAATCCGAGACCATGGCCTCGTTCACGGCCAATGAAACAAAGCTCCTGGTATCCACCACGGTCATCGAAGTGGGCGTGGACGTGCACAATGCCACGCTGATGGTCATCCTCGACGCCGACAGGTTCGGCATCTCGCAGCTTCACCAGCTGCGTGGCCGCGTGGGCCGCGGAGGGCTGCCGGGAACCTGCCTGCTGGTAACCACGCTGGAGCCGGGACATCCGAGCCGCCGGCGCCTGGACGCGGTGGCCGCCACGACCGACGGCTTCGAGCTGTCCCAGGAGGACCTGAAGCTGCGCCGTGAAGGTGACATCCTCGGTGCCTCCCAGTCCGGCGGCAGGTCCACTCTGAAGCTCCTGCGGGTGCTCGAGCATGAGGAGATCATTGCCCGTGCCCGCCAGGATGCCCAGGACATCGTGGGCCGCGATCCGTCGCTGACCGCCCATCCGGCACTGGCGGAAGCCATCGACGAGTACCTGAACCCCGAAAAGGAGGCGTTCCTTGAACGCGGTTAGCAGCACGGAAGCGGCGGAACTTGTAGCGGCAGAACGTGTGACGGCGGAACTTGTGACGGCGGACGCGGAGCCGGCAGCATGAGCCGGATCGTGGCGGGGGCCGCCGGAGGTACGCCCCTGGTAAACGTTCCGGGCTCGTTGACGCGCCCCACGACTGACCGGGTCAAGGAAGCTTTGTTCTCCCGGCTCGACGCCTTCGACGTGCTGGCAGGTTCACGCGTGCTGGATCTCTACGCCGGCTCCGGCTCGCTGGGCGTCGAGAGCGCCAGCAGGGGAGCGGACACCGTTGACCTGGTGGAGTTCGACGCCAAGGCCAGCGCTGTCTGCCAGCGGAACGCGGACCTGATCAACAGCGTGCTGGGCCGTAAGGCGGTCACGGTGCACCGTTCCCGGGTGGAGTCATTCCTGGAGCGGACCGGGGAGGACGCACAGTGGGACGTTGCTTTCCTTGACCCGCCGTACCCGCTGGACGAACAGGCGCTGGGGGCTGTTCTTGAGAAGCTCGGCCGGCATCTGGCCGTGGGAGCGGTTGTCGTGGTCGAGAGGTCGTCGAGGTCTCCCGAGCCTTCCTGGCCGCCCGCCATGGAGCGGTTCACGGAGAAGAAATACGGTGAGACCCGGCTGTGGTTCGCCGAGCCCGCCAGTGAAACGGACGTTGACGTCGACCTGGAGGCGGAGGACTGAGCCGTCAGCCGGAGAGCTGGTCCAGTTCGACGCCCGCCAGCACCTTGGCCGGGTGCGGTCCGCGGGCAGTCAGGGCAGCGGTCCACGGTGCAGGCCAGGGTTTTTGGGTGCCCGCCAGGATAATGTTCCCCGGATACCGTCCGGAAAACATCCCGGCTTCGGCGAATGCGGCCACGTCGGCCATGACCCGCCGGAGCGCACCGACCTGGCTGCGGACCAGGGTCAAACCAGGTTCGTCACCGACATTGACGATCAGCACGCCCCGCCCGGACAGGCGCGCCGCTGCTTCCTGGTAGAACTCCGCGCAGGCAATGTGGGCCGGGGCGTCAGGGCCGGAGAAGATGTCCAGGATCACGACGTCGAAGCGCAGATCCGCGGGCAGTTCCGCGAGCGACTCCCGGGCGTCGCCGATGAGCGTGTGCAGTTCAGTTCCTTCGGGCAGCGGGAGGTGTTCGAGCACAAAGTCCAGCAGCTCCCTTTCCAGCTCCACGGCGTACTGCGCCGAGCCCGGCCGGGTCGCCTGGATATACCGGGCCAGAGTCAGTGCCCCGGCCCCGAGATGCAGCGCCGTGATGGGTTCGCCCCATGGGGCGGCGAGATCCACCATGTGCCCGATCCTGCGCAGGTACTCGTAGAAGATATCCTCGGGCTCGGTGAGGTCGACGTGCGACTGTTCCGCTCCGCCGATGCTGAGGACGAAGCCGCCGTCGGTGTACGCATCAGGCTCGATTACCGCATGCTGGCCGGTCATACGCAGATACCGGGACACCCGCTGCGGACTTTGCCCCGCTGTCAGAGCTGCTCCCGCAGGGTTGCCAGCCGGGCGGCTGCCTCTTCCAGGACTGCCGTTTGCTTGCAGAAGGCAAACCTCAGCAGGCTTTTCGTCCGTTCCGCTCCCTCGGCGTGGCAGAACACGGGGACGGGGATCGCGGCCACTCCGACGAGGGCAGGCAGGCGCCGGGCGAGCTCCACGGAATCGCTGATGCCCAGGGGTGACGTGTCCACGTTGATGAAATACGTGCCCTGCGGCGTGAACACGTCCAACCCTGCGGCCCGGAGGCCGTCGCTCAGGATGTCACGCTTCTTCCTGAGCGTGAGGGCGATGTCCTCATAGAACGTGTCCGGCAACCCCAGGCCGGTGGCAATGGCGCTCTGGAAGGGCGTGCCGGAACTGTACGTGAGGAACTGCTTGACGGTGCGGACTGCGGAGACCAGGTCCTCCGGCCCGCTCAGCCAGCCCACCTTCCATCCGGTGAAGGAAAAGGTCTTCCCCGCCGACGAGATGGTGACGGTGCGCCCGGCCGCGCCGGGAAGGGTGGCCACCGGGATGTGGCGCACACCGAACGTGAGGTGCTCGTAGACCTCGTCGGTGATGATGAGGGCATCGTGCTGCCGGGCAAGGTCAACCACACGCTGGAGGACCTCCGCCGGGAACACGGCACCCGTGGGGTTGTGCGGGTTGTTGATGAGCACAATCCTCGTCCGCGGACTGAAGGCTTCTTCCAGCGCCGCCAAGTCGGGCATGAAATCGGGTGCGAGGAGAGGGGCTGTGACGTGCGTGGCGCCGGACAGGCCGATGATCGCGCCGTATGAGTCGTAGAACGGCTCGAAAGTCAGGACTTCGTCGCCGGGACCCACGAATGCCATCAGGGACGCGGCGATCGCTTCGGTGGCGCCTGTGGTGACGATGACCTCGGTATCGGGGTCCGGGGCCAGGCCGTAGAAGCGCTGCTGATGTGCCGAGATCGCGTGCCGAAGTTCGGGGATGCCCTTGCCCGGTGCGTACTGGTTCGAGCCCTGCGCGATGGCTTCCTGGGCCGCCGCCTTGATCTCCGCCGGACCGTCTTCGTCGGGGAAGCCCTGCCCGAGGTTGATGGCGCCGGTGCGGACGGCCAGCGTGGTCATCTCCTCGAAGATCGTCACACCCAGGGTGCCGTCCGAACCCAGGAGGTTAGCCCCCGTAGCCGCGCGATGCCAAGGCGCCGGTAGTGTCTCTGTCATTGCCGTCCTGCCTGTCCGTTTCCGCCGGGTTTCCCGCGCGGCCGCTGCATCAAGTCATGGTATCCCGGCTCGCGGATGCGGTAGGTTCGGAGCATGAGACGTGCCGTATGCCCAGGGTCCTTCGACCCCATCCACAACGGACACCTTGAGGTGATCGCCCGAGCCGCGAGCCTCTTCGACGAAGTGATCGTGGCCGTGTCCACCAACTACGCCAAGAAATACCGTTTTCCCCTGGAGGAGCGGATCGAGATGGCCAAGGAAACGCTCGCATCGTTGCGCGGCATTGTCGTGGAGCCTGTGGGCGAGGGCCTCCTTGCCGAGTACTGCCGCCAGCGGGGCGTCTCTGCCATCGTCAAGGGGCTGCGCTCCTCGTCTGATTTCGACTACGAACTGCCCATGGCCACAATGAACCGCCAGCTCAGCGGTGTTGAGACGGTGTTCCTGCCGGCGGAGGCGCACTACATCCACTTGTCCTCGACGCTGATCAAGGAAGTGTTCACACTTGGCGGCAATGTGTCGGACTTTGTTCCGAGGTCCGTCCTGAAGCGGCTGCTTGCGGGCGCGCCTGCCTCCGGCCAGCCACCAAGAGGGTAGGCTTGAGCGGTAGTTTCCCCGGTTACAGTTCTTGGTTTGAGTCGTGAAGGACTTCGGGCTAAGATAATACGTCGGTCATATGTTCAACAGGAGTTCTCATTAAGCGAGATGCTAGTTCGCCCTTGATGCTGGATGTCAAGGACCTCGGACGCAGTCCGGGGAGCATGCGTACACTGACGGAACATGTACCCGCGCCAAGTGACCTTGGCGTGGCGCTCATTGGCGTTCAGGAAGGCTCGGACATCGAGCTCGACCTGAGGCTTGAGGCCGTACACGAAGGAATTCTGGTATCAGGAACCGCATTTGCCGAAGTAACCGGTGAATGCGGCCGATGCCTGGATCCCCTTGCGTATGACCTCGAAGTCAATGTGCAAGAACTTTTCTTCTACGAAGGCGCCTTGCCTTCCGACGAGGAAGACGACGAAGAGCAACGTCGAGTCGAGCACGATCTGATCGATCTTGAGCCGGTGTTGCGGGACGCGGTTGTCACCATGCTGCCGTTCCAGCCGGTGTGCCGGGAAGACTGCCAGGGCCTGTGCTCCGAATGCGGGGTGCGCCTGGAAGACGAGCCGGGGCACCACCACGAGGTCGTAGATCCTCGCTGGGCTGCCCTGGCTGATCTGACCAAGCCTGACCGGCAAAACTGATGTGTAAGTGTTTTTCTAGAGAGAAATGAGTTAGCCGTGGCTGTTCCCAAGCGGAAAATGTCTCGCTCGAATACCCGCGCCCGCCGCTCCCAGTGGAAGGCGACTGCCCCCCACCTGGTGAAGACTGTTGAGAACGGCCAGGTTACTTACAGCCTGCCGCACCAGGCAAAGGTCGTTACCGACTCGGCTGGCACTGCGCTGTTCCTTGAGTACAAGGGCCGCAAGGTCGCAGACGTCTAATCGGCCCACAGGCTGAAAAGAATGTCTTCAACTGAAGAGCTTCTGAAGCGTCTCGGTGTCTTTATTGACGCCGAGACGCTTCGTCTTGCTCTGACACACCGTTCCTACGCCTACGAAAACGGCGGCATTCCCACCAACGAGCGGCTTGAGTTCCTGGGCGACTCCATACTGGGGTTCTCCGTGACGGACGCCCTGTACCGCGACAACCCGACGCTTCCTGAAGGCGACCTTGCCAAACGGCGGTCGGCAGTGGTCAGCACCCGGGCGCTGGCGGGCATCGGACGCAGCCTCGGGATTGGCGAGTACATCTACCTTGGGCAGGGCGAGAAGCTCACCGAAGGAAAGAACAAGGCCTCGATCCTGGCTGACACGATGGAAGCGCTCATTGGCGCCACCTACGTCTCCAATGACATCGAGACCGCCCGGCAGCTGGTCATGCGCCTGATTGGTCCCCTCTTGAAGGACGCCGCGGCCCTCGGCGCCGGCACCGACTGGAAGACAAGCATCCAGGAACTGGCAGCCGGCCGTCAGCTCGGCAGCATCTACTACGCGGTGGAAGGCTCAGGGCCGGACCACGCCCGGACGTTCATGGCGGAGCTGCAGATCGGCGGCAAGGCCTACGGCAAGGGAACCGGGCACTCGAAGAAGGAAGCGGAGCAGGAAGCCGCAGCCGATGCCTGGCGTGCCCTCTCCGGCACCGGCTCGGGCGCTGCCGCCGCGGCGACGGACGCGTCCACGGAATCCGCTGCCAGCAACTAAGGTGACGCGTGCCTGAACTTCCCGAAGTGGAGGTGGTCCGCCGGGGCCTGGTCAGCTGGGTTCTCGGCCGGACCATCACCGGCGTCGACATCATCGACCCCAGATCCTTGCGGCGTCATGCCCTGGGACCCGAGGATTTCGCGGGAAACCTCCAGGGTGCCACAGTCCTGGACGTGGTCCGCCGCGGAAAGTTCCTGTGGATGCCGCTGCAGGGTGAAGGCGCCGCTGCCGCGTCCGCAGAGCCTCCAAAGGTGGCGCTGATGGCGCACCTCGGCATGAGCGGACAGCTCCTGATGCAGGACTCTTCCGTCCCCGACGAGAAGCACCTGAAGGTCCGTCTCCAGCTGAGTCCGCGCAGCGGAATGCCCGCTGAGCTGCGGTTCGTCGACCAAAGGATCTTCGGCGGCCTCTTCGTGACGTCGCTCGTACCCACGAGCGACGCCGGACCCGGTGGCCTGGCGGAAAATCCTCTGCCGCTGATCGCCGAGGAGGCTTCACACATCGCGCGAGACCCCCTGGACCCGCACTTTTCCTTTGCGGACTTCTACCGCAGGCTGCGGAACCGCAAAACCGGACTGAAGCGCGCTCTGCTGGACCAGGGACTGGTATCCGGCATCGGCAACATCTATGCGGACGAGGCCCTGTGGCGGGCCAGGCTCCATTACGCCCGGCCGACGGACACCCTCCGGCGGGCGGAAGCTGAGCGGGTGCTCACCGCAGCCCGGGAAGTCATGATCGACGCCCTCGACGCCGGCGGGACGAGCTTTGACTCGTTGTACGTCAACGTCAATGGTGCTTCGGGGTACTTCGAACGCTCCCTGAACGCCTACGGGCGCGCGGGGGAGCAGTGCCGCCGTTGTGCCGAATCCGGGCGGCTCACCATGATGAAGCGCGAGATGTTCATGAACCGTTCCTCCTACACCTGCCCCGTGTGCCAGCCGCGGCCCCGCAACGGCCGGTGGTGACCTTCGCCTCCCCGCCGGGAGGCCCGGAAATCCGCGGGTTCCGTGCCGCATGGCAGTAGATTTAGGGCAGGGAAAGCAGCCGCTGCAGCCACTCAGGAGATCAGAAACACCTTGCACCTCAAAAGTCTGACCGTCCGGGGCTTCAAGTCCTTTGCCTCGGCGACGACCTTCGACTTTGAGCCCGGCGTCACCGCCGTGGTGGGACCCAACGGTTCCGGCAAGTCCAATGTGGTCGATGCACTGTCCTGGGTCATGGGCGAGCAGGGCGCCAAAACCCTGCGCGGCGGAAAAATGGAAGACGTCATTTTCGCGGGCACCTCCGGACGGCCGCCGCTGGGACGCGCCCACGTTTCGCTGACCATCGACAACACCGACGGTGCCCTCCCCATCGAGTACAGCGAAGTGACCATCTCCCGGACGCTGTTCCGCACCGGGGGCTCCGAGTATGCGATCAACGGTGCGGCCTGCCGCCTGCTGGACATCCAGGAGCTTCTCTCCGATTCGGGCCTGGGGCGGGAGATGCACGTCATTGTGGGCCAGGGGCAGCTGGACAAGGTGCTGCATGCGACCCCGGAAGACCGGCGCGGCTTCATCGAAGAGGCGGCCGGAATCCTCAAGCACCGCCGCCGCAAGGAAAAGACGGTCCGTAAACTTGAGGCCATGCAGGCCAACCTGCAACGGCTCAGCGACCTCACAGCCGAGATCCGCCGCCAGCTGACGCCGCTGGGCAAGCAGGCGGAAGTGGCGCGCCGGGCACAAACAGTCCAGTTCGAGGTGCGCGATGCCCGCG
Organism: Arthrobacter sp. NPDC093125; assembly: GCF_044754225.1. Taxonomy (NCBI): domain Bacteria; kingdom Bacillati; phylum Actinomycetota; class Actinomycetes; order Micrococcales; family Micrococcaceae; genus Arthrobacter; species Arthrobacter sp. NPDC093125. Next base: position 34,171 of record NZ_JBIVOQ010000002.1, on the reverse strand, counting down.
CACGGCTGCTCGCCGACGACCTTGTCCGGCTCCGGACAGACCTTGCCCAGGACATCGCCGACGAAACTGCCGTGAAAGCCAGGCGTGCCGCCGTCGAACGCGAACTCGAGGCCGGCCGGCAGCGCCAGGCTGCGCTGGAACAGCTTGCGGCGGAAGCCACCCCCAGGCTCAATGCTGGCCGGGACACGTGGTACCAGCTGACCGCCGGACGCGAACGGCTGCGCTCCCTGAGCTCACTGGCGCAGGAACGGTGCCGGCTGCTCGGCTCGGCGGACGCGGCACCAGAGCCGGGCCGCGACCCCGACCAGCTTGAAAAGCAGGCAGCCCGCGTCCGCGCCGAACAGGCAGACCTCGAGCAGCAGATCGTGTCACGGCGCAGCGCCCTGGAAGCGGCCAGCGCCGCCAAAAGCGAAGCGGAAATCGCTGCGGCCGCGGAGGAGAAGCGGCTCACTGCCGCCTTGCGCGCCGCCGCCGACCGGCGGGAAGGCCTGGCCAGGCTGGCCGGCCAGGTCGCGGCCGCGCGGTCCAGGGTTGAAGCCGCCCAGGCCGAAATCGGCAGGCTGCGCGAATCTCAGGCTGCCGGCGAGGAACGGCGGAAGCAGGCCCAGTCAGAGTTCACGGCGCTGGAATCCCAGGTTGCCGGCGTCGAGGACGGTGAAGAGTCCCTCGACGCCGAGTATGAGGATGCCAGTGCGGACCTCGACGCCGTTCTTGCCGAAATAGAATCCCTCCGGGCCGCCGAGCGGGAAGCGGTGCGGGAGCGAGACGCGCTCAAGGCCCGCCGCGATGCGCTCCTCCTGGGCCTGCAGCGGAAGGACGGATCCGGGCACGCCCTCGGCGCCGGACTGCCGGGGATTATGGGAACCCTCGCATCGGTGCTGACGGTGGAACCAGGCTGCGAAACCGCAATCGCCGCCGCCCTCGGCACTGCCTCGGACGCGGTGGTGGTCCGGGACGGCGGCACTGCCGCCGCCGTCTTGCAGCTCCTTAAGGACGACGAGGCCGGCCGAGCCACGCTGCTGCTGGAAACCCTGCCCGAAGCCGACGGCTCGGCCGCGCCGCCGGCAGGGGCTCTGCCGGAGGGTGCCCGCTGGGCTCTGCCGGAGGGTGCCCGCTGGGCAACTCACCTCGTGTCCGCGGGGGGCGCCGCGGAGCAGGCGGTGCAGTGCCTGCTGGCGGGGACCGCCGTCGTGGACGATCTGGAAGCCGCCGCCGCGCTGATCAGCGAGCAGCCCGCCCTGACCGCCGTCACGCTGGCGGGCGACGTCTTTACCGCTGCGACCGTCAGCGGCGGCTCGGCCAACGCGCCGTCGCTGCTCGAGGTGCAGGCTGCCGTCGACGACGCCGCCTCCCGGCTGGCCGCGGTGACCGCCGGACTCGAGCAGGGCCGTTTCGCGCTGGCTGGTGCGGAGTCGCGCCGGGCCGAGGCGCAGGACAGAACGGACGCCGCCCTCGAACGGCTCCATGACTCCGACGCACGGCTGGCCGCAGTCGCTGAACGGCTGGGCCATCTTAATTCGGTACTCCGCAGCGCAGTGGGGGAGAGCGAGCGGCTGGCCGCCTCACTGGCGCGTGCTGAGGCCAACATGGTGACCGAACAGGAAGCACTGACCGCGGTCGCGGCGCGGCTGGCCGCTGCCCAGGAAGCCCCGGCGGAGGAGGAACCGTCAACCGCGGAGCGGGACGGGCTCGCGGCCGCGGCAGCCCAGGCGCGCTCCGCCGAAATGGAGGCCCGGCTCGCGCTGCGCAGCGCGGAGGAGCAGCTCTCCGCGATCTCCAACAGGGCGGCTTCGCTGGAACGGGCAGCAGCGTCGGAACGCCGGGCGCGGGAGGCCGCTGCCGAACGTGCCCGCCGCCGCAGGATCCAGGCCCGCCGGGCTGCCGCGGTCGCGCAAGCTGCGGAGCACATCATCAGGTTCAGCGACGCCTCGGTGGAACTGGCCGGCCGGGAGCGCGACATCGCCGAACAGAACCGCGAACAGCGGGACCGGGAACTGGCCGACATCCGGACCGCCAACGACGCCCTGGCCCGGGAGCTCGCGGAACTAACGGACTCGGTGCACCGGGACGAACTTGCCCGCACCCAGCAGAAACTCCGGATCGACGCGCTGGAAGTCAGGTCGGTCGAGGAGCTGGGCCTGACCGCCGACCAGCTGGTGGCAGACTACGGACCGGACCGGCCGGTTCCGCTGCCCGCCACAGGATCCGCCGACAAATGGGCCGAGCTCCGGGCACCCGTCGACGGGGACGGCAGACCGATTGTGGAGGGCAAGCCCTTTGTCCGCGAAGAGCAGGAAAAACGGCTCCGCAAAGCCGAGCGTGACCTCTCCTCGCTGGGCAAGGTCAACCCGCTGGCGCTGGAGGAATTTGCCGCGCTGGAGGAGCGGCACCAGTTCCTGAGCACGCAGCTCGAAGACCTCAGATCCAGCCGCAAGGACCTGCTGGACATCATCAAGGAAGTTGATGACCGGGTACAGCGGGTCTTCGCGGAGGCCTTCGCTGACACCGCAGCACAGTTCGTCCACGTCTTTTCGCGGCTCTTTCCAGGCGGCGAGGGCCGGCTGGTCCTCACGGACCCCGACGACATGCTGACCACCGGGATCGAGGTCGAAGCACGGCCCGCCGGAAAGAAGATCAAGCGCCTGTCCCTGCTGTCCGGCGGCGAACGGTCCCTGACGGCGGTGGCGCTGCTCGTGGCCATCTTCAAAGCCAGGCCTTCACCCTTCTACGTCATGGACGAAGTGGAGGCCGCGCTTGACGACACCAACCTGGGGCGCCTCATCACCATCTTCGAGGAGCTGCGTGAATCGAGCCAGCTCATCGTCATCACGCACCAGAAGCGCACCATGGAGGTCGCGGACGCCCTGTACGGGGTGACGATGCGCGGTGACGGCGTCTCCACCGTGATCAGCCAGCGCCTGAGCGCCGAGGTGTAGCGCGGGGCCGCAGGGGCTGTTGTGAGAAGCTAGGAGATGTGAACGACATCCTTCCAATTCTTCTGCCCATCCTCGCTGCCCTGGCGGTCATCGGCGGGCTGATTCCGGTGCTGCTCAAGTCACGGAAGTCCGGAAAGCAGTACCCCGGAACCCGTGATGCCAACGATCCCGTGCAGCCGCCCGCAGGCGGTGCCACGCTCCTCGAGGACCGCCCGGTGACGACTCCCGGGCGGACGGCCCCTGACCTGGCCGACGTGGAAGGCCTGGAAACAGAGGTTCCCGACGACGTTGCCGGCCTGGAAACGATCCCGGTCGAGACTCCGCTGCCGGTCGCCGGGCGCCTCACCCGCCTCCGGGAGCGCCTCGTTCGGTCGAACAACGTCCTTGGCAAGGGCCTCCTTGCGCTGCTGTCCAGCGACAGGATCGACGAGGACGTATGGGATGAAGTCGAGGAGACGCTGCTCCTGGCGGATCTCGGCACCGAGCCCACCATGCAGCTCGTGGACGCCCTCCGCGAACGTGTGAAGGTCCTCGGCACCCGGTCGCCGGAGCAGGTCAAGGCCCTGCTCCGCGAGGAACTCATCAAGCTCGTCGATCCCACCATGGACCGCAGCCTCCGCGTCGAACGGCATCCGGACAGGCCTGCCGTGATGATGGTGGTGGGCGTCAACGGCGTCGGGAAGACCACCACGGTGGGCAAGCTCGCCCGCGTCCTCGTCGCCGAGGACAAGGATGTCCTGCTCGGCGCGGCAGACACCTTCCGTGCTGCCGCCGCGGAGCAGCTGGCCACCTGGGGCCAGCGCGTCGGCGTTCCCACCGTAAAGTCCGACATCGACGGGGCGGACCCGGCGTCAGTCGCCTATGAGGCGGTCAAGGCGGGCATCGAGCAGGAGGTCGACGTCGTCATGATCGACACGGCCGGACGCCTGCAGAACAAGGTCGGCCTGATGGACGAGCTCGGCAAGGTCAAGCGCGTCATCGAGAAACTGGCCGAGGTTGACGAAGTCCTCCTCGTGCTCGACGCCACGACCGGACAGAACGGCCTCAACCAGGCGCGTGTATTCTCCGAGGTCGTCAACATCACCGGAATCGTCCTGACCAAGCTGGACGGCACCGCCAAGGGCGGCATCGTGGTCGCCATCCAGAGGGCCCTCGGCGTTCCCGTCAAGCTCATCGGGCTCGGTGAAGGAGCCGACGATCTCGCCCCGTTCGAAACCGAAGGCTTCGTCGACGCCCTCCTGAACTGACACCTCTCCCAACTGAGTAGCAGAAGAGGCCGTTCCCAACCCTGGGAACGGCCTCTTCTGCTACCGGGTTGGGTTGGCAGCCTACGTTGCTGCCTGGTCGGGTTGGCGCAGCACGGTCTCCCGGGCAAGGAGCCATCCGGCGGCCGCGAGCAGCAGCACTGCGCCCGTTGCCGCGAACGCCCAGCCGTATCCGAATGCGTCTGCCACCAGCCCGGTGAACACCGGACCGAGGATCGCTCCGATATCGGCGGTCATCTGGTAAACCGCCAGCACCCGCCCGCCGGACCGTTCCCGTCCGATCACATCCGCCACCGCGGCCTGCTGCGCCGGGCCAAGGAGGCCCGCACCGACTCCCGCCAGCAGCGATGCGGCAAGGAACAAGGCCAGTCCCTGGGTGAGGCCGATGCCGCCGGTGGCCGCGCCTGTCAGCACGAGACCGGCGACCATCATGGGCTTGCGGCCGAGACTGTCGGCCAGCCTCCCGGAGAAGGTCAGGGCCAGGGCGTTCCCGGCGGCAAAGACGGCCAGTGCCCAGCCTGCTGCCTCCGGTCCGGCGCCGAGCGCGGCCACTGCGAACAAGGGCACTGTGGCCATCCTCACCCCGAACGTGGCCCAGCCGTTGGCGAAGCTCGAGAGCAGCGACGCCCGGTAGGCGGAGTCGCCCAGGGCCTCTCCCAGCTTCATCGCCGGCGCCGCCGAACCGTCGCGGCCGCCCGAAACCGGGGCATGGCTCAGTTGCGTCTGCACCACGAGCGCTGCCAGAACAAGAGCGCCGGCATAGGCGAGGAACGGAACCCGCAGCCCGAACCCGGCCAGCAGTCCGCCCACAATCGGCCCGCAGACGTTGCCGATCAGGAACGCCGAGGCGTAGGCGCCTGACACCCTGCCGCGGGCCTCGGGAGGGGCCAGCCTGATGACCAGTGCCATCGACGCCACCGTGAACATGACCGACCCGGCACCGCCGAGGCCACGGAAGATCAGGAGCTGCCAGTAATCCTGCGCGAAGGCGCAGGCCGCCGTGGACGCAGCCACAATCAGCAGTCCGGTCACGTAGACGGGCCGCTCGCCGAGCCTGCCAATCAGCGCACCTCCTGCCGGCGCGAACAGCAGCCGCATGAACGCGAAGATGCTGACGATCACGGCGGCCGCCGTGGCACCGACATCGAATGTGGTGGCGAACTGGGGGAGCACCGGCGCCACCAGTCCAAATCCGAGGGCTATCAGGAACGCCGCAACGAGCATCACCTTGATGTCGCGGGGGAGCGGCGCGCCCGCATTTCGCCTGCCGGCTGGGAAGCGCAGCCTTCCGGTGGCGGGACGGGGATGTGGCGTCATGAAGCAGTGATCCTTGCAGAGCGGGCCGAAAAGGGGGAATGGGAAGGGTGAAACATAACCGTAACAAGCCAGATATGCACCATTTACTTCCGGGAGGTTCTTGTAACAGACCGGCAATCTAAATCCTTCGCCAGCGAAACACGCCGGGGCAAAACTTTATGTAGGACGCAAAAGGCGTTGGTCAAGCGGATATCTCCGCGGCATCGATCACAGGGAGGACGTGCACCATGGAACTTACCGCAGGTCACGTATGGCTCATGGTGGCGGCGGCACTCGTGCTGTTCATGACACCAGGGCTGGCATTTTTCTACGGCGGCATGACGCGCGCCAAGGCAGCACTCAACATGATGATGATGAGCTTCATCTCCATCGGCATGGTCGGTGTCGTATGGGTGCTCTGGGGCGCTTCAATGAGCTCCGGTGACGGATTCCTGCAGATTGTCGGGAACCCGTTCGCTACGTTCGGCCTCGAGGGCATCGACACCCCGGACGGCCTCATCAAGGTCGGCTACGCCTCCACCTTCGCAATCATCACCGTCGCCCTGATCAGCGGCGCCATCGCGGACCGCGCAAAGTTCGGCGCCTGGAGCGTCTTTGTGCCTGTCTGGGTAACTCTGGTCTACTGCCCGCTGGCCTACATGGTGTGGGGAGGCGGACTGTTCGGCCCCGAAGGCGCGGTTGGACAGGCGCTTGGCCCGGCCATTGACTTCGCCGGCGGTACCGTGGTTCACATCAACGCGGGTGTAGCGGCGCTCATCCTGGTGCTCATCATCGGCAACCGGAAGGGCTTCGGTAAGGACCCGAACCACCGCCCGCACAACGTTCCGTTCGTCATGCTCGGCGCAGCCATCCTCTGGTTCGGCTGGTTCGGCTTCAACGGCGGTGCAGCCACAACTGCCGAGCAAGGCGGCCTGATCTGGGTCAACACCCTGGCCGCTCCGGCAGCTGCCATGCTCGGCTGGCTCATCACCGAACGTATCCGCGACGGCCACCCCACCTCGCTGGGTGCAGCGTCCGGCGTGGTCGCCGGCCTGGTGGCCATCACCCCGGCCTGCGCCAACGTCAGCCCGGTAGGTGCCCTCGGACTCGGTGTGGTCGCAGGTGTGGCTTCCGCCCTGGCCGTCGGCCTGAAGTTCCGCTGGGGCTTCGATGACTCCCTCGACGTCGTGGGCGTCCACCTGGTCTCGGGCATCATCGGCACCGTGGCTCTGGGCTTCATCGCCCTCCCCGCGGACGGTGTGGGCGGCGGCCTGTTCTACGGCGGCGGACTGGCTCAGCTCTGGGCACAGCTCGCAGCGGCCGGCATCGCCATCGCCTACTCGGCCATCCTGACGGTGATCATCGCACTGGCCATCCACAAGACCATGGGCTTCCGGGTTTCCCAGGAGCAGGAAGTTGTTGGCGTGGACCTCAGCCTGCACGCCGAGACCGCCTACGAGTTCGGTGTTGGCGGCCACGGCGGAAGCTTCCAGCCGCTGCATGACCTGATCACTGGCAATGCTCCGACCAGCGGCACGGACACTCCGCCGGCAGCAGGCGCACCTGCAAAGGGCGCGCCGGAAGAGAAGAAGGAAACAGCATCAGGCAAGGAAAGCGTGGGGGCATGAAACTGATTACGGCGATCGTCCGGCCGGAGAAGCTGGAAACCATCCGGGAAGGCCTGGAGGCCTACGGGGTCCAGGGGCTCACGGTCAGCGCCGCCAGCGGCTACGGCCGCCAGCGGGGCTACACCGAGGTCTACCGCGGCGCGGAGTACAACGTGGACCTGCTGCCCAAGATCCGGGTGGAGGTCCTGGCCACGGACGAACAGGCCGACGACATCCTGGACGTCATCATCGCCAGCTCCAACACCGGACGCGCAGGCGACGGCAAGGTCTGGACCGTGGATGTCTTCGAAGCAGTCAGGGTGCGGACAGGTGAACGTGGCGTAGCAGCCATCTGATACCTGCCCCCGCAGCCGCAGGGAATGCTGAAGGGCCGGTCACCGAAAGGTGACCGGCCCTTTTGCCTGCCCGGAACCTGTCCGTCCGTACGGAACCTGGCCGTTCCGAACGGAGTCAGCCTTTTTGCCCAGAACCTGACGGTGCCTCAGGGCCCCGTGGACCCGGCGTCGTACTCCTCAAGCGGAACCGCGTCGCCCGCCCAGGCCTGGAGCACCGGCTCAACTATCCGCCAGCACTCCTCGGCGGTGTCGCCGCGGACGGACAGCAGGGGATCGCCGGTGAGAACGCCCTCCAGGACTTCCCCGTATGGCAGGAGGTCAGAGGCGCTCAGCTCTGCAACGAGGGAGGCGCGGTCCAGCGTGAAGATGTCGCCGGGACCGTTGACGTCCACATCCAGCTCCAGCGTGTCCGGTCCAAAGCCGATCCTCAGCTGGTTCGGGACGTCCCTGCCCCGGAATCCCTTGGGCAGGTGCGGCACAGGCCGGAAGGTCACCACCGCTTCCTTCCGTTTCTTTCCCAAGGCTTTGCCCGACCTCAGGATGAACGGCACGCCATTCCAGCGCCAGTTATCGATCTCCACGCGGACTTCGGCGAACGTTTCGGTGTTGAGTGCAGCGTCCACGCCTTCTTCATCCGCGTAGTTGGGGACCGGCCTGCCGCCGATGCTGCCGGCCGTGTAGCGCGCACGGCGCGCGGCGGCTTCGTAGGGAGGTTTGATGCTGCTGGCCCGCAGCACCGTGGCCACCGCGTCCCGCAGGTCACGCTCGCCGATCGTGGCCGGGGGATCAATGGCCATCAGCGCCATGATCTGCAGGAGGTGGCTCTGGATCATGTCGCGCAGGGCACCGGCGCTGTCGTAATAGCGGGCACGGCCCTCCAGGGCCAGGTCCTCATCGAAGATGATCTCCACCTTTTCGATGTGCTGCCGGTTCCAGACCGGCTCCAGGAAATTGTTGGCGAAGCGCAGGCCCAGGATGTTCAGGACCGTGGCCTTGCCGAGGAAGTGGTCCACGCGGTGAATGTGGTCTTCCGGGACGAGACCGAGCAGGGTCCGGTTGAGTTCGCGGGCCGATACTTCGCCAGAGCCGAACGGCTTCTCCATGACAAGCCGGGTACCGGCCGGAACCTGGCCTGGCTGCAAAATCTCACAGGCTTTCTGGCTCACCTGCGGAGGCAGGGCGAAATAGACAGCCACCGGGCCTTCGAGTTCTGAGAGCAGGGACGCCAAAGGGCCGTCCGCCGTGACGTCCAGCTGGTGGTAGGCCGAGTACTGTTCCAGCGTTTCAAGGGCTTGCCGGCCGGCAGCGTCTGCCTTCCCCGCGGCGTCGGCGAATGCGGTATGGACGCGCTCCCGCCATTGTTCCTGCGGCCAGGGATCGGAGCCTGCCCCCACGAGCCGGAGGCCCGCCGCCCGTCCCGCGGCTGCCAGGCGGGCAAGCCCTGGGAGCAGGAGCCGGCCCGTCAGGTCACCGGAGGCGCCAAGGATGAGCAGGGTTTTTACAGTTGTTTGGCTCGTCACTGTGCCAGCATGCCATCTTGGAGGCCCGTCTTGGTACCCTAGATAGTCGAGTCCCGTCGTCGACGCAGCTGGTAACAGCAGCCGAGGCGCTGGTGTGCCGCAGGGCCGCCATCCGTACATCCACTGAAAGAAGTGCACGGCGCGTGTTCAATTCACTCTCTGACCGGTTGACAGCAACCTTCAAGAACCTCCGTGGCAAGGGCCGCCTCACGGAGGCTGATGTCGACGCCACAGTCCGCGAAATCCGCCGCGCGCTGCTGGACGCCGACGTTGCTGTGCCCGTGGTCCGCGAGTTCACCGGACAGGTCCGGGAGCGCGCCCTTGGAGCCGAGGTTTCCGCGGCACTGAATCCGGGCCAGCAGATCGTGAAGATCGTCAACGAGGAGCTCGTTGAGATCCTCGGCGGCGAGACGCGCCGGATCCGCCTGGCCAAGACCGGCCCCACCATCATCATGCTCGCCGGCCTGCAGGGCGCGGGTAAGACCACCCTCGCCGGCAAGCTCTCCAAGTGGCTCAAGTCACAGGGCCACAGCCCCATCCTTGTGGCATGTGACCTCCAGCGTCCCAACGCCGTCACCCAGCTGCAGGTCGTCGGCCAGCGCGCCGGCGTGCCCGTCTTCGCCCCGCACCCGGGAGCCACCTCCGAGCTGGAGCACCCCGCGGGTGACCCTGTCGCCGTCGCACGCGCCGGTGTGGAGGAAGCGCGCCAGAAGCTTCACGACGTCGTCATCGTGGACACCGCCGGCCGTCTCGGCGTCGACGCCGACATGATGGAACAGGCACGCCAGATCCGCAAGGCCATCGTCCCCAACGAAGTCCTCTTCGTGATCGACGCGATGATCGGCCAGGACGCCGTCAACACGGCAATGGCCTTCGATGAAGGCGTCAACTTCACCGGCGTCGTGCTGTCAAAGCTCGACGGCGACGCCCGCGGCGGTGCCGCGCTCTCCGTCGCGTCCGTCACCGGCAAGCCCGTCATGTTCGCCTCCACCGGCGAAGGCCTGGACGACTTCGAGCTCTTCCACCCGGACCGCATGGCGTCCCGCATCCTCGACATGGGCGACATCCTCACCCTGATCGAGCAGGCGGAGAAGTCCTGGGACAAGGAGGAAGCCGCCCGGATGGCGAAGAAATTCGCCGACCAGGAGGACTTCACCCTGGATGACTTCCTCGCCCAGATGCAGCAGATCCGCAACATGGGCTCCATGAAGAAGATGCTCATGATGATGCCGGGCGCGCAGAACATCCGCCAGCAGCTGGAGCAGTTCGACGAGCGCGAGATCGACCGGGTCGAAGCAATCGTCCGGTCCATGACGCCGCACGAAAGACTTGCCCCCAAGATCATCAACGGCTCCCGGCGTGCCCGTATCGCCAAGGGCTCGGGCGTTCACGTGTCCGAGGTCAACGGCCTGCTGGAGCGCTTTGCCCAGGCGCAGAAGATGATGAAGAAAATGGCCCAGGGCGGCGGGATGCCCGGAATGCCCGGCATGGGCGGTGGCGGCGGCGGCGCCCGCAAGGGTGCCAAGAACGCGCCCAAGAAGAAGGCCCGGTCAGGCAACCCGGCCAAGGCTGCGCAGGAACTGCGCGAGGCTGAGGCCCGGCGCGCCAACGCTGCGAAGGCGCTGCCGACAGGTGCCTCCTTCGGCCAGCAGAGCGGCGACTTCGATCCGTCGCAGCTGAATCTCCCCAAGGGCTTCGATAAGTTCCTGGGCAAGTAGGCACGTCGCGGTCATGTCGGCCTGCGCCGATGTCGCACCGCTGCCATAAGGTTGGGTCATGTTTAAGCAGCGGGTAGTGTTCGTCCACGGCGCCGGAAGCTTCGGCTCCGCCGCCTGGCCGCGCCAGCACGGCATGGCCCTGCAGTACGACGCCCTGTTCCTGCGGCGCCACGGCTTTGATGCCGAGGCCGAGCCCCTCGAGACCGATTTCGCCGAGGACGCCCGCATTGTGCTCCGGTCCCTGGCCGACGACGGGCGCGGCGCTGCCGGCGGCCACATCGTCGCCCACTCCCAGGGCGCGATCGCAGCGATGATGGCCGCCGTCGAACGGCCCGACCTTGTCTTCTCGCTGGCGCTTGTGGAGCCGGCCTGCCTGTCGCTGACTGCTGAACTGCCGGCCACCGCGGCCCACCGGGCGCTCATGGAGCCGCTGTTCGAGGTCCGCCACCAGCTCGGCGACGACGACTACGAACGGGAATTCGTGCGGAGGGCCTTCGCCGCCGAGGCGACCGGACCCAGCACGCCCGAGGCGAAGCGCGCAGCCAGGAGGCTGCGGCTGCAGGCACCTCCCTGGCAGGCGCCGCTGGAGATCGTTCCCGGCGTGCCAACCCTCGTCCTCACCGGCGGGTGGGAGCCGCTGTACGAGGAGATTGCCGGATATCTTCAGGAGACCGGCGCCCGGCACCGCATCGCGCCGGGAGGGCACCGGCCCCAGGATTCTGCCGAAGGCGACCAGCTGATCCGGTCATTCATCGCAGAGGTCAGCCGCGGTCAGCAGCTCCAGGCCTCCTGACCCCGGCCCTACTTCCTGCACCCGCCGCGCCTCCGGCCTTACTCCGGGCCCCCGTCCGGCCGGCCCCCAACGCCCGCCGGACGAAGGCCCGAAACCATCGCTACTGCCGGGCGTTTTCCGGGAGCTTCAGCTCGGGCAGGTAGACCTTCCCGCCGGCCGCCAGGAACTCCTGGCTTTTCTCCCGCATCCCTTCGGCCATCTCAGCCAGTGCGGCCTGCGCCTCCGCGGACCCGTATTCGTTCCGGATGTCCTGGCTGATGCGCATGGAGCAGAACTTAGGCCCGCACATGGAGCAGAAATGGGCCGTCTTCGCCGGTTCGGCCGGCAGCGTCTCGTCGTGGAAAGCCTCGGCCGTGACCGGGTCAAGGGACAGGGCGAACTGGTCCCGCCAGCGGAACTCAAAGCGCGCCTTGGACAGGGCGTCATCGCGCTCATTCGCCCCCGGGTGGCCCTTGGCGAGGTCTGCGGCGTGGGCGGCGATCTTGTACGTGATCACACCGGTTTTCACGTCGTCCTTGTTCGGCAGGCCGAGGTGTTCCTTCGGTGTCACGTAGCAGAGCATCGCCGTGCCGTAGCGGGCGATCTCCGTGGCGCCGATGGCCGAGGTGATGTGATCGTATCCGGGGGCCACGTCCGTGACGAGCGGGCCGAGGGTGTAGAAGGGGGCGCCCTTGCACAGTTCCTGCTGGCGCTCCACGTTCTCCCGCACCAAGTGGAAGGGAATGTGGCCGGGGCCCTCGACCATGACCTGGACGTCGTATTCCCACGCCCGCTGGGTCAGCTCAGCCAGGGTGTCGAGCTCCGCGAACTGGGCGGCGTCGTTGGCGTCTGCGGTGGCACCGGGCCGCAGGCCGTCGCCCAGCGAAAAGGCGACGTCGTACTTCGCGAAGATCTCGCACAGTTCGTCGAAGTGCGTGTAGAGGAAGTTCTCCCGGTGGTGTGCCAGGCACCATCCCGCCATGATGGACCCGCCGCGGGAAACAATGCCGGTGACGCGGTTGGCGGTCAGGGGCACATAGCGCAGCAGGACGCCGGCGTGGATGGTCATGTAGTCCACACCCTGTTCGCACTGTTCGATCACAGTGTCCCGGAAGATGTCCCAGGTCAGGGCGTTGGCTTCGCCGTTGACCTTTTCCAGTGCCTGGTAGATCGGAACCGTGCCGATCGGGACAGGGGAATTCCGGATCAGCCACTCGCGGGTGGTGTGGATGTCGTCGCCCGTGGAGAGGTCCATGACCGTGTCCGCGCCCCATTGGGTGGCCCACTGCAGCTTGTCCACCTCTTCAGCGATGGAGCTCGTCACCGCCGAGTTGCCGATGTTGGCGTTGATCTTCACCAGGAAGGCCTTGCCGATAATCATCGGCTCGGACTCGGGGTGGTTGATGTTGTTGGGGATGATAGCCCGGCCGGCCGCCAGCTCGCTGCGCACCAGTTCGACGTCGCAGTTCTCGCGCAGCGCCACGAAGCGCATCTCCGGGGTGATAATGCCCTGCCGGGCGTAGTGCATCTGCGTCACCGTCTTACCGCCGACGGCGCGGCGGGGCACCGGCTGTGCTCCCTTCCACTCCGCGGAGGCGGCGCCGCGGCGCACGGCCGACCGGCCGTCGTCGAGCAGGTTCCGTTCCCGGCCGCTGTAGGGCTCGGTGTCGCCGCGGGCTTCAATCCATTCCGAGCGGAACGGGGCGAGGCCCACCACGGGATCGCTGCCCGGGCCTGCCGTCCGGTAGACCCGGAAGGGCTCGTTCCGCTCCCCGCTGGGCGACGGCTCCAGGGCGATTTCCGTTACCGGAACGCGCAGGCCGTCCCCCTCGATGTAGGCCAGGGAGTGTGACTTCAGCGACTGTGTAACGGGGACGGCTTCATCCTTCGCTTCATCTTGGGCAGGGCTATTTTTGGCAGGCTTGTTTTGGGCAGGGATCAGCTGTGTTTTCTGGGTGCTCATTTAAGGCTCACTTCCTTCGCCGGCATTACCCGGACAGGTTCAACGGTCGCAGGCTGCGTCAGCCCGATCTCAGCCCCTGCAGGGGCACCCGTGTGGTCGTAAACGAAGCTACCACATGGGCCGCAGGATTAGGCTGGAGCCGTGTCGCACATCATCGAATTCACCGGGACCGTGCTCACCGGCCCGGACCAGGAACGGACCGGGCTCTGGGCCGTGGACGGCAATCTGACCTTCCACCGGCCGCACCGCAGCCCGGACGTGGTCCTGGACGGGTGGGTGCTGCCTGGTTTCGTGGACGCGCATTGCCACATCGGGCTTGGGCCTGCAGGGGCGGTGGATGACGAGATTGCCTACGCGCAGGTGATGGCCGACCGGGACGCCGGCACGTTGCTGGTGCGCGACGCCGGCGTGGTGAGCGACACCCGGTGGCTGCAGCAAACCCCGGAAGCGCCGCGGATCATCCGGGCCGGGCGGCACATTGCGCGCGCCCGCCGGTACCTGAGGAACTTCGCTGTGGAGGTTGAGCCGGAAGGCCTTGTTGAGGCGGTGCGGAAGCAGGCACGTTCCGGCGACGGCTGGGTCAAACTCGTGGGGGACTGGATTGACCGCGGCATCGGCGACCTTGCACCGTCCTTTCCCGCAGGGACTGTCCGGGACGCTGTCCGCGCCGCTCATGATGAAGGGGCGAGAGTCACGGCGCACTGCTTCGGCGAGGACACCCTGGACGACATGCTGGACGCCGGCATTGACTGCATCGAACACGCCACGGGACTGCTGCCGCGTCACATTCCCCGGTTCGTGGAGCAGGGTGTGCCGATCGTGCCGACGCTGATCAACATCGCCACCTTCCCGGACATCGCCGCGCAGGCGGAGTCAAAGTTTCCGCGCTACGCCGCCCACATGCGGGCGCTGTGGGAACGCCGCAACGAACGGGTGCGGGAGGCGTACGAGGCCGGCGTGCAGATCTTCGCCGGAACGGACGCGGGCAGTGTGATCCGGCACGGCAGGATCGCGGACGAAATCCTGGCACTGCACGGTGCCGGCCTTCCCTCCGCCGCTGCCCTGGATGCCGCCTGCTGGGCGGCGCGCCGGTGGCTGCGGACCGGCGGTGTCGCCGAGGGTGCCAGCGCGGATGTTGTCGTGTGCCGGCATGATCCGCGGGACGTTCCCGGAACCATCAGGGAGTTGCGGGCGGTGGTTCTGCGCGGAAGAGTCGTCCATTAGGAATAAATTGAAGCTTCAAGTAATTTAGAGGTGTAGGGACCATCGAAATCCGGTGGCCAGTGAGTCCGGGAGTATTCACATGACACCAGCAGCCAGCAGCCAGGACCTTCTTCCAGCCGACCTCACCATGGGCACCGTCATGCTCAAGGTCGGGGACATGAAACTCATGGCCGACTACTACCAGCGGGCACTCGGGCTTGACGTTGTGGCCGAGCAGGACGGCGGCGTCTACCTCGGCCGGCTCAACACGCCCCTGGTGCATCTCGCACCCGCGCCGGGGCTGAGCGTCCCGGGACGGGGTGAAGCCGGCCTCTTCCACACTGCGCTTCTCTTTGACAACCAGGCCGCACTCGCAGCCACCATCGCCACCGCGGCGCAGTACGATCCGCAGCTCTTCGCCGGTAGCGCCGACCACCTGGTCAGCGAAGCTTTCTACTTCAGCGACCCTGAAGGCAACGGCATCGAGCTTTACTGGGACCGCCCCCGCGAAGCGTGGTCCTGGGACGGGAAGAATGTGGTCATGGACAGCCTCGCGCTGCCCCCGCAGCAGTACCTGCAGGAGCACCTGACCGAGAGTGCGGTGCAAGGCCAGCGCGGCACAGAGGCCGGAGTGGGCCACGTGCACCTGCAGGTGGGCGACGTCCAGACGGCCCACGACTTCTACGTCGGGACGCTCGGATTCGAAAAGACAGCAGGCTGGCACGGCCAGGCCCTGTTCGTCTCGGCCGGCGGCTACCACCACCACATGGCCATGAACGTCTGGAACAGCCGGGGCGCCGGGCCGCGCCGCGACACCCTCGGACTGGGTGAAGTGCTCATTGAGGTTCCGGCCGGGGACGACGTCGGTGCGCTCGCTGACCGGCTGAGCGTCGCCGGAGTCGCTGCGCACCACACCGGAGCGGAACTTCGGTTCGAGGACCCCTGGCGCAACCGCATCCGCGTCGCCGTCCGCTGAGCGCTTCCCTCCGGCCAGCAGGCTGGCCGCTCCTGGTGGGCGCGTCCCCGGACTGTCGTCATCCGCTCAGTCCGCGGCGCGGCTGTGGGTTAGGCTGAAGTCGATCATTCCGGGCGGCGGTACCGCCGTCCGGGGTACCCGCCGTCGACGGAACGAGGCCGAATTTCCCATGGGTTTCACCGAAATCTTTGTTGCCACCCACAGTGAAGCCCTCAAGCGGGCCGCCGCCCTCGAGTCCGGCGGGGCGGCCCCTTCCGGCGGTGTCCGTATTCCGGGGATCAGCGACTTTGAGTTCGAACAGCTCGGCGACCTGGCGGGAGCGGCCGTGCACGCAGCCGGGGCCGACTACGAACTGGCCATGGTGGACGTTGCCAGTGATTCGCTGCTGGGCGTGCCCCCGGCCATGGTGCGTGCCCTTGCGGAACTGCTCAGCTATGAATCCGAGGGCGAGGGCAACGTGCTGGATGACGTCGCAGAACGGTGGGCGGCCGGGGAGGATATGCCCTTCGCCGCCGACGATGCGCGGAAGTACGTCCAGCAGGTGGCTGAACTCGCCCGCGGCGTCGACGAAAACAGCCGCACCGGCCTCTACGTCTGGTCTTCCTGACAGGCTCTTCCTGACAGGCCGCACGCGTCTTCGCTGTTGTCCTCGGCTTTTGCCCTGCGGTTTTGTCCTCGGAAGGCGCCACGCCCGCCTCAAGTCGAAATCGTGCCGCTGATCTGGCACAATAAACAGGTACTCGATCTGCGTGGCCCCTCTCTCCGCGTCTGGATCTTGTCCTTTCGAACCCCCAAGTATGGCCCGCCCCACGGGTGCAGAAACATGGGTTCAGCCCGTTTCAGAAACAGGAGTGACCACAAAAGTGGCCGTAAAGATTCGCCTTAAGCGCTTCGGTAAGATGCGCGCACCGTACTACCGTATCGTCGTCGCCGACTCCCGCACCAAGCGTGATGGCCGTGCGATCGAAGAGATCGGCAAGTACCACCCCACCGAAGAGCCCTCATACATCGAGGTCAACTCTGAGCGTGCCCAGTACTGGCTGTCCGTCGGCGCCCAGCCGTCCGAGCAGGTTGCTGCGATCCTCAAGATCACCGGCGACTGGCAGAAGTTCAAGGGCCTCCCGGGTCAGGAAGGCACCTTGAAGACCAAGGCCGAGAAGGAAGCTTTCGTTGCCCCGGAAAAGGGTTCCGTGATCATCCCGGAAGCCATCACCAAGAAGGCCAAGGCAGAAGCTCCCGCCGAGGCTGAAGCAGAGACCACCGAGGCTGAGTAAGTTGCTGGCAGAAGCGCTCGAACACCTGGTCCGCGGAATCGTTGACTCCCCGGAAGATGTCAAGGTCAGCCAGAAGAGCAACCGCCGCGGGGATACCCTCGAGGTGCGCGTTCATCAGGAAGACCTTGGACGGGTAATCGGACGCCAGGGCCGGACCGCCCGTGCATTGCGCACGGTTGTGGCGGCGCTGGCAGACGGCGAGCAGGTCAGGGTCGACGTCGTCGACACGGACCGCCGCCGGTAACGCGCCTGCAACACTTGCCTTAAAGTCCGGCCCCTCCACCAGCAACGGTGGAGGGGCCGTACTGCTTTCCCGGCAAGCTCACCTCCTGCCGACCGCCTCGGCCACGTCGCAGAGCGGGACGGCCGCAAACAACAACAGCCAGCTCTTACAAAACGCACTCCCGAACAGAGGAACACATGCAGCTCCAGGTGGCACGAATCGGCAAGCCCCACGGAATCCGCGGCGAGGTGACCGTCCAGGTACTCACCGACGCCCCAGAGGACCGGTTTGTCCCCGGCACGGAATTCGTGGTGGAGCCGGCGTCGGCAGGGCCGCTGACCGTGCAGAGCGCCCGCTGGAACAAGGACATCCTTCTCCTCGGCTTCGACGAGATTGCGACACGGAACGAGGCCGAGACCCTCCGCGGCGCGAAGCTGTTCATCGAGACCGAGGAACTCGACGAGGACGATGACGAAGGCTGGTACGAGCACGAGCTTGTGGGCCTCGACGTGCGCGTCGGTTCAGCGGTCGTTGGCAAGATCTCGGCGCTGAACACGATGCCGGTCCAGGATCTGCTGGTGGTGGAGACTCCGGACGGCAAGGAGATCCTGATCCCGTTCGTGGAGCAGATCGTTCCCGAGGTGAACATTGAGGACGGCTATGTCCTGGTGATTCCGCCGGCCGGACTGTTTGAGCTCAACGAAGAGGGCGGCGGTTCTGAAAGCGACGGCGTCGAAGATGACGGCGAACCTCAGCCGGGAGTCAAAGCCTAGATGAGAATCGACGTCGTCAGTATCTTTCCCGAGTACCTGGCACCGCTGGACCTGTCGCTGATCGGCAAGGCGCGCCAGGACGGGCTGCTGGAGCTCAACGTCCACGACCTCCGGACCTTCACCACCGACCGCCACCGCACCGTGGATGACACCCCGTACGGCGGCGGCGCCGGAATGGTCATGAAGGCGGAGCCATGGGCCCAGGCATTGGCGTCGGTGGCGGAGGCGCGTCCTGCCGGCGCGGGAAAGCCGGTGCTGATCGTACCGTCGCCGGCGGGGGAGCGGTTCAACCAGGCGCTGGCCTACGAACTGGCCGAGGAGGACCAGCTGGTCTTCGCCTGCGGCCGCTACGAAGGGATCGACGAGCGGGTCATCGAATGGGCGGAGGAGCACTTCACGGTGCGTCCGGTCAGCCTTGGCGACTACGTGCTGAACGGCGGCGAAGTGGCCGTGCTGGCGATGGTCGAGGCCATCGGCCGGCTGCTGCCCGGGGTAGTGGGGAATCCGGAGTCCCTCGTGGAGGAATCGCACTCGGACGGGCTGCTCGAGTACCCCGTCTACACCAAGCCCTCCGTGTGGCGGGACCGGGAGGTCCCGGCCGTCCTGCTCAGCGGAAACCACGGAAAGATCGCCCAGTGGCGGCGCCACGAACAGTACCGGCGGACGGCGGAACGCCGCCCCGACCTGCTGGAGGAGTTCGACGCCGGAAAACTGTCCCGCCCGGACCGCGCCGCACTCGCGGACCTGGGTTACGACGTCGTCGACGGGCGCCTCAAGCGGCGGCCGGACGCCTAAGCTGCTCAGCAGCGCACTTCTCAGTGCTGGTGTCGCAAATGGCGCGAACTGGTCAAAAATCAAGCCTTCGTTCCATTTGGCACAAATCGTTGCAAATTAACCAATCCGTTCCATATGGGGCATAATTAACCCTTGTGTCTGCTGGGTCCGCACCTGCCACAGGGGGAGCGCAACCAACAGCGGGACACCCCGGGGCCGCCAAAGGGTGGCGGGACCGGACCTCAACACTTCGGCAGCGATTCCCGGACATTGTCCGGGCTTGGCCGCCGTGACCCAAAGTGAATGACCTGTGGCGTTCACCAGGAGTGGATCAATGCATATCCTCGATTCCGTAGATGCAGCCTCGCTGCGTACCGATGTTCCCGAGTTCCGCGCGGGTGACACCCTCAAGGTGCACGTGAACATCATCGAAGGCAAGAACTCCCGTGTCCAGGTCTTCCAGGGCTTCGTCCTGGGCCGCCAGGGCGACGGCATCCGCGAGACCTTCACGGTCCGCAAGGTTTCCTTCGGTGTTGGCGTGGAGCGTACCTTCCCGGTGCACTCCCCGATCATCGAAAAGATCGAGCTCGTCACCAAGGGTGACGTGCGCCGCGCCAAGCTTTACTACATGCGCGCACTGCGCGGTAAGGCTGCGAAGATCAAGGAAAAGCGCGACTTCAGCACCGCCAAGTAGGTCCCTTCCGGACTTGCACGGCGGGTCCAGAACCCGTATCCGGCCAGCGCCGGAGCCATCCGCAACAGCGCCACAGGATACGGATCATGGACACCACAAAACGCCAGCCAGGGAGACCGGGCTGGCGTTTTGTGTTTCTTGCGTTCGCCCTGGCCGTGCTCCTCAGCGGCATTGTCCGTTCACTGTGGCTGGACGTCTACTACATCCCCTCGGCCTCCATGGAGCCGCTCTTCAGCGCCGGTGACCGTATCCTGGTGTCGCGCACAGACTTCCAATCCGAGCCAATCCGCCGCGGCGATGTCGTGGTGTTCGACGGCCGCGGATCATTTGCCCCGCTCAGCTCCGGCGCGGGTCCGTTGCAGGAGGCACTGGTCTCCGCCGGGCACTGGCTGGGACTGACGGGCAGCGACACCACCTACGTCAAGCGCGTCATCGGCCTGCCGGGGGACAAAGTCGTATGTTGTGACGCCCAGCAGCGGCTCACAGTAAACGGCCAGCCGATCGTGGAACCCTATGTCCATGCCGGCGACGCGCCCAGTAACTACAAGTTCAGTGTCTCCGTGCCGGCCGGCCGGCTCTGGCTGCTGGGGGATCACCGCTCGGTGTCCGCCGACTCCCGGAGCCTCCTTGGCGCACCCGGTGGCGGCATGGTCCGCGTCGACCGGGTGATTGGCAGACCGGTACAGATCATCTGGCCGCTTGATAGATTTGGCTCAGTGGTGCGGCCGACCAAGGCGGCCACTTCAACGACTAAGGACGGACAGTAAATGCCCGAGACAGACCCCGGGACTTCCGAGCCGCAGCAGGCTGCTGCCAGGCCTGGAAGGCGCGCTTTGGGCGAGCCCGTTTCGGCGCCGGCCGTCCCCGACGGCGGCGCACAGCCGGATGACCGGGCTGATCAGGCTGCTCCAGTGGAGGGCCGGGAAGAACCGTTTACGGTCAGCCCTATCGAACCTGCCACGTCCACCGGGCCTGCCACGTCGACCGGCCCTGCCACGTCCGCCGAACCTGCCACGCGCGGTGGCAACGGTGCGCCAGCCGCTGAAGACGGGGCCGCTTCACTGCAAGGGAAGCGTCCCCGCGCCGATGCCCGGCTTGCCGGGGGTGACCGGAAGAAGCAGGCTCCTGCCCGCAACCCCTATTTGGTGTGGCTGAAGGAGATCGCCACGGTGGTGATCATCGCCGTCGTCCTCTCCTTCCTCATCAAAACGTTCCTGTTCCGTGCCTTCTACATTCCTTCGGAGTCCATGGTGAGTACCCTGGACGTCAACGACCGCATCTTCGTCAATCTGCTGGTTCCGGAACCTTTCGCCCTCGAGCGCGGCGACGTGGTGGTGTTCAAGGACACCAAGGGGTGGCTGCCGCCCACACCCCAGAAGGTTGACGGCCCGTTCACCTTCGTTGAAGACGGACTGACGTTTGTGGGCCTGCTTCCTGACAACTCGGAGCAGCACCTCGTCAAGCGCGTCATCGGCCTGCCCGGTGACCACGTGGTGTGCTGCGACGCCGACGGCAAGGTGACCGTCAACGGAGCCCCGCTGGACGAAAAGTACGTCAATCCTGCCGAAGTGCCGATGGTGCGCAACTTCGACGTGGTGGTCCCGGAAGGCAAGGTCTGGGTCATGGGCGACAACCGGAACCACTCTGCGGATTCCCGGGCCCACACGGATTCCAACGGCGGTTTCGTCGACATTGCTGATATTGAGGGCCGTGCAGCAGTCATCGCCTGGCCGCTGAGCCGCTGGTCGGGCCTGGACAATTATCCGGACGTGTTCAAGAGCGTTCCTCCGGCAGGTTAGTGATGTCCGTTGCCCCAACGCTTGACTACGAGAAGCGCTTCCTCCCGCGGGGTGCGCGCTTCCTCGCAGGTGTCGATGAAGTAGGCCGCGGTGCCCTGGCCGGCCCGGTCAGTGTGGGAATCGCCGTTGTGGACCTGCACCGCATGGAACTGCTGGCGGACGTCCGGGACAGCAAGCTGCTGAAAGCAGCAGAGCGTGAGCGCCTGGATCCACTGGTGCGGGCCTGGAGTGTCGCATCAGCAGTGGGGCATGCCACCGCCCGCGAAATTGATGAACTGGGCATCATGGGGGCGCTCCGGACGGCAGGCAACCGGGCATGGTTCCAGATACTGGGCACGGGAATCACTCCGGATGTCGTGCTGCTGGACGGGAGCCACAACTGGCTGTCTCCTGACATGCAGCCCTCATTGTTTGACGAGGTCGTGGTGGATCCGGGCTGCGACGCCCCGGTGCACACGCTGGTCAAGGCGGACATGCAGTGCCTGAGCGTCGCCGCGGCCAGCGTCCTGGCCAAGGTGGAGCGGGACCGCACCATGCAGGAGCTGCATGTCGAGTATCCCGCCTTCGGCTGGGACGTCAACAAGGGGTACGGGACCGCGGCGCACCGGGAGGCAATCCGGACTGCCGGACCCAGCCCTTACCACCGCGTGAGCTGGAACCTGCTGTCCGAATAATCTCTTTGCCCACGTAATCTCTTTGCCCACGGAGCCCGTGCTCCGGCCGCTGCCGCGCGGGTGCTGGCTGCCGGTGACCGGTGCGCTTGCTGTTGGTGCGCGGGGGGGCCGCTCCATGGTGCAAGATGGAACCATGAGTGCCGAGGATCTTGAAAACTACGAAACCGACATGGAGCTCCAGCTCTACCGCGAATACCGCGATGTCGTGGGGCTGTTCAGCTACGTGGTCGAGACCGAGCGCCGCTTCTACCTCGCCAACCACGTGGACCTGCAGGCACGCAGTGCCGACGGCGAGGTCTACTTCGACCTGACCCTGCAGGACGCCTGGGTCTGGGACGTCTACCGCTCCGCCCGCTTCGTCAAGAGCGTCCGCGTCATCACCTTCAAGGACGTCAACGTCGAGGAACTCCCGCGCAACGAGGAGCTTGCATTGCCCAAGGACGTCGACCTCGGCAACTGATCCGGCCTGGGTGGTCCCTGAGGTCTTAGTGGCGGGCCGACTTTCCCTCCACAGCAGCACGTTCAGCCGCTTTTCCCACATAGCCCAACAGCTCCGTATCCCGTTCTGACGCTGCCCCCGCACTCTGGATGCGGAGGTAGATATGAAAGCCAAAGACGTGCTGGGCCGGCGTGGGGAAGAGCTCGCGACGGCGTACCTGGAATCGCTGGGCATGCTGATCGTGGAGCGCAACTGGCGCTGCCCCGATGGGGAAATCGACATTGTTGCCCTCGACGGCGATGCGCTGGTTATTGCCGAGGTGAAAACCCGCCGGTCCCTTGCCTACGGCCACCCCTTCGAGGCGGTGGGCCGCGAGAAGCTGGCCCGGCTGCACCGGCTGGGAGCGGCCTGGTGCGGCCACCGGGGGCTGCGCATCCCGCTGCGCCGCGTGGATGTGATTGCGGTGCTGGACGACGGCGTGTGCGAGCCGACCCTTGAGCATCTCAAGGGGGTGGGGTAATGGCCCTGGGAAGGACCTATTCGGTGGCCTTGGTGGGGCTGAACGGGTACATCGTGGAGGTCGAGGCCGACATTGGCCAAACCTTGCCGGCCTTCATCATCCTCGGCCTTCCGGACGCCTCGCTCAATGAGGCCAAGGAGCGGATCAGGTCTGCCGCACAAAACTCCGGGATTCCGCTGAGCCGGCGGAAAATCACGGCCAACCTCATTCCGGCTTCCCTGCCCAAGAGCGGCTCTGGTTTTGATCTTGCCATCACCGTGGCAGCTTTGCGCGCCGCCGGTGACATCCGGACCACCGGCCGCACCGTCTTCATCGCCGAACTGGGTCTGGACGGCCGGCTGCGCCCGGTCCGCGGTGTCCTCCCTGCCGTCATGGCCGCAGTGCAGGCAGGATATGCAGACGTTGTCGTAGCGCAGGCCAACGCCGCTGAGGCAGCGCTGGTGCCCGGTGCCCGGGTCAAGGGCTACAGAACCCTTGCGCGGCTTGCCTTCGATTGTGGCGCCGACCCCCAGGAACTGGCGATGGACTTCGACCCGAACGACGAACCACCGGGGGAAGAAGTCTCGTTGGTGCCGGGCAGCATTCCCGACATGTGTGATGTGTCAGGCCAGGGCGACGCCCGGCGGGCCCTTGAGGTTGCTGCCGCCGGTGCCCACCATGTGCTCCTCACCGGACCGCCGGGAGCAGGCAAGACGATGCTCGCCGAGCGGCTGCCGGGACTCCTGCCCGATCTGGGCGACACGGAGGCAATGGAGGTAACGGCCATCCACTCCCTGTGCCAGCTACCGTCCTCCGCACTGCAGCTGGTGCGGCGGCCGCCGTTCGAGAATCCGCACCACACCGCAACCTCTGCTGCCATCATCGGCGGCGGCTCGGGCCTGCCCCGGCCCGGGGCTGCATCCCGGGCACACCGAGGCGTTCTTTTCCTTGACGAGGCCCCGGAGTACGAACGCAGGGTTCTTGATGCGCTCCGCCAGCCCCTGGAAAGCGGTGAGCTCGTCATTCACCGTTCTGCCGGCACGGCTGCCTATCCTGCCCGCTTCCAGCTGGTGCTGGCTGCCAATCCGTGTCCCTGTGGCAAGGCGTCAGGCAAAGGCATCGACTGCACCTGCACGCCTACGATGCGCCGGCGGTACCTGGGGCGCCTGTCGGGACCGCTCCTTGACCGGGTGGACATCCAGCTGGAGGTGGAACGTGTCTCACTGGCCAACTTCGGCCAGTCCGGCGGCGAGGAGGACAGTGCCACCGTCGCCAGGCGGGTCCGGGCAGCGCGGGTGCGGCAACTGCAGCGACTTGGGCCCTTGGGGATGGAGACCAACTCTCAGGTTCCGGGGCGCGTCCTGCGCGGGGAGCTGAGGCTGGCGTCCGGGACCACCGGCATTCTGGACCGCTCCCTCGAACGGGGAGTGCTGACGGCGCGCGGGTACGACCGCGTGCTGCGCCTGGCTTGGACTCTCGCGGACCTGGGCTGCCGGGAACGGCCGGACACCAATGACATCGGACAGGCCCTGAGCCTCCGGCAGGCGGCTTCGGCCGCGGCGTGAAAGGAACTGATTTTGTACAACGAGAGAACCGCACGGGCCGCCCTTTCCAGACTGATGGAGCCGCAGGACTCGGCCGGCCTTGCGCTGGTGCAGAAAGTGGGCGCACAGGATGCACTCCGGATCGCCACAGGAGAGATCAGTTTCAGTCCCGCCCTGGAAAAGGAACTGACGGGTGTTCTCGCCGAACACGGCGCAGCGACGTCCTGGGCGGGAGTGGCAGCCGCGCTGAAGCGGTGGGCCCCGAGGATCCCTGATCTGGCGCCTGAACGGGACTTAGTGATGATGCAGCGGATTGGCGGCCGACTGATCGTTCCGGGAGACGATCTGTGGCCGCAGCAACTGGGCGACCTCGGTATTCATGAACCGATCTGCCTATGGTGGCGCGGCGTTGAGCAGGAGCTTCCCCCGGCGCGGAAATCCATTGCACTGGTCGGCTCCCGGGACAGCACGAGTTACGGAGCAGCCGTGACCGGCGACCTTGCCTATTCCCTGGCGCAGCGGGGCTTCACAGTGGTGTCGGGAGGGGCTTACGGCATAGACGCCCACGCGCACAGAGCCGCGCTGGCGGGCGTGTCGGAAGCCCTGCCCACCATCGCTGTGATGGCCGGGGGAGTTGACCGTTTCTACCCGTCCGGGAACGAGGACCTGCTGCGGGCTGTTGTGAACCAGGGAGCCGTCCTGGCCGAAGTGCCCCCTGGGTCGGCACCCACGCGCTACCGTTTCCTCCAGCGGAACAGGCTTATCGCGGCACTGGCATCGGTCACAGTGGTCGTGGAGGCCCGGTGGCGGTCCGGCGCGCTGAACACCGCCCACCACGGAGAGATGCTGGGCAGGGCCGTTGGAGCCGTACCGGGATCAGTTCACAGCGCCAACTCCGCCGGCTGCCACCGGCTCCTCCGCGAGGGCGGCGCCGTCTGCGTGACGGACGCCGCCGAGATTGCAGAGCTGGCAGCGCCAAGTGGTGAATTCCTGACGGAAACGCGCGACGGCGGAAGCGCCGTCCACGACGGCTTGACCCTGGAAGACCTGATTCTGTTGGATGCCTTGCCGCTGCGGTCCACCACTTCCGTGGAGAAACTCTGCACCGTGGCAGGACTAGGGGCCGAATCGGTGAGGGCCGGACTCGGCAGGCTGGGTCTGCTCGGGTTGGCAGAATCCCGCGGCGGCGGATGGAAGCGGTCCAAGAATGCGGATTGAATGGCAGGCAGGGAGCAGCCTCGGGGATGACGGACGGCGCGCCGGAAGCGATCCTTGACCGTCAGAGGATTACTGGGAAAGTGAGAGCGTGGAAAACAAGGAACTGCCGCCTGCGCTGGCGGACGCTGTCACCAGCTTTGGCCGCTACCTGGAGGGCGAGAGGGCACGTTCCGTGCACACTGTTCGGGCATACCTTTCGGATGTGGGCAGCCTGCTTGAACACGCGGCACAAGAGGGTGTCGGCGAACTCAGCGGAATCGAGCTGGGTACAATCAGGCGCTGGCTGGGCAGCCAGAGCGAGGCAGGCGTCTCCCGATCCACCCTGGCCCGCCGCTCTGCCACCGCCCGCAGCTTCATGGCATGGGCGCTGCGCGAGGAACTCATCGAGTCGGATCCCGCCCTGCGCCTGAGGGCACCGAAGAAGGAAGGCTCACTGCCGGGGGTGCTTCAGCAACAGCAGCTTGTCCGGGTGCTCACGGACCTGGGCCTTGCGGCAAAGGACGGGGCGCCCATGGCATTGCGCGACCGGGCCATGGTCGAGCTGCTGTACGCCACCGGGATCCGCGTCGGCGAACTGGCCGGCTTGGACATCGACGACCTCGACCCGGACCGTCGGACGCTGCGGGTCGTCGGCAAGGGCAACAAGGAACGCACGGTTCCCTACGGGCTGCCAGCCGCGCTCGCCGTCGACGATTGGCTGCGCCGGGGGCGCGGAAAACTTGTCACCTCCGGCAGCGGCCCCGCACTGTTTCTGGGTGTGAGGGGAGGCCGCGTGGACCAGCGCCAAGTCCGGAGTGTGGTCAGGGGCCTCTTCGAAGCGTTGGGGGACACCGCCGCCACCGGCCCGCACGCCCTGCGCCACTCTGCCGCAACCCATCTGCTGGACGGCGGTGCTGACCTGCGGGCCGTGCAGGAAATCCTCGGGCACAGCAGCCTGGCAACGACCCAGATCTACACGCACGTTTCCGTGGACCGGCTGCGGCAGAGCTACCAGCAAGCCCATCCGCGGGCTTAAAGCGGCGCGCCTTCACGGCGCGCCGAATCCCACTGGCGTAATTAGGCAGGGTACGGCACAATAAGAGCCAAGTCCGGCAACTTTCAAGCAGTGCTTTAAGCCTTTGGCCATCTTGCAAGCCCGGTAACAGTTTCATAGATTGGCAGGAATAGCAGGCACCACGCGGCGCCCGGAGCACCAGAGATCCATCCATGCAGGTCGTTGGGGAAGACGTACCTACAGCTATGGAGGATGGAATGTCTGTTGCAATGACCCGCGGTGTGCTGTTTATTCATTCGGCGCCTACTGCGCTGTGCCCCCACGTGGAGTGGGCCATCGGATCTGTCGTGGACAAGCGGACAGATCTTGAGTGGACCCCTCAACCGGCCGCGCCCGGAATGTTCCGTTCGGAACTGTCCTGGACCGGCCCTCAGGGCACAGGTGCGCAGCTGGCGTCTGCCCTCCGGGGCTGGGCGCATCTGCGCTTTGAGGTGACCGAGGAACCCAGCCAGGGTGTGGACGGCGGCCGCTGGTCGCACACGCCCGAACTGGGAATTTTCCATGCCGTGACGGATGTCCACGGCAATATCATGGTGTCCGAGGACCGCATCCGGTACGCCTACGAGTCCGGCGCCGGCGATCCCTCCGCCGTCTACCACGAGCTGTCGCTTGCCCTCGGTGAGGCATGGGATGAGGAACTGGAGCCGTTCCGCCATGCAGCAGAGGGCGCCCCCGTCCGCTGGCTGCACCAGGTGGGCTAAAAACGCCAAGCGGGCTAAGTTGCCCATCCCCCATAGCAACGCAAGAAGCCCCCGCCATCCGGCGGGGGCTTCCTGGCACTTCAGCCAATAGCTGGCTCAGTCAGTGATCACACGCTTCGTACGGCAATGACGGCGTTGTGGCCGCCAAAGCCGAACGAGTTGCTCAGTGCCACAATGTCTCCGGCGGGCAGGACGCGCTCGGAGGTGACGACGTCGAGCGGGATCTCCGGATCCTGGTTTTCCAGGTTGATGGTCAGAGGCGCCTTGCGCTCGTAGACGGCCAGCACGGTGAGCACGGCTTCAACCGCACCGGACGCGCCCAGCAGGTGGCCCATCTGCGACTTGGTGGCGGAGACCGCCACCGTATCGACCTGAGCACCCAGCGCGGCCTTCAGCGCCGTGTACTCCGGCTTATCACCCACGGGAGTGGACGTGGCGTGGGCATTGACGTGGACAACGTCCTCGGCCTGAATGCGGCCGTCGAACATCGCGGCTTTGAGGGCACGGGTGGCGCCGAGTCCCTGCGGATCCGGAGCGGTGATGTGGTACGAGTCGGACGTCACGGAGGTGCCGGCGAGTTCGCCGTAGATCCGGGCGCCGCGTGCCAGTGCGTGTTCCTCCGCTTCGAGGACGAGGGCGCCGGCGCCTTCACCCATGACGAAGCCGTCGCGGTCCATGTCATAGGGCCGGGATGCACGTTCGGGCTCGTCGTTGCGGCGGGAGAGGGCCTGCATGGACGCGAAGGCGGCCAGCGGCATCGGGTGGATGGCAGCTTCCGCGCCGCCGCACATGACGATGTCGGCCTTGCCCGAGCGGATCAGGTCCAGGCCCAGGTGCAGGGCTTCGGTGCCGGAGGCGCAGGCGGAGACGGGGGTGTGGGCACCGGCCCGGGCACCAAGGTCAAGGCTGACTGCAGCGGCCACGCCATTGGGCATGAGCATGGGGACCGTCATCGGCAGGACCCGGCGGGGGCCCTTCTCCTTCAGCGTGTCCCAGGCGTCGAGCAGGGTCCAGACGCCGCCGATGCCGGTGGCGAAGGCCACCGCAAGGCGGTCATGGTCGAATTCGGTGATGCCCGCGTCTGCCCACGCTTCGCGGGCGGCGATAACACCGAACTGCGTGGAGGGGTCCATGCGCTTGGCTTCAACGCGGCTCAAAACCTCGAGGGCCGGCGTCGAGCAACGTGCTGCGAAGTGCACCGGGAGTTCGTACTTGCCAACCCAGTCATCCTCCAGCGTCCGTGCGCCGGAAACCCCCTTCAGCGCGTTATTCCACATTGTGGGTACGTCGCCGCCGATGGGCGTGGTGGCACCCAGACCGGTAATGACTACTTTGCGTGTCATGGGATCACTCTCTGTCGGTGCACCTGCCTGTCCCGTGCTGCGGCCGGAGGGCCTGCATCGGTGGCGTGCGAGGGGTCTGCTAAAAGTCTGTGGCGAGAAAAAGTCTCTGGTGATGCATCGGCTGGCCGGCCCGGGCAGCGAACTGCGGGCCGGCCAGCCGGTTTTCAGCCGCTATACGGCCGGTCCTGCTTAGGCCTGGGCGCTGGAGATGAAGTCCACGGCGTCGCCAACGGTCTTGAGGTTCTTGACCTCTTCGTCGGGGATGCGCACGCCGAACTTCTCTTCAGCGTTGACCACGATGGTCATCATGGAGATGGAGTCGATGTCCAGGTCCTCGGTGAAGGACTTGTCCAGCTCGACAGCCTCGGGGGCCAGGCCCGTCTCTTCGTTGACGATTTCAGCCAGTCCGGCCAGGATCTCTTCGTTGCTAGCCATTGGTGGCTCCTTTTCTTGTATTGCCGGCAGGGGCTGCCGGAAACGGGGCAAACCGCGGTTGCGGTTTGATGTGGTGATTTCCTACGGAAGGACTACAACCTGTGCGCCGAAAACCAGACCGGCGCCGAAGCCGATCTGAAGCGCCAGGCCGCCGCTGAGCTGCGGGTGCTCCTGCAGCAGCCGGTGCGTGGCCAGCGGGATGGACGCAGCCGAGGTGTTGCCGGCGTCTGCGATGTCCCGCGCCACTGTAACGGTTTCGGGCAGCTTTAGCTTTTTGACCATCTCGTCGATGATGCGCATGTTGGCCTGGTGCGGGATGAAAGCCACAAGGTCCTCGGCCTGGATGCCGGCGGCGTCCAGCGCCTGCTGGGCAACCTTCGCCATTTCCCAGACGGCCCAGCGGAAGACGGTCTGGCCGTCCTGGCGCAGGGTAGGCCAGAGGGCGCCGTCCGCGAGGGCGGTTTCTTCCGAAGTAAGCGCACCTCCCTGTGAGGATCCGGCATGGGCCAGCGCACCTGAACGCGCAGCAGAGAAGTCGCGCACATCAACCAGGGAGTGGGTCATGCCAATCGCATCCCACTTGCTGCCATCGGAACCCCAGACGGAGGGGCCGATGCCCGGTGTCTCAGACGGGCCGATGATGACCGCGCCGGCACCGTCGCCGAGGAGGAAGGAGATGGTGCGTTCCGTGTTGTCGATGACGTCGGAAAGCTTCTCGGCGCCGACCACCAGCACGTACTGGGCAGCACCGGAGCGGACCAGCGCATCGCCCTGGGCGATGCCGTAGCAGTACCCGGCGCATGCGGCAGAGATGTCGAACGCCGGGGCCGGCGTAGCGCCGAGCCGGTCGGCTAGGCTGGCTGCCGCCGACGGTGTGGCATAGGGGTGGGTCACCGTGGAGACGATGACGGCTCCCAGCTGCGACGCCTCGATGCCGGCTTTGGCCAGGGCCTCGCGGGAGGCGCCCTCTGCCATGTCGATGACGCTGACGTCGGCCGGGGCCCGGTGGCGGGTAATGATGCCGGTACGCTGCCGGATCCACTCATCGGAGGAATCGATCCACTGGCAGACGTCTCCGTTGGTCACCACGACGTCCGGCCGGTAGGCGCCGAGGCCCAGAATGCGGGTGTGCTCGTTGACGGGCGCCTGCTTCAGTGTGGGAGTGCTCATGCCTGTCCCTCCAGTTCTGCGAAAAGTGCAAGGGCTGCGGACAGGTCATCGGGGGTCTTGACGGCCACGGTCTTGACGCCGGGCATGCCGCGCTTCGCCAGGCCCGCCAGGGTGCCGGCCGGGGCCAGTTCGATGACGCCGGTGACGCCGCGCTGAACGAGGGTTTCCATGCAGAGGTCCCACCGGACGGGGCGGGAAACCTGGGCGATCAGGCTGTTCACTGCTGCTGCTCCGTCCGTGACTTCCTTGCCGTCGAAGTTGGACAGCAGGGGAACGGCGGGGGCCTGCGGCTGAAGCTCGGGGCGGAGGGCCTCCAGAGCGCTTACGGCCGGCGCCATGTGCGAGGTGTGGAACGCTCCGGCAACCTTCAGCGGAATGACGCGGGCCTTAGCCGGCGGGTTCTCCGCGAGGGCCTTGAGCTGTTCGAAGGTCCCGGCGGCGACGGTCTGGCCTGCACCGTTGACGTTCGCGGGGGTGGCGCCTGCCGCCTCAATGGCTGACAGTACTTCGGCGGGATCGCCGCCCACGACGGCGCTCATGCCGGTGGGGGTCACAGCAGCGGCCGCGGCCATACTGTTGGCGCGTTCCCGCACGAAGGTCATCGCTTCTTTCTCGGTCAGCACGCCGGCCAGCGCCGAGGCCGTGATCTCACCCACGGAGTGTCCGGCGAGGATGACCGGCAGCGTGTTGAGCTCGACGTCGAACAGTGACTTTGCGGCCACCAGGCCGGCTGCGACGATCAGGGGCTGCGCGACGGCAGTGTCCTTGATGGTCTCCTCATCCGAGGTGGTCCCGTGGGCAGTGAGGTCAATGCCTGCGATTTCGCTCAGGGAGGCCAGATGGCCCGCTACGGAGGGCAGTTCCAGCCAAGGGGCCAGAAAACCGGGGGTCTGTGAGCCCTGTCCAGGGCAGACGATTGCAAGCACGTATCCAGCTTTCCAAATTGCCGCGTGAACCAAGGGTGTTTGCGTACACCAAGCTCACTGGGTCAGTTTGTAGGAAGTCTACAACGGTTCAGTTCTGGTTCCGCGCAGGCTGGCGCTCCACGGGGGCCTTTGGCGGGGTCGAGAGCCGCCCCACCACCAGGGCTGCCTGCAGCACAAAGGCCTCCCTCGGGAGCAGGGGATCCCACCCTGTCACGTCACAAACCCGCTTGAGCCGGTAACGCACGGTGTTGGCGTGGACAAAGAGTTCACGCGCGGTTGCCTCGAGCGAATGCCCGAGTTCCAGGTAGGTGCCCAGGGTCTCCACGAGCCCGTTGGAGGCGGCAAGGAGGGGCCGGTAGATGTTCTTGACGAGCGACCTGCGCGCTGCGTCATCCCCGGAGATCACCCGTTCGGGCAGCAAATCATCCGCAGCCACTGGGCGCGGCGCCGAGGGCCATGCGCGCGCGGCGGTGAGGCCGGCGAAAGCGGACTGTGCGGATCCGCTGGCTTCCAGCAGCGAACTCGCCTCGGCGCCGTACACCACAGGGCCGGGCGCAAACATCTCACTAAGCTTCATGTAGGCCGTTTCGCGGTCATGGACACCGCCGAGGATCAGGATGAGGCGGTCCCCCTGGATTCCCACGAGGGCGTCCTCTGCATACCGGCCGGCCATGCGCCGCAACTCGCTCACGTAGCTGGCACTGGGTTCCGACGGCGAATTTCCCACCATCACCGTGAACCGCTCCTGCGCTTTCCAGCCGAGGGCAGCGATCCTGGACCGCAGTGCGTCGGTGTTTTCACCGCGCAGGATGGCGTCCACGATCAGGGCTTCGAGGCGTGTGTCCCATGAACCCCGTGACTCGGCGGCGCGGGCGTAGACGTCAGCGGCCGCAAAGGCCACTTCACGTGAGTACCTGAGCACGGCCTCGCGCAGCGACGGCTGGTCTGCTTCGGGGGCGATCACCGGGACCTGGTCCTCCACCACCTCCACCACGATCCGGATGAGCTGGAGTGCTTTCTGGAGGCTGATCGAGCGGGTGAGCTCCGTCGGGGCGGTGCCAAAAACGTCCGTGAGAATCCAGGACGGGGAGCTGGGACGCTCATACCACGTAACAAAGGCGGCGATGCCGTTTTGGGCCACCAGTCCCAGCGCCGAACGTTCGTCGGAACTGAGCCTGCTGTACCACGGCAGTGACTTTTCCAGCTCGCGCATGGTGGTAGTGGACAACTGGCCAACGCTTGCCCTGAGCTTCTTCAGGGTCTCCGTCTTTTCCGGTGTCAGACGGGACGCCGGAGGGCGCTTTGCGGGGGCGGGCGTTGGCTGGGGCATGCATCGAGCATACGGGGCGCGCCCTGCAAGCTCCATTTTGTGCGAAGGCTACAACTCCGGTTGTGCTGAATCACACCAGGCCCGCGGCAGGAGAACGACGACGGCGGCCCCCACCTTCCGGTGAGGGCCGCCGTTGCTGGGTGAGCGAACCAAGCCTGCCGACAAGCAGCGTTGTTACGCTTCGCCGCCAGCGTTGCCGGTGGTCCCGGCGTTGACGTTGTGCAGACGGTACTTCTCGATAGCCTGGGCCGGAGCCTGGACATCAACCTCACCGCGACGCGCGAGCAGCTGCAGGGTTTTCGCGACGATGGAGTGGGTGTCGTTTTTGAAGAACCGGCGGGCTGCTGCGCGGGTGTCGGAGAAGCCGAAGCCGTCGGCGCCGAGGGAGGCGAACTCGTTCGGGACGAACTGGCGGATCTGGTCCGGGACGGCCTTCATGTAGTCCGAGACGGCGATGACCGGTCCGGTGGCTCCGGCGAGCTGCTGGGCCACGAACGGCACCCGTGCCTGTTCGCCGGGGTTCAGGAACGCTTCTTCCTCGGCGGCCAGGCCGTCGCGGCGCAGTTCGTTCCAAGAGGTCACGGACCAGACGTCCGCGGACACGCCCCAGTCCTCGGCCAGGATCCGCTGGGCATCGAGTGCCCACGGCACCGAAACGCCGGAGGCCAGCAGCTGCGCGCGCGGGCCGTCGGTCTTGGCCGGTGCGAGCAGGTAGATGCCCTTCAGCACACCTTCGACGTCCAGCTCATCAGGCTCGGCGGGCTGAACGATCGGCTCGTTGTAGACGGTGATGTAGTACATCAGGTTCCGGTCTGCGTCTTTGCCGTCGGCTCCGGAGGGGCCGTACATGCGTTCGATGCCGTCGCGGACGATGTGGCCCATTTCGTAGCCGTAGGCGGGGTCGTAGGTGACCACGGCGGGGTTGGTGGAGGCCAGGATCGGGGAGTGCCCGTCGGCGTGCTGGAGGCCTTCGCCGGTGAGGGTGGTCCGTCCTGCGGTGGCGCCGATAATGAAGCCGCGGGTCATTTGGTCCGCTGCTGCCCAGAAGGCGTCGCCGGTGCGCTGGAAACCGAACATGGAGTAGAACACGTAGACCGGGATCAGCGGTACGCCGTGGGTGGCGTAGGCGGTGCCGGCGGCGGTGAACGCTGCGACGGCGCCGGCTTCGTTGATGCCGGGGTGGATCAGCTGGCCCTGGGCGGATTCCTTGTAGGCCAGGACCAGGTCCCGGTCCACGGACAGGTAGTTCTGGCCCTTGGGGTTGTAGATCTTCGCCGTCGGGAAGAACGCATCCATGCCGAAGGTACGGGCCTCGTCCGGAATGATCGGGGCGATGTGCTTGCCGAATTCCTTGTCCCGCATCAGGTCCTTGAGCAGCCGCACGAACGCCATGGTGGTGGCGGCCTGCTGCTTGCCCGAACCGCGCTTGGCGACCTCGAAGGACTTCGCGTCCGGCATGGTCATGTCCGCGTGCTTGGACCGGCGCTCCGGAACAGCACCGCCTAGCGCCGCGCGGCGTTCGAGCAGGTACTTGATTTCCGGCGCGTCGGTGCCGGGGTGGAAGTAGGGCGGCCGGTACGGGTCCTGCTCCAGCTGCTCGTCCGTGACCGGGATCCGCAGGTGGTCGCGGAACTTCTTCAGGTCATCCAGGGTGAGTTTCTTCATCTGGTGGGTCGCGTTGCGGCCCTC